>PNHW01000002.1:205461-538475 GCA_002871995.1 Gleimia europaea
GAGCAAGCGGCCCGACCTGGTAGAGCAGTTCAAAAATGAAGGTCTACTATCAGCCCCAATCATAGAAACCCAAAAGGGCCGCTCATCCGGGTTTAACCCTGAACGAATCCGCGAAATCATCGCCCTAGCAGACCCTTACACCAAACCAAACCAGACGGGGCAAACCAACAATACTGGCAGCGCCAGCGTTGCCAGCAACCCCAGCCACGCCAGGAACGCCAATCATTCTGCAAGCGCGCAGCAAAGCCAAGGGCGCAGGCTGTGAAAAAGTCACTAATCGCCTTCCTCGCAGGCCCTCTAATGCTCTTGCCCCTCATGATGGCTGGAGGCGACGCTGAAGGAGCAGGAACGGGCCTGGAGGGAGTTCCCCCTGAATACGTGCAAGCCGTGATGGAAGCGGGCAGTATCTGCACCGAAATCACGCCCAGCCTCATCGCCGGACAAATCGAGGCTGAATCCGGGTGGGACCCCACCGCTGTTAGCCCAGCAGGCGCGCAAGGTATCGCCCAGTTCATGCCCGACACGTGGGCCTCTAACGGGATAGACGCAAACGGGGACGGCGTGGCCGACCCGTTCGACCCTATCGACGCTATCGCTAGTCAAGGCCAGTTCATGTGCGGGCTAGTAGAGACCGTGAAAGCCTACGTGGCTAGCGGGCAAGCCGTTGGCAACGTGGTTGATCTTGCCCTGGCCGCATACAACTCAGGCCCTGGAGCAGTGCAACAACACCGGGGCATACCCCCATACTCTGAAACGCAAGACTACGTAGCCAAAATCAAACAGTTGGCCGGAAAATACACTCAAGGCAGTGTCTCAGCCTCGTCAGTAGTGGCCGGTGCTCAAAAATATCTTGGCACTCCCTACGTGTGGGGAGGCACCAGCGCGGACGGACTGGACTGTTCGGGCCTAGTCGTGCGCGTCTACGCCGACCTTGGCAAACCCCTCAACGTGCGCACCGCCCACGACATCATTACCAAAGCAGGCACGCCCATAGACGAATCAGCCCTACAGCCAGGCGACCTGATCGGCTTCGCCACTCCGGGTAGCGGGCACTACCACCACATCGGTATTTACGCCGGTAAAGACGCAGGTGGGAACCGGCTCATGATCCACGCCCCTAACGTGGGCGGGCACGTCGAACAAGTACCCCTAGACACCGCTTATTGGCTTGGCATGCAATGGCAAGCCGTCCGAATCTAACCAAGCAAGTAATAAACCAACCATTAAGGAGTCAAACAGTGAGCTACATAGTACGAGCTGGAAACCTAGCAGGCCCCGTCAAACTCACCATGAACGACGACGGCACCTATCAAGGACGGGCAACCGTGATCGTGAACGACCGCGCTAAAGACCTAGAAAGCGGCAAATGGGAGGACGCGGCAACAACCGCCTACTACCTAAGAATCCAAGGCCAGGCCGCCGTGAAACTAAAAGACTTCCAAGACTTAAACGGCAACGCTGCCGTCCTGTTCACCGGCACCTACCGCGCGCGCGGCTACACCAGTCAAGACGGGCAAGAGCGAGTAGCTCACGACGTGTGGGTAGACCACATCGGGGCAGACATTGCCCGGCAAGAACTACACATCATCACCCAAAACGACAAAAACAACTAACCAGGAGAATCAAATGGAAACCCAATACACCACGCTAGAGCTAGTAGAAACCCTCATCGAGCAGGTCGAAGCCCAGCAAGACCAGATCGAACAACTCACGGGGCGAGTCCAAGCCCTAGAAGCTAAAACCGGCCAGGTAGGCAACTAACATGGCTAGTCGAAGCAAAGAAAAAGCCAAGGAAGAACGCGAGGCGAAACTCGCGAAAGCTCACGAAGAAATAGCCACCGCAGCGTCCCGGTTCAAAGACACGCAAACGTGGAAAGACATGCTGGACTATATGACGCAAATGCCCCAGTATTCATTCCGCAACCTAGTGTGGCTCAACAACCAGGCCCGCCAGCGCGGAAGCATGGAATCCTCGTTTGCGTCCTACACGGCTTGGAAAAAGCTAGGTAGACAAGTCCAAAAAGGCGAAAAAAGCTACCAAGTTCTAGCCCCCGTCACCTACAAGCTACCCTTCCTAAAAGGTGAGGACCGGCCAATAGATAAAGACGAGCTAGATAAGTACGACAAGAAAGACATTATCTGGAAGCGAGCCGTCACAGGATTTACCGTGCGGCCAACATTTGGCTACCACCAAACCGAAGGTGAACCAATCAAGGGCAAAGACCTACCCCAAGTAACCGGGCAGCGTTCCGAACAGTTATGGCAGCGCGCTAAACAGATCGTGGCAGACCTTGGATACAAGTACGAAGAAACCACGCGCAAAGCTCTTGGAGGCGCATACGGGGTAACAATACGGCCGATGATCGAGGGGCAAGGTGAGAAAACCATTGCAGTAGCCGCCGACGCTCCCGAGGGCCACCAATTCAAAACTCTCATCCACGAGATCAGTCACGCCCGCCTGCACATGGACCAGGCAGATCAAACTGAGTCTATGCACCGGGGAATCAAAGAAGTAGAAGCCGAATCGTGCGCCTACCTAGTCAGTAAATACTTCGGCTTAGATACGGCCGACTACTCCACTGGATACATTGCCGGATGGGCCAACGCGGACGAAGAAACCATCCTCGCCACCGGGGAGCGGGTAATCCAAAACTCTAACTGGATCATCGACCAGCTCAACCCGCAAAAACCAAGCGAAGAAGCGGTAGAAACTTTGCAACGCACCCAAACCAGGCAGCAACAGCGCGATCATTCCCAAGTGGAAGAATCGTGCGAAACAGAACCCGCGCGTTCCAAGCCGCCACTACCCGGCATTGGAGAAGTGCCGCAGCTCAAGAAGTTGGACCATCCAACCCAGCACCCCGCTACCCGGCGCGCGCCGACCAAAACCGCAGGCCTGGCCCTACGCAGATAGGAACCAGCTTGAACGCCGGTCATTTTTACCTGTTTTCAGACTTAGGAATTAACCCCCTAGACCCCTATGGGGCGCGTATATTATCAATACGGTTATTTTACATTTTTAACCGTAGATTCTGGCTACCTCTAGCGCGGCATTATTTCGGGTATTATAATGGGTAATATCATGGGTATTATTAGGGGGTGTGGTGGTAGTTCATCCGAACGCTCTTAAGCACGGTTTGACCACGGAGCAGGTGCAGTCAGCTTGGGAGAATTATCTGGTTGGAGCGGTGCGTGTTCCTGGAGAGCTGGAAGTGCGTATCGGTTTAACTCCCGAGGGTAGAGAGGTTGAACTCATTGGCTCATTACTTGCTGATGGCAACTGGCTTATCTTCCACGCAATGACCCCACCTACTAAGAAAGTCCGCACCGAGATCGATAAGGCGTTAAGGAGAAGATGATGAGCAAGTACACGCTAGCTAACGGCACCACGATCACTGACGCAGACATTGATCAACTATGCGCCGAGTTTGAATCAGAGTCATGGACAGGCCACTTAGAACGTATCCACCACGGCCCGGCAGCTATTAGCGACGAGCAACTAATCACCGTCGCGGTGAAGTTTCCTAAGTCGATGGTCAAAGCCATAGACAACCAGACGAAGAACCGATCTGACTTCATCCGCAAAGCCGTAGCCGCATCCCTCTAGGGGGGGGGAGGGATCTCTTCCCCGCGCGTGCGGGGATGACCCCCTTAATCTCAACCGGCGACTAAGTATTCCTCGCTCTGTCCCGCGCGTGCGCGGCATGGGCTGGACTGGAACGCCCTTGATCTCTTAGAGAGGCCCAAATGGATTGGACATTCTGGCTTGCAGTAGGCCTAACCATTGTGTTGAGCATTGTTCTGTCTCGTTTTTCAGTGCAAAGAAGCATCAGAAGAAACCACCGAAATGCTAGTTCCAAAGAAGAACGCCAATACCTAGAGAAGATTGACCAAGACATAGATAAAGGCAAAGCAGCCTACCACGGATTCATACCCTGGTAACACTGATCTATACACATTCCCACTAGGCTCCTTGCAAGGAATCCCTCCCACTCAGAGACTCCTTGCAAGGCGCAATTTGCCGAATTATCTGACTTGGTTCGTGGCCTACTCGGGACACGCTTGGCGGTTTGGTTTGGTTTGGTTTGGTTAGCGGCTTCGGCCGTGTCTGTTTTGCTTGGCCTGTTGTGGCCTACTCGAAATACTCGATCATTGGCGATCACCACAACCGCATGGTGCACAACTACATTGGCAAACTCGACACCTACAGTCACAGCAGTTATCCACTAGCGTTCTTTTCTTACATAGCAGGCGGGTTCGCTAATCAAATAGATAAGCAAATACTGGCAGAAGCAAACGAGTCAGGAATCAACGGCTCCGGTATTACCGTCACTAACTTCATAAAAATGATCGAACGACAAACCGCCCCGTTACCTTGTTGACAGGTCCTGATTGGCGGGTGTTGATTGGGATTGTCGGCCAGCCGCCCTGGCATGGTGTCTTGCCCCTGTCTATCCAATGATCCCCCCCAACACTTATACGCACTCGAATCTGCGAGAACTTTTCAGTCTCAACCGCCAAATACGATTAACCGACCTCAACCTAGACGTAGCCTAGTTCAACAACGCGGCGTGCAATATCGACCGTTAATGCACGCCCAGGGCGGCGATCACAAAAGCCCGCGAAATAAAACAATCCACACGCGCAAAAGTCATGCCCACAACCGTAATCGTTCAAAACCTGCGACCATTGAGTAATGCACGCCCGTCAGGTAAAATTGCGAGGAGAAGGAAGGGGTACCATGGAGGCTTTCGACACTGAGCAGCGCTGGCCCGGGCTGTTCCACGGCATGACCCAGACGCAACGGGAAATCGTGCTCGACGCTCTTGCTTTAGGCTGGCACGAGGGAAATGAGCCTACAAGGCGAGTTACCAGGAACCTAACTGACTACGTGCGCGGAGACATTAGCGAAGAAGAATGCCTCGTATGCGGCCGGGTGTAGACTCGCTTCAATCTTGGATCAAGGCATATCCCACATTTCTTTACCAACGACACGTCGCTGTCCTCTCCGAGGTACACCAACCCGCCACATGAACAAGGAAACTAGCCCAACGACCCGACACTTTCGTCTTTTCAAAGCTAACAACATCCACGCACCATGCCTCACCTAATTTCGGCCACTGTCGTGACATCATCATTCAGGGGATAACTACCATGATCAATCGTTTACGCATCGTCACCAGCCGCCGGTATGGCACGCATTCCCCTCTACGTTACCCCGGCGGAAAAGCAACCATGGCAGGATTCTTCGCAGACCTTATTCAACATCTAGATCTGGAAAACCCTATCTATATCGAGCCCTACGCTGGTGGGGCCGGTGCCGGCGCAGCACTATTGCGCGAAGGAATAATCGCCAAGCTGGTTATTAATGATATAGACCCTGCCGTCTACGCTTTCTGGTACTGCGTCAAATACCACACTTCTTGGCTCATCGAACAAGTGCAATCCATACCGCTGACACTCGATGAATGGAAACGCCAACGGAATATATACCAGGAAGAGGACGACACAGATCTGTGTTCTCTGGGACTAGCATTTTTCTACCTGAATCGCACTAACCGATCCGGAATTCTCAACGCCGGCGTCATTGGAGGAAAACAACAACAAGGCGCATACAAAATCGACGCAAGGTTCAATAGGACGACTCTGTCCAACCGGATCAACGCCCTCGGTTCCCTCGCCGACAAGATCGTGCTTCACAACTTGGACGGGAGAGACATAATTGAACGCTACGGAAACGAGCCTGAAGCGCTGATTTATATTGACCCGCCCTATGTTGCAGCTGGAGGATCACTCTACCTAAATGCTTTCGACGGGCGAGATCACGAAGCACTCGCCGAGCATATCCATCGCATACCTACAGCCCACTGGCTACTAACATACGACGATCACTCACTCATCCGTCACCTATACCGTGACAGTTTTATGGCCGATCTCGAAATCACCTACTCTGCAACCAAACCAGGAAAAGCAAAAGAACTACTCGTCGCCCCGCCAAGGGTGGCTCGCGCCATTATGGAGTGCCATCGAGAGACGTTTTCAACATATGTTCTATGACGGGGCAAACCAGTGACCACGCTTGGTGAAGCGTTTCCCCCGCAGGGCGAAAATCGAAATTATGGGCGACGATGTTGAACCACGTGATCGAGCCAGGGGTCGAGACATCAGCACTTGCTATATTGTTTACGTTACTCCTGCACCGCCAGTTTTCGGAATTCGCTTTATCTTGCACAACCTTGAACAATTGTTTTAGCTGGTTACGGTTATCCTGTTCTTGATCCGTCAATGTCCACTTCACCGTTGCTTCTAAAACGGCACGCATAAGCATCGCTGACGCTACGGGAAGATCACTAACGTTGATTTTCTGGAGTTCAACAAACAGGATCTGAATGTTACCGCGAACTTTGTCATCGCGATATAAGTTCTCCACGGACTTCATGTTGAGGTGCCGGTAGGTGCGTGGATCATTGCGACTCCTTGACGACGATTCTTCACTGTTATTGCCCTGCTGGTCGTCACCGCGCATCTCCTCATTTGAGGGGGTATTTGCTCCGCCTGGGTACGAGCTCTGCTGCTCTTCCTTCTTCTCAGTAGATCCTTCGTCCGGTCGTGGAGTCTGTCCATCGGCCGTTTCCGATTTACCTTCAAGCTCACGAATAAGCTCCACATACTCAGGAGTGCCCTTCTTTAACGCCGCACTTCGCGTATTGAGCTCATTCGATCGGAACTTTGTTAGCAACAGTTCCAACGCGCCAAGTTTTTGCCCATCAAGCTCGGCCCCCTCTCGCTCCGGAGATGGCTCAATGAGTCCGTCGTCGTTAAAACTGATCCCAACCGCATCCGCAATATCTTTACTGCGATAAGCATATTCGAACGATGACATCGTCAAATCCGCCGACGCCGCGTACGCCCTCAATGAGCCATCCGTGAACTTAGCATGGGAGATGAAGCGCCGAACCGACGCCATTTTCAATAGCCTATTCAAACCAGGCTGGTTCGGGAAGCGCACCCTGAGATCGCTGACGTTGGTGTTTTTATCAAGCATCGAATAGTAGAACGTTGCTTGCTGGTCACGGCTCCACCGCCGTTTCGAATCCCCAATATGCATTCGGCCGAGGTGCGGTAAAGCACTCTCGCGCGATTCCATAACCATCACCCGAATCTTCGTCGGCAAGTTCTTCAGCTCATGGGCGTACTTCTTTCGCACCTTATTCAGCTGCTTCTTGCATCCATCCGGAGTTACTAGTCCACTAAGCGCTTTTAAGGCAGCGACTCGACGATTCCCTTCCAGCACAATGAATTCTCCGGTTTCCCCACCTTCTGTCTCCGCTCGCACAACAAGAGGTAGCTCATTGTCCAAATAACCATCGTGCGCGATCTTCTCAACCAGCTCTAGAACATTCTCCGACTCAAACAGGTAACGCAATGCATCATCTTGTGACGCCTGTGAATCCGGGATCCGATAGTTTTCAAGGTCTAGTAACACATGGCTTAACCCAACTTCTTTGACAGGCCGCACGCAAGCCCCCCTTGTTTTAATGAACGGACAGTATACGAACAGGATAACCAATCACGGGGTCTGCTGAAGGTGTGGTTAACATCGGGGCGCTTCATGATTGTGGGTCAGGGAAGGATGTGGGCCAAACCTTCAGCAGACCCAACTGGTCAAAACACGCACCTATTGAGTAGTGCACGCCTGTCAGGTAAAATTACGAGTAAACGAAAAGGGTTGTTTTGGGGTTTTCGGCCGAAGGAGGGGACTATGCCAACAGTGCTCAAAAACCCTGCAACGTCACGTAAGAGCGCTCAGGATGCGCTTGCAGTTGCAGATGCTGGGCTAGCATTAGCTGGGCATCGGGTCACCGACCCGTATGCACGCACGCTTGCTCAAAAGGTAGCCGAAGGTCACATGTCCGCAGATGAGGCTATCTGTCGTATAGTGAGTGCTGATTCACCACATCAATGACCGGCGCTGCCTTCTACACGTGGAGTGACTATTTCATTCCAGGCACAACTGTGCTGCGCAACAAGTTCACTAGCCCTGGCGCCCCTTACGGCATCGAAGACCAGGATCAGTTGCAGCGACTGGAAGAGAAGGCTGCTTTGATCCGTATGGCAGAGCTGGCTCAGCACCCTGTTGACGGCCGTTTTGACTATGCGCATATGAAAGCTATTCACTACCACATTTTTCAGGATGTGTATGAGTGGGCAGGGCAGGAACGAACCGCGCCAGATACGCACATGACTAAGAGCTACCCTGATGTCGTCAATTTCGAACCAGGTGATCCTGAGGCTCCTTGGCGCACTTACGGGTATTACCCTGCCGGCGAGACACTGACTGCGGCCGCTGAACAACAGTATGAGCTGATCAGGCACCAGGATTATTTCCGCGGAATGCCCAGGGACGCTTTCGTGAAATCGCTGGCTGAGTCATGGGGAGAAATCAATACGATTCATTCGTTCCGAGAAGGCAATACGCGCAGCCAGTTCATGTTCTATACGCAGCTTTGTGAACAGGCTGGTTGGAGCCTGGATCCACGCAGATTCACTACCGGCCATGCTCTGAGAGAAGAGTTCTTGGCGGCACGATTCTACAGTCAAGCCACAGGAAGTAACACGCGATTGGAAATGGTGCTAAGAAAGGTCGTCACCCCACTGCGCGAGCACTTACCAGGCATCACAGAAACACCACGCCTCACAAAGGCCAGCCGCTCCATGCCCCACTCCTTGCCCTCGCATGGGCGAAAGCTCCAGTCGGGTTACGGCTATGGGCGAGGTGCGCTGTGAGCCTTGTTGGGTACGCGCGCGTCTCGACTCTCGATCAGCATGTGGACGCTCAGGTGGACGCCCTGAAAAAAGCTGGATGCACGCGTATTTTCACTGACCATGCTTCGGGTGCCAGCGCTGATCGGCCGGAGCTTGCGCAGGCGTTTGACTACTTGCGCGAGGGGGACACTCTCGTCGTGTGGAGACTGGATCGATTAGGGCGTTCTCTGACCCACCTTGTGCACGTTATTGAAGAGCTGGATGAGCGCAGGGTTGAGTTGTGTTCGCTTACTGAGTCGATTGATACGACAACGCCTGGAGGTCGGCTCGTGTTTCACATGGCCGCCGCGTTCGCACAGTTTGAACGCGACTTGATACGAGAGCGCACCAGCGCTGGCCTTGCAGCCGCACGCGCCCAGGGCAGGCTTGGAGGGCGACCAACTGTGATGACACCAGAGCGGGTCAAAGCTGCCAAGACCATGCGCGAGGGCGGCGCGACATTCACGCAGATCGGCAAAGTGCTGGGGGTGAGCCGTTCCAGCGTTTCACGTGCGCTCAGCCGGTAAAGGAACGGGATGAGAGCCGTCCTTCGCGATATGTGAGCTATCGCGCCGGCCGCGCGCGGCCGGCGTTCAACACCGCCGCAACTGTAGTTGGCATGATCAATGAGATTGAAGACGCGCTACGCGCCGCTGCACAGTTCGTAGATTCCATTACCCTCTTATGTGTGTGCCTGGCGATTATCTTCGGCACGCCCGGTGTGCTGATTATGGGCGTGTTAGTCGTTCTGTGGCGAAGGTCAGTCCTTGCGCCTGGAGCTGAGCGGGGCCGGTCCGACTAGAGATCGGCTGCCGGCGCTTCTGGCTGACTCGGGTTGATCTTCCTGACCTTTGGAAGTTTGGCAACGTCGAAGAAGCCTGCGGCGTTTAGTTCGCGCTTGGTCCAGCCCGCGTCAGTTGCCGTCTTGTATGCGTCCTTGTATGAGGATACGCCCGCTTCAAGTTGGACCATCGCCGCGCCGAGTTCGCGCACCGCGCGCTCCCGGTTCTCATCTTGGTTCAACAGTTTGGCCACTGGATCGAATTGGTTCGACATTAAATGTGTTCCTTTCACTTCACAAAAGCCAAGGGTTAATGGCTTCGTAAGCCACGTAGGTTGTGCGCGCACAAACGCGCACAACCACCAAACCGAACCAAACCAACAACGCACCCACGCAAGCGCGGGTGCAAACTTTCAGCAACGCTCTTGACTCAAGGCGCAGCCTCGCGCCTTCACGCTACGACATTGCAACGCAGACACGGCCGCGCTACTCACCATCGCTTCCCCGCGTGCTGTGCGACTCGCGCGCGTGCGCAACGCGGCAGCGGACAAGCCACATCCATGTAGCTTGCAACCCACGCCAACCAAACGCACAAGGTGCGTCCACCTCGCGCCCTAGCGCACACAACAGTGTGCGCGGACGCCTGGGTAGCAAGCTATATGTTAGTGTACCCACTAACAGGCTTGCAGGTAGACACGGGGTTCTACCTGGGGCACACTAGAGGTGTGATCCCTTCGGGTCGCTACGCTGAGAGAGACTAGGACTGACATGAGCAACGAAGATGCTAAGAGCGTTAATACGCGCGATCTTCGTCGTGCTCCCCGCTCACTCAATGGTGTTCGTCGTGACGCAGAAGTTCGCGTGCGCATGACACGCAGCGAACGTGCCTTGCTTGAAGCAAAGGCAAAGAACCTTGGCTGGTCAATGGCGCGCACTCTCCTGCACGCCACGCTCCATCCAGCTTCGGCACAAGAAATTGATACCGACAATCTTGCTGAGGTTATTACCGACTTGCGCGATTACCGTCGCAAGCTCACCGGCTTGGCTAACAACCTCAACCAACTCACTCGCTACGCTCACGCCAAACAGGAACTGCCTAAACATATTGATGATGTGCTAGGCCAAGTTGAGCGTAGCGTTGATGAGATCAACTACTTACTTGCGAGTGTGCGCCGATGATGCCCAACATTGTTGATGGCGGCGACACTGGCGGCCTTATGTGTTACCTGGTTGGCCCTGGACGCGCTAACGAACACACCGAGCCACACTTGGTAGCTGGATCGAGCACCATCATGAACAGGTGGGGCGACTGGTCGGAGTTGTCCATCGCTCAAGCAAGCGAGATAGCGAACTATCTCGACTCATTCATGCACGAGACCGAACGCTTCCCGCGCGGGCCTATCCGCAAGTTTGATCCTGAGATGGGCAAGACGCGCGTAGTCGATTACGGGCCGAACCACGTGTGGCACTGCTCTTTGTCCCTCTCCCCCGATGAGGGGCCATTGTCTGAGGACAAGTGGGCGGCAATCGCGCGCGACTTCATGGACGAGATGGAGTTCACCGCCGCGTCGGGCAAGTCTGAGTGTCGATGGGTTGCTATCCATCACGGCACGTCTAAGAACGGTGGGGACCACATTCACATTGCCGCGAACATTATTCGTGAGGACGGCACCCGGTGGAACTTCTGGAACGATCAACCGCGTAGCCAACGCGCGTGCAACACGCTTGAACACAAATACGAGCTACGCATTGTCGAGTCGCGCGAACACGCGCGCAGCTCCAAGTGTGACAGTGCTAAAGCGCTCAACGCTGCAGCGCGAGCAGGTAAACAAGTTACCGACCGGGCCGCGCTTGAGTCACGCTTGCGCGCAGCGTCCAAGGCCGCTACTAACGAGGTGGACTTCATCGCACGCGCGCGTAGCCTGGGCGTGAGGTTGCGTCCGCGCTTTGCTAAGGGCCGCACTGATGTTGTGGTGGGCTACTCGGCGGCGCTATACACTAAGCCGGGCGTAAAGACGCAATGGTATGCGGGCGGATCAATCGCGCGTGACCTCACGCTCAGTGCGCTTCGTGATCGTTGGCCCGACACTATCGAGTCCGCCACTGACGCGGTTGCCGCGTGGCAAGACGCATGGAAGGGTATGCCCCTGTCAGGCGGCCGCCGCTCATACACCAGAGAAGAATGGCTTGGGCACAAGCGCGGCTTGGAAATCTTCCGCGATGAACTGAGCAAGGTTGATCCCACTGACCGGCTTGCTCTTGCTAACGCCACTAATGACGTGGCTGGGCTACTCGCTGCCGCTGCGCAACAGCCAGACTTAAGTGATGAGATGCGAGGCGCGTTGGACTACTGCGCGCGCCAAGTGGGGCGTAGCGCTCAACTAAAACAGCGACCCGTGCAACACGGTGGGGCAAGCCCGTGGGTTGTCCTTGGAGCACAACTACTAAGCACTGCGATCACTCCTAAGAATAGTGAAGTGTCCTACGCGCTTGCCCTGGTGGCAACAATGGAGCTAGTAAAAGCGTTGGCCGACTTGTACGTGCAAGCCCAACAGGCCAACACTGCGGCCGCTATGCTGCGTGACACGCGCGGCGTGTACGAGCGCGTGCGCGTGGAAGCACCGCACCTGCAAGCCTTCACACAGCTACAGGCCGCACCGGTGCCATTGCAGCAAGACACACTACCGGAAATCAAGACCGAGCCGGAGCCGCATGTTTCGCCTGCGCAGATCGTTGAGCCGGTAGTGGCTCAAGCCAATGTAGGTGAACATAGTCGCGAGGCAGAGATTGAGCGTATCCGCCAGCGCAGGCCCTGGCTTGCCACTCCCCAAGGTTTTGCTAAGCCCGCCGAGCATAGCGACAACCGTGCTGGTGCTGGTCATGGGGACTACATCGGTGAGCTACGCCGGCACTTGACCGACAATGACGGCAACACTAACAGTGATGAAACGCCGAAGCGTAAGCGGCCGCCGCTACCTGGTATTGGTGAGGTCCCGCAGCTCAAGAAGCTGGACCATCCAACCCGGCATCCAAATATGCCGACTTGGTTGCCACCCGAGCGTGGGCGTGGCCGCTCCCGCTAGTGCGCGCACACCCCACGTAATAGGTATGAGTGAAGAAGTAGATACTCCTGGCCTGTACTACCCCACCTTGGACGTGTTCGTGCGTGATTTTCTTGTGCGCATCTACGAACGCGCACTACCAAAAGGGCGGATGACGTGGTGCCCGCAATGGTGGAAGCATGATGAAGCGGTCTACCGCTTGCAAGCCTTATGGCTTGCCTGGGAGCACATGCGTGTAAACGACGGGCCAGTAGCCGCCGCGCAGTGGCTGGTGAACTACGCTGATCCAATCATGGCGGTACTACTAGACAATGATGGCCCATTCAAGGGCTGCAGCGTCGAGGGCGGTCACCGTGACCTGCGTCCTCACCCTGATGGGGAGTTGCCTTGTGAGCCAGCCTCTCCTGACATTATCCAGCCTCGCGAATAAAACTAGCGGCCGACACTATGTAGTGTCGGCCGCCTTCATCTCGTGCTACATGTGGCGGGTTTGCACGCGCACCGCCTTCTTACTGGGCACGCGCGCGAGCGTAGTGTTTGTCTTGCCGGTCTTGCGCGTGGCCGTCCGAGCGGGCTGGTGCAGTCCCTTATCGGCCGTCATCGCCGCTCGCACCGCCTGCGGGTCCGCTCCCTGATCTAGCAAGGACTGGGCGTGTGCCTGGCGGGCCTGCATCGTGTCCCACGCCGCCTCAGCGCCGCGTCCGGCGTGCTTGGCTTCGCTCATCTCCTTAACCGCCGCGCCTTCCTCAACCCCGCTAGGATCGCCCACCTCTAGCTCCTTCCTAGCCTCGTGCCCTTCCCGGCCTTCAATGCGCGCCTCGCGCTGGGCGTGAGCGGCCATGCCCGCGGCTTGAGCTTGCATTTGCTCAGCTGCTTTAATGTCGGGGTAAATCTCGCGCACCCGCTGCGCGATATGAGCGTCTCCATCTAGCCACTGGGATAAATCTTCTTGCCAAAGATCATTTAGCCAATCTGGGACAGTGTCCTTCTGCTCTTGTACGTAGTCCAAGATAGCTTCGGCCCGATCCTGGCCCACCATCTGATATTCCCCATCCTGATAGGCCCGGTATAACACTTCTTGCACGGCCGGTTTCAACTCCACCGGATTCTCACCATCGAGCACGGGAGCGTCCTGCAAAGCCTCCTCAACGCTGGGAATCTCACTAGCGCTTGCTAGTGGAGCGTGAACGTCAATACCCCACCGCTCTTTAGCCTCCCTCTCACACCTGCGGGCTGCTAACTCGGCCTGGGGGTCAATATCGCTAAACCTTCGCGCCACCCCGTAAACGTAGGCCGCGTCATCTTGGACAGCACTGTTCCACCACTTATCGTCAAGCGCTTGAGCGTAAACCTTTTGCGCTAACAAGCGCTCATCCTCAATCGCCCTTCGCAACGCCCGCTCATGCTGGAGCGAGGACTGTTCGGCCTTGCGCAAGGCTTGGTGTCGGCGCATAGCCATGAAACGGCCCACCGCCATAGCCACCCGCCATGCGCGCACCATTTCCGCACTGGTTTCGTTCATCACTTGATCTGCCATGACAATCTTCCTTAACTACTTAACTGGCTCATAATCTGGTTGCTCCCAAAACGGGATCAGCCGCACCAAAGTGGCTACCGCGCCCGAAGCAAACACCCACGCCCTACCCTGCGGTAGTGCCTGCAAGTCCGACACCGTGGCAATAGACCTCTGTTGGGATGCCTTAGATGTTGAATACGACCGGCCCTGGCTTGAGTTTGAAATCTGGGTAGAATCCACCCAATGCGTACCAATCAGCTCTGATAGGTTGCGCAAGAATTCCGGCTCTGACACGCCTCCGCCATAAACCTTCAAATTCGCAGCAGACCAAAGAGCCTTCATGCCCTTCTCGCCCCACACTCGCTCACCCTGACTCCACGACTGCAACACCGTGTCTACACAAAGCCCGCGAGAACCAAAATGGGAATACTGCGAGGGCAGTTCATTCCACCTACACACATTCGCCGCCTCGTCCAACTCGATCAGCATGGGAGTAGACAACCTACCTCCCGGCTGGGTAGTGGCGTAGGCCGTGGCCGCCTCAACCACAGCCACGGTAAGCGGTGTAACGATCTGGGTTGCACTCCCGCGCCCTTCTTGCGATAAGCAATACAAACTCTGGCGCGTTTTCACAAACTCGCCTGGGTGAAACTCGCGCATACCCTTGACGGGGGTGACCCAACGCATAAGGCGAGTGTTGTTCAAAAAGTGCATGATCCGCACCGCGCCGCCATAAACACTGCCGCGCGTTTCAGCGGGCATGCCCATAAACCCTTCCAGGCTCGTGGCGGCCTTAAGCAGATCATCTCGCACGTCATCCTTAACACTCTCGCCAGCGAGCTTGCGGAGCAAAAGCACCGGCTCATCGTTGGTCTGGTCAGACAGCCAAGCATGCAAAGCCGTGATTGGCCGACCTGCCTTAGCGGCGGCTAAAAGCATCGGGGCGATCAGTTGGCACGCCCACTGATCCCACATGTCGTTACCGTCCTTATTCGACACGTCCTCAGCAGATAAAAACATGTCCGCCAACGCGCCTGCCTGCACATAGTCAGTCACGTAAGATAGCGGGTTCCACCACCATGACTGTTCTTCACCAGCTAGCCCTTGGGGATCAAACACCCACGCTTGTTCACCCGTGGTCTGCTCTCGGCGTGAGCGCGTCTCATCTACTATGTCGCGCTTGTTAGACGTAGCCACAACCGCGCCAGGAGCGGCGAAAATACGGGGCACCACCCAAGAGGTGGTCTTACCGGTTCGCGGGCCTGCAATGGTGATACACACGTCCTCAAATGAGGACATTACCGGCACGTCACCAGCCACAGTGCGGCCCACCGGAAACCCGACCGCGCCACTCACGCCTAAACGCTGGGCTTTAGCGGCCACAGCCCGCTTCGTGATCGGCTCAATATCCTTGCCCCTTCCAGCCCACTGTGCGGCCTCATCACCGCGCCTAGAGCGCTTAGAGCGGCGTGGAAGTGCCACCACTAGAGCAGTAAGGGTAAGGACTACTAGGACAACACCTACCCCACCAATCCACCAATACACCTCACCACTGGGGTCAAGCCGGTCAGTAAATAACTCGATCATGAGACTAAACGGGTTCCATGAAAGACCGTCTACCCCGCGCACTAGCGCCCAGGCGTGTGCGCCAAGAGTGATAAGTAGACTAGCCACGCCCACAATGGCGATAAAAATCGCCATTAAAATAGTGGATGGCTCCCACGTTGATACATCATCGCGCGCGCTCATCTTCTTTTGTTCCACCTTTGGTTCGTATCCGACAAGGCCGCCTCCCCCGCCACGAAACGCACCTGGAATGGCGTGCCTGGAGCGTTGGAGGTTTTCAGCATGAACTTGCCCATGCCAAGGGGCGGGGCATCCCTACCAGTGGTCGGGTCATACGTGCCAGGCGCGTTCCATGAGGTGAGCATCGACTTTTCCTTCTCGGTCAAAGCAAACACGCCCTCCAATAGCTCCATCTCACGGGCGGGAAGGCCACCCAAAAACAGCATTTTCGACCGCTCTACAAACCCCAAGGCTTTCAGCCGGTCCGCAGGCGAAGCCAACGCGTTAAAATCGGCCATCGAGTGCGTGACCATAAGCTGTCCCACACCAACCGTCCTATTAAGACGAGTAAGAGAATCAATGCGCTCCACTAGGCCCGATGAGGCGCGCAAAATGCGCCACAGCTCATCCATGACAATCTTGTAACGCCGACGCGGAGCAACGCCCGCGTCCGCCAGTGTCTGCGCGATCTCCACAGTGGCAAACCCGTAAGACCAAGTAGCAAGCAACAACGCGGCTTGTAGGTCCTCCGAGGCTTCCTTAAACGCGGACACGTCAAAGACTACCGAGCGGTCCATCATCATCGGCGTGGTGGTCTCCACTGCGAACAGTCCGCCAAAACGGCCCGACAATAACGCCATTAGGGACGCTTCCAGACTCTCCGTAACCGCCCTGTAGTGGTTAATATCGCCGCGATCCAGTGCGGCTGCGCGTAGCTCGTCTGGAGCGGCGCGCACCACTTCTAACAAATCAGCCAGAACTACTGGCCGATCATAGGTTTCAAGGATACGAATAGCCTCATCCACAATCGTCTCCTCCCTATCGGAGGGAGGCGTGCGGCGAATAATGTGGATCAGGGAGCACACCATGTCTTTCTTACGCTCATGGGCTGCAGCTAGTAGCTTGTCGCGATCTTCTAGCTTGCCTGCCGCTTCCAACAAAGCCACGGCCTCACTAACGTTTCCAGCATCGAGTGGGTTAATACCCGCACCACCATGCTCAATACTGATTACCTGCCCGCCAAGGGCCTCAATCAAAGCCACATAGTCTGGCTTAATATCACCCAAAACCATCGTGTGTACCCCGAACCCGGCCGAGGCGGTAATCATGCGCCTAACCAGAGAGGACTTACCCAAACCATTCAAGCCGAGCACCATTGCCGAAGGGGCACTAATCAAGCCGCGCTCAAACCACGAGATTTCGTCGGCACAAACCGCTCCCCCACCGTGCAAGGCGCGGCCAAGGGGCGCTCCTACCAAAGCCGTGTTTGAACCCACGATGAAAGGGAACAAACCGCAGGCCTGCTTAGACGTGGCGCGCCAAGGCTGGATCACCGGGTGATTAGCTACCGTGCCAGAACCAGGTTTGCCCCTACTGCCAGCAGTGGTAGGCGCGCCTGTGAAAAGGGCTGATACCAGGTCAGTTACGAAAGCCACTACTACCAGCCTCCAGACAATGCCTGCGAAGCGGGGCGAAGCCCAAGGGGCAAGCCGAGTGCGAACGCGCTATCTTGCGCGCCATAAGCAGGGCGTACCAAAAGGCGTGAAGAAGCGGCCAGTGCCTGGACCGCGCTAGAAGTATCATCTAGCTCATCGGCGCTAGTTGTGGCGCTAATAATCAGCGCGAAATCTAACAAGCCCGCGCCCGATGCTTCCTCATCGGCTACCTGTTGGGCTGCGCGCAACTCCCGGCGCGCAGTAGCGGTAGGCCGGGGCGTGTTCTCCACCCTTGCGGCCGCGCGGTTCACATCCGCATCCGCAGCCGCTGGAGCCTTCGCCGCGTCCAAAGGCCGGTAAACAATCGTTACGCGCTTGCGTTGCACGTCGCGAGAGGGCTCTAAAATCTTGCGTAGCACGCCAGATTGGACGTATCCGCGCGCGGGCCGCGACATTACCCAAGTGCGTGAAAGACCAGAATCATGCCGGTAATGATCCCACTCAGCTACGGCCCTGATCGGTCCGGCATCTTCCCACGTCAAAGCCACTTCCTCACCAGCGTTAGCTGCCTGCTCAAACAAGGCTTCACTAGCCGGGTCGTAAGCCACGCGCGTGAGCTGACACACCTCACGCGCGGTTAAAAGATGCACTCCCCCCGCTCCAGTGCCCATAAGTGTTTGGGTAAGACCAGGCAAGTCCGAAGAAATACGTGAAACAACTTGCGTGCGCTTCTTAGCCGAAGTGCCCATCTTGGACGGGTCGAACGTGATCGTAATCCACGCGCGCACCCTCGCCGCGCCCTGCCCATAGTCATCCACGACTCGATTGAGGATTTGGCGGGCTACCAGTGGGGCCTGGTTGCTCATGCGCGCACCTACCTCGCGGCGTAGCCTATCCCCACTATCAGGAATCGTCTCCACACACACGCTGGCCTGGGCCACGCCCATTTGGCCGCCCAAGTCGCCAAGCCACATGCCCCACAATGCCACCTGGTGATCCACCGTGTCCTGGTCGGTCAGACCGCCTCCCTCTGGTGAGACAGACATGACCACACTAAGGGTGCCATCACCATGCTCTACCAGCCCGTAGGGACGCTCGTAAGAGTCCTTGTGTTCGCTAAGACGCGAAGCGCTTAACATTCCTGGCAAGTGGCACTTACCTTGCGTTGGATCAACCGCAAGGCCGCCAGAAGCGTGAATGTTTGACTTCCTGCGCGCAGCTCGTCGAAACCGCATCTTTTGCCCAATCCTTTCTAAAACTGATACGCCGTGCACGTCGCGAGTAATCGCGAGTAGCACCGCGCCTGACCACAACACGGCGACAAGTGCGGCCATCATCACGCCTTTAGACATGGCCAGCACCGAAACCACGGCTAGGCCAAGCAAAACAATCAAGGACTCACCAAAACCGAGCTTGCCAAAACCTGCCCGGCGTGGAACCCGCCAGTTACCGTAGGTGCGGACCTTTACCGCCTCATCACTCACCGCTGAGCCTCCTGCCCGCCACTAGGCCCGCCCGGCGAGCCGCCCGTATCTGCCGCATCACTAGCACCAGATGGGGATGAAGTGGACGCGGACCCGTCCGCGCCCGAAGCGCCATCTTGACCACTAGCTCCAGACGGGCCTGCAGCCCCATCCGTGCCAGAAGCGCCGTCTTGACCGTTAGAGCCACTAGCTCCTGCCGGGCCAGACGCTCCAGGCGAACTAGAATCACCACCGCCGCTAGAACCTCCAGCCACTGCGCTATTAGCCGCCCCGTGGGCGGTTTGGGCTGCGCCAAGGGCCGCGCCTGCCGCTGCGGTAGTACCACCACTAGCGGCCGCTCCCGCGCCCCTGGCGACCGTCATCGCGCCAGTAGCCAGAACCGCGCCCGCACCCGCTCCAGCACCAGAACCACCACTACTTAGCGCTTCGGTGGCTGGCACCATGAACGTAATGAGTGCGGGCAACGACAGCACCGCCAAAATCAGCATGATTACCCCGGTAATGAACCGAGTTAGCTCATCGCCATCGGCGATGGACCACGAATCTCCCTGCACCAGTTTGATCGCCACCGCGTAAATGATTGACGCGGCCGGTTTGAACATTAAGAACGCGAAAAACCAGGCGATGATCTTGCCTAGCCACGCCCTACCCCACTTGGTAGAAAACGTGGCGGCCGCCAACGGCATGATCCCAACCAGCAAAATCAGCATCGATGAGCGGATAAACATAAGGCCAACCTGGATCATGTTTGCCAACAGTGCGCCCAGACCGCCCACGATCAAAACCGTTAGCCCTAGGCCGCCGGTAACACCAGTAACGTTTAGAATCTTGCCGCCAAACTGGCCTGCATCACCTTCGACAGCCAAGCCAATAACCCACGTGGAGAACTCATCTGAAGCCTCCACCAAAAGCTGGCCCGCACCAACAGAGACGCTTGACACCAAAGCTAGCGCTAACAAGCCTTGCAAAACGTTCATCGCCCCCTCGCCGCGCTTAGAAAAGGACAAGTGAATACCAGCCACCACAAACGAGCCGATAGCTAAAGCCAGTACGAGAAGGCGAGTGGTGGAATGGATGAAACCAACCGCAGAATCGGCTCCATCCAAGCTAGGCGTGTCAATATCTACCCACACCGTGCCCACCTTCAACAAAGTGGCCGACACATCTTGAATGATGTTGAACGCCCACTGGGCAATAATGTTCTCAGTCGCCTCAGACACGGCCTCATTAATGTTGCAAGACAGCTCCCAAAAATGACACATTCACGCGCCCCACTCCACGAACCCTTCTAAAGGCAACGAATCAATAACCCGCTCACCCCAAGAATCAGTAGATGGAGCCTCCACCTTCCAATCTCCGTCCTGCCAAACCAGCACCACCGGGAACCCCGCAATCTTGTCAGGGAAGGCCACATGAGAAACAGCTAGAACCACCATCGCGTTATCTGGCCCGCGATCTTCGTACTTAAACCCGCGAATCGTCAAAGCCGATCCCGTCTCACCTTGCCATTCAGCCTTAATCTGAGACTCCAACCGATCCCGGTTAGGCCCCTTGGCCATAAGCGCAGGAACCACCTCGTCCAGCTGTTCTTTCGATGAAAACCAAGTGAGGAAGTTGGCAGCCGCAAGAATCGCGCCAGAGGGGTTATGCGCAAAACAGTGCGAAACTCCCTCGGTCATGCCCGGCCCGTACCCGTCAATACTTGGCACCTGAATACGAGTGCCCACCCCCACCGGTACAGACGGCAAGGCTTGAGTTGGAATCACCTGGTCGCGGGCCACCAATCCACAAACAGAATCAGACTCAGCGCCCGCCGCGTCCTCATCCGTTCCGCTTGTCGCCTCGCCCTGGCTTGCCAGCGTGGCAGACGAGGCCTCAACAGGCTTGCCATCACTGGCCTTAGTAGTGTCCTCGCGGGTAAACAATAAGAACGCCAAACCCACGATCAGGGCCACAACGAGTAGGGCAGAGATGATAAACCCTGGGCGAACCAGGCTGTTAGCTGCCTTTTCTTCCCCCGCCATTACAGTAGTGCTTTCGCTAGAGCCGCAGCCGCAGCGATCACGACCGCGCCCATAATCACAAAGCCAATACGGCGCACATTCTCATTACCCATGCCCCGCTCATTAGAGACCGCCAGCATGATCCCGCCAATAATGAAGCCCACAATCACCGTTGCACCGGCGATCCACATCAGCCAGTTCAGCACCGTCTGTACCCTCGCCTCCACGCCAGGGGGAGCCTCAGGCACCGGGTTCAACTCCAAACCGGCCAAGCCAGCTACCAAGCGTGCCTTACCCGCAGCAATCAGGGCAACGCCCTTAGAAAAAACAGTCATTAAACTTCCTTTCCAATCAAAGACAAATCCTTCAAAACCTTGCGAACTTCACGCGAAACAGGGGCACCCCACGCCAGTTGTGAGCGCCAAGCGGTCTGGAACGAGACCAGCCACACGCGCGGGAACGCTCCCTCTACTCGCTTGCGTAGCTCCACCAGCTCTTTAACTGGCCTGCCCGGCGCGTCCGCAGACAGCACCAAGCCCGCCAACTCAACTTGCTCTACCTGGCCAGAAGCCCACTGGATAGCCGCCGCTTGCGCGGCGCGAAGCCCTACATAGTTGTTTCGGGCCACCACGATCGCGCGAGTAAACCCGCTCGGATCAGGCCAAGACGCGCCCGCATCGCCCGCGCCAAGAAGCCTCGCCCACGACGTGGCCCCAGCCCCACCATGAGCGGCCACCACCCAAAGCGGACAATCCTGGCCCTTGGCAGAAACAATGGGCAGCCCGCCCGTCATAGACACTTGCGCGCCCGGCTTCCACACGCGCACCCGCTCAGGCCTAGCCATTACCGGCGCTTGCTCAGGCGCAACCGGCGCGTTAGCCCACGGATTAACTTCACTCATGTGCGCTCCCTTCTACGTACTACGTAGAACGTGCGCACACAAGAAAA
The DNA here is from genome assembly GCA_002871995.1 of Gleimia europaea. Lineage (GTDB taxonomy): Bacteria > Actinomycetota > Actinomycetes > Actinomycetales > Actinomycetaceae > Gleimia > Gleimia europaea. The sequence continues at coordinate 227,282 of PNHW01000002.1, forward strand.
ATAAGGACACGAAATGACCGCCTGGCCACCAATCACCATCACCCAAAACACTGACGGCACCGTCACTATCACCAGCGCGGGCATCACCCAAGCCCAACTACCACCAGCGCCAAACGTTCACAGGCAAGCCATGAACATAGCTGCCTCCATCGCCAAACACTACGGGCGAACCCTACCCGTAACCGCCACCGGCCCAGACGGCACCTACCACATGAGCATCCACCCAAACGGAGATATAGACACCCACCAAACCCCGCCACCACCAGACACCGTGCCAAGCACCAAGACTGGCAATGACGGCAATGACGGCAATGATGGCAATGCCATAGTTGCCAGCAACCCCAGCCACCCCAGCGATACTGGCAACCTTGAACAGGATGAACTAGACCAAACCCAGCGCCTGCCTCAAACCCTGCACAAACAAGCCAGCCTTCCACCCCAAGCTCCACCGCAACCGGCGATCTTAGAAGAAGTAGACGGCCAAGAGCCTCAAAACATTAGCGAAGAAACGCCCGCAGAAGAAGCAGAGGAAGAAGTAGAACCTGCAGCGCAAAGCGCAGACGAAGGCAAAAACCAGCCAAGACAAAACAAACGGCTAAAGCTCATTCTGCCTATCCTCATCATCCTCATCGCACTAGCGGCCGTATTGAGCGTGCGCGGACTACAACCAGGCAGTGAAAAACCAACCGAGCCAACCACGGAAGCCACAACCCAGGCGACCACGCAGACAACGACGCAAGCCACGACGGAAGCTACGACCGAGGCGACAACTAAAGAAACAGAACAACCCACCCAAGCCGAGACCGAGCCAGAACCCGCACCAGCTCCAGCGCCAGCTCCTGCGCCTCAACCGGCACCCGCCCCAGCGCCTGCCCCAGCTCCTGCTGGAGTGACATCGATGAACACCTCAGTAAACACCAGCGGAGGCGGGGCCGCACACTTCGCAATCAGCCTTTCCGGCAGTGGAAGCACCACATGCAGCATAAACATCGGCGGCAGAGGTAGTGCGGCCAGCACCTCAATACCTGGCACCGCATACGCCACCGTTACCGGCATCCCACTAGGCACACAATCATGGACCACCAGCTGCGACGGACTAACAAACTCGGGCACCATAACCATCTACTAAGCGGAGAACAATAAACAAAATGCAGCAACTAGAACACCACAACGAATACATCGTCACCTTTGAAGGCAAAACCCCTGACCAAGCCGGAAGTAGATACTTCATCGCCCACGACTATGCGGTAGCCAAATCCGAAGGGATAAAACTTGCCTACCAATACGGCTTTGACCCAAACAAAATCAGAATCTTCTACCGCATCCTCATCACCGTAGCCACAAACAGTGTGGAAGTAGGACAAGACACCAACTACGAAGAAGTCATCCAACAAATCAACGACGAATTCAAACCACTATAAAAACCAAAAAGCAGAGTGACATATTGTCACCCTGCTCGCATGCTACATGGTGATGTGCGTCACGTTTATTAGGCTGCGGGGGTAAGAGCCTCAACCACCTCACGAGCCGCTAAAGCTAATGATTCATCATCAGCATCTAAAATACTACCCTTAACGCCACGGCGAGAGCCAACTAACATCGTCATCCACGCCCTACCCGCATCCGGGGTAACACCAAGATCAGATAAACGCGGATCAACACTAGCTGCCCGGTGCCGCCTTGAAGCATCACTCACCGCCAGTTCGGCCACGCGAAGCGTGCCCGCCCACGCCAAGGTTTCGCTCATGCCCGCACCGATCAGGGCCTCAACCATGCGGCCAAGCGGGCCATCGAAATCATCTACCGACACCCACACATCGCCCTCCTGGCCCATTCCAGGACGCAGACCCGTCTCGGGCATCATCGCCGGTTCTACCAGGTCCTCCACGCCAGAAACATCATCGCGGGTAAAACAACGCCTGTTTACAATCGTTGTCCACACCGCCCAAGGGCTAGTAGCCTCAATAAGCTGTTCGGTGCAAGTCGTTGCCACCTCCCACGCGATCCCGCACGTATCGGAAGCTGCTTCGGCATAAGACATGCGCGAAAACTGCATGCCCTTTGAAATCGCGCTAGAAAACTGGCGCGGGCCCACCGCGTGCAACGTTGCCGCCAAACATTGTGCTGCCGCTCCCCGCCAGCCCTCAGACGCGGCCTGCTCAAGAGTTCTTCGCAGACCCTCATTATCCGAAATCGGCAGAGCCACAGCGCTCTCGTGGGCCTCAACGCCCGCTTCAAGCACTGCCCCACCCTCGCCAGCATCATCACTGGCAAGAGCTTGGCTAGGACCAGGCACCGAATGTAAAACGAACCTTGAGGAAGCCTGTTTGCCACCCCGATAGCGCATCTTGCGAGACAGCACGCCGCGCTGTTCCAGTCCAGCTAGTGCGCGAAACACGCTACGACGCGTCATGCCCGCAACCGTCGCCAGGTGATCCACCGCGCAAATAGCCACCCCGCGCGCATCCGCCAAACGGGCAAGCTCAAACAACACTAGCGACTGCGACGGGGTTAAACCCTTCACGCCACGCGCCCACACCGGCCATGACACGCTCATGCCGACTCACCGCCGAGCAACGCCGCGTGGCGAGCCTGCGCCAGGCGCAACTGTTCCACGCGAGAAGCCTGTGGATTCTCAGAAACCGTCTGGCTCCAAGCCTGCTCCCACAGCGGATCAACATCCGTATCCGTGCCCTGGGTCGCAAGGGCCTCGCTGCGCTGTTGGCGCAAGCGCAACGCCTCGCGCTCACGCTCTCGACGAACGCCCGCGTCCTCGTCCGCACTACGCACTGGCGGCTCGCCCTTAAGTACGTTCTCTTGGAGCCTGTAACACACTAGGCGCGACAAGCGGCCAACATTGGGAGGCAACGCCTGATCCATCACCGCGCGAATCTGGCCTGGTTGCCAACCCGCGTCCAAACAATCATGCAAAGCGCGTGTGACCGCGACCGCGCCATCGGCATCCATCGCCCGCATGAACGGCGGCAGACACTGCGCGATCAACTCCGCATCCGCCTCTAGCGGCAAAGAATCAATCTCGGCATCCACACCGGACCCAACCGGACCAAAAGACTCAACCTCTGGCGCTACCGGCGCTTCCTCGTGCGTAGGTTCGGTTTGGTGGTTCTTAATTACGGTTCTTATATTGCAAGGGGTCATGGGTGTCCCCTTGGTAGGGGTCATGGGTGTCCCCTTGGGTGCTTCGTTTGTCCCTTCATTCCGCAAGGGGTCATTTTGGCCCTTTGGCGGAATATCAACCTTTTCTTCACCTGTGCTATTGCTAGGGGCCAATTTGGCCCTTTGGCGACTTAGCGCCGAATAGTCTGGTTCCGTACCTACATGAAGTCGATACAGATTAGCTCTACGGCCGCGAGTAGATGATTGTGTTTCCACATCGATCAGACCAGCGTTGCGCAACGTTGCGATATGGCGCTTCACCGACCGGACCGACATGCGGGACTTACGCGCAAGCGTTTCTTGCGAGGGCCAGCACGCGAAACCGTCATCGTTAGCCGCGTCCGCTAACGCCAAGAGAACCATCGCCTGTGACGTGTCGAGAGCATCCAGTCCCCACACCCAAGTCATAGCCTGAATACTCATGGCAACTCACTCCCCACAAGCACCTGGCAAATAATCGGGTAACGCTCCTCGCGAACGTCGCGCCTATCAACCTTGATAAGCCCTAAACGCTCAAGACGAAGTAGCGTATTCCTAGCGACTTTAGAATCCATTCCACAGTGTTCTGCGAGCCACTTTGTCGAACGGATCATTACCAAATCTCCCTCGCCAGCAAACTGGCTCAGGACCAACAGCATTAGCTTCTGCTGGGTGGTAATGCCGTTGTTGAAATCAAATGCCCAAGCAAGCGCAGCAAAGCTCACAGCGCACCTCCTAGTAGCAAGCGGGCCGACCAGCAGCCCGAATCAGACCAGCGGCGCGCCTCAATAAGACCCGCACGCTCCAAAGACGAAATAGACGCTTCCACACGCGACAAGCTCAACCCCGTCACGCCCGACACCAACGCCGGATCAACACGAACAGCACCCTCGCTATCCGCCTTCCACGCCAAACGAAGCAAAACCAACTTGTCACTCAACCGGCGACACTCAACCCGCCAAGCCCACTGAACAGCCTCAGCACTCACCAGAATCACCGCCAGGCAGAACGGCCTCATTACGGGCAGGAACGCGCGTCATTAACCTCTCGATGTCTGCCCGCTCGAAAAAGCGTCGCCCACCCGGATCTTCGACATAGGGCACTTTCCGTTCGCGCGCCCAGCGCATTAGGCGCGAATAACTCGTGTGAGGCAAAAGTGCAGCCGCTTCATGGCCAGTAAGCAAATCTTTCGATCTATCACATTTATATTGGTTCGATACGTTCATAACGTCAGCATGCATCAATACGTTCGTATCCACAAGATACACTTGCTACGTTTAATCACATTTGTTACGCTAGGATCATGACGATGAACGGCAAAGATTTCGACGAGGCACTCGGCTTCACAATTCAGCAATACCTGTTTGCAACCTCCATGACGCGGGCTGAGTTTGGTGAGCGCCTCGGCCTTCCCGGACCAAGCATCTCGAATCGACTTCGCGGAAAGATTAAGTGGAGCGCATCCGATGTGGCCATAGCTGCGAGCATCTTCAACCGCCCAGCAAACGAGTTACTACCCACGCCCGACGGTGAGGGCGGCTGGATACCAGCCCCGTTTGTCCCTGGATACGCGAAAACCCCCGCTTTCGCGGGGGCCAGCTCAGAGCCGCCTGTGGGAATCGAACCCACGACCTATTCATTACGAGTGAATCGCTCTGCCGACTGAGCTAAGGCGGCAACGCCACAAGGCACGAGCCTTACTCTAGCGAATGAACGCCCCCACCGCCAAACCGCGCGCTGTGATCTACAACCGGCTCAGCGGCCTTGGTATTACTACAGATAGTGCAAACCAATCCGCGAGCGCCTTGCCCTTCGGCCAGACCGATAACCCGGCAATACGGAATTAGCTGTCACTGCTTGGGTAGCTGGCAAGTTTTACCCTCGTCAGGCACCTTGCCCGCCAGCATGAAGTCATCGACCGAATCCGTCACACAGTTGCCCGCTTTACGCGAGTAGGCCGTGTGCTTTAGCCCCTCCACTTTAAGCAGGTGGCCAGACTCCAACTGCTTGGCGAGGCTCTCGGCCCAGTAGTACGGGGTTGCCGGGTCAAACGTGGTACCAATAACGAGAATCGGATCCGCGCCGCTTGCCTTCACCTCTCGACGAGTGTCACGGGACTCAACCGGCCAGCCTTCAATAGACGCAGAAGAGTAGATGAACCCCTCACCTAGTAGCGGCGAATTACGCAAGATCCGGTCCGCATACATCTGCATCTGCTCATCGTCCAAGGCCTTGTAATCCAAAGAGTTAATCACCGTGAACGCGTCAAACGAGTTGGTTTTATAAGACCCGTCATCCTGCCTATCCGCATACAGGTCAGCAACCTGCAACAAGATGGACCCATCTTTTTGGCTCATTGCCTGAGACAAGCCCGCCCAAGCTACGTTCCAAGTTGAGTCGTCATACATGAGGGCGAGGATGGCAGACGTTGCCAACGCTTTGGTGAGCGGGCGATTCGGGTCGGCGGTAGGTAGCGGCTCATCCTTCAAAGTCTCCAACCACTGGCCCAATTGCTCTTTCATCTGATCCGTGGTGCCCTTGAGCGGAATCTGCCCCTTCTTTGAGCCCGCATCTAGCCAGAAGGCGAGAATATTTTCAAACCCAGAAGCCTGGCCTTCTGCGACCTCGTCCACTGGGATTGACGGGTCAAGCGCCCCATCGAGTACAAAACGCCCTACCTGTTGTGGGAAGGTGTCCGCATACAAGGCTCCGAGGAACGTGCCGTAAGAAAAGCCCATGTAGTCAAGCTTTTCCTGCCCGAGCGCTGCGCGGACTATGTCCATGTCACGCATTGCAGATTCAGAGTCAGAATGTCTGGCCATTTCTGGCGATTTCTCCAGACAAGCCTCCCCCAGTTTGCGAGACGCTTCGCGGATCTCCTCCACTGTTGCGGGAGTATCCTCAGCTCTAAACTGGTCAGCTTCCTCGGCAGTCAAACAACGCACGGGGGCAGACAGGCCAACGCCCCTCGGATCAACGGCAACGATGTCGTAGCCTGCCATCAGCTTCTCGGTAAACGTGTAATCCACCATGCTCGGTAGCGCAGAAACCGCGCTACCTCCAGGCCCACCTGGATTGAACACAAGCGGCTTAGCGCCTGCAGACTTTGAGTACTTCACCAGTTGCAACTCGATGGTGCCATTGCTCGGATTTTCATATTCGAGGGGCACGGTTACTTTCGCACACCTAAACTCTTTTTCCGCCGCGCGCCCATCCGTAATGTCCATTACGGACGCGTCACCATCGCAGTCTTGCCAGCCAGCGCGCTGATCGTAAAAGCTTTGAAGTGCCGGCTCGGGAGCCTCTATCTGAACTGTTTCCTCCGGCACCTGCGCCTGCGGCGTAGTAGAACAAGCCGACAACAGCAGCGTTACCGCACCCACTGTTGCCAGGAACTTCACATACTTCACGATTCCTCTACCTTCCTGGCACCAGTGCCGCTAACAGGGCCTCCATAATCAGGAGCGGTTTCGTATTTGTTTTTAGCAACTGCCGGCTACGTTCCACATGGCCAATGGATTCCAACGTTGCATGCACATCCAGTTTTCGTGCCCTATCGCGAAGCACGTCATCTAAGCCCACGCTAATTTGCCCTACTTCAGCGCCCAACTGGCCCGCCAGCAAATCTCTAAAGAACGCCAGCAAATCAAGCAGAACTCGGTCAAGCGCGTCGCGTTGCATACGCGTTGCCTGACGCTTTTGCTCTTCCTTCAAGTTCTTGAAGTGATAGCGCATATGGGCTGGAATCGACTCTCCCTCACCGATTCCCAATGCGCGGCGAAGTTCAGCCTCCTCAGTTTCAAACGCCACTTCTTGCCGCTTCGTTTCAATCTCCGTGGCGCGCGCCATCAGAGTTTCCGCGTTCAACATGGCCTCGCCAATCGACGTGGCACCCAGCGCCAAATCCATGAGCTCTTGGTATTCACGGATCTTCGTATCATCACTAGCCAAGCCCTTAGCTCGACCAATGTGGGACTGCGCCAGGCGCGCGGCGGCAGCCGCCCGCTCTGGAGTTACCCCGTACTTATCCGTAAGGAGCTGCGCCACGTCACCTGCCGGCGGGATCCGAAGCGCCAAGTGCCTGCACCGCGAACGAATCGTGGTGATCATGTCTTCTGGGCTCGGTGTACAAAGCAACCAAACCGTACGCTCGGGAGGTTCTTCAATCGCCTTAAGCAACGTGTTTGCCCCGCGCTCCATCATGCGATCCGCATCCTCAATGAGGATTACGCGCCAGCGACCCCGCGAAGGTGCGGACTGCGATTGATACACGAGGTCACGGATTTGCTCGATCGGGATGATCACCGAGCTGGTCTCAACATCCGTCACATCACCATTTGAACGGGCCAACGTCGAGGTGCAACCTGGGCAAGTGCCGCACCCTACCTCTTCGCCCGTGCACTGCAACGCTGCCGCAAAGGCCCTGGCCACACTCGAACGCCCCGACCCCGGAGGGCCCGTGATTAGCCACGAGTGCGTCATTGCCCTAGCGTTCTCAGTATTTTCAGGATTCTCTACGATGTCGCGGGCACGCCTTGCCGCGGCCTGCAGCGTCTCAACGGCACGGGCCTGGCCTACAAGATCATCCCAAACACTCACGCGTTGCCAACTTTGTTTGCCCGCAAATGCTCTTCAACTAGCGGCTCCAAAGCCCGGCGAATCTGCTGTTGCACGCTCTCAATATCGCCAGAAGCATCAATCACGCGATAGCGGTCCGCATAGGTTTTAGACAGCTCATAGTACTGCTCGCGAACGCGATGCTGGAACGAGTTTGGCTCCCTCTCCAACCGGTCCGGCTCGCCCGTACGACGCTCAAATGCAATCTCCGGATCCAGATCCAAGAAGATCGTCACATCCGGCAATAATCCCCTAACAGCCCACAAATTCAACTGCAAAATCTCATCCACGCCCAGCGCACGCGCAGCACCCTGGTATGCCACAGAAGAATCCAAGTAGCGGTCTTGCAACACAACCTCGCCGCGATGCAACGCCGGGCGCACCTTCGTTTCCATGTGATAGGCGCGCTGCGCAGAATACAACAGGGCCTCCGTGTGAGGATCCATGTCATCCGGACCATGAATGATGAGCTCGCGAAGCTTCTCCCCCAGCTCGGTGCCACCCGGCTCGCGCGTAAGCAACGGGGCAACCCCGCGCCCCTCAAGCCACTGCTTGGTTAGCGCGATCTGTGTGGATTTACCGCAAGAATCGCCGCCCTCGAACGTAATGAACAAGCCGGGGTAGGTATCAGTTGAACTCATATAAATATCCTCGCATGAGGGTAAGACAAATTTTTGGATCTGCCCACCCGGCCGCGCTTACTACTACTCGGCGGCCTTCTTCGCTGCGGTTTTCTTTGCTGCAGGCTTCTTCGCAGTTGTCTTTCTTGTGGTTTTCTTCTTCGTAGTCGTTTTACGCGCAGGCCGTTTTGCCGGCCCCTTCGCCCGCTTTTCCGCTAGAAGCTCGAAAGCGCGCTCTTCGGAAAGCCCCTCAACACTTTCACTACTGGGCACGGAAATGTTGGTAGTACCGTCCGTAATGTACGGGCCCCAACGACCATCCTTAACCGTCACCTTCTTTTGCGAAACCGGGTCTAGCCCAAACTCGCGCAAAGGCGGCTTCGCTGCCCTGCGGCCCCGCGTCTTGGGCTGTGCAAGCAACGCCAACGCATCCTCGAGGCTGAGCGAGAAAATCTGCTCCTCGCTCTCCAAAGAACGCGAATCAGTGCCTCGCTTGATGTAGGGCCCGTACCGGCCATTCTGCGCGGTAATAGGCGTACCCTCTTCATCTTTGCCAATCTCGCGCGGCAAAGACAGAAGCTGCAAAGCCTCCTCCAGCGACACCGTTGCCAAATCCATCGACTTAAACAGGGAGGCCGTAGCCGGCTTAATCTTCTTCTTCGAGCCGGCCTGCTCCTCCTCGCTAATAACCTCGGAAACGTAGGGGCCAAAACGGCCATTCATCGCCACAATGTCGCGGCCATTCGCCGGATTCATACCCAGCACGCGGCCGTCATTTTCAGCTTCCTTGAATAGTTCCGCAACCTTATTCGGCGTCAGTTCATCCGGGGCGACGTCGCTCGGAATATTCGCGCGAGCCTCATCCTCGCGCTCCAAATATGGCCCGTAACGACCCACACGAACCGTTACGCCACCACCCAAATCAAGCGAGTTCACCGCGCGCGCATCAATATCTCCAAGAGACTCAACCTGATGGCGAAGCCCCTTGCCGTCCGCCGAAACCTTCGGCGCGTCATCCCCCTCACCCAGGTAGAACGACTTCAGCCAGGCCACCGCATTTTGATCCCCAGCCGCAATATGGTCCAGATCCTGCTCCATCGAAGCCGTGAAATCATAATCCACAAGATTGCCAAAATGCTTCTCAAGCAACCTCGTAACCGAGAACGCCAGCCAAGACGGAACCAACGCCTGCCCGCGCTTCGTCACATAACCGCGATCCGTAATCACCGAAATCGTTGCCGCATACGTAGACGGGCGGCCGATCCCGCGCTCCTCCATCGCCCGGACCAACGAGGCTTCCGTATAACGCGGCGGCGGCGTAGTTTCGTGCCCCTCAGCGGTGGCACTCACAACGTCAACCTGCGCGCCCTCGCCCAATTTCGGCAAACGCTGATCACCGGACTGCTTATCTGCGTAGCGCTCCGCGTCCCGACCCTCCTCATAGGCCGCCAAGAAACCGCGATGCGTTATTACCGTGCCCGAGACCGAAGCGATCACATCATGCTCCCCGGACGCGAGCGGACCCACCTCGTTCATCGAAGGCGTGCGCATCCCGATCCGGAGCGTATCCGTAGTACCCGTAGCGTCCGTCATCTGCGACGCCAACGTGCGCTTCCAGATCAAATCGTAGAGGGCAAGCTGCGCCGAACTTAGCTTTGTTGCAAGCTCGGCCGGCGTGCGGAAATGATTACCCGCCGGACGGATAGCCTCATGCGCCTCCTGCGCACCCTTTGCCTTCTTCGCATAAACCCGCGCGGACGACGGCACCGAATCTGTCCCAAACATCTCGCGAGCTTGCGCCCGCGCCGCCGAAATGGCCTCCTTCGACAGCGCCGTAGAGTCCGTACGCATATACGTGATGTAACCGTTTTCGTACAGCGACTGGGCCGTTCGCATCGTGTCGCGCGAATTCCAACGGAGCTTACGACCGGCCTCTTGCTGCAACGTCGAAGTTGTAAACGGAGCAGCCGGGCGCCTCTTATACGGCTTTTGCTCCACCGACAAAACCTTCGCGCCGCCCGCGCCCAGGCCGGAAAGCACATCCGCGAGCGCCTTCGCGGCGCCCTCGTTCAAATGCAAAACCTCAAGCGGCTTCTTCAGTTGGCCGTCATCACCAAAATCACGGCCCTGCGCCACGCGTAGCCCGTCCACCTGGCTAACCCGGGCGGTGAACTTGCTCTCAGCCTCAAACTCGGCCTCGATATCCCAATAATTAGCGGCAACGTGAGCCATGCGCTCGCGCTCACGATCAACCACCAGGCGCGTAGCCACCGACTGCACGCGGCCCGCCGATAGCCCGCGATTCACCTTGCGCCAAAGCACCGGGGAAACCTCGTAGCCAACCAGACGGTCAAGAATTCGGCGCGTCTCCTGCGCATCAACCAAACGCGTATCAATATCACGCGTATTCTCAAGCGCCGCAGTCACCGCGTCTTTCGTGATCTCGTTGAACACCATACGCTTAACCGGCACCTTCGGCTTCAAAACCTCCAAAAGATGCCATGCGATGGCCTCACCCTCGCGGTCCTCATCCGTTGCGAGGTAGAGTTCGTCGGCCTCTTTAAGCGCGCGGCGCAACTGCGTAACCGTTTTCTTCTTATCCGGGTTCACCATGTAATAGGGCGCAAAATCGTGTTCGACGTCCACGGCGAACTTACCGAGCGGCCCCTTCTTTTTATCCGCAGGAAGCTCCGAAGGTTGCGGCAAATCACGAATGTGCCCAACCGAGGCTAAGACAGTAAAGTCCGGGCCAAGATAGTTAGCAATCGTCTTCGCCTTGGCTGGAGACTCCACAATAACGAGTTTGTTACCCGCCACTTTTTCCTCTTCCTTCCGCTACTAGCGGATACGGATCATTCCCTAAAGTCGAACCCGAAACGTCGGTTGTTAAACAACTTTTGCACAAGTCCTATCACAGACGCCAACCAGAGAAACACGCAAACCGCGTCTTAGGCTGTCACCCGCTTCAACATACCAGCCCGCACAAGTAGCCCAAGCTGGCTGTACACATGCTTAGAGATTACATCTCTATCCTCATCCGTTAGCACGTGCAGGGCCGAAATGATCTGGCCAATCGCCAGCTCCCCATCACACGCCCCCAACGCCGCTGCCATCCACGAGTTCAACTGGATTCGCCTGCCAAACCCGCCTCCCTGCGTCGCAATAATCACCTGCGGGTCCGTGGCTCCCGGCTCGTAATGGCGTTCCTCGCGCACGTCACTTTCGCGCACAAAAACAGCATCTTCAGAGGTTTCCGGCGTTATCTCGAACCGGAAGATTTCACTCATTGCGCTGCCAATGTAGTCACCCGAAGCGCTCTGCGAAGTCACCACCTGTTCACAGACAATCGAGGGGGTTTGTGAGCCGCGCTCCAGCGCTACCATGCCCAGCCCCACGGCATGCACACCGCGACGCTCAAAATCTGCAATCCACAGCGCGAAGGCGTCCTCGTACTCAGCGGGGCTCATCGCCAGGCGCGCACCATTATCACGCATCCACATTTCCACATACTGAGCCGGATCCAGCTGTTCGCGCTGTACCACCCAACCATTCAACCCCGCCGCTTCGAGCCACGCGCGCGGATGGCTATCCCACTGCCCCGAGATCTCCCAGTTTCCTAGCAGCAGTGCGCGTCCGTCCGACTTCAAGTGATCCGCCGCGCCCGTGACCACCTCTTTCATCAAATCATCACCCGTGCGACCACCGTCGCGATATTCCACGAGGCCGGCGCCGCGTAGTGAATCCGGGGTGATTACAAACGGAGGGTTAGACATGATCAGATCGAACTGCTCGCCCTCCACCGGGTCATACAGGGAACCTTCACGAGTCTCAATGTCCAGCTCGTTCAACGCGAAATTGAAGCGCGCAAAATCAAGCGCCCGACCCGACAAATCCGTTGCCACCACGCGGTTTGCATGCGTTGTCGCGTACATTGCCAACACGCCGCAACCCGTTCCTAAATCCAGTACGCTGTCCACTCGATCGCGCGGCGTCAGCTGTAAGAGCGCGCGCGTAGCGCCGCCTATTCCCAGCACATGATCGCGACGCGGCGCCGTACCAGTCAGCCCCTCGCCTAGGTCCGACGCTATCCACCAGTTGAACTCGGCTTGGCTCGTCACCGCCTCATGCGGCTGCAACTGAACAAGGCCTCGCACCTTCTCCTCGCGTTCTTCCACAAGGCCCAAACGCACCAAACCATCCACGCCCACCGTTGGCAGTGCCCTAGCCACCTCAGCGGTGGAAACCTCATCCCAAAGCACAAACAACCGCGCCAATACGCTCAAATCACCCTGTCCACCTCGAGCCGCAAGCAACGCCGGCACCCGCTCGTTTCGTAGCAGAGCGTTAGCTGCAACCTCGCCAAATAAGGCATTCACATCATCTACAAAAAAGCGCGTGACAACTAGATCTTTTCGTAAACGGCGGATCAAATCTGGTTCAAGTAACAGAGCGGGCATATTTATTTACTCAACCTTAATGTCATGTAATGAGCTTCAATCATTCTTCCACAAAAGCGCAATATATCAACGAAACGAAGACCGATTTGCAAATCAACCCACCTTCACTTGTAGAATTGCGCACCGGAGATATAGGTCTCACCGGCATGCGAGGCACTACAGCCTTCGGTAGAGTCGAAGTGTCGCAACGGGAAATCCGATGCAGTTATTGAAGTTGACACCGACCTTAACCAAGGAGTTGAACATGGCTGTCTACACCCTGCCAGAACTTGATTACGATTATGCTGCTCTTGAGCCGCACATCTCGGCGCAGATCATGGAGCTACACCACTCCAAGCACCACGCAAACTACGTAGGTGGCGCAAACACCGCCCTCGAAAAGCTTGAAGAGGCACGCGAAAACGGTGACTTTGCCGCAATCAACCTGTGGGAAAAGAACCTGGCCTTCAATCTTGGCGGCCACGCAAACCACTCAGTTTTTTGGAAGAACATGACGCCAAACGGTCAGGGCCGCCCCGAGGGTGAGCTCGCTGCCGCTATCGACGAGTACTTCGGCTCCTTCGAGAAGTTCCAGGCACAGTTCGCCGCCGCAGCACTTGGCCTGCAAGGCTCGGGCTGGGGCATCCTCGCATTCGACACGATTTCGGGCCGCCTGGTCACTTACCAGCTGACCGATCAGCAGGGTAACATCCCGGTAGGCGTTGTACCCCTCCTCATGCTCGACATGTGGGAGCACGCCTTCTACCTGGATTACAAGAACGTGAAGGCTGACTACGTGAAGGCCTGGTGGAACGTCGTTAACTGGGAGGACGTTGCGAAGCGTTTCGACAACGCCCGCGCCAAGTTCGGTGACCTCCTGGTAGTTAACGCCTAAGCTAACCGCCCGGTAAAGTTTCAGCCCCGCTCCAAATCACGGAGCGGGGCTGAAACTTTACCGAAGCGGCGATCTTCTAGCCGACATCAGCGAGGGCTTCTACCGGGGACGCCTTCGCGGCCAGGCGAGCCGGCATAATCGACGCCAACAGGGCCGCTAGGAACGAGATCAAAGCAGCAACTGCCACTTGATCGCACGGGATAACCAGGTGACGAGTAGCCTCACCAATGGGAAGCGCGTGCAGGCCAAGCGCCCCATAGCCGATTCCCATGGCCACGCCCACGACGGTGGCAACGCCCGCAATCAGCACGGTCTCCCAGGTGATCATGCGACGCAGATCGCCCTTGGTCATACCAAGTGCTCGCACCATCGCATTCTCACGTCGGCGTTCAACCACGGACAGGGCGAGCGTGTTGGTAACGCCCACAAGAGCCACCAATACCGATACGGCCAGCATGACAACGGTTGCGATCAGCATTGATTTGATTGCCAAAACCATTGCCGCACGCTCTAGGGCGCTACCTCCTATTTGCGGAGCCTGGACTTTGTCCATGAGGTTGTTCCTCGTCTCCAGCACCTGCGAGATGGAAAGCCCGTCTTTTATCCTCACAAATGCCACGGACGCGTCCACTGCCTCATCGCCGTACATTGCACGCACCGCCTCGAAATCTTTCGAAGACAGCGTGTAGTTCGGTGTACGTGCAGCCTGTACTGCAAACGTCATCGACTTGTCGCCAACGCTGAACTGTTTTGTTCCCTCATCCGGGTCGTACAGCCACCCGTCCACTCCAACGGTTCCTTCAGGCGGCGTGGCAACATCAGTGTGGGCAACCTTTGAGAGGTCTGCGGCCTCGTTGATCTGCATATAACCATTGCCCATAGGATCAGCCTCGTCACCGGCTGGAACTCGTAGAGCCTTGGTAACTGCAACCTGGGTAACGTTCTCAGTCTTACTAATCGCCGTGATTTCCGCATCCGTCAAAGGGCGATTATCTTCAGTACTGACAATCAGATCAATCGGACGCTTCTCGTCAATCTCCGTCAAAACGGAGGTTTCCACCGATTTTGCACCCACGATCATCATGGTCACCAGCGTGATTCCAAGAACGAGGGCAGTTCCGGTAGCTCCGGTACGAGCGGGATTGCGCCACGTGTTTTCACCGGCCATTTGGAAGGTGACACTGTTCTTGCCAATGAGCTTCCCAATACCTCGCGTAATGTATGGAACCAGCCAGGTCAGAAGCATGAGCGCACCGATGAAGCTGACTACGCCGCCGAGGAATGCGAGGCCAAACTGAGCCGCTTCTTTTCCAAAGTCGGGGCTCACGGTGGCAATGGTGATGCACGCGAGGCCGATACCCGTGATTACGATGCCGAAGATCAGGCGGGTGAGCCGCTTACTCTTCTGCACAGCAGCACTATCAACCGGCTCTAGAGCGACCATTGGCGAAAGGTTTCCTGCTTGGAATGCTGGACGAATACCTGCAATAAGGGTTATGAGTACGCCAATCGCGAGGGCTGAAGCATAGCCCCAGAGCGGGATAGCCAAAAACGCGTCAGCCCACTCAGGAACAATTTTTGTGAACTTGTTTAGAAGCGTTGAGCTAACCGCACCAAGTAGCAAACCAGCGATCGAGGCCAGCAGGCCAACGATCAGGTTTTCTTTGATCATGAGGCCGCGAATCTGCCGGGCATCCGCGCCAATAGCTCGCAGAAGAGCAAGTTCTCGCTTCCTCTGGGCCAACATCACCTGGAAGGTAGTTGAGATAACGATGATAGCGGTAACGGCTGCAATGCCAGGGAAAACGAGGACTACCGCAAGCACGGCGGGCATGCCCTCCGCGATGTCCTCCATCTGCTTTTCAACATATTTTTCAGAGGATAAGACAATCTTGTCGGTATCCAAATCCGGCAGAATTTTATGGGCTTCTGCGCGTACGTATTCAACTGCAGCATCGCCCTTCTTACCATCAACGTTGAAGACAACTTCTAACACGTAGCGATCATCGTAGAGCTTCGGGATTTGGCCGGCGGCGTACAAAATGCTTGGGGCGGAGTTGATCCCGTTCTCCACTTCAGTGAAGCCGGAAATCTTGAACTCGCGGTCTATCCCAGTCATTTTGACCTTGCTGCCCACCTTCACAGACAAGTTGGCTTTAACGAACTCGGGAAGCGCCACTTCATCTGACGCGGCTGGTAGCTTACCTTCGGCTAGTTTCGGGTTTCCAAACGGTTCGGGTCGCACCTGCGCGATTCTGAGAAAACCGCTATCGGCCCCGCCGGGAACGGTCACTTCTTCAATGCCGACATATATTGGTTCGCCGTGAACTTCTGGATCGTTTTTGAGGTGTTCCCAGATTTTGTCCGTCGGATTTTGCACGGAGTCATCAAGGTTCTGATAGACGACGTCGCTTATGATTCCGTCAGCGCCTGATACATTCGATGCGACTGAAGCTTTGGCAGAATATTGGAGCGCACCAGCTAGTCCGAACGCGGTGAGTATGAACGCTACCGCGAGCGCCACGGCTATTACTGTCGCCCGGTAACGCGAACCGTGCGACTTCATGTTTGCGGATAGTAAGCCTTTCACCGGGTCACGTCTCCAATCTTTTCGGGCGTTGGCTGCGCAATGTCAGCAACGATGCGCCCGTCTCTTACAACCAACGTGCGGTCCGCGATTGAGGCAGCGTGCACGTCGTGGGTGACCATGATTACGGTTTGTCCGAGGTGGTCTACGGCGCTACGAAGCATGTTGAGAACTTCGGCGGAGGCGGCGGAGTCGAGGTTTCCGGTTGGCTCGTCGGCGACGAGGACGGCTGGGCGAGACAGGAGTGCGCGGGCAACAGCGAGGCGTTGTTGCTGGCCGCCGGAAAGCTCGTGAGGTTTGTGCGTGAGGCGGTCTTCGAGCTGTAGGTTGCGCACGATTTGGCTCATCCACTGCTTGTCAACGCGCTTGCCGGCAAGCCGCATGGGAAGGGTGAGGTTTGCTTCCGCATCGATTGTGGGAACGAGGTTGAAGGCTTGGAAGACGAAGCCGATGTTGTCGCGTCTGAAGTGGGTAAGTACGCGGTCGTTCATGCTGGTGATCTCGCGCCCGGCGATTGTGACGGTGCCTCGTGTTACTGAATCAAGGCCAGCCAACGAGTGCAGGAGCGTCGATTTTCCGGACCCGGATGGGCCCATGATTGAGGTGAACTCGCCCTCGAAAATGTCGAGGTCGACGTTGTCGAGGGCCACCACGCGAGTGTCGTCTCGACCATAGATTTTTGTAACGGAACGTAACTGTACGATCGGTGTGCGTTGGCTACTTGCGTGCCTTGCAACCGGCATTGTGTGGGCGGACATTGTTTCCTCTTTCGATAGGTTTAAATCGTTGTTTCCAAACTATCGACAGCCAAGTTTTCGCGTTATCCGGTAACACCCTGGTTTATCCCTGAGTTACGAAGCTGGTTATTTTTGCGAAATCGTGGTTAAAAATCAGGGTGATCCCCGATAGTTTTGCAATCCACCTAATTCCATAATGGAAGTACGAAAAACCTAGTGGTTGGAGGAAATCATGGCACCACGTCTTTACCGTTCGCGCACGGACCGCTACATCGGTGGCGTGTGCGGTGGCCTTGCTAGGACTTACAACTGGGATCCCACTCTTGTACGAATTGTTGCGCTACTGCTAATTCTCGGCATGGGTTCGGGCCTGCTTGTATATCTGATTTTGTGGGCGATCGTCCCGCTTGAACCTGCGTACTGATCTCTATTTGTTTCACTTGCAAGGGGGTGGGGCTCTTCCGAAGTCCCACCCCCTGTTTTACGATCGGTTGATGCGCGTTCTGGCTAAGACTAGATATCTCGGTTCATTTCGTTGTTTAATTGGGCAATAATCCATTCTTCACTGAGGTAAATATTCATGCCTAGCGACCGCGTCCAACGAGCGACAACGATGATTCTTGACGCAATCGTTTCAAAGAAGTTCAAAGTTGGTGAGGCCCTCCCTCCTGAGATTGAGCTTGCGGAGTGGTTGCAAGTTGCGCGTCCAACGATGCGGGAGGCTGTGCGAACACTTACTGAGCGTGGTGTAGTAAACGTGGTGCACGGCCGTGGAACGTTTGTAGTTGACCCGGCCGAGTGGACGGACCTCAGTTCGATTATTTGGTGGATCTCGCAAACGTCGTCTCCAAAAGAGCTGGGAATGTACCTTTCGGAAGTTCGTCGAATGCTAGAGGTTGGCGCATGCGGTTTAGCTGCAGAACGCCGCGTTGATGCCGATATAGAGCACTTGCGACAAAAACTAGATGAATATGATGCCGCCAGCGAGCAGGGCGACATAGAGGCGGCTACTCGCGCCGACCTCGAGTTCCATCAAGCCATCTTAAGCGCCTCTAAAAACCCTTTCCTAGCTTCGATCATGACCCCGCTTTCTACTGCTCTCCATGATTCTCGACTTCTCACAACCTCTGTTCCTCAGATTCGCAAGCGGGCTAGGCATCACCATTTTGAGATTTTGGAGGCCATCGAACAATCCGATGCGCAAAGGGCGAAGGATGCGATGCGAGCTCACATGACTCAGACGAGTTCTGACATTGAGACACACCTGTCGGATTAACTCGTTAGAGGCTCAAAACACTCATTCACGCCCGCCTGATGCTTTAGCGCACGCTGCGGTCGGATAGCGATTTATCCCTTTGCCCTGCACCGTTGAAGCTTCATTCGTTGAAACCTTGACACCTCAACCGGGTAAACCTATTCTTAAATTGTCTTAGACCTCTGACGTCTAAGGTCTCTAGAGTTTCAACAAAGGAGTTGTTGCATGAAGACGCTAGCTGAACTAACTGCGGCACATCCGCCGGCCGTGAACGTCGACGCGCAACGAGTGCGTGATGAAAACGCTCGGACCTCGCCGCCCATCCTTGTGGTGCTCGATGATGACCCTACCGGTACACAGTCCGTATCCGACTTGCCTGTACTAACGTCCTGGGAGCCCGAAGACCTCGAATGGGGATTCAGCACGGGAAAACCAGCTATCTACGTGATGACAAACTCCCGTTCCCTCTCCCCCGAAGATGCGAAGCAGATAAATCGCGAGGTAGTCGAGTCCGCTTACAAGGCGATCAAAAAACACGATGGTCTGGAAATCAGTTTTGTATCCAGATCTGATTCAACGCTACGCGGTCATTTCCCGCTTGAGCCGAACACTCTAGCCGACGCGATGAAAGAGCAGACGGGGCGCGACGTTGATGGCATCGTAGTTCTTCCCGCGTTTGCAGATGCTGGCAGGATCACGGTAGACGGGATCCACTATGCGGGGTCTGAGGCTGATGGTTTCACGCCTGTGGGTGAAACCGAGTTCGCCAAAGACGCAACGTTCGGTTTCAGTTCCTCGGCGTTGGCCGCGTGGATTGAAGAAAAAACAGGCGGTGCTACAAAGGCCAGCGACGTCATTGCAATCGACTTAACGACACTTCGAACCGATCTTGACGCTGTCGTCGAAAAGTTGCGTGCCGCTAAAAACAGGCAGCCGATCATTTGCGATTCTGTCACTGAAGATGACCTGCGGCTCCTTTCGCTTGCGCTGAATCAGGCAGAAGCTGCCGGCTCAACTTTTCTATACCGAGTTGGCCCCCCATTTGTCAGGGCCCGCATCGGACAAGATCCTAAATCCCCGCTTACAACAAAAGAGGTGGAAGAATCCCGACAGGGACGAAGCACTGTGCCAGGCGGGCTGATCGTTATCGGAAGCCACGTAGATCTAACCACTCGTCAGTTGAACTATTTGCGCGACAACGTTGAACTGGAAGAGTATGAGATCGATGTTCAAAAAATTCTTGATGACAACGCCAGAGATTCGCATATCGCCGATGTTATAAACAGTGCGATTTCGGGTCTTGATAACGGCCACGTTGTTGTTCGAACATCGCGCAAACTGGTGCGAGGTAACGATGGTGCTTCATCACTTGAAATCTCCCGACGGGTATCAGCAGCGGTTGTCGACGTCGTGCGAGGAATCGTTGGACGCACCACTCCTCGATTCGTGATTGCTAAAGGTGGAATCACTTCATCTGACGTGGCTTCGAAGGGATTGGGCATTAGGCGCGCAACCGTTATCGGCCCCATGCTTCCCGGAATTGTTTCACTTTGGAGCGGACAGAACGAGCCTGCTCGCGGCATTCCTTACATTGTTTTCGCAGGCAATGTGGGCAACGAAACTTCACTGGCCGCCGTCGTAGAAAAACTTTCAAACTAATCTTCTAAGGATCAAAGGAGATCAAAAATGTCTAAGAAAATCGCTGTTTTGGGACTTGGCGCTATGGGCCTGCCCATCGCCACTAACCTGAACAAAAAGTTTGCGGTTACCGGTTTCGACCCCGTTGCAGAGCGAACCTCACTTGCTGCAGATGCCGGTATAGCTACGTTTTCGTCGGCGCGCGAGGCGGCCAACGGCGCAGATTTCGTTGTACTGGCTGTACGTAACCAGGCGCAGCTTGACAACGCTCTTTACGGCGAGGACGGCGTCGTAGCGGTGCTCAACGAGGGAGCTACCATCATCTTGACTTCAACTGTCGGTGTCGACGTCGCCTCTAATGCCCAGGAACCTCTTTCACAAAAGGGTATCGGTTTGGTCGATGCCCCCGTGTCAGGCGGCCCCGTGCGCGCAGGTGAGGGAGACCTTCTGGTAGTTGTCGGTGCGGTTCCCGAGGTATACGAGAGGGCACTACCTGTACTTGAGGAAATGGCCGGAACTCTCGTTAAAGTTGGCGACACGGCCGGCAAGGGACAGGCCATGAAGACTGTAAACCAGCTACTCTGCGGCGTTCATATCGCAGCGGCTGGCGAGGCACTCGCACTAGCGCGAAAGCTTGAGCTTGACGTCCCCCAGGCACTCCATGCTCTCATGTCAGGCGCGGCAGCATCGTTTATGCTCGGGGACCGCGGCGAGCGTATGTTGCGGGCGTACGAAGAAGAGGACGTCGAAGTTAAATCGCGCCTCGACATTTTTGTGAAGGATATGGGAATCGTCACGGATGCCGCTAAATCAGTTGGTTTGGCCGTTCCGGTGGCGGCAGCCGCGCAGCAGGAATACCTCATCGGGGTTGCTCAGGGCATGGCCGCGAAAGATGACTCGTCTGTAATCCGCGTGGTGGCACCGCAGGCTTAACAGGTTAGCCCGAATGCTTCTTCGTTGAAATCTAAATAGTTTAGGCTCTCAACCGTTAGGTTGAGAGCCTAAACTATTTTCGCGTGTTAGATCTTGGTCGGTTCGATCTTCCACACTTCGTTTGCGTAGTCACGGATGGTGCGGTCAGAAGAGAAGCGACCAGACTCGGTGATGTTCTTCCAAGTCATTGCCGCCCACTTCTTGCGGTCCGCGTAGTCGTTAGCCATCTGGTCGCGCACCTTGCGGTAGTCCTCAAAGTCGCCGAGCAGGTAGTACATGTCGGCCGGCTCATAGCCGTTGGTGTTGAGGAGGGACCAGCGCAGATCGTGGAACATTCCGGTACCACCGTCGTCCAAAGTGCCGTCGGTGAATGCGTCGAGCACGCGGCGCAAGCCCGGAACGCTCTCGTACTGGTGGCGCGGGTCGTAAGTGCGTCGAAGCTCGGGGAGCTCCTCTTCACGCGCACCAAAGATGTAAGCGTTGTCGTAGCCAACCGAATCCACGATCTCCACGTTTGCTCCGTCGAGCGTACCAAGGGTCAGGGCGCCATTCATCATGAACTTCATGTTCGAGGTGCCGGACGCCTCCTTACCTGCGGTAGAAATCTGCTCTGAAACGTCTGCTGCCGGGATGATCTTCTCAGCGGGCGAAACATTGTAGTTCTCCACGAATACGACCTTCAGAATCTTCGAGACTTCAGGATCGTTGTTGACTAGGCGGCCAACTTCGTTGATCAACTTGATAATCGCCTTGGCACGCACATAGCCGGGCGCCGCCTTAGCACCAAAAATGAATACGCGCGGCGGAATATCTGCCTTCGGGTCATCCTTTAGACGGAAGTACAGGTCAAGCACGTACATGATGTTGAGCAACTGACGCTTGTACTCGTGGAGGCGCTTGATCTGAACGTCAAAGATCGCATCCGGATCAATGTCAATACCCTGACGGTTCTTGATCCACTTCGCGAAATCAACCTTATTTGCGTGCTTGATTTCGTTCAGACGATCATAGATTTCGTCGTTGCCGGCGTCTGCATACTTCTTCAACACATCGAGGTCACGCACCCACTCATCTCCGCCAGTCACTTCAGTGAGGAGGGCGGCGAGGCGCGGGTTGCACTGGTTAAGCCAGCGACGCGGCGTTACACCGTTGGTCTTGTTGTTGAACTTCTCCGGCCAAATGTCGTGCCATTCGCCAAGCGTTTCACGCTTGATGATCTCTGTGTGGAGGGCCGCAACGCCGTTAATGGAGTAGGACGCGTAGCAAGCAATCCACGCCATGTGCACAACACCGTTGGATACGGGAGCCATGTAGTTGATTCGACCGTCATCGAGGCCGAGCTCCTTCATCTCCATACGGAAGCGACGATCGATCTCCCAAACGATCTCCATGATGCGCGGGAATAGGCGATCAAAAATCGAGATCTCCCAAGTCTCCAACGCTTCAGCGAGGACCGTGTGGTTGGTGTAGGCGAATGTCTTAGAAACAATCTTCCAAGCTTCAACCCAGCCGAGGTCATGCTCATCCATCAGCAGGCGCATGAGCTCTGGAATAGCGAGCACCGGGTGCGTATCGTTCAGCTGCACCGAGTTGTACTGTGCAAAGTTCTCAAACGTGCCATGCACTTCCAGGTGGTTCTCAACGATTTCCTGCAACGAAGCAGAGACAAAGAAGTACTGCTGGCGTACGCGCAACACCTTGCCTTCATACGTGGTGTCGTTCGGGTAGAGCACGCGAGAAATGTCGTGTGTGCGCTCGCGGTCCACGATAGCGTCGGTGAAGCGCTGCGAGTTGAATGCGTCGTAGTCGAACTCTTCCATCGGCTCGGCCTTCCACAGGCGGAGCGTGCCAACGTTCTTCGTGCCATAGCCGGTGATCGGCATGTCGTATGGAACAGCCCTTACCTTGAGGTCGGCGTAGTCAACGATACGCATTTCTTCCTCATGGCGAATGACCAGCGGGTATCCCTCTTCCATCCAGGAGTCGGGATGCTCGGTCTGGAAACCATTACGGAACTCTTGCTTGAAAAGCCCGTAGCGGTACAGGATGCCGTAACCTACTGCGGGGAGGTCCTGAGTTGCGCAAGAATCCAGGAAGCATGCTGCTAGACGTCCAAGGCCACCATTTCCGAGGGCAGCGTCGGGTTCCTCTTCGAGGATCTGTGACAGATCTTGACCAAATGCTTTTGCAGCCTCTTCGGCCTGATCTACCAGGCCAAGGTTGAGGAGGTTGTTAAGTAGGGCTCGGCCCATGAGGAATTCAGCGGAGAAGTAGTGCTGACGCCTTCCCTTGCGGTAGAGCTCTTTGGTTGCGTACCAGTTGTCAGCAATCTGGTCTACCACTGATGCGGATAGTCCTTGCCAGAACTCCATCGGAGTTGAAACTGCCGGGGGCCGTCCAGAGACGGCGCGAACCGCTCCAGCGGATGCCGTCGTAAAGTCGGTCATTCGTTATCCTTCCAAAGTGAACAGACTCGCCAAACCGTTTCAGCCAAGCGAGCTTGAACATCGTCGCTAGTTTATCGAGATGGCGTCCATTGCTCGAATTCTCCAATGCAATAAAGCCCCGTTTTGTGCTCAAAGACACCCGTAAAAAGCGCTCAGTCGTTGTACGGGCCTGGAATGCCACCGCTGTTATTGAATGCGGAGATAAATAACCGAACAATGGTGATGAGAATCCAGGCCGGTGCAAGCATCAGTGAATAGGCGATCATGGGGCCACTTCTCTTCTGCGTTGCGCTTGTTCCACCTCTTCTATTTCACGGCTCCAGCAGATCAGAGGGGTGGGAGGGGCGCCATAACAAAAATCTCGCGGCATATGCAGAACATATGTCGCGAGATTTCATTCGGCGGTAGCGGTGGGATTTGAACCCACGGTGGCTATTAACCACACAGCATTTCGAGTGCTGCACCTTCGGCCGCTCGGACACGCTACCTTTGGACTTTCATCCGGCCCTCATACTACATGGTGCGACGCGTTGAGAAAAACCCGCGGAGTTGAATTTCGCATTCCGTGCGCAAAATCTCGGGAATTACCTCCACCTGGTGGTTGAGACGCGAATCGCGAACCACATCTCGAATTGATCCTGCAGCCCCTGCCTTTGGATCCCACGCGCCCATCACTAGGCGTTTTACGCGCGCGTTCACTATTGCGCCGGCACACATTGTGCACGGCTCAAGAGTGACCACAAGGGTGAGGTCATCTAGCCTCCACGTGCCGCGGAGTTTCGCGGCATCGCGTAGCGCACTGATTTCGGCGTGGCCGGCAGGATCGGATTCCGCTTCTCGAGTGTTCCACCCCTCCCCCAGGATCGTGCCCCACTCGTCGATCACAACAGCCCCAACGGGCACGTCTCCCGCGGCTCGCGCCCGGTCAGCCAGGTAGAGGGCGCGGCTCATAGCGTTTTCGTAGATGGATTTCATTTCCGAGGGCGTGGGCGGGTTCCTGCGCTCCCCACGTGCACTCAGAGTTTTGGTGCGTGCCTCTTGCTCAGCCAGCCGAGCCCTGGCCCTGGCTTGTTTTTCGGCTTGCTCAAGGTGTGCTTTGAGGTTTTGGGTGCCGTGTATCTCTACCCGACTCGGAAATGAATGATCAGCCATAATGCTTGATTTTAGCGAACTATTTGCAAAGAATGCCGCAAAGATTAACTTCCTCGTACCTGGTCAAGGTACGGTATAAGCATGCGTTTACATGTTGCTGAACACCCCCTCATTGCTCACAAATTGACTGTTTTGCGTGACGAGAGGACGCCGTCTGCGACGTTCCGTCTTCTTGCTGACGAACTCGTTACGCTTCTTGCCTATGAAGGCACTCGCGACGTCCTGGTTGAGGACGTCGAAATTACGACTCCGGTTACTAAGACTGTTGGTAAGCAGATCACTGGTCCGCGTCCGCTGGTTGTGCCGATTTTGCGTGCCGGTTTGGGCATGCTGGAGGGCATGACGCGGATGCTTCCAACCGCTGAAGTTGGCTTCCTCGGCATGAGGCGTGACCACGAGACGCTTGAGGTTGAGACTTACGCGAATCGTTTGCCCGATGACCTGTCGGGACGTCAGTGCTTCATTTTGGACCCGATGTTGGCTACCGGCCACACCATGGTTGCAGCAATCAACTACTTGCTTGACCACGGTGCGCGCGATGTGACGTGCCTGTGTCTGCTGGCCGCTCCAGAAGGCTTGAAGACGGTTGAGGAGGCTGTTGGCGACCGCGCTAATGTGCAGATCGTAACCGCAGCTGTGGATGAGTGCTTGAACGAGAACGCTTACATTGTTCCCGGTTTGGGTGATGCGGGCGATCGCCTGTACGGAGTTTTGGACTAATCGTTTCTTGTTGAGATAGAAGTTGAGCCCGGATCAAACGATCCGGGCTCAACTTTTACCTATTCAGTCAGCTTCTCTCACGTTGTTAGAACGCGGGGATAACCGAGCCATCGGGCCAGGTGTCCTTGATGAACTGTGCAACTTCTGGCGAGTGCAGGAGCTTGTCAAGGGTCTGGATGGCCTCGTTGTTGTCATCTTCGGCGCGCCATACAAGGATGTTGACGTTCGGGGAGCCTTGAGGATTCTCTACGAGGAGAGCGTCCTTTGCAGAGGACAGGCCACCCTCTTCGGCGTAGTTACCATTGATGACCGCGATGTCAACGTCCGGGAGGGAACGCACTAGCTGCGGGCCTTCAACCTCAACGAACTCAACGTTCTTTAGCTTCTCGACGTTGAAGATCGTTGCGTCTTCACCTTCGGGAACCTTCACGATGCCGGCAACTGCAAGCAGGTCGAGGGCGCGGCCCTGATTCGCAGTGTCGTTAATGATGCCGATCTTGGCGCCATCCTTGAGGTCGTCTAGCTTCTCAATCTTGTCGGAGTAGATCGCGAGGGGCTCCAGGTGGATGCCCTCGCCGTGCGAGAAGTCAACGCCTAGTTCCTTCTTCTGACCCTCGAGGTAAGGGACGGTCTGGTAGAAGTTAGCGTCGATATCACCGGACTTTAGGGCCTGGTTAGGGATGACATAGTCGGTGTATTCAACGATGTTGAGATCAATGCCAGCGTCAGCAGCGAGCTCATCCTTAACGAACTTCAGGATCCGCGCGTGAGGTGCGGGGGAAGCTCCAACCGTGAGGGTGGTGACACCCTGTTCGGAAGCCGACTGGCTTTCAGTGCTGGTTTCTCCGCCGGAAGAGGAGCATCCTGCGAGGGTTAGGGCTAGCGCAGCTGCTGCTGCGGCAAATACACGGGTCTTACGCATTGTAATCAAGTCTTTCTGTGTTCAAGTTTGAAATTTGTTGGAGTGCTGGCAAACGTGTTGCCCGGGAAGTCCAGGATTGTTATCCCGGCTGGTGGAGAGCTCAGCGGTGATCCACCAGCCGGCTCAGCATGTCTCCAACAACTTGGACTATTTGAACGATGATTACGATTCCCACCACGGAAACTAGCATGACGTCTCCTTGGAATCGGTTGTAACCGTAGTTCATTGCGAGTTGGCCGAGGCCGCCGCCACCGAGCACGCCCGCGATTGCGGAGTAGCCGATGAGGGTGACTGCAAGAACTGTTACGGAGTCAATGAGGGCAGGTAGGGCTTCGCGTACCTGTACGCCAAACATGATTTCCCACCTGCTGGCACCCATCATGTGGGCGGCTTCGATCTTGCCGGCGCTGACGCCGCGTACGTTTGTTTCTACGAGGCGGGCAAAGAATGGGATTGCGCCAACGCTGAGCGGTACCACTGCAGCCTTCCAGCCGAGGGTGGTGCCTACAACGAAGCGAGTAAATGGAAGAACTGCAATTAGCAGGATGATGAATGGGATTGACCTGCCAACGTTAACGATGAATCCGAGTATTTGGTTTGCTACCCGGTTTGGGGTGAGGCCACCGCGGGCTGTGGATACCAGGAAGAGGCCGAGTGGGGTTCCAATCACTACGGTGATCACGGTTGCCCATGCGGTCATGCCTAGTGTTTGCCATACGGATGGCCAGAACGCCTCTTTAATGGCGGGGTTATCTAGCCACTGGCCGTCAGCAGCGAGAGCGACTAGCGCTGTTGCTACGCTCATGATCGCACCTCCGCTGCTACATCGTTTTGTTCCAAAGTTTCCATGATTTGCTTTAGGTGCATGGTGGGCACGGTTAAAGCAAGGCGTCCTACTTGGACGTTGGACAGGGTTTCAAATGTTCCTGCCGTTACGTCGCCACCCATTCGTGATGCCATGGCAAGGACGGTGGCTCCGGTTGGGACGCCGGGGGTTGACGTGAACATGACGTCAAGAATCGTCGAGTTGGCGTCCTTATCGGTTTCGTCAATGGACGGCATGGGGACGAGTTCACGCGCAAGTTTCGATTTGGGGTTTGCAACGATCTCGTGGACGGGACCGGATTCGAGGATCTGCCCGTGTTCAAGCATGGTTGCGGAATCGCAAATTTCACGCACAACACCCATTTCGTGCGTGATGATAACGATGGTTACACCAACTTCGTCCCTGATTTGTTGTAGCAACGCCAGGATTTGGCGCGTGGTTTCAGAGTCGAGGGCGGAGGTGGGCTCGTCACACAGCAGCACGGCTGGTTTGGTGGCGAGGGCGCGCGCAATGCCTACGCGCTGTTGCTGTCCACCCGAAAGTTGGGAGGGGTAGGAGCCGGCGCGATTCTCAAGACCGACAACTTTGAGTAGTTCTGTTGCTCGCTCAAGGCGCTCTTTTTTGGACACCCCCGCAATTTTGAGCGGGTATGCAATGTTTTCAAGGGCGGTGCGCGAGTCCATTAGGTTAGCGGATTGGAAGACCATGCCGATCTTGCGGCGTGCTTTGCGAAGGGCCGAGTGGCCGAGGCCGGATAGGTCTGTGCCGTCCAGGTATACGGAGCCATCGGTGGGCTGTTCAAGGCCGGTGAGGCAACGGATCAGAGTTGATTTGCCCGCTCCGGACTGGCCAACGATGCCGTGAATTTCCCCCGCATTTACGGTCAGGTTTGCGTCGCTGAGGGCGCGCACTTCATTTCCGCCGCGCAGGACATACGTTTTGGAGAGGTTTTCGAGCTTGATCATTGGCTGGCTCATGTCCCCTCCTTCATGTCCGACGTTCTTGAGGATGTCTACGATTCTAGGACGAGTTGCCTCAAATCCCTTCTTCCTGTCCACCTTTTGGCGCGAGGTTTACCTCACATCCCGCTGATTGCAAGGCCAAGGAGGGCGCTGGCAACGCTGGCGAGTAGGCCAAATGTTGCGGTGATCACGCCGGATGTGATGCTCGTTTTGCGGGCCTCGGGCAAGGTGAGGATGTTAAGCACGTCGACCATTGCGGTGGAGAAGGTGGTCCAACCTCCCAGTAGTCCGGTGCCGATGAGCAGCCAGGTTTCGGCGCTGAGGTGTCCAACTAGGAGGCCGGCGAGGAAGGACCCGATTATGTTGATGGTGATGATGGGCCAGGCCAGGGCGGTACGACTAATCAGTCCGGCGTTGGGTTTGACGGGAATGAGGCCGCGGCGTTTGAGCAGGTTTTGGAGGGCTAGGTCGGTGCGGTAGCGCGCATAGGCGCCGAGGCCGCCAGCAAGGGCCAGGTAGAGCCAGGTCATGCTTGCACTCCTTTGGCAGCGAGGTCTTTCGCAAGTCGAGTTCCAAGCCATGCGCCCGCAATGCCGGAAAGGATGGTGAGGGCGCCCGCGCCTAGCGCAAGGGCAAGGTTAGTGCCGCGCGCAATAGCGAGGGCGAAGGCGGAGTATGTGGTGAAGGCTCCAAGAAAGCCGGTGCCGGCAAAAATTTTTATGCGGTCCCACAGGGGGTGCATGCCACGTCGAACGCTCCACGTGGTGATTAGGCCGCCCATGAGGAATGCGCCAAGCACATTTACAAAAACGGTGGACACGTTGATGTCTGCGAAGGTGCTTGCAATGAGGGTGTCGATGAGGGCACGCGAGAGGGTTCCCAGCGCTGCGCCGAGGAACACGAGGAGGCCTGGTTTTATCTCGTACATAATCTTTCTACTTGCTGTGAGTGGTGCCGCCAGCCAGTCTACTCTTAGTGGTAGACGGGATTTTGGGGAGGTTCACGGCCATGTCTTGTTGCGAATTGCCCGGCGAGACGCGTTCTGGGCTGTGGTCGAATCCGAAGACGATTTGGGCAGCACTGGCATTTTTCACTTTCTTCTTGGCGGTGTTTTCCACCGGGTCGCTGACGGCTGCCGCGGTGGCGAAGCCGGGTTATTTGATGTTTGCGTCGGTGGTGGCGATGGCGTTATTCGCGGCTCCCGTGGCGCATCGAGAGTGGGCATTTGGCCGTGATTCTAATGCGGTGCTGGTGATGTTGGGTTGGCTGGTGGCAACGGTTGTGTTCGTGCGCGCGTTTGCTGAAGTTTCACGTTTGGATGTGGTGACGATTGGTTTGCCGCGCCCTCTCTTAGCGTTGCTGGGGGTGGCTTCAACGGTGATGGCGTTTCGAGCATCTAATGCGCGCTGGCCTAGTGCTCCGCGCGGTGACGAGGCGTGGCGGACGCAGCTTTCGGCCCTGTTGTCTCGGTATTATTCATGGCCAGATGAGGCGGCGAGGCAAGCAGTGGAGGCTACAACCGCGAGCGCAGATGAGGCTGGGTTGGAGTTGCAGGAAGCGTTTGGTGACCCGTGGCAGGTGGCGGCTGAGTTTGTGTTGAAGAGCCCGGATAATGCGCGCCCGAATGCGCGGATTCTGCTGGTGGCTGGCCTGGGGTTTGCAGCGTTGTCGGTGGCCTCGTTTGTGGTGGGCGGAGTGTCGCTGTATGCGGTTCTGGTTGGCATTTTGGGTGCGGGCATGATTTCGCTGTCATGGTTTTTGCGGCGGTAGGCTTGTTTTTACGCGTTGTGTGTGTGGAGGGGAGGCCGCGTGGCTGCTGGTAGGTTTGCGCCGAGTCCGTCGGGTGATATGCACATTGGGAATCTGCGCACGGCGTTGTTGGCTTGGGCGTGGGCGCGACAGTCGGGCCGCGATTTTGTGCTTCGCGTGGAGGATATTGACCGGGTGAAACCGGGCGCGGCGCAGCACCAGATTGAGGATTTAGCGACGCTGGGTATTGATTGGGATGGCGATGTGCTGTTCCAGAGCACTCGCAGGCCGGTGCATGAGGCTGCGATTGCGCAACTACGCGAAGCGGGCTTGTTGTTTGAGTGTTACTGCTCGCGTAGGGATATTAAGGAGGCGGCGAGCGCTCCGCATGTGCGGCCGGGGTCATATCCGGGAACTTGTCGCGATTTGTCGCCGGCAGAACGTGAGCAGCGCAGGGCGGAGCTGGCGAGTGTGGGCCGGCGTCCTGCTTTACGGTTGAATCCGACGGTTGATGAGTGGTCGGTTGAGGATGACTTATTTGGCACGGTGATGGAGCCGATTGATTGCGTGGTGCTGCAGCGCGGTGATGGCACGTTGGCGTACAACCTGGTGGTGGTTGTGGATGACGCGTTTCAGGGTGTGGATCAGGTGGTGCGGGCTGATGATTTGCTGTCGTCGGCGCCCGCACAGGCTTATATTGCACACGCCCTGGGGCTCGAGCAGCCCCGTTATGCGCACGTGCCTCTAGTGATTAATGAGGCGGGTGACCGGCTGGCTAAGCGCGATGGTGCGGTTACGTTGCGCGAGTTCTTCGATTTGGGTTGGACTGTTGCGGACGTGGTGAGCAAGATAGCAGGGTCGCTCGGGTTTGAGGCGAGGTCGGCGGAGCAGTTCCTGGACGTGTTTGATCAGCGCAAGATGGTGCGCACTCCGTGGGTGTTTTCTCCTGCGGCTGGCCCCGCTAATTAGTTGAGGGGGCGGGCGCCGGCCCGCGCTAACCAGTGGGGAGGCACCAGCTTGAGCGGTTGGTGACCTCCTCGTGAATGGTTGTTATGTCTTACGGGCGCGGCGTAGGTCTAGGTAGCCGACTAGCAGGGCGAAGAGTTGCGCGGTGATGATCGCGATGAAGGCGATGAGGACGGCATTGTGGAAGCCGTACATTGGAGCCGTGGCGAAGTAGATGGCTGTCATGATGGCGTTGCCGATGGCGGTGGCGATACGTTCTACGGTTTGTTTGACGCCGCCGGCGGTGCCGCCGTGTTGGATGGGGACGTCTTGGAGGGCGAGGGTTTGGTTGACGGCTCCGAATGCGCCTTGACCGAAGCCGAAGAGGGATAGGGGCGCGGCCATCCACCACAGGTTGATGTCGTGACTGGCGATGAGGGCGACGGAAACGGCGGTGAGTAGTGACCCTACGATCATGAGGATGAGGGAGATTTGCACGACTTTGCGGCCGGCTTTGAGGGCGCGGTTTGATGCCCAGCGGGCGGCTACTGCGGAGAAGAACGAGCTGGGTAGCGCGATGGTGCCTGCAACCATGGCGGAGGCGCCGAGCCCTATTTGGAGGTACATCGCGATGATGGTGTAGGTGGTGGTGGAGCCAAGGAAGTAGGCGCCGGCAACGATAGTGCCCATGGAGAATGATGGGATTTTTAGTAGGTCAAGGTTGACGAGGGGGTAGTTGCCTCGTTTGGTGTAGTGGGCTTCCCATTGCCACCAGGCGTATAGGAGGGCGACGGCAAGCGCGAATATGAGGGCGAGCTGCCAGCGGAGTGGCCGCACGGTGAATGGGTACATGATGCCGAGCACGGCGGTGACGAGCAGGATGATGCCGATGGGGTCGAGGTCGATTTTTTGCCGCTGCCTGGCGGGGAGGATTTGCCCGTTTTTCTTGGCTTGGCGGCGTTCGCGCCGGGCAGCGGCACGTCTGCGTTCGTTGGCGAAGGGAAGCCAGTAGAGGGCGAGGATGAATCCGATGATGCCGAAGGGGACGTTGATGAAGAAGGTGTAGCGCCAGCCGTTTTCCTCGCCGATTAGGGTGATGAGGGCGCCGGCGAGGACGGGGCCGATTGACACGGCGACGGCTACGGTCATGCCGAAGAGTCCGAAGGCTTTGGCGCGGGCTTGGCCTTTGAAGGTTTGTTGGATGATGCCCATGACTTGGGGCGAGAAGAGGCCGCCGCCGATGCCTTGGATGATGCGTGCGATGTTGAGGAAGGTGGGGTCTGGTGCGAGTCCGGAGAGGATGGAGCCGACTACGAAGGTGATGAGGCCGATTTGGAAGAGGGTGCCGCGTCCGATGAGGTCGCCGAGTCGCCCGGCTGGTACTAGCACGATGCCGATGGCGAGGGCGTAGCCGGAGAGCACCCATTGGAGGTCGGAGTCGGTGGCGTTCAGGCCTACGCCGATGGTGGCGAGGGCTACGTTGACTGATGACACTGCGATTAGTGACATGGCTAGGGGGATGAGGAGGACTGCGAGGATCTTGCGTGGTTTGAAGACGCGGTCTACGCCGGGTACGCGGATTTCTCCGTCAAATGAGTCACCCGGGGTGAAACTGTCAGCCACCGATTTCCTCCTTATTTCTTTAAACCCTCAACATTGTTAAATATAAGCATCCGCCCGGGTGGATGCATAAGGCGGCCGTTGTGCGGGCACCCGTTGTAAAGGTGCCCGTTGTAAAGGCTCTGGTTGTGCGGGCATCATGAAACCCACCTGCCTCGTTCTTGAACCACATGATGAACTGCGGATGCGCGGGGCGTGGTAAACGCGGAACACTATAGGCAACGAAAGGAGAGGTCATGTCAGAATCACGCAAGATCCGAGTTGCCATTAACGGGTACGGAAACCTGGGGCGAGCAGTTGAGCTGGCCGTGCATGAAAGCCCCGACATGGAGCTCGTCACCATTTTCACCCGCCGCGACCCTGCAAGCTTGGGAACTAAGTTCGTCCCGGCAACGCCCATTGAGGACGCCCCCAAGTACGTTGGCCAGGTGGATGTTTGCGTGAACTGTGGGGGTTCGGCCACTGACCTCGTAAATCAAGGAACGCAATTTGCGGCGCTGTTCAACACGGTTGATTCTTACGACAACCACTCCAACATTCCCGCATATTTTGATTCGATCGACGAGGCAGCCAAAGCCGCGGACCACCTCAGCGTGATCAGTTCCGGTTGGGATCCCGGCCTGTTCTCTCTGACCCGCCTCATGGCGGAGGCTGTACTACCCAATGGTTCCACCACAACGTTTTGGGGGCCGGGAGTGTCCCAAGGGCATTCTCAGGCAGTTCGTCGCATCGAGGGCGTGGCTAACGCCGTCCAGTACACGCTTCCCGTAGAAGCCGCAAAAGAGAGCGTTCGCGCCGGCCAGAACACTGAGCTTTCCACGCGGGACAAGCACACGCGCCTCGTCTACGTGGTTGCGGAAGAAGGCGCTAACGAGGACGCGATTCGCGAAGCTATCGTCACTATGCCTGCTTATTTTGCAGACTACGACACCACGGTCGAGTTCATTAGCGCCGAACAGATGGCCAGTGACCATTCGGGCATGCCGCACGGCGGTGAGGTGATTCGAGCCGGCGAGACATCCCCGGGCACGCACCAGGCGATCTCATACAGCCTCACTCTCGAATCTAATCCGGAGTTCACGGGCGCCATGGTTGCCGCAACCGCACGGGCAACCGCACGCCTATTCGAGGCTGGCAAGCGCGGGGCGGCAACCGTTTTCGATATTCCCCCGGCCTACTACTCGCCAAAGACGCCGGCACAGCTTCGCAAGGAGCTGCTCTAAACCGCAAGGCGAGGTAGTCAGACAAACTTACCGGCCCCTGCTCACGCAGGGGCCGGTATTCCTAATCTGCTCACCTACTGTGCTGACCATCCGCGACCGATTTCAACAGCCTCGCCGACGAATAAGAAATCAGCGCAAAGGCGGGAATTCTTTTAGAGAAAATAGGGACTCAACTGGAACATCGAAGAACGCGGCCAGTTGGAGTGCGAGGGCAAGCGAGGGAGCGTACTCGCCGCGCTCTAAGTAGCCAACCGTCTGGTAGTGCACGCCAAGGGCGTCAGCAAGTTCGCGCCGCGAAACTCCCCTGTCTGCCCGCATAACTGCGATGCGGTTGTAAACTCGATCCTCAGCCATTACGCACCCAATTGACTACGAAGATTATTTTGCATTTTCTGCATTGCTCCTATGGACTCGTGGCGGAAGAAGCGTTTGATCAAGAACGATGCAACGAAAAACCCGGCTACGAGCCACAGAGCAAGAATACCCGAGGCTAGCAAGGGCTGGAACGATCCAACTACCTCCGCGGCGCCGGCCTGGGCGGGCATCACCACGGAGCGCACAAGGTGGCCAGACCAGAACGTTGGCAAAACTAGCTGCACCGCCTGCACCGGTCGGGGCAAAATATCTAAAGGAAACGCGATCCCAGAAGTCGCGAACAAAGCGAGCACGCCCAGGGTAATCACGACATTTCCATACATTTCGCGGACTAAGCTTCCGAGAATCAACCCAATGGGAGCGTGCGTAGCAACAGAGAACAACATAACCAGCACTACCAGCAGCGTGGTTCCCGCACCTAACTGGCTCATATCAAAGAAAACGAATCCGCCGATCAGAATTAGAATCTGCATAAGCAACACAACGATGCCAGTCGAAATTGATTTACCGATCGCCCACGCCATAGGCCCATTCGGCAGCGACCTGGCGCGCAACAAAACCCCGGAACTACGTTCCATCATCATCTCCGAGGTCAGCTGAATGATGATTAGCATCGAAAGTCCCGCAGTCATCGAAATGACCATGTACCTGCCGATCGAGGTCCCGATCTGCTCCAAGACTTTGCCATCTATCCATTTGCCCACACCTAAAATCACCAGGGGTGTGAAGAATAAATTGAAGATAGCAGCGCCCAGTAGGTTTATGCGTATCTCGGCCTTCACATGCATGCCGATCATTTTCAAGAATCCAGACACTTTCACAGCACGCCTCCCTTCACCTCAGCTGGTTTCACTTCGACCGCATCGTTGTTTTTCTTGTCATCGACGAGGGCAAGGTAGGCGTCCTCTAACGTGGGCCGCGAGATTGAAAGGCCGGTTATGACATCTAGATCCAGCGTTTTGACAAACGCTTCCACCTGATTGGTAGCGTGAACAAAGCGCTTGCCGTCTTGTTTCCACGTAATCTGTGCGGGTTTTGCAAGCTGGTCACTAAGTTCAGGTACGCTGGCATCCGCGATGAGCTTGCCGTCTTTGATAATGAGGATGCGCGACGCCAGCTTTTCAGCTTCATGCAGGTCATGAGTTGTTAGCACAACGGTTGCTCCAAGGTCTGCGGAGGCACTCACTATGTCATGGATCATCGCCTTCGCCTCCGGGTCGAGGCCGGTGGTTGGCTCATCGAGCAAGAGCAGGTTGGGCTTGGAAATCATGGCGGCGATGAAGTCTACGCGCCGGCGTTGGCCACCAGATAGGGAACTCATTTTCGCTTTTCTTTTATCTCCCAGACCCTGGCTTGCCAACAGCTCGAACGGGTCATACGTGTCTGCGCCGATACTTTCATGTGCGTATTGGATCCACTTCAGGTGCTCTTCGACGAGCCACTTTTCGTGATCTTTCCAGTGTTGTTGCACGAGGCCGATCCGCGTCCATTCACGGGCAGAAAAATCAGTCGGATGCTTTCCGAATACTCTTATGTCACCCTCGTCTGGCCTAATGGAGCCCATGAGGGTTTCGACAAAGGTTGTTTTACCAGCGCCGTTTGGGCCGAGGATAGCTACAACCTCTCCCCGGCTGATCGACAGGTCAATGCCACGCAGGGCCTGCACTTTCCCGTAAGCGAAATGCAGACCGTGCGCTTCTATCAAGGCAGCCATGCACCCTCCAAACAATCTATATAACTTACATCTCTAAATATAGCATTTCTACTATATTCGACAAGATCTCAGCTACTTTGCTTTTAGCAATTTAAACTTCTACACCTACAAACCTGCATAACCACACCTATCCAACCTCCAGCCACTCGCGCTTCCATGCCTGCTTTGCAATAGTGGAAGCATGAGTGTTCGCCGCAATAACGACGTGTTTGTCAAAACTGATTCATCGAACCCAGATGCACCGGAACTGGAAGCGCTGGGTTTGCAGTGGCTTGGTGAAGCCATGGAGTTTGGTGGAGCACACGTGGTGCCCGTCGTCAGCGTTAAAGATGGAGAAATCTCGACGAGGGCGGTGCAAAGCAGCTCGGTCACGCAGGAAGCGGCGTTCCAGTTTGGTCGAGCTTTGGCACTAACACATGCGCAGGGAGCGAACTACTACGGGCAGGCTCCCCTGGGCTGGGAAGGTCGCGGCTGGATGGGGATGGCTAACCTGTCATTCACCAGGCCCGGAGAATACTGCACGTGGGGCGATTTCTTTGCGCAAGAACGCATCTTGCCACACCTTCCAGTAGCCATTAACAATGGAGCGATTCCGCGCGGATACATGCGGGTTGTTGACCAGGTGTGCGAACGCCTTCGCGACGGCGATTTTGATGCGCCCGAGCCCGCCCTCGTCAAAACATCTGCTTCCAGGATCCACGGCGATCTTTGGAGCGGCAACGTACTGTGGTCGCGCTCTGATCTACTGAACTGGGCACCCGCAAATGCCGGACTGGGCACCACGCGCCAAGATATACCGGGCACCGTTGGAGTGCTGATCGATCCGGCAGCATGCGGCGGCCATGCGGAGAAGGATTTAGCGGATCTAAGCGTGTTCGGCCAGCCCTACCTGGGTGACATTTATGCCGGTTACGAGGCCGAATCTAAGCTTGAACCCGGCTGGCAAGAACGCATTGGTGTGCATCAGCTTCACATTTTGATGATCCACGCGGAGCTGTTCGGCGGCTCGTACGGAGACCAGGTGATAACAACCTGCAAACGCTACGTATAAACTGGGTCTATCTCGATGTTTGTGGGCAGTGGGCACGAGGCGCGGGAGCACCACCAGCAGGTACCGCTCCGAGCACTCACAAACGCTTAATGCCCAGGGTTTAGTTGTATTAGTTAAACCGAGGGGGCTACCAGCTCAAACTTACCGGCAATAACGATTAGTGCTTCGTCATCACGTTCACTCTCGAACAACGACAACACCCAATAGTCATCTTCCAGTACACCTTGCGTTGCGGCCTCTAATGCTGCGCACGGATCACGCCCTTCTATTTCCCATCGGTTTTCAAACAACAGCGAATCAAACTCACGCAAATGAAGTATCCCGGTTTTAACCAGCTCTTTATTAAGTGATTCCGGCACCCGCAACCACACAAGACTAGTAATATCAAACTCGAAGATTGCAGTGTTTACCGCCATGCTCAACTCTCCGATACCTTTAAAGTACGGATAGGGCAGCCGAATGGTCAGGTAGCTTTTTGATTCCGCCGCTTGGGGTTCTTCAATCCAACATTCCATGTCGTAGTAGCGGCTGTTTATATCCCCAAGCAACCGTTGTATGGTTGCGTGTTTTTCGAAATTTATCTCTTGAGCTTGTTGCTCACTAACCTCCCCTTTAGCCGCTATCAGTTCATTGATCTGGCAGAAACGGGTCTGCGGAAATACACGTGCCAAAGCCTGCACTGTCTGATCCCGCAGCTCCTTCGCGTGGGAAGCACCCCTGACCCCAAGAAAGGGAAGAATCACTTCTCGCGACTCTAAATAGTATTCATAAGCAGCATTCAACCTGCCTCGTTGTTCACAGAGTTCTCCCAAACGAAATGCCACGTCAGCAATCTTGAGGTCATATTCTCCTCTAGGTATTGCTTCCCGCCACTTCGAATACGATTTCGAAATCAGTTCTATTCCAACACTGTGGTTCTTTGGCACGCCCTGTCCTGCAATGAGCATTTCGCCCATCTTGTACAGCGACTCAACGCTGCCCGTAGCAACGCTTATTGAAAAATATTGAAACGCCTTGTCATACTTTGGCATTCCATTGTTGGCTTTTCGTGAGCAACAGATTTCCCCTAGCTTCTCCATATATTCGGAAATCGGATTAAGCTCCATGAGGCGCTCAAAACACTTGAACGCTTGCGCCCAATTCTGACCAAATCCAACGCTATCTGGGTTGTAACACGCATACGCTTTTTCTTTGAGCCCAACCGCGTTATCGGCCTCAACTAGCTCATTCACAAACCTGACGTATAGATCAATTAGTTCCGGATCATTCTCTTTCTTAACGTCTTGATTTGACCATTTTTGAATGAACGCTTGCATCTGGCCAACCGTGTAATGCCGCTCAGCGTACGGCTTTCCCCTACCTTCCAGCGCAAACAGCCCGCGTTGTAGGTT
This sequence comes from Gleimia europaea, assembly GCA_002871995.1. Lineage (GTDB taxonomy): Bacteria > Actinomycetota > Actinomycetes > Actinomycetales > Actinomycetaceae > Gleimia > Gleimia europaea. The sequence goes on from PNHW01000002.1 coordinate 265,253, forward strand.
CTCTTCAAATTGTTTAAGAACGTATTCGCTCGACACCAATTCATAGACCCACGCAAACTGAATAACATGCCACAGACCGTTCACAGTTTCTGTTTCTGACAAAGACTCGAACGACCCTTCCTCCGCTTTCTGGCTCTCTTCACCTACCGGCCAAGCAGTTCCCAGAGTCCATTGCGCCATTGAACGCATTGCCGGCTGGCTCTCATCAACGCCTCCAACTCTAACGATCCCTTGCCAATCCTTTAAGATCTGCCGGCCGCCATTTCGCGCAAACTGAATGAATCTTTCGGCAGCGGTTATTAAATCTTCTAGGGTAGGCGGAATAAAATCTTCCAGCACCAGCTCAACAGGCGAATATTTTTCCAAGAACTCCTCAGGGAGGATGTCAAATCTCACTAGACGAAGATAGTCTGCGCCACTGACCAATCCAACATTAGCCTCATCGTTGTCTGCCACGTCTGCCCCTAGCATTTTGCGCACTGCATCGTACTACTATGACTTTAAGGGATACTACGGACTAGCAATTGGAGAGGCTTACTAATGCGATCGACGACGCTTGAAGAATTGGATAAGCACCCAGCCGATGGGTCTCACCGAGTGGGTGCTTTGGCGCGCTCGAAGGGATTCGAACCCCCAACCTTCTGATCCGTAGTCAGATGCTCTATCCGTTGAGCTACGAGCGCATTGGTTGTTACCTGAACAAGTTTAGTGGGTACTCCGGCAAACAACCAAATCAACAGGTTGTCATACTCGCCACAGTCCAAGCGACAGGCGAACCGTCACTTGACGATATCGATCCCCAACGTCGCCGAGGCATCCTGAACCCCGCCAACATTAGTTACGTTCGTGAAACCTTTCTGCTCCATGATCGCTACAGCCTTGCCGGAGCGCTGACCGGAGCGGCAGTAAACGGAGTAAGCCCCATTAGGATCCAGAGAGGCAATGGCGTCCTCGAACCCCGGATCAGTAACGTCAATGTTCACCGCGCCTTCCAAGTGGCCTTCCGCATACTCTGCCGGCGTGCGCACGTCCAAGATGGTGCCAGCTTCAACAACGCTTTCCATGGTTATTCCCTCATTTTCTTTCGTTTCAGTCTGACTATCCCCAGCGCATCCAGCTAAAGCGAAGGCCGCGAGCGACACCGCGAGCGCCTGGGCAACCAACTTCTTCACGCGATCCTCCAATACACCGATGCGGGAATGGTTGTTTAACAAAAGCTTGCCGGTATTAACAACAGTTGTCTAGTTGGACATCAACAACTCAACGCTGAAAAGTCAAGCATTAAACGTGAAAAGTACACCTTCTCTGTTTAGTAGCATTATTTGGCAAGCCTGGTTGGGACAACCTCCCAACCGGCTGGCCAAGAGCAAAACGCCTTGAACAACGCGCGCGCAACCGGAGGTGCCGAAGGTATGCGTTGCCGCTGTTACAAAGACGTACATATTTGCCTCAGCACGAAGTGAATAAGGAATCTCAAAGAGACTAGGAATCTTATGGTGAAGCTCAAACGCTTTGCGGGTGGGATTGCGGTAGCCGCTGCGGGCGCCCTGATTCTAACCCCGCTCACCCCCGTGCCGTCCCTGGCAACCCCAGCGGGCGACAACGTAGTAATCAACGAAGTTTACACGCGCGGAGACAGTGCCGACGGCACGCTTCGTGATTTTGTTGAACTGTACAACCCAACGACTGAAGCGATCTCGCTTGACGGCATGTCACTTCAGTACTTCAGCAAAAAGAACCTAACAGCTGTGAAAGCCAGCGTCTCTCCTTTGCAAGGAACGATTGCTGCCAAAGGATACTTCTTGGTTGCTGGAAACTCTGCAGACAAGAATGGTCAACACGAAGCGTTCCAAAAGTACGATCCGGACGCTCAGGGCAACTTCAGCCTTGCCGGAAATGATGGAAGCATCGTCCTGGCAAAAGGCACTGAAGCTCTAACGGTTGCGGGAGATACTTCCGCAGACGCAAATGTAATTGACGCCTTTGGGTGGGGCGCCACAAAGGTTTTTGAGTCCGCTGCAAATGCAAACAAGTCAAAGGGTGACAAATCGTTCCAACGCGCGAACGGTGCGGACACTAATGACAACACGTCCGATTTCTCGGTATCCACCGCTACCCCGCAAAACAGCAAGGGTACGGTTACCCCTGAAGAACCTACCGACCCGCAGACACCAGAGCCATCTGATCCACAAAACCCTGATCCGGTAGCCAACATCGTTTCGATTGAGGATATTCAGGGCACCGGACCAGCCTCGACAATGGTGGACCAGACGGTAACCACGCGTGGTGAAGTCACCGCGATCTACCCCACCGGCGGTTTCAACGGCGCTTACATTCAGTTCAACGGCACCAACCCGAACGCTTCGGACGCGGTCTTCATTTACTCGAAGGACTTCGCTAAGCAGTTCCAGATTGGCGATTTTGTTGAGGTCACCGGCAAGGTAAGCGAATACCAACCCAGGGGCGCTACAACCTCTTCCACGCAAATCTCCGCTACGTCGTTCAAGAAGATTGATCGTCCCGAGGGCGTGGAAGCAATACAGCCTCTAGAGCTCGAAGCGGCACCAGATACGGAGGAAGGCCGCGAAGCTCTCGAAGGCATGCTTTTGCAGATCACCAAGGCTCATACGGTTACTGATAACTACGGAACTAACCGCTACGGCACGGTGCTACTCACCACGCAGGACAAGCCGCTCCGCCAACCTTCTGACGTTTACAATCCGGCAAGTAATCCCAACGAGATTGGGGCGCTCGAAGCTGCTAACAAGGCCTCTATTATCGCTCTCGATGATGGCCAATCTACGGATTACACCAATTTCAAGTACCCGAACCACCTCATTCCGGTTCCGTATTTGAACGTAAATGACCCGCTTCGCGTAGGCTCGAAGGTCACCATCAAGAAGCCGGTGGTTTTAGACTTCCGCTTCCAGTGGAACTACCAGCCAACCGAGCCGGTGAATGTTAAGGGCGTCGACAACACCGATAAGTGGATTGACATCACCAACAATGAGCGGCCGGCAGCCCCCGGTGATTTCAGCGAAGCCGGCGCTAACCTGACCCTCACCTCTTTCAACGTCCTGAACTACTTCACCGACCTGGGTGAAAACGAAGCAGGTTGTAAGTACTACCGGGATCGCGAGGCTCGGCCTGTGACCGCCAACTACTGCAATGTTCGCGGCGCATACTCCAAGGCTGCTTTCGAACGTCAGCAGGCAAAAATTGTTGCCGCTATTAACGAGTTAGATTCCTCCATAGTTGGCTTGGAAGAGATTGAGAACTCAGCTAAGTTCGGTCACGATCGTGACGAGTCGTTGAAGCAACTCGTACAAGAGTTGAACAAGGCGGCAGGTGCCGACAAGTGGACTTTTGTGCCTTCCCCTAAGGACGTTCCTGCAGACGAGGACGTCATCCGCTTGGCTTACATCTACCAGACGGCAGAGGTAACCCCCATTGGAGATTCTTCGATCCTGATGGGTAGCCAATGGTTCACGGGTTACGCTCGCGAACCGCTGGCCCAAGAATGGCAGGCACTTGACGAGGGGCAGCCGGTTGGCACCAAGTTCGTAACCGTTGTTAACCACTTCAAGTCGAAGGGTTCCCTTGCGAAGAAGTTCGAAAATGACGAGGACGAGTGGCAGGGCAACAACAACCTGCTCCGCATCGCGCAGGCTCAGGAAGTCACCAACTGGGTGGCCGCTCAGTTTGCCGGCAAGCCAACCATTCTGCTTGGTGATCTGAACTCCTACTCTAAGGAAGATCCGGTTCTTACCATCGAGGAGGCCGGCTACACTTCGGTTGCTGACATGTTCAACATCCAGAATGCTTCCTACCTGTTTGGCGCACGCGTCGGCTCGCTTGATCACGGCCTCGCAAATGATCTTGCGAAGGATCTCGTAGTTGGAGCTGACGTTTGGGACGTGAACGCGATGGAGCCGCTGGCATTCGAATACTCGCGCTACAACTACAACGTGAAAGCGGATCAGCTGTTCGACCTGACTCCGTATCGTTCGTCTGACCACAACCCACTCAAGATGGGGCTAAAAACGTTCGAGAAGATGCCGGAACCCAGCGATCCCGGTGAGGACAGGGTTGTGACCCCGGCTGCGCCGGAGTTCATCAATCCGTCTGCCTCTGATCCGGCCTCGTGCACGGTTAAGCCGTTCGCAACCGTTAAGGAGATGGAGGGCGTGAAGTACACGGTTACCGTGGACGGCAAGGAACTCAAGGCTAACGCCGAGGGCAAGTTCGTCTACCCCTACGGCAAGACGATCATTGTCAAGGCCGAGCCGGTGGACGGATTCACGTTCGCACCAAACGCTAAGACCGAATGGTCTTGGACCGCAATGATGAACGACAAGTGCAACACAGGCGTAAGCAAGCCACTGGCCAAGACCGGTGTTGAGACGGGGCTTCTCGCCATTGTTGCCCTAATGCTTGCAGGTACTGGAGTTGGCGCGGTTCGCGCCTCGCGGGTGAAGTGATTCCACCTCACAAATCAGCGCTATAGCAACTGAATAGGCTAGTCCCCCGATGGTTTACCCATCGGGGGACTGACTTATCTAAGCGGCTGGTGTTTACAGGACGAGGCCGAACACCGGAACCGCGAGAGCGTAAGTTGTGATCGTGATGAGGACGATGCCGATCAGGTTCAGCCACAGGCCGCCCTTCACCATCTCGCCGATCTTCACATAGCCAGAACCAAACGCGATGGCGTTCGGAGGAGTTGCCACAGGAAGCATGAACGCACAGGTCGCGGCAAGCGCCACCGGGATGGTTAGCAGCATGACGTTCTGCGGCGCACCATCCGTGAGGCCGATGCCCACGGCCACGCCACCGATGATCGGCAGGAACGCGGCTGCGGTTGCCGTGTTGGACGTGAGTTCGGTGAGGAAGATGATGAGCGCAGTAATCGCAACAACAATGAGCAGGGTTGGCAGCACCGATAGTCCTTGCGCAACCTGGCCAATCCAGATGGACAGCCCCGACTCGGTGAACATCTTGGACAGGGCGAGGCCGCCACCGAACAGCAGGAGGACGTCCCACGGGATGCGCTCGGCCGTCTTCCAGTCGATAACGCGGATTCCTCGGCGCGCATCAACGGGAATGAGGAACATGAGTAGCGCCGCAGTCATACCGATGCCAGCGTCAGCAATGTTGAGGCTCGATCCGGTGATCTTCAAGATGATCGGAATGAACACCCAGGATAGTGCTGCAAGTAGGAAGATCACGCCGGTCATCTTTTCGCCGCGCGTCATCCTCCCCATCTTCTTCAGCTCGTCACCGATCAGCTCGCGACCGCCCGGAATCGTGTCCATTTCCGGCTTGAAAATGGTGGTTAGCAACAGCCAGCCGAGCGTCATGAACACCACGGATAGTGGCACGCCAACCAGCATCCACTGACCAAATCCGATGTGAATGTCGTGGATTTCCGATAGGTATGCAACCAGTAGCGCATTGGGCGGCGTACCAATCACGGTGCCCAGCGATCCAATAGATGCGGCGTACGCGATTGCGAGCATAAGCGCGGTAGAGAAGTTCTTCTGATTCTTGAATCCGCCCACGCGATCAGCCGTGAGCGTGAGGACGGACAGGCCAATCGGTAGCATCACAACTGCGGTAGCCGTGTTGGAAACCCACATTGACAAGAATCCGGTGGCGATCATGAAGCCAGCAATGAGGCGCTTAGGGCTGGTTCCAACCGTGCGCACAACCAGCAGGGCCAGGCGACGGTGAAGGTTCCAACGCTGCATGCCAAGAGCCAGAATGAAGCCGGACATGAACAAGAAGATTGTCGAAGAGGCATACGGAGCTGCGATGGCCTTGAAGTCGATGACCTGGAAGGTCGGGAACAGAACCAGCGGCACAAGCGCAGTGGCTGCCAGCGGGATCGCTTCGGTCATCCACCAAACACCCATCAGTACCGCACCCGCTGCGGTGAGTCTAAGCGAAGTGAGGCTGTAAACAGTTTCTCCGTCGGTAACGGTAGCGTTCACCAGGTCGGCTCCGCTCGATGGGAAAATTAGATAGACAATGCCGGCTAGAACAACACCTAGCAGGAGTCCGATCCAGCGACGCTTCCATTCAAGAGGAGATGGTGCTGAATCGAGAATCTCCTGAGGCATCCAAGAAGAGTTCTTCGTCTGGGAGCTCATGAGTATCTCCTTCGAGTACGTCTTTGCACTCGCGTGATTAGGACAGGGACCTGCTCGCATCCGGAGTCCCAGAACGCCTCATCTCACGATAAGGAGATTTACATCTCGCTTTTAGGGACTCTCGGGAACGAGTTATCGACAACGATACCCCTCGGGGTATACCAGTTCAACGATTCGAGCAAACGTTCAGGGCCACTGAAACGAATCCCGGACCGGCATCCGCACGCAGGATCTACGCCCCTTCGCGCAATAAAAAATCTCGCGACACAGCGGGGACTTTGTCGCGAGACTTCACTTGGCGGAGCTGGCGGGATTTGAACCCGCGAGGGGCGAACGCCCCAACCTCCTTAGCAGGGAGGCGCACTAGGCCACTATGCGACAGCTCCAGACTCAACCCATCTTAAAGGGTAGGGCGATGCGTTTCCAAACGAGCACCTACTTTTGACTGCAAAACTAGATTTTCGTTCGCAAATAATTTCTATTCGGGAATGTCACCCTCGTAGTCCACGGTAGCCACAAGCTTCCATTCGCCATCTACCAGCTCAAGCAGGGCCGAGTAGTATTCGGGATCCTGATTAGGCTTCGCCATCTTCACGACCACCATGGCAGTGGTTTCATCAATATCAGTCCATGTCTGCGGGTAGGGAACTAGAGTGGTGCCATCTGCAAACATATCCGCCAAATCAACGTCAAAATTTTGCGCCACCTCCGGCTCAATCATCGTCTCTGGCGCTTTGGGCAAATCTCGTAGATTATTGAGGGCTTTATCCGTGTCGGGTAGCTGAGAATCCGCAACTGGGGCGTAGCTATCAGGCGCTTCAGAATCGAGGGCCTCGCCCGCTGTGGTACCAGTTGTGCTCGATTCACTGGCAGACGGGTCTGTTTCCAACGTTGACGAGGTTAACGTCGTAGCATTTTCAACCTTTGCAGACGGATTACTTGACCGCACGGAGGCGATAACTAAGCCAACTATTACTATAAGCACTACCACAGCGCTTACAATCAACACCTTTTTTCGATTCACGCTAATCTCAACTCTTTCTAGACCTAGTTTTTGAACAATCTACAAGGCCGTTTGCCATCGTCACCCTATTGCGCCCCATCCGTTGCGTCCCATCTTCTAGCTTTCAAACCCCTGGCTTGATCAAACGCAACAACGATCGGACGCGAAAATGTTTCTGGCCCCAGCGGTGGATTTCGCGGGGCCAGAAACATTTTAAGTTAGCGACTACTCCCCATCCGCAACGAGTGAACCGTTTTCGATCACAGCGTGATTGATAACGTCAACGAGGGTGTTGGCAGTGTTGGTCTCTTTTAACAACGCTTCATGCCAGCATGGGGTGGAGGCCAGGGAAGCGGGGCGTTCCGAACCGGGCTTACCGATAGCCTCGATACGCTGGATCTTTTCTTTAGCGGACCACTTGGAAACCACGCCGTACTTACACACATTGTTCACTTGCTTATCAGCAGCGAAGGTAGCGGACTTTTGATCCACCAGGAGGTCACCCAGCGAAACGATGGGATCACTGGTCTTGCCAAACAGGCTGAAACCACCTAGCTGAATATCGCCAGACACTGCCGTGTAGTTCACGTTTTCGGGCATAGGAGCCAAATCCCGCAACTCCTGCGAACCGGTACGCAAAGCCTGTCCTCCCTCGCCACGGAAAGCGTTAAGCGCGGGGATCGGGGTGCACTTCACATTCGCCTCATACAGGCTGTTGCACACTCCAAGCGCATCCCAAACGAGTTTCGAAGGCACGCGTAGCGCACTGATCTTTGAAGTGGAAGCATTCTCAAATACCGTGCCGCCAAGCTCGGCATAGATTGAGCCGGTATTTGGAGTTCCGATGGTAAGTACCTGGCTTACCAAATCAGAAACCGGAGCGCCTGCCGAGGTATCATGCGACAGGGCTTCACGAATCGTCAAACCACCCATTGAGTGGCCCACCAAAACCACCTTGTTGCCATAGGCTTCAGCAAGACATTCGATACCTTTAGCTAGGTTAGGGCCAATGTACGGGTCAGTAACCCAGTGAGCGGCAACCTCGGAGTAATCAAAGGTGTACACTTGGGCGCCCGGAACCTGCTGAGCAATTCCGATCATTGAAGATTTAACGTCGGAATCCGCAAGGAGGACGCCTGCGTGACCATTTGCGGTGCGATCTACATACTTAGAAAAGTAACCGTCATGGTCATCATCGTGCTTGAAGTACGAAACCCAGCCATGAACGAGGACAACCGGGGTGGCATTTTTTGTACTCTGCGCCTTGATTGGCGAGCCATCAGGTTGCGTGTCTGAGTCAAGGAGCTGCGGATGGCCCACGTACCTGGAGCAAACATTCACATCCGGCTCTCGATTAACGTCCTGCTCTACAACAGGAGACTCGTCAGCGGCAGGTGCCGCAGATGGCGCTTCTTCCGCATAGGCGGGAACCGCAGCCCCAAATGCAAGGGCAAATACTGACAACGCAGCAGCGCTATAAGAAAGTGGTTTGAGTTTCACTATTATCTTTCCCCTTAGTCACATGCACAACCCTGTACACGTGCCAGCTCTAATAATTCGCCTTCGACAGCTTCGTCTCAGCGCGTTTTTAGGCTAACAAAGAGAATCTTCGATATGTCCAATCAATCCTCAATCGCACGTATGTGTACCTTAAGTCCTATACGATGGCACAAACGCTCAGGCAACAATAACCCGAAAAACGGACTATAAGCCGCCGCGCCGGTCTCCAGATAGGCGTTAAAGTCGCCGCGCTGGGGCATGCACTCTCGATCGCAGACCGCTTACAGGCAGACGCCGGGGTATAAACGAAACCCGCGCAATAGCGCGGGTTTCATGGCGGAGGGTAAGGGATTTGAACCCTTGGTGCCCGTGAGGACACAACGGTTTTCAAGACCGTCACCTTCGGCCGCTCGGTCAACCCTCCTGATGATTCCCTAGTGTAACCCGGTTTTACTTAAACCCTGAAACTTGCCATTTGCAAAGTGCACCACAGGCGCGGTTCCAAATTTTTGTCCACATTGCGGGCATCATGGAACCATGAGAGCAATCATCAGCGCCGCGGACCAAACCCACTTTGCAAACGCCACCGGCGTGACGCAGCTCAGCGACCGCCTTTCACTGATCCACATCGAGCCTCCAAGCCCCGCACCCAACCAGGTTCGCATCAAAGTGCTCACAACCGCAGTGAACCCCGCTGACGTGTTGCAATCAAAAGGCGCTTACCCCTCGCCGCGGGGCGCCAGCCGCGTCCTCGGCCTCGAATGCGCGGGAATCATCGACCAAGTTGGTAGCGAGGCCGCTTCCCTACCAGGGTGTTCATGGATTCATGAGGGCGTCGCTGCGTGCGCGCTTCTAGAGGGCGGAGGGTACGCCGACCACGCCGTTGTTGACGCTCGGCAAGTGTTGCCTATTCCCAAGCTACCCGCCTCCACAACCGCCACCATACGAGCCGAGATTAACCAGGCAAACGCCAATCCGGACATGCAAGAGTCCTCTCACCCAGCACCCGCGAGCGCCCCAGATCTTGGCACACTCGTAGCAACAATGGGCCTGGTGGAATCGGCGGCGGCCTCGTGGATGATCTTGGAAAACATTGGCAAGCTTGCGTCAAACCCTGGCCGGTCCGTTCTTATCCACGGAGCATCAGGCGGAGTCGGTTCCATCGCTGTGCAGCTAGCCAACTCGATGGGCAACACTGTGTACGCCACCGCGGGAACGCCCGAGCGGTGCGAGCTCGTGCAAGACCTTGGCGCCAACAAGTGTTTTGACTACCACGACGCGTGGCTTGAGCAGCTTAATGAGCTTCAACCAGACGGCGTGGACGTCATCATGGATGTACTTGGAGCGGGCGGCCTGAGCACCAATTTGAAAGCTCTCGCGCGCTACGGACACATCGCTGTTCTTGGCCTGCTCCAAGGGGCGAAAGCCGAGCTAAACCTGGGCTACCTCCTCGCCAAGAACGCCTCTATCACCGCGCAAACCCTGCGCTCCCAAACACAAAAGCGCAAGATCGAGATCCTTCAACAACTGCGCGAGCACGTGTGGCCAGCTGTTGAAGCGGGCCAGATCAAGCCGGTCATAGGAGCGATCTACCCACTCGAAGAAATCGCCGCCGCCCACAAAGCGATTGCTGGGCGCGGTAGCTCCCCTTTCGGAAAGATCGTAATCACCCTCTAGCAAAACCCGGCTAACCTTCCGCGCAGCCCGCGAGCAGAAAAGTGGTGGCCGCCCGGATTCCCAGATGACCACCACTCATTTGCCTACCTAATCATTCTTCAGCGTCACGACGCTTAAATAGGTTGAAACCCTTGCGATCCTTTGGCGGCTCCTGCGGATGATCGAGCAATCCGCGCGAAAGTGCGGACGCAAACGGCGGCCACAACGGCAACCTCGGAATCAGCAAAGCCTGCACGGCGTGATAGTTATCCGGCAAGCCCGGCAAGCTGGACTCCACAACATCATTATTCTCATCAAGCTCGCGCCTAAACTGACCCGGCTCCTCAATAACGAACTCTTCAATGAAGTCCAACCACGAGCGGTAACAGTGGTCGTAATGCTCCACCTCACCCAAGCTGGCACCGTCATCAAGATGAGCACGGCGCAAAGCCACCGTTGCGGCAATACCCTCCGCAGCCACCCAGTACATGTGGTTCGTAGACACCGGGTTGCCTTCAAAATCAACCGTGTACACAAACCCCGGCTTGCCGTTACGGCGCCATCCGTCAACGCGAGTGCGCTCAAACATCTCGCGCGCAAACTCCAGCAACCAATCCGGGCTTTGCCTACCCAGCGTGCGGTTAGCGGCACGAACATGCAACGCCAACCTGGACCACTCAAACTGGTGTCCAATCACTACGCCGTACGGCACTGACTTATCCAGACGTGAATGACCGTAATGCTCACGCATGGCACGCCAGTTCTCGTCGTAATGCTCGCCAATGCGCCAATCATTTCGACCGGCCTCTTCGTAAACAAACTTCAGGATTGAAGTGGCGCGGTCAATCCAAATCGGATCATTCATAACTTCTGCAACCGCGAGGTAGGCCTCGGTGGTGTGCAAGTTCGAATCCATACCGTAGTACTTCGCAACCTCAGAATAGTCACGCGAATACCGGTGGCGAACACGGTCTACGCTCTCATCCCACCAGTGCGCCTCTTGATCACGAATAACTTCCAGTAGCAGATCATGCGCTCCCGGACGGTTTGCCGCCACGCCCGAAGCCGCAGCCAACATCATGAATGAGTTCGCATACTGGGACTTCGACTCCAGCGCCTCTTCACACGGAATTCCGTTTCCATCCGCATCAAGCTCATGCTTAATGGCCGGATACCAACCACCGTGCTCCGGGTCAACAAAATACTTTCGCAAACACTTAATACCGTGATCCGCATACTTACGAGAACCGGGCAAGCCCATGAGGGTTGCAAGACAAAACACGTGCGTCAAACGCCCCGTCATTGCAAGATCAACCGGCTGAGACGTATCAATCTCGCCCTCGGATGTGACAAAACCAAAGCCAGTCTCAACCATTGCCTTACGGCCCACACAGATCAAGGCCTGCATCTGGTGGCTCAGCCAGCGGTTATGTTCAACAGACTCTATCCAACCCAAGTGAATCCCCCTGGTTTTAAAGAAGCAACATTGCTAACTCTTTGAGGTTACCCTGTCTGCGCCTAAGTTAATTCGCAAAGAGAATTTAAGTTCAAAATGAAAACCGGCCCCAACATCACCTAAATGAGACGAGGCTCACATTTTATTTCCAAATTTTCAGGAAACTCTAAGATTCATTTCAACCTACGCACAGATTCAAAACCTACTGTTAGAAATAACTTCGACGGATCGGCTAAACCGACTGGTTGAAGGGTTCGAGATTTCATGGACTTTCCAGAGGCTAAGAAACTCGCACTGTGTTGATGGGATAGTTTAGAGCCCCGAGCAAAAGCTCGGGGCTCTAAGCATGTCCGCCACTTTCAGGGCACCTACACCCGCTATCCCTTCACGGATCCGGCCATCAGGCCGCGCACGAAGTAGCGTTGCAGAGTTAGGAACACTGCCAGCGGAATAATCATTGAAACGAACGCGCCTGCAGTCAGCAAGTGCCAGTCTTGACCACGCGAGCCAGCCATGGAAGCCAAGCGCGCAGTCAGCGGCTGGGTCAGCTCCATGCCACCCGAGAAAGTCAAACCAACCAGCAGGTCATTCCACACCCACAGGAACTGGAAAATCGCGAATGACGCGATCGCCGGAACCATCAGGGGAAGCATGACCGACACGAATGTTTTCACGTGCCCCGCTCCATCAACCTGTGCAGCCTCCACGAGTTCCTTAGGAACTTCAGCCATGAAGTTGTGCAACAAGAAGATAGCTAGAGGCAGGGCGAAAATAGTGTGCGCCACCCAGATCGATAAGAACGGGAAAGCACTCGCAACCGCAGTTCCAGAAAACACGCGCAAAAGCGGAATCAGCGCCATTTGCAGCGGCACAATCTGCAGGGCAAACACAATCACAAAAACCGTGTCACGCCCCTTCCACTTAAGCACCGAGAAAGCGTACGCCGCCATCGTCGCAAACAACAGTGGCGCTAGAGTGGCCGGAACCGTAATTACCAGGGAGTTAATGAAATATGAGGCGAGATCACCCTGCGATTTCGCTCCATACAACACCGTCTGGTAGTTCTCCAGCGTGAAATCCGGGTTAGCAAAGAATGTCCACCACCCCGAACTCTTAATCTGGGCTTCTGGCCGGAACGAGGTTATGAACAAGCCAAACGTTGGAATCGTCCAAAAGACTGCGATCAGTACCGCAACAAACGATCCAAACCTACCCGAGAGGGCGCGTTTTGCCTCCGCAGAAGCAGTCTTACGTTCGCCTCGCACCGGCTTCTTCACTTCCAGGGCGGCAGGATTTTGCGCAACATCTACAGAGCTAGGCACCACGCACCTCCTTGTTGATCAGCATTTGCCGCACGTTGTAAAGAACAATCGGAATAACAAGCACGAAAATGGCAACCGCCATCGCCGAACCGTACCCATTGTTGCCGTACGTAAACGACTGGTCATACATCATGTTCGCCAGCACCTGCGTGCCAAACTTCGCACCCGTCATCGTCTGCGTAATATCGAAGATCTTCAAGGTTGCGATCGTGATAGTTGTCAGCACCACCACGAGGGTTGGGCGAATCGACGGGACCGTGATGTTCCTAAACATCTGCCACCGGCTCACGCCGTCAAGCATTGCAGCCTCGACAATGTCATGCGGAATCGCCTTGATAGCTGCGGACAGCAACACCATTGCGAAACCAGCCTGAATCCAAATCATCACGATCAACAAGAAGATCGTGTTCAAAGGTGAATCCTGCAAGAAACGCACGGGCTCGCCGCCGAGCCCCACGATGATCGCGTTTAGCAAGCCGCGCTGAGTTTGAGAAGCACCACGGTATTCGTAAACGAATTTCCAAATGATGCCCGCACCCACGAACGAGATAGCCATGGGCATAAACAACAGCGACTTCGCTAGCTTTTCAAAACGCTTGCCATCAATAAGGATCGCATACAGCAAACCGACAACAGTGGAAATGATTGGAACGAGAAGCACCCACAAGAACGTATTGATGAACGCCTGTTTAGAGTCAGTGGCCGTGAACAACCACGCGTAGTTATCAAAGCCCACAAACTGCGTTGAACGCCTATCCATGAACGACATGAGAATCGTTCGAATAGCCGGATAAATGAGGCCGAGTGCCAACAGCAGCAGACCGGGACCGAGGAACACTGCCACACTTGCAATCGTGCGCCCGCGCCCCTTCATCCTGTCTGCCAGTGACGCCAAACCTAGCAGCACCAGCACCACAACTGCCAGCAAGATGACCGCAAAGATCATCTGGCCAATCTTTGTATTTAGAAAGTAGTCCATTGATCCTCCAAAAGCGGGACGTAACTAGTACGCCCCGCTCTTGAAAATCAGATGCTCAGCACCTGTTACTTAGTTGGCCAAGAGGCTTCGATTTCGCCAAGGACGGTCGGAATGTCCTTCTCGCCATTCAGCCACTGAGTCATTGCAGTCCAGAAGGAGCCTGCACCAACCTCGGAAGGCATCAGGTCAGAGCCATCGAAACGAGCCACCGCGTCCTTATCCTGCAACAGCTCCATTGCAAGACGCAGAATGTCAGACGTTGCGAGCGACGGGTCAACACCCTTGTTTGCGGAGGTCACGCCACCGATCTCAACACGAGTATTTGCCCACAGGCTCGAGGACATGTAGGCCTGGACAGCCTTCGTTGCATCGCGGTCATTGAACGCACCAACAAACTCGCCACCGGTCAAAAGCGGCTTCTCATCAGCAGTCATGCCCGGTAGGTAGAAAGCGAATACGTCGCCATTTTCAGAAACATCGGTGCCTTCCGGCCACTGTGCCTCGTAGAACGAAGCCATGCGGTACATGTAGCACTGGCCCTCAAGGATCGGCAGACCGCCATCATTGAACGAGGTCGTAGCGATCGAACGAGCGTCACCAATACCACCGTTTACATAGCGGTCATCGCGCAGAATTTTGCCAACCTCTTCGGTTGCCTTCTCGATAGCCGGATCGTTAAACGCAATGTCGTGCGCAACCCACTTGTCGTAAGCATCAGCACCTGCCGAGCGCAGAACTAGATCCTCAACCCAGTCGGTTGCCGGCCAGCCGGTAGCGCCACCGGACTCAATGCCTGCACACCAGGGCTTCACATCCTCGCCCTCGTGATCCTTGGCGATCTTTTCAGTCAGATCAAGGAGCTCCTGCCAAGTCTGCGGAACCTCGTAGCCACCCTCCTTGAACATGGACGGCGAATACCACACGAAAGACTTCACAGAAGCCATCAGCGGTGCGGCGTAGAACTTGCCATCAACCGTGCCGTAGGCCTTCCAATCTTCAGACCAGCCCTCGTCAACGTTCTTCTCTACCTCTGCAGGAGCCGCAATTACGTGACCATCCTTGATCATGCGCTCCAACAGGCCTGGCTGCGGGAAGATCGCTAGGTCAGGAGCATTACCGCCCTCAACCTGGACGACAACTTGGGATTCAAACTCTCCAACACCGTTGTGCTGAACATCAATGCCCGTGCACTCGGTGAACTTATCAAACGTCTGCTGAAGCTGATCGGCCTCAACCTCACGAATGGACGAGAATAGCGAAACGGATTCGCCATCGAAGTGGCCGTACTCCTCAAACGCGGAGCAATCGGTATCTCCACCAGCTTCGCCAGAAGAACCGCCGCCGCTGATGTCGCCGCCCCCACCACATGCGGACAGCAACATTGCTGTGGCCGCTGCGCCGGCTGCAAGAACGCTCCATCGAGTTCTCTTCGTCGAAATCATGCGCGATGAACGCATTTAAACCTCCAGTGTTAATCAATTGGGACTGACAAACCGCGACCTCGCACGCGATACGAAATCGTATACGCTTGTCTAAGACCTGCTTCCCAGGCCGTCCATGCATATAACCAAACGCGATAAATGTGACCTGTGCAACCACTTTGGTTCACGAACGTGCATATGTGACCATTTTGTAACCAATAGCCGTGCATTATTGCGCGAATTGCGAAACACAGGCCCCTTCTAGTGGCCCACCTCAGTTGATAGAGGTTCTTCTAAGTATCGCTTCCATAACCGCTGCCGCCCCGTCATAGTCAACCGGGCCGGTAACCGCGTTAGCGCACTGCCTTACCTGCTCGACGGCCCCACCCATAGCCACCGAATGATGCGCCCACCGCAACATCGCCATGTCGTTCGTGCCATCACCAACCGCAACACTGCCAGTTAGCGGTACCCCCAACTCAGCGCGCAACCACTCAAGACTGCCCGCCTTGGTTGTATCCGGCGCATTCACATCCATCCACGCCGTCCAGCCAATTGCGTAGCTCAGGTTCGACATATCCAGCTCGTTTACGCGCGCCTCGAAATCCTCAACACTCATTCCCGGCATGCGCACAACCAGCTTCGTAACCGGCTTCGACTTCAACCCTTCCAGATCATCAATCCGGAAATCCTCAATGAGCTCCCGCGGCGGAAACACGCGCGAAACCCGGTAGTAGGGCGAGTCATCCTCAACCGCTAAAATCGCCCCCGGCAAATGCTGTGCCACTTGGTCAATCAGCGGGCCCGGATCAAAGTAGCGCTTCGACACCACCTCGTGCTGGCCGTCCACAATACGCAAAACGATCGCGCCATTCGACGCCACTGCCCAGCCGTCGTGAATCCCCACCTCGCGAAGCACTGGCAAAGTGGCACCAACACCGCGACCCGTTGCAATCACAACGTTCGCGCCCGCGCTCTGCAGGCGTTTAATGGTGTCCACAACCGCCTTGGAGGCCCCATCAGCAGTGAGCAAGGTGCCATCAATATCGAGCGCAACCAGCAAGCTGGGCCCGGCCTCTTGCAAAGAATCTGGGAGGGCGGCGCTTGCCTGAGCAACTAAATCCTCAAACGGGATCGGCGCCAACGTTGTTGGCGGAGGCGTGAGGAGAGACTTAGCCAACTACAGGCTCCAGCTTCTGCCTACCTCCCAAGTACGGACGCAAAGCCTGCGGAACCGTGACTGAACCATCCTCATTCTGATGGTTTTCCAAAATCGCAACAATCCAGCGCGTGGTTGCCAACGTACCGTTAATCGTCGCCACGGTCTGCGTGCCCGACTCGGTACGCTCACGAATATTCAAACGACGTGCCTGGAACGTGGTGCAGTTAGACGTCGATGTCACTTCCATCCACCGGCTTTGCGTTGGCAGCCACGCCTCACAGTCAAACTTGCGAGCAGCGGAAGTGCCCAGATCACCAGCCGCCGTGTCGATCACGCGGTAAGGAAGCTCAACCTTTGCCAGCATCTGCTCTTCCCACGCGAGGAAACGAGCGTGCTCCGCTTCGGCCTCATCCGCGGTGACAAACGAGAACATCTCCGCCTTATTGAACTGGTGTACGCGGATAATGCCGCGCGTATCCTTGCCGGCCGAACCGGCCTCACGGCGATAACACGTGGACCAACCCAGGTAGCGCTTCGGAGAATCCACATCAATGATCTCGTCCTTGTGGTAGCCCGCGAGCGCCACCTCGGAAGTGCCCGTCAAGTACAAGTCATCGGCAGGCAGGTAGTAGATCTCGTCCGAATGCTCATTCAAGAAACCCGTGCCGCCCATGATCTCTGGCGTGACCAGCGTGGGCGTCATCATCGGAGTGAAACCGGCCTCGACCGCCTGATCCATCGCCATGCGCAAAAGAGCCAGCTCCAACTGCGCTCCCACACCCGTCATGTAGTAAAAACGAGCGCCCGAAACCTTCGCGCCGCGCTTCATATCAATCGCGCGCAGGCCCTCAGCAATCTCCAAATGATCCTTCGGCTCAAAGCCCTCAGCAGTGAAATCACGCGGCTCCCCGCCCTCAAAACGCAAAACCTCAAACGACTCTTCGCCACCCGCAGGAACGCCCGGAATCACAATGTTTGGCATAGACCAGACCAGACGCTCAGCCTTCTCGCGAGCCTCGTTGGCCTGCGCCTCCAGCGACTTCACCGAAACGGCAAGCTCCTTCGCATGCGCCAAAACCTTCTCGCGATCCTCAGCAGAAGCCTTACCAATCGAACGAGACACAGACTTCTGCTCCGCACGCGCAGCCTCAAAATCATGAAGCGCAACGCGACGAGCCTCATCGGCCTTCAAAATTTCATCAACAAGACTCGGATCACCACCGCGCGCAATCTGCGAATCGCGAGCCGGCTGCGGATCTTCCCTAAGAGCTTTAAGATCAATCATGCTCCAAGCCTACCGCGGCATTTCAACACGGTCACATGGCCGTCCGTTTTCCAGGATCCACATCCCAACAACAAAAACCACCCGATTTGCAGATCCGGTAATGTTTACCTTGACACTTTTCGATCGGAGGTAGGAGTCATGGCCCCTAAAACTCAAACTCCGTATGTCATCTACAACCCCGCAAAAGTTGCCAAAGTGCACACCCTGCGAAAAATGGTTACCATCGCGGCCACACAAGCAGGACTAAACGAGCCCGTGTGGATTCAAACCACCGAGGAACAACCCGGAACCCTACAAGCCACCCAGGCTGTGGCAGACGGAGCCGACCTCGTGCTTGCCGCCGGCGGAGATGGCACAGTTCGTGCAGTAGCCGCCGGCCTTGCTGGCACCGGCACGCCCATGGCGATCCTGCCCTACGGCACCGGCAACCTCCTCTCCCGCAACCTGCACGTGCCCGCCGACAACATCCAAGAAGCCATCGACATCGCTTTCTTCGGCCTTGAAAATGAGATCGACATTGCGTGGATGAAAGTGAACGGCTTCGAAGGCGAACCCGAGATACCTCCCGAAGGCACGTACATCACCACGCAGCACAAAGAACTCCTCAAACAGCGCGGATTTAATCCACCCAGCGAAGACGAATACGCTTTCATCGTCATCGCCGGACAGGGCTGGGACGGACGCATGATGTCCGAGACCAACTCCAACCTCAAAAGCCGCGTGGGCTGGGGCGCCTACGTAGTTGCCGGAGCCAAAGCCCTCACCGCTCCAAGAATGAGGACCTTCCTAGAGCTCGACGCGGGCCGCAAGTACGTGATCAACAGCCGCTCTATCCTATTCGCGAACTGCTCATCCCTAATGCTTGGCGTAGTTCTCGCACCCGACGCGAAACTCAACGACGGCATGCTTGACGTGGCAACACTCGAAACCAGCGACGGCCTTGTAGGCTGGGCCGACCTATTCACCAAAATCGCCGCGCAAGGAGTGGGCATAAAAAACGACGTCCTCCCAGGCACATCCGGGCGGCTAGACTTCATTCAAGCTGCCACCGCTCACAGCCTCGTCAAGGACGCCCACCCCATTCAAGTGGACGGCGACCCGCTTGGCAACGCGCGAGAAATGCGCGTGCGCGTAGACCACAAAGCTCTTAGAATCCGACACGGATAACAAATTTTCGAACGTCCAAAATCTCTTAAAAGATGCGAGGAATCATGGCCAACGAAAACCCAAACAACCCTTGGCAATCACCTAACTCGCCCGGAAACAACCAGCCCGGATCAGACCCCGCCCGCCAACCCGAAACCGAAACTCCACAGCAGGGGGCACCGGAGCATGGCACGCCCGGGTACGGAACACCCGGGTACGGAACACCCGCACACGAGGCGCCCGGGTACGCGGCACCAGGGTATGGCGCCGCAGGCTACGGCCAACCAAACCAGGGTTACGGGCCCGGCTATGCGCCAGCCCCATACCGACAGCCCCTAATCAAGCCCGGCACCATGATTCTGCGTCCCCAGACGGCCTCGGAAATCGTCTCCACCTCATTTGGCACGTTCCGCTTCAACGCGCGCACAACCTTCGCGATCAGTTCCATCATTGCGCTGCTCGTATTCGTCCTCGAATACTTTGTGCAATCCACCATCACCGATCTGGATCTGCTAACCACGCAGAGCACTTGGGAAATCATCACCAACTACACCAGCTTCTCTGCCCAAGGCCTTGCAGGCATCATTTTGTTGCTTGGGGCAGCGCCCCTCATCTTCGTAGCGATGGAAGGCGTACTCGGCCGCAAAATCAGCGCGCAACAAGCCGTTGAACTCACGCGCGGAAACCGCGGTAGCTACGTCCTGCTCGCCCTATTAACATTCCTGATCCCACCACTAATCACAGCCATATCAATCGGTATTCCACTCCTCTTCATCGATCCCGGACTTTCCTCCCTAGTTTTGTTCCTCGGTATCTCAGTGGTGCTACAAATAGCGTTCTACCTGATCGCCATTCGCTTCATGTTCGCGTTCCCCATCATCCTCGTCGAAGGCCAAAAAATGAGGTCCGCACTATCGCGGTCTTGGAAGCTCACACGCGAGCGTTTCTGGCCGCTACTCGGCACCTCCCTACTTATGGGTCTGGCCCTGCTGGCAATCACCATCGCATTCAGCGTGTTCTTCGGCGTGATTAGCGGGCTGGTCATAATTTTCGAATCTACAAAACTACTGGCCCTAGTAACCTCTATTTCCACCGCGCTAATCTACCTTCTGGTCGCGCCCCTCACCGTCTACGCTCTCACCCTCATGTACGTAGACACGCGCATTCGCAAAGAAGGTTACGACATCGAACTAGCCCGCAGCGGACAGGCAGAGGCTCTCTAACTTGAACACACTCGTGGCGCACGTAGCTCTCGCCCTCGAACCCACACCGGACGAGGCGCGCGAGCTTCTGCGCCGTGAACTCAGCAAGAGCGAGTATCTCGAAGGCCGCGGACTACAAAGCATCCTCGACTGGCTCCTTCAAAAAATCGGAACAACCGTATTCCGCACCGCAGAAGGCACCTTCAACTGGATGCTTCTTGCAATCATCGCAGTGGTCATCATTGCCCTCATCATCGGCGTTTACGCCAGAGTTGGACGCGAACAAAAGACAATCAGCGCGGCCCAGGAGCTCACCTCCCTAAGCGCCGACGAGCACCGCCGCCGCGCCCTCGACCTCAAAAACACGGACCCCACCGAAGCCCTCAAAGCGGGGTTCCGCGCCATCATCGTTCGACTCGACAAAACCGCGGCCACCGCCGCACCTGGACGCACCACAGGCGACATCACCCGCCTCATCGCCCACGAATATCCCGACCTCAAAAGCGACATTTATCGTTGCGCATCCAAATTCGACGTCGCCACCTACCGGCTCGAAACCGTTGGCACCGTCACCACACAAGACGTAGAGGCCATGCTCGCCCTCGACAACGAAATCCAAAAACGCCTAAGTACGCAGGTGAGCGCATGAACGCAACCGCGCGCGGAATGACGCTCAAAACTTTCAGCAAAACTTGGCTACCGCTGATCCTGATATTCATCCTGCTAGTGCTCGTCATCACCGTCAAGGGGATTAACACGCAGGGCGAATATAGGGACTACGAACCCGAATCCCCGGGGCGAAGCGGCACCAAAGCCGTCATCGAGGTGCTTAAACAGCAGGGAATACAAACCAAAATCGCCTACAAAGACAGCGACATCGGCGCCGTCGATCGCGACACCACGCTCGTGTTACTAGATGATGGCCTGGACTGGTTTGACATTACCGACAGCCTCAAAACCAAAGCACAGCAGGCCGGGCGCGTAATCCTATTTGGCGTGCAAGACTACCGCCTCAAAGAATTTGGCCTCGACATTGACAGCTACACCAACGGCGTCGCGATGCCCGGCGTCAACGAAAACAGTAGCGCGTGCCTGCCCTACATCGGCAAAGCTAAGAACGCCTCAGTCACCATCGTGCGCGAACACCAAACCCCCGGTGTTATTCAGTGCTTCCGCACCGATAGCGGTAGCCTCCTCAGCATTTGGCCTGCCGAAGACGGCCCGGAATACATCCTCGTCTCGGACCCCGCAGCGTTTACCAACGCCAACGTGCAAAACCTCGACAATGCCGCGCTTGCCCTCACTCTTTACGGGGCCAACCCCAAAGCCGTATTCCACTACGAGCGGCCAAACATCCAGCAGCAGTCACCGGCAAACGCACCATTGTGGCAACTCCTGCCTCCGTGGGTGTTCTGGGCGGGCATGACACTGCTATTCGCTGCCCTCGCTCTCATGATTGCCAAAGGTAGGCGGCTCGGCCCGCTCGCCCGTGAACCGCTACCGGTCATCATCAGCGCCAGCGAAACTGAAGAGGCGCGCGCCAGCCTCGCCCGTGAAGGCAAACACGCCAGCTGGGCCATGTCTCTCATCCAATCGCGTGCCCGCCGTAAACTACGCCGAGCCCTCTACCTGCCTAATCGGGCCAGCGAAGAGGAACTCACCAACA
Organism: Gleimia europaea; assembly: GCA_002871995.1. Classification (GTDB taxonomy): domain Bacteria; phylum Actinomycetota; class Actinomycetes; order Actinomycetales; family Actinomycetaceae; genus Gleimia; species Gleimia europaea. The sequence continues at coordinate 287,203 of PNHW01000002.1, forward strand.
CTCTGGCCGCCAAACTCAACACGCCAACCAGCGAACTACACACACTGTTGTACGACGCGAACGTTTTAAACGAAAAAGAACTTACCCAGCGATCACATAAAATTGACCAGCTCATTCAGGAGGTTTCATGACCGAGCAAGATGCAAGGGAAGCCCTACTGCGCGTGCGCGCAGAAGTTGCCAAAGCCGTTGTCGGATCCGACGGCGCTGTAGCCGGCCTCGTCATTGGCCTCCTCACGCGCGGACACGTGCTCCTCGAAGGCGTGCCAGGAACCGCCAAAACCCTCCTCGTGCGCGCACTAGCTAAGTCGCTATCCATCGACACCAAACGCGTGCAGTTCACCCCCGACCTCATGCCTGGCGACCTCACTGGATCACTGCTATACGACCGCGAGACGTCACAGTTCAAGTTCCGCGAAGGCCCCGTCTTCACCAACCTACTGCTCGCTGACGAAATCAACCGCACACCTCCAAAAACCCAGGCAGCACTGCTTGAAGCCATGGCGGAACGCCAAGTGTCGGTTGACGGCGAATCGAAACCGTTGCCTTCCCCGTTCATGGTTGCAGCCACGCAGAACCCCATCGAGTACGAGGGCACCTATCCACTTCCCGAAGCTCAGCTGGACCGCTTCATGTTGAAAGTCCAGGTGAACCTACCCAGTTATGAGGAAGAAACCGAGATCCTTAACCGTCACGTGAACGGATTTGACGCCTCGGACCTAGACGCCGCCGGCATAACACCCGTTGCATCCGCCTCCGATATTGAGGCTGCAACCCGAGCCGTAGCCGCCGTCGAAGTGCACCCCCAGGTAGAGAAGTACATCGTGGACATTGCGCGGGCAACGCGCGTGGCCCCCTCCCTCTCGCTCGGCTTATCCCCGCGCGGCGCCATCGCGCTCCTGGCTACCTCGAGGGCCTGGGCGTGGTTGTCCGGACGAGACTTCGTCACCCCGGATGATGTCAAGCAGATGGCCCCCGCAACCATCACACATAGACTCATGCTTCGCCCTGAAGCCGAACTGGAAGGCGTTGAGGCCGCCTCCGTCCTACAAACCGTCATGGACTCAATCGCGGTACCACGATGACAGTTTCCAGCAGAGTTGCGGCATTAGTTGCGATCGGGATCATCCCGATCATGCTTTCGCCCACCCCTGGAACCCTCGCAACGTGGTTACTGTTCGTCATCGTCCTGACACTCGTTGACGCGATTTTAGCTCCCTCACCGCGCAAACTTCAGATAACCAGACAAGCACCTGAAACAGTTCGTGCTAATGAACGCTCCGTCTCGGTTATCCACGTGGGAGGAGCGAATCGGACGATGCGCGGGGTTTTGCGTGATGCGTGGCAGCCCAGCGCCGGAGCCACGGGAAACCGCCACAAGTTCAAGCTCTCCCCCGGCCAGTCCGAGGATTTCTCTACCGCTTTGCTTCCTACCCGGCGAGGCATCCTGAAAGCTGACGCGGTTACCGTACGTTCGTGGGGCCCGCTCGGCCTCGCCGCTATTCAAACTACGTTTGACCTGCCGGGCACAATCCGCGTACTCCCAGAGTTCCCATCAAAACAGCTTCTGCCTGGTGCCCTAGCAAAACTGCAGCAGATGACCGGACAAATTCTTGCGCGTGCGCGCGGTCAGGGCACCGAGTTTGATTCCCTGCGCGAATGGGTCGATGGCGACGACCAGCGCTCCATTGATTGGCGCGCAACCGCACGTTCAAAGGACGTTATTGTTCGCACGTGGAGGCCGGAGCGTGACCGCCACATTGTGATGGTTATTGACACTTCACGTATGAGCGCACAACGTCTGGGCAACCAAACTCGCCTCGACGTGAATCTAGATGCCGCTCTTCTGCTAAGCGCTGTGACTGCAAAAGCTGGAGATTCGATCAGTATGATAGCTGCCGATGCGGCCATTAGGGCGCAAGTGATTCGCCCGTCTCGCACAACCGTGCTGGGCGAGCTTTCATCCGCAATGGCACCTCTTGACCCTGCTTTAGTTGAAGCGAACTGGGCTCAGATTGCTGGGAAACTAACGGCTTTCGGCAACAAGATGTCGCTTGTGGTTCTATTCACCGCCCTTGACGTGACCGTGCTGGAAGAATCTTTACTGCCCGCGTTGTTGAACCTTGCGAAGCACACGCGCGTAGTGATTGCGAACGCCTCCGACCCGCAACTTCACAAAGTAGAAGAGGAAGTTAACATCGAGGACCCGTACTTTGTGGCCGCCACAGAGTTTTCGCGCGCCGAGCGGGAAAAGGCTGCCCAAGCCCTCGCCTCTGCAGGCATCACCGTGGTTGAGGCCCCGCCCTCGAAACTGTCCATGGCGGTTGTGGATCACTACTTGAATTTGAAGTCGCGCGGCCTGCTGTAGCCACACGCTTCGGATTATTCGACCGCTACTTGTTCGGGCAGTTTCAAACTTGATTCGGCCAAGTCTTGTTTCTTTTTCCCAAGGACGAGAGCGTAGATGAGGAACGCGACCCAGATGAGCACTCCGAATCCTACCTGCACCTGCCAAGGTGCTTTCGAGGCGGTGACGAAGCCTTCGGTGAAGCCGGAGATAAAGAGAGTGAGCAGGAGGCCAAAAAGCACGTGAATGGCCTGATGTCCGGTGCGGACGAAGGATTCGAGGCGGGTGCGCGAGCCGGGTTGGATTATGGCCCAGAAAAGGCCCAGGCCGGTACCGGCAGATACGAATATAGCGGTCAGTTCTAGCAGGCCGTGAGGCAGGATCAACGTCCAGAAAGTGGTGCCGTACCCATGGAACGTCATTAGTGCTCCCGCAATGGCGAGGCTTGCCATATTGCTAATCAGTATTTGCACAGCTCCAATCACGGTGATTCCGTACGCAAGTGTTAATGCAGCAACGTACCAGTTGTTTGACCACACCAGCATCGTGAAGTCCGCGTCAGGATCCTTCGTGTAGTACTTTTCGAAGTCTTCTTGAACGTATTGCAGGATTGATGAGGATGATCCAAGTTGCTCATGTAGTTCGGGGTGCGCGTAGATCCACCAGCCGACAGCGAGGGCAAAGAGGATGGAGAGGACGCCGGCGCTGATCCACCAGGCGCGAAACCGGTAGAGAGCGGCTGGGTAAGTGGTTGTGAAGAATTCGGCGATAGAGGTGAGGACGCGCCGGTTTTTGCCGGCCATTTTGCCGCGAGCGCGAATGAGGAGGGCGGAGAGCTCTTTGACGAGTTGAGGGTCGGGCGCTCCTGTCCGAATCATGGACAGGTGTGTGGACGTGCTGCGGTAAAGGTCAATGAGTTCGCGAGCTTCGTCTGAGGTTAATACGGTCTTGTTTGCAAGCACTGTGAGCCTGGCCCAAGTACTTTTGTTTGCACTGACGAATGCGTCCAAATCCATGCGCCAAGATTACTAGAAGGTATCGTTTGTGTCATGGATAGTCAGGCGACGACGGTTATAACTGGTGAGGGAGTGGCGCTGGACGTGGTGCCTGCGGGCATTGGCTTGCGCATGTTGTCAGCCCTGATAGATGTGGGATTGTCGGTTGCCATTTTGATTTGGGTGGCGGTCGCCCAGTTTAATTATTTGTTTTCTAATGCCAGCGCCGCACAGGAAGCACTGTTCATTTTGTTAGTTGTTTTCGCGGTGTTCGTGGCTCCGGTTTTGATTGAGACGGCTACGGGCGGAAAGTCTGTGGGCCGTTTTGTGGTTGGCACCAGGGTTGTGCGCTCGGATTTACGTCGCGTTGGTATGCAGCAGGCGGCGATTCGGGCGATGGTCGGCCTAGTTGAGATTTGGGCAACGATGGGTGGTCTTGCCGCGGCCGCCGCGCTGATTGACCCAAAGAATCGTCGTTTGGGTGATTTAGCTGCGGGCACTGTGGTGATTAAGGAGCGGGTTGGCGCGCGTGCGGTTGAGGCTGCGAGTAAGCGTGCTGACGCGATTGTTCAAGCGCATGAGGCTCCCGCTACCCCCTCGTGGATTCAAAGTGCGGATTTGCGCAGGTTGCCCCCGGAGCTGGCGCGTAATGCTCGCTCGTTGTTGATGCGCGGCGCGCAGTTTGATGAGCAGGCCCGCGTCAGGCTGCTGGCGGGTATCGCGAGCGAGCTTCGCGAGTATGTTTTTCCGGGCCCGCCACCGGGGGTTGGTGACGAGGAGTTTATTGCCGCCGTACTGGCGGAGCGTACTCGCCGTGAGGCCGCCCGCCTGGAGCGTAATCGCAGGCTGGCAAGCTCTTTTTTGCGCGTCTAGTTGTTGGTACCGTTCATCAGGCCGGCTATCCACGCCCGCGCATTTACAAAGTCTTCGTCTTTGGTTCCGGTTTTAATGGTTGGGCGCTGTCCATCAACGCGCGGGTAGGATCCGATGAAGCGTACTTGCGGGCAGGTGCGATGCAGGCCGATGAGGGCGGCGGCTACGCGTTCTTCACTGATGTGGCCTTCGATGTCGATGGAGAATTCGTAGGAGCCGAGGGGCCCTCCGGCTGGTCGTGATTCGATGCGCGAGAGGTTGACGCCACGCGCTGCGAACTGTTCGAGCATTGAGAGCAGGGCTCCGGCTTCGTTGTCGGATAGGCGCACTTGCACGGTGGTTTTGTCGGCGCCGGTGGCGGGAGGAACGTTGCCGAGGGGCGCAACCAGGACGAAGCGCGTTACTGCGCCCCGATTGTCTGCGACGTTGGAGTGAAGGGCGCGCAGGCCGTATCGTTCAACGGAGGTTTTGGCGCATAGTGCGGCGTCAAAGCCCGGGTTTTCTTCTTCGGCGATGAGGCGCGCGGCTGCTGCCGTGGAGGTGGCGGGCACGTGCACGGCATCGGGGTAGTTGGCGGCTACCCATTTGCGGCATTGCGCCCACGCGTGGGGGTGTGTGCCGATGCGTTGGATGTTGGGGGTGCTTCCATAAGCGGCAGGTTTGATGGCGAGTTCGAAGGATACTTCGACTACCATTTCGGCTTCGATTACGAGGGGAGATCCGTGTGAGAGCGAGTCGATGGTTGCGTTGACTCCACCTTCGATGGAGTTCTCGATGGGCACGACGGCCCGGTCTGCTTGCCCGTTTCGCACGAGGTCGAGTGCTTGGGGCACGGAAGTGCACGGCACCGCTTCAGCGTTCTCGGGCGCGATTTGCCAAAGGGCTTGTTCGGTGAATGTGCCGAATGGGCCAAGGAAAGCAATTTTGAGTGGCTTCGTTTGCGCGCTTGTCGTGTTGGTGTGGGTGTGCACGGCGCCTCCTTTTCTCGGCTTTCACCTTATACAGTTAGTTTTGTTCTTGTTTATTTTCAGGTGGTTTTGGTGCGTTTTTTGAGGTTTGTTACGGCTTTCACTCTCGCGTTTTTGGTGGCGTCGCCGTTTGCGGTGGCGCAGGAGCCGGTTCGCACGTTGTTTGTGGGCGCTGCGGGTGTTGAGGCCGGTAATGTGTCGCCGGGCGTGTTGAACGCGCTGGAGGCGCATGGCGCCGCACTGATGAATCTGCATACGCGCACGTCGAGTCCGGATACGTGTCCGGTTGATGGTTGGATGTCGGTTCGCACGCCTGGAAATGCGGTTGATTATGAGGGCAGATATGCTCGCGGTGGTGTTTGCCGGCCGTTCTTAGATGTGATTGTTGAGGACGAGGCGGGCACACCCGGCAGGGCGAAGGTGCGGGATTTTGAGCAGATAACTCGGGACGTGAAGTGGCCGGCCGAGCCGGCTGCCGGCGTTGGGGTTGGTCCGGGAGCCGCTCTGGTTCTTGCGAGCCAGAGCGGCGAGGTTGCTAGTTGGTTGCCCGCGCCGGGCAGGGCGGATGAGTTGGGCGCGGTTGTGTTGCAGGCTCTTCGCGAATCGCACGGGAATGTGTTTGTTGATGCGGGGTGGGCTAAAGCGGGTATGAACGCTGCTGATCCTTCCGGCGGCCCCTCTGACGTTGCTAACGCTAGCGGAGCTTCTGCGACGGCTGGCCCTACGGGTTTGTCGGTAGACGAGGTGAATGCACGGATCGAGGCGGTTTTGGCGGCGTACGCGCAGTTTGAGCGGCAGAATCCTGGCACGGTGCGCGTGGTGCTCGCTTCTGTTGGTCGCAGTGAGCCCGGCCCGGCGCTGCAGTTTGGCGCTGTGGTTGACCCGACCGCTACCGCCACGGGATCAAACGCAACCACCGCCGGCACCGAAACCTCAACAACCAGCCTCGCGCCTGCCCCGGAAACAGCTACCCCCGGTCTCTTCTACTCATCGGCCACTCGTTCGGCGGGTTTGGCAACGTTGGGCGATGTGCGTGATTTGGTTGCGGGCGGGCCGGTACAGGTGGAGTCAAAGTCGATGAGCGCCGCACACGCCCAGTTAATGGATGAGGCCACCCACGCTTTGGCGGCGCGAGGTTCACTGACACCATTTTTTGCCGGGTGGGGTGCGTTCCTTTTGGTTGGAGTGTTAGCTGGTTTGACGCATTTTGTGCGCAAGCCGGCAAAAGATCAGGCGCCAGCGTGGATTTGGAGAAATATCGCGGTGTGGAATGCGCTGGCTTTCGCGGTGGTTCCGGCGGCGATGATCGCAAATCTGGTTCCGTGGTGGCGGCTTTCTACTAATCCGCTTCTGCCGATTTTGCTGGTTTTCGCCATTGCTGCAGCGCTTTTGGCACTGGCGCGCTCGTCGAACCAGCCGGTGGCGGTCCTCGCGGCACTGACTGTGCTGTTGGTGGCGGTGGATATCGCGTCGGGGGCGCATTTGCAGCGCGATGGTTTCTTCGGTTCGATGACGCTCGCATCCCGGCGGTTTTACGGCATTTCCAACCGGTCGTACGTGATCTTGTTGGCTGCGGCGCTGATAGCAACGCTGCCTTGGATAGCGGATCGTTTCCCGGATAAGAGGCAGGGGGCGGCGCGCGGCGTCGCCGCTATGGGCGTGGGCGTGCTGGCGATTGATGCGTTACCGTTTTGGGGCGCTGATTTTGGAGGACCTGCGGGGATTATCGCCGGGTTTGGGATTGCGTATTTGATGGTGCGCGGTATTCGCCCGAGGTGGAAGCACGCCGCGTGGTGGGTTTTGCTGACAACCGTGGCAATGATTTTTGCAGGAGCTTTGGATGCAAGGTCGGCTTCGCCTTCGCACATCGGCCTGTTCTGGAAGAATTTTGGTTCGCCAGAAACGCTCACTTTGGTAGCGGATAAGGCCCGCGATATGGCAACTACGTTCGCAGGAAATCCGCTGATTTTGGCGGCAGTCGCAGCAGCGGCGATCCTCGTGGTGGTTGGGGTGCTTTTTGCCCGAAAGCTGTTCGAACCGCGCGAGGGCACCAAAAAGCTACCCGCTGATACTCACCAAGAGCCGCCCCAAACCGGCGAAATGGATCAGGCCCCCTCATCGAATCCGCACTGGGAAACCCTGCGTGAAGCCACTCCCCCGGGTTTAGCTGCAGTTGCGGCGGGAATAGCGGTGGGTGCGCTGGTGGCCGTACCGATTAACGATTCAGGTTTGCTGATTGTGGTGGACACCGTTGCGATTGCAGCGCCCGCGCTGGTGTCTATTCTTGCTCGTCGTCTACAAATTTCTCGTACGCGTTGTACGGAGAGCCCGCGGTTTGACGTATAGCCGCCTGCACTCGCTCGCGAACGGGAATTCGGTGGCGGTGTACGCGGCGCAGCGCCGTGGCTTTCCAGACGTCTTTGAATTGGTCGGCGCGATGCATGTACCCCATGAGGTCGTTGGCGGTGGCGCGGTGCGTGAAGTCGCAGGGGATTTCTTGCACGGTGTAGCCCTTGACCAGAAGGTCGATGGTCATGGCTACTTCAACGCCCCATCCGGGGGCAAAAGGCATGATGTCGTTAACCGCTTTGCGAGTGATGCAACGCTGCCCGGACAGTGGCGCGTTGGCGTGCCAGCCGGTGGCGCGGCGAATTGATTTGCGGGCGCGCCCAACTACAAATCCGTGTCCGCCCGCTCCTTTTTGTTTGGGAAGTGTGGCGATGGCGCAGTCGCAGATCCCGCGTTGCACGGCGTCAATGAGGGAGGTTGCCTCCAGCGCACTTTCCCCCAGGTCGGCGTCGAGGAATAGCAGGTGCCGAGGTAGGCCTTTGGCGAGGTCTCGCATGGCGGCAACTTTGACTCCGGTTTCAAGGGCGGAGGCTTTGCCGCGGGTAACGGAGTGCCGCACCACGACGGCTCCGGCTTGACGCGCGTGATCGTCGGTGTTGTCTTCAGATCCGTCGTCTACAACGATGAGGAGGTCAACGCCCGGTAGCGCCCGACATGCACGCACGGTGTGGGAGATACGGCGCGCTTCGTTGCGGGCGGGAATAATGACCGCAACTTTATGTTTTTCGGGTTGTTGTTTGAGTGATTCGCTGACGCGACTGGTTGAGGGGGCGGGACCGGAGTTACTCATGCGTCTAGTTTAGTCCGTTCCCGCCCCGTGTTTTAACCTGTTTTATAGGGATACTTGACGGGATACGAGGCCGGCGCGGGCGCGTTTTTCGTCGTCCGTTAGCGGCTTGGTGTCCGCGAGCGCGGCTTCGAGTTTGCGTTCGAGTTCCGTTACGGGTTCGGTGAGGGTGCCTGGGTCTACCTCGTTTTCGAATTCGAATACGGGGATGGACAGGCCGAGGGCGCGGAATGCGCCGATGAAGTGCGCGCCGGCAAGAGTCAGTTCGCCTGCGGCTTGGAGTCGGGCAAGGGCGGTGAAGAGTTTATCTTCGTCTTCGAGGCGGATCCAGCGCACAAAGTGTTTGCCCATGTCGTGCCAGTAGGTGTTGGCCACGCCGGGAATGGCACGCGTGGGGATGAGTTCGGCGGAGGTTTGCGCGATGGCGGCTTCAACTTCTTCGTCGCGCTGGCCGTCGGCGATCCAGTATCCGAGGTCGTTTTGTAGCTCCATCAGTTGGGTGCTTTCGATCATGTCGGGGATGCGCGGTCCGGCGTCGCGCACGTCTACTGGCACGGGGCCATATTCGGCTTCGCCTCGCTCAATTTTGGTTTTGCGCTCCAGGGCTACTTTGAGTGCAACGCCGAGGTCGTGGCCGATGTCGCGGCTGGAGGAGCGAGTTTGCAAGCCGATGAGGATCTGTCCGTCTTCGCGTACGAGGGCAGGAACGGCGTTGGGAAGGATGGAGGCGAAACGGAAGGGTTCAGATCCGTATTCTGCCGTGGTCTGCGCTGCAAGGGTGGCAGCGGGGATAATTTCACGCATGGCAACGAGGTCAGCTTCGGCGCTCATACCTTCAAAGGGGCGTGCGACGTGCGCGATGATGGGGCGAATCGGTTTGCCGGGCGCTACTTTTTTGCGTCGTGATTTCTTTCCCATGTGGGTCTCCTAAGTTGGTAAATGATTTCGATCTAGCCCAAAGCTACCGGCGTGAAGCCAATAAACAAAGCATGCGGGGCCGGCGATGTTTATCTGCTGGAATAGGGATGAAAATTTCAGTGACACCTGCCACACTTGTAGGTATGTATGAAAGAGCTGGCCAACTGGCTAAACCAGAAGATTTGATTAATGTTGATGAGGTTCTATCCGCTTATTACGAGATTGAGCCCGATGTAAATAACCCCGCGCAAAAGGTCGTGTTTGGCACGTCTGGGCACCGCGGTTCGTCGCTTGATGGCGCGTTTAATGAGGCGCACATTGTTGCAACAACGCAGGCGATCGTGGAGTACCGTGCAAGTCAGGGTTTTGACGGTCCGTTGTTTATTGGCCGCGATACGCACGCGCTGTCAGAGCCGGCTTGGAGGTCGGCACTTGAGGTGCTGGTGGCAAATGGTGTGGATGTTCAGATCGATTCGCGAGGATCGTTCACGCCCACTCCGGCGGTTTCGCACGCGATTCTCGTGGCTAACGGCGCGGGGTCTGCACAGGGTCTGCGCACGTCCGGCCCAGGGTTGGCTGATGGCATCGTGGTTACGCCGTCGCACAACCCGCCTCGTGATGGTGGTTTTAAGTACAACCCTCCAAGCGGCGGTCCGGCAGATTCGGATGCGACGGGCTGGATTGCGAACCGCGCTAATGAGATTTTGGCGGACGGCTGGTCTAAGGTAAAGCGCGCTCGTTCGCAGGATTTGCTAGAGGACCCGCACGTACATCGTTACGACTATTTGAAGAAATATGTTGATGACCTCGAGAACGTGATTGACATTGATGCGATTCGCGAGGCCGGTGTTCGTATCGGCGCAGATCCCCTCGGCGGCGCGTCCGTGGATTACTGGGGCGCGATCGCGGAGCGTTACGGTCTGGATCTCACGGTGATTAACCCGAAGGTGGATCCGACGTGGAGGTTCATGACGTTGGATTGGGATGGGAAGATCCGCATGGACTGCTCCTCCCCTTACGCGATGGCATCGGTTCGTGAACGCATGAAGCCGGATGCGTCCGGTAAGACTCCGTTTGATGTTGCTACGGGCAATGATGCGGATTCGGATAGGCACGGCATTGTTACACCGGATGGCCTGATGAACCCCAACCATTATTTGGCTGTTGCGATCGAGTACCTGTTCACGCACCGTCCGGGTTGGGGCAAGGACACGGCGGTGGGTAAGACGCTGGTGTCGTCTGCTCTGATTGACCGCGTGGTTGAGAGCATGGGCCGCAAGCTGATTGAGGTTCCGGTTGGGTTTAAGTACTTCGTGTCGGGCCTGATGAACGGCACGATCGGTTTTGGCGGTGAGGAGTCTGCGGGCGCTTCGTTCCTTCGCAAGGACGGCACGGTTTGGACCACGGATAAGGACGGCATCTTGCTGTGCCTGCTAGCTGCGGAGATTATCGCGGTGACGGGTAAGACTCCGTCGCAGATGCATCAAGAGCAGGTGGAGCGTTTCGGCGCGTCCTCCTACTCGCGTATTGACAATGCAGCTACGCGTGAAGAGAAGGCGAAGCTTGCGAAGTTGGCGCCGGAGGACGTGGCGGCGCAGGAGCTTGCGGGTGAGGAAATCACGGCTCGTTTGGTGAACGCTCCGGGCGATGGCAACGCTATTGGCGGTTTAAAGGTGACCACAAAGAACGCGTGGTTCGCGGCTCGTCCCTCTGGCACGGAGGACGTGTACAAGATTTACGCGGAATCGTTCAAGGGCGAGGACCACTTGCAAGAGGTGTTGGAGGAAGCAAAGGAAGTCGTGAAGGAGGCTCTGGCCTAAACCTTTACGGCTTGAGAGCCGAGCAGCCTAGCGGGTCTGCTAGCGCGTTCGGTTAGTTGTAGTTCCGGGTACGTGTATTTGATGCGTACCCGGAACGTTTTTGTTGTTTTTTAGTCCTGTGAGGTCTGTGCGGACTGCTTTGCCGTAGACTGCATTTGTGTTGAATTCTTACCGCGAAATTTTGTCGATTCCGGGGGCACTGAAATTTTCGTTGGCGGGTTTGATTGCCCGTTTCCCCATGTCAATCGTCGGAATTTCGCAGATTTTGATGATTTCAACACTGTATGGCTCATATACGTTGGCGGGCCAGGTAGGGGCAACAAATATTATTGCGTTTGCTATTTGTGCCCCGTTTGTGGCGCGTTTGGTTGACCGTTTTGGGCAGGCGCGCGTGATGATTCCGCTGGTTACGGTGTCTGCTACCAGCTTGTTGGGATTGATCGTTGCGGCAGCAATGCACGCGCCGGTGGTGTACCTGTACGTTTTGACGGCTATTTCGGGTGCAACTTCGGGTTCGCTGGGTTCGATGGTGCGTTCGAGGTGGACGGTAGCGGTAAAAAATCCGGCGCAGTTGCACACGGCATTTTCGATGGAGGCAACGCTAGACGAGGTCGTGTTCATGATCGGCCCGATCTTAGCAACCATTCTTTCGGCTAACGTCAACCCGGTTGCGGGCATGGTTTTAGCATTTATCCTCGCGATTTCTGGCGGGTTCTGGCTATTGTCGCAACGGGCAACGGAGCCGCCTATTTCCACCTCAAGCATTCACGGTCCTAAAGGCTCCGTGATGGCGCAACCGGTAATGATTGCGTTGGCTCTGGTGTATGTGGGTGCGGGCGCAATGTTTGGCTCAATCGACATTTCGGTGGTTGCGTTTACCGAGTCCATGGGTCAAAAAGCGACGGCTGGCGTCCTGCTTGGCGTGTTCGCGTTCGGTTCTATGCTGGCGGGCCTCCTTTATGGGGCGAGGGCAACGTCGATCCCATTGTGGAAGTTGTTTGTCGGTGGGGTTTTCCTGCTGGCAGTGGGCGTAAGTCTCACATATTTTGCGCGGACGATAATCGGCCTGGGCGTCATTTTGTTCTTCACGGGATTCTCCATTTCGCCCACGATGATTAACGTGACCGCGATGGTACAAAAGGCGGTTCCTCCGCGGCGTTTAACGGAGGGCCTCACGTGGATGTCCACGGCTATGAATGTGGGTAGTTCGCTGGGTTCGGCACTGGCTGGACGCGTGGTTGACCACAGTGGACACGTGGGCGGTTTCCACACGGCAATTGGTTTCGCGTGGGTCATGGTTACGATTTCTCTGATTGCGATTCCGGCATTGCGGGCCACCTCGCATAAGAAGCGGGCACGGATCCCGGTGCAGGTGCGTTCACGCCGCATGGGTCTTGGGGGTTTGTGGAAGCGCCGGCCGCGAAAGTCGATAGACTGAGGGCGTGCTTTTAACTGCTGTCACTCGGCTGGAAGACGCGTTTAACACGCAGGTAGCGCGCACGCTTTCGGATTTGGGTTGGCGCCCAGAGCTTATCGCGTACGGCGGCTTCGGAAACGCGCAGCGCGTACGCATCATTGCCAGGGCGTTGATGGCCCCTACGTATTTTGAGGAAAAGTACGAGGTTTGGGCTAACCGGCACGGTTTACCTAGCTGGTATCAACTTCATTCCCGCGCGGCAGATAGGCTTCCGCACGCGTTTGGCGAGGTGGTGAAAGACGCGATTGGCGCCGACGAGGGCGACGATACGAACACAACATCCCATATGCGCGGTGAACGCGGGTGGCGCCAGTTTGTGGACGCGCAAGTGCCGAGAGCGCCGGTGCTGGTGACGGTCGGTAGCCGAAAGCTGCTGGTTTATACGGATCGTGGCGGCTATGTGGATCTTATGGTTGAGGATCATGGGTTGGAGCCGGGTTGGCATGCGGCGACGTTGCAGGCGCTGAAGCCCGATGAGGTGGCGCGAGGCGAGAGGCGTGTGCGCGCATCACGCCCAATTGCGGTGCCGGTTCGAGTAGTTTCGGAGCAGGAACGCATTGGCCTGGTATCGGATGTGGATGACACGGTGATGGTGTCGTGGTTGCCTCGCCCGCTGGTAGCAGCAAAGAACGCATTTTTCACGTACGTGTCCTCGCGCCAAGCAGTGCCGGGAATGGCGAACTTGTTGCAGCAGATTTCGCATATGCAAACGTCGAGGGGGCGCGTGGGAACGCTGCCGGCCCCCGCGATATATTTGTCGACGGGAGCGTGGAATGTGGCACCGAGTTTGCGCCGGTTTTTGTTCCGGTCAAACTTCCCTACGGGCACGCCACTGATGACGGATTGGGGGCCTTCTCAGACGGGTTGGTTCCGTTCTGGGCGGGAGCATAAGCGTTCGCAGTTGCGTGAGTTAGCCCGCATGTTCCCCTGGGTAAAGTGGGTGTTGGTTGGTGATGATGGCCAACACGACCCCTCGATTTATACGGAGTTCGCGCGCGAGCATCCGCAAAATGTGGCAGCGATTTTTGTTCGCAGTTTGACTACGACCGAGCAGGTTTTGAATCACGGCGCGCCCGATCCGCGCGAGGAGCTGGGCCCACTGATCGACTCTCTTGACCCAAAAATCCCGGTGGTAGTTGGCGAGGACGGCTTCGAGCTCCTGCACCGGGCAAGGGCACTTGACATTCTTCGCTAATTTTCGCCACTCATAATATCATCCTTTGGAACGTGTCGTCTTGTTCATTGCCTGGTGCGTAATGTTGAAGGCGGCATTATTGCCACTCGCTAGGAAAGGCCTTGCGAGAACAGCTTTATCTTGAGTAAAGGGGATGAAATTGGTACAGAAACATGCGCTTACTGACGCGCTCGAGTTTGCAATTCCGTCGAAAGTCCCCACGCATTGGTACAACCTCACTGCTGATTTCCCAGAGCCGATGGCTCCGCATTTGAATCCGCAGACTCGTGAGGAACTTAAGCCAGAGGAAATGCATCCTCTGTTTTCCAAAGCGTTGGTGGAACAAGAGTTTTCCACCGAACGATGGATCGAGATTCCGCAGGCTGTTCGCGAGGTGTATGCGAGCTGGCGCCCGTCGCCTTTGGTTCGTGCGCGTAGGTTGGAGCAGGCGCTCGATACGAAGGTGAAGATTTATTACAAGTACGAGGGCGTGTCTCCCGCTGGTTCGCACAAGCCGAACTCGGCGGTTGCGCAGGCGTATTTCAACGCGCTCGAGGGCATGAAGAAGCTAACTACCGAGACTGGTGCTGGCCAGTGGGGGGCTTCTTTGTCGATGGCTTGCGCGATGTTTGGGCTTGAATGCGAGGTGTTCCAGGTTCGCTCCTCGTTCGACGCGAAGCCGTACCGTCGCATGCAGATGGAGGCGTATGGCGGCACGTGTCATCCGTCGCCGTCTACGCTAACGGAGGCCGGTCGTAAGATCTTGGAGCAGGATCCGGACACTACGGGTTCGCTTGGCATGGCGATTTCGGAGGCCGTGGAGGTTGCTCTGAAGTCAGATAGAGCTCACTATGCGCTCGGTTCGGCTTTGAACCATGTGATGCTGCATCAGACGGTGATTGGTCTGGAGGCGATTGAGCAGTTGCGTGAGGCCGGCGAAGAGCAGGCTGACGTGGTGTTCGGTTGCGCCGGTGGCGGCTCGAACTTGGCTGGCCTGTCGTTCCCGTTCTTGGGTGAGAACTTGCGCGATGGAAAGACCACGAGGGTGGTTGCGTGTGAGCCGCAGGCTTGCCCGTCGATGACTCAGGGCGAGTTCCGCTACGACTTTGGTGATGTGGCTGGCACGACGCCGCTCATGAAGATGTACACGCTCGGTCATGATTTTGTACCGCCGTCGATTCATGCTGGTGGTTTGCGCTATCACGGTATGAGCCCGATGGTGTCTCACGCTAAGTCGCTGGGCCTACTTGACTCGGTTGCGATTGGTGAGCATGAGACGTTCGCTGCGGGCCTGGAGTTTGCTCGCGCGGAGGGCATCATTCCGGCTCCGGAGTCCACGCACGCTGTTGCGGGCGCGTTGAACTACATCAAGTCTGTCCAGGCGCGCGATGGCGAGGTCATCGTGATTGGCCTGTCCGGTAATGGTCTGCTGGATCTTCCCGCTTATGAAAATGAGCTGGAGAAGGAACGCCAGCTGAAGAAGTAAACCGTATTCATGTGGGTGTGGGCCAGGCATTTGCCTGGCCCACACCCACATCTACCGATCCTGCGATTCGTTGACAGAACCTTATTCAGTCCACTTCTTCGATCAAACTAGGGTCGTTGTTTCGCACGTTCCCCACGGCGTTTCCAACTTTTCTGGGGACGAGTACGGGGCTGGCAATCGCATCCAGCAAGTGCCTGACCTCGGTGTCTGTTCCTGTTTCGGGGTCCAGCCACTCGCTCCACATGGAGGGAGGGACCACCACCGGGGAGCGGTCGTGAATGTGACCGACGGCGTCGGGCGCACTACGCGTGACAATCGCGAAGGTCAGGAGCCACTGGTCGCGAGGTCCTTGCCACGCCTCGTAAATGCCGGCAAATCCCATCACCGGGTCCCCCTCCCCCGCGGAAAGGAACCAAGGTTGCTTGCCTCCAGCGCCGGCCTGCCACTCGTAGTAGCCGTTGGCGGGCACGAGGCATCGGCGCCGGCGCGCAGCGGCTTTGAATGAGGGTTTGTCCACCAGGCTTTCCGCTCGCGCGTTAATCATGGGACGGCTGGCGTCGCGCGCCCAGGAGGGCACCAGCCCCCACTGGTGGGTTTGCATGCGTCGAAGCACTCGCCCGGGTTCCTCCTCGTATCTTTCAAACACGATGGGTAGTTGCTGGGAGGGGGCAGCGTTGTATGTGGGAGTAACTTCGCCTATGCGAAAATCAGTGCCGAAGATGGCCGTAAGTTCTTCTTCCGGCGTCCAAAGTACGTAGCGGCCGCACATAGATCCTCCTAGACCTGCGCGCTAGATTCCGTTAGCGCCAAACAGGAGGCCCAGCGTGTAGGTGACGGCCGCAGCCCCATAGCCGATGAGGAGCTGGCGAATCGCGCGCTTCACGGGCGGTTTGCCTGACAGCACGCCCACTACACCACCCGTGAACATAAGGACCACGCCAACCACGATCGCAGACAGCAGGATGCCCAGGTTTCCACTAGCGCCAAACAGGAACGGTAGCAGTGGCACCAGCGCTCCGATTGCGAAGAACAGGAATGAGGATGCGGCTGCGCCCCACGGGTGTCCGATTTCCGCGTGGGATTCGGACGGGTCGCGGTGGCGTTCCTTGGTAGATAGCAAGGAGCGGGACGTGATTATAGAGCTGGTGGTCATTTCCGAGGCCGGTCGGTTGATCGCGTCGAAGATGATGCGTGCGTGTTCTTCGGACTCTTCAGCGGTGTCACCGCGAGCGCGGAAGACGAGCTCCAGTTCGTTTTGCTGCACGTTGAGTTTGGATACTTGCACGGGCGCGTCGGTGGACGGGTCCGAGGCCTCTAGTAGTTCGCGTTGGGAGGTGACGGAAATGTATTCGCCTGCTGCCATTGAGAGGGCGCCGGCTAGCAGACCGGCAATACCGGTTGTGATGACCATGCTGTTTGGAACACCGGTAGCGGCAATGCCGAGGATGAGGGCAAGGTTTGATACCAGGCCGTCGTTGGCTCCAAACACTGCGGCGCGGAACGTGCCGGCAATGCGTGCGCGCGAGCGGGCGGCGAGGCCGCGCACAACCTCACCGTGGATGTGCTCGTCGGCAGCCATCGCGTCGGTGGCGTCTTGGTCAACGTCGTAAGACTGGCGCTGTTCTGCGCGTTGGGCGAGGGCGAGGATAAAGATGGAGCCGAACGTTGCGGCAAACCGGGCGAGGACGCGCGAGTATAGCGTGGGTTTGGGGGCGGGATGTGCGTGCTCACCAAGAAGGGAGGTCCAGTGCTCAATGTGTCGTGTTTCGGCGTCGGCAAGCGCTTGCAGGATGGCGGCTTCTTCCCCGGTGCGTCGTTGCGCTAGGTTCAAATAGGTTTGGCGTTCCATTTGCTCATCGGCAAGGTATTTACGCCAGCGTTTGATTTGTTCCTCGGTTGGCTGATTGCCAGGTGTCATGTGATTGTTCCTCGCACCGAACTTTGCACCCCAGTGCTACGAAGGGCAGTGTGGGGCTGTTCTAAAGACTGTTGAAATTGTTACGAGGGCGGTATTGCCGCCCTCGCCTCGTTATTCTTCTGTGTCTATGTCATCAACTTCTATGACCGTTACGTCAACGTACTGGTCTTGGGGTTCACCAAAGACGCGCTCTTTGACTACTCCAACGAGCTTGTCAGTGGCTGCTGCTCCGCCCTTTTTAAGGGCTTCGGAGACTTTTTCAGAGGCCTGGTCCATGCGCTCAGCTACCAGCGGACTTTGCCTGATTTTAGATGCTTGCATCTTGATTTTCTCGTAGCGTTCACGTCCTGCGCGCGTACCGAGCACGTACCCAAGGCCGGCTCCTACGATGAATCCGAATTTTGCGCCCAAGGCTCCTCCTTATTGCATGTTTCTCAGCTAGTTTACCGGGCTAGACGGCGGGTGTGCATTTGCTGGAAGTGTTTGGAGGTGGTGTTGCCTGCGGTTTTGAACAAGCCGGGGTTTAGGGGCGCTTTATCCTTAGTTTTCCCTTAGGCTTAGGTTGTGACAGAGGTACAGATTACGACGCCCCGCGGAGTTCAGCTTGCGGGCACGTTTGTGGACCCTGTTGATTCTACGGACGCTGCGGTTTTGTTTGCGCACTCTTTCTTGGCTGATAGGCATTCGGGCGAGCATTTCGATCGTTTGTCGGCAGCATACCGGGGCGCGGGTTATGCAACTCTGGAGTTCGATTTTTCCGGTTGCGGCGATTCTGATGATGACGTGATTACGCTGGCCAGCCAGGTGGAGGATTTACATTCGGCTTCGGCGTGGCTTCGCACGCAGGGTTTTGACCGCCAGATTTTGCACGCGCATTCGTTTGGCACGCTGGTAGCTTTGAAGGCCCGCCCGAAGGACGCTAAAGCGATGCTTTTAACCGGCATGATTACGGGCCCGCTGTCGTTTGAGTGGGATCAGATTTTTTCGTCCACACAGTTAGATGATTTGGAGCGTTCTGGCCGCGCGCAGATCCCAGATGATACGTATTCCAAACGCGAGTTTTTTGTGATTTCAAAGCAGACGTTGATTGATCTGTCGATGAATGAGGCAGACGACTTGCTAGATGACTTATCTGCCCCGATCCTGGCGATTTATGACGCAGACGATGAGCATTTGGGCTTGGTTGAGATGGCTCAGGAAGAGTTTGCGCGCCTGCCGGACGGCTCTCGCGTTGAGGTCCTGCGGGACGCCCGTTTTGGTGCACATGAGGGCGTAGATACGCTTCGCGACATGTCGGTGCAGTGGGCTAGCCGCCATGTTCCCGTTCGCGTAGGCTAACGCAACCCCAGCTTTAGCCCACCCCCTCGCGTGATCTATGAAAGTACGCGCGCGGTTTCCGCTTCCAGATTTTCGAGGTCACCTAGCCACGCCCTCGTTCCAAAGCTGGTGGTGCTGAGCGATGCGATGCGGTTGGAAAAGTCGATGAGCGCAGACGGGTGGGTTGTTTCTCGATTTACGAGGCCGTGAGCGCATCCCCACGCGAAGGCTCCGTGGAACGTGTCGCCAGCTGCAAGGGTGTCGATGGCGTCAACTGCAGGAGGGGTAACAGTCCCGGTTTTGCCGAGCCAAGCCCATTGCACGGGGTCTGGTCCGGCTGTGCGCACTACGCGTTCAATGCCGAAGCCTTTGAGAAAGGCCACGGTGTCATCGAAGTTCGTGCATCCGGGTGGCAGGAAGTCTGCGGAGATGATGGCCACGTCTATATATCCCAGCATTGTGGGTAGCCACGGTTTCCAAGATCCGCCGTCAAGGATACGCAGGTATTCGGGCTTGTATTCTTGCGCCGCGAATGGTTCCCCATCTTCGGGGGCACCACTGGTGAGGACAGCCATCGCCAGATCGGGATTGTGTCCGTCAACAAGCACAACCTGCGGCCGGCCCATGGCTTCTAGGGTTTCCAACGCAATTTCGGGCTTTAGTGGCAGTCGCGTGTTGGTGGAGGCAACGGTGCGCGCATTGTTTTGCGCGTTAATGAGGATCGCAGACACGCTGGGGGTCAGATCTAGCTTGCCGGTGGTTTCGGGCGCCTCGGCCTCGTAATCGGTGCAGTCTACAAGCGCTACTTCCTGGGCTTCCAGGTCTTCAAGAATGAGGTGCGCGGCAGGGCCTTCACCGATTGCGGAAACGAGGAGGGAGGCCATCGCTCCTCCCGGATTCGCACCGCGGTTGAGGTCGCTCGCGCTCGCGGCACGGGTGGCTGCGCGGGTGAGGTGAGAGAACGCAACGGCCGCGTTGGTTGCGGGCCCACCCGCGGCGAGGATCTGGTCAAGTGAGGTTACTTTTTGATTCTCGCGTACTGTGCCTGCGGTTAGTTGGGCAACGTCGAGTGTGGTGATCCCAGCGAAGAGTCCGTACATGGTTTAAGTATCTCATTGGAATAGGAGGACGCGATTATTACTCTCTCCAATAGTGTACGTAGGGGGCACGGACAACAATTCTTCTGGCCCTTAACCCCAGCTCAACAGGAAACATACTTCCGAAACCAGCGTTTAGAGTGTAGATTCATATACATGAACGCTCTAAACGGAAATATGCCTCCGAATAATTTAGCCTCTGACCGCGCCAATGATTCTACATATGGGCAATTCCCCCTACCTGCAGCTCAGATTGGCGGAGTGATTAAAACTGCTCGCAAAGAATACGGATTGACGCAACAACAGTTGGCTGAACTTGCTGGGGTTTCAGATCGTACGGTGCGCACTTTGGAGCAGGGCGGACTCGGCCCAACATTGAGGTCGTTACTGGCGGTCACAGGGACCTTGGGCTTGAAGGTAGAGGTATCCAACAGGTGAGTATTGCATCCATAAGCCTTGATCAGCTCCGATTTGTAAAGCGCGCGAATGTCTACAAAGGCAACCACTTGGCTGGAACGTTGTCACGCGACTCGGAGGGAGTGGTCGAGTTCAAATACAGGGATGACTATGTGGGGGATCCCGTAGCATTTTCGTTGCCGTTGGGTGAAACCTCCACACAACAAGGTGGCGCGCTCCCCGCATTCTTCGCGGGACTATTACCAGAGGGACACCGCCTCAATGTATTGAACAGAGCAACCAAAACATCTATGAATGATGAGTTTACGATGCTTCTGGCGGTGGGCGCTGACACTCCCGGCGATGTAAGGATTTTTACGTCCGAGGCTGCGCCTAATGAAGTTCCACCACTATACGAGGACCCATCTAGATGGAGTTTTCAAGATCTAACCGAGATGGTTGACCCCTACGCAGTTCCCGGTGTTCAGCCAAAAGCATCAGCATCGATGATTAATATGCCGATTCGAACGAGACGCACGCACGCGATCCTCAAGATCGACCCGGCCCAGTACCCTCACCTCGTGCGCAATGAAGCTTTACATCTACGTCATGCTCGCGGCCTTAAAATCCCTGTAGCTAAGTCTCAGTTGGTTGTAGATAAAGAAGGCGTAGAAGGCTTACTCGTTGAGCGTTTTGACCGCCGTGTTGATGCGAGCGGACAGATTGTGCGTCTCGCTCAAGAGGACGCTTCGCAAGTTCTGCAGATTCCACCATCTGAAAAGTACAACGTCGAATCCGAAGCCGTGGTTGCGGCGCTCGCGCAACACACCAGTGCCCCTATGGTTGCTATTCGAGCTCTATATGTACAGTTCCTGTTCGCTTGGCTTACCGGAAACGGTGATGTTCACGCAAAGAACCTGTCAATTTTACGAAATCCGGAGGGCGTGTGGGAGGTCGCTCCGATGTACGACCTACCCTGCACGGCTCTTTATCGCGATTTCACGATGGCGCTCCCGATTGATGGGCAAACGAAGAATCTCCGGGGCCGTCATTGGGATGCTTTTGCAGATAATATCGGTCTGCCAATTAGAGCGGCGCGCAGCGCTCAACGTTTGGTACTAAGAGTGGCGAAGGGTATCGATTTGAGCGAATTACCATTTGATGGATCCCCGTTGCATGGGGCTCAAAGAGAGCTTTCAAGCCGGCGTCACCAAATAGAGTCACTACTCGACACTTAAGTCATCTACTAAGGGGGATAATCAATCCCTCAACGAGTTTCCATTAGGCACTTAGTCTCGGCTTTAGCGAACATCTCAGGCTGGTTGCGGGCGCTCACTGCTTGAGAGCGAATTAGTATCGCCGCCGGTAACCGGAGCTACCAGCGGCGATCATTGTCGAGTTGGAACGCGTTAGTCGTCGGTGATTCCCAGTTCGATGCTCTTACCGGGGATCGAGTCGATTAGGTTGCGCGTGTAGTCGGTGCGCGGGTTGTCGAAGATCGAGTCCGTGTCACCGGTTTCAACTACCTTGCCGTGTTGCATTACCACCACGTCATCAGCAATCTGACGGACAACCGCGAGGTCGTGGGTGATGAACAGGTAAGACAGCTCCATTTCGGCTTGGATGTCGTTTAGCAGGTGCAGGATTTGGTCTTGCACCAGCACGTCCAGCGCAGACACGGCCTCGTCAAGCACAAGGACGTGCGGGCGTAGCGCAAGTGCACGAGCAATGGCTACACGCTGGCGTTGACCGCCGGACAGCTCGTTGGGGTAGCGCCTCATCGCGGAGCGAGGGAGGGCAACCATGTCGAGCAGTTGGGCAACGCGCTCCTCGCGCTCCTTCTTGGTCCCCCAGTTGTGTACGCGCATGGGTTCTTCAACCGCGCGGTAAATGGAGTACATGGGGTCCAGGGAGCCGTACGGGTTTTGGAACACCACCTGAAGGTTGCGGCGCATAGCGAAGCGTTCCTTCTTAGAAAGCTCAGAAACGTTTTCGCCCTCAAAAATGACGTCACCAGAATCTTGCTCTAGCAAGCCCAGAATGATGTTTGCCGCAGTGGACTTACCAGAACCGGATTCGCCTACAACACCTAGCGTTGTACCCTTGCGCAGCGTGAACGACACGTCGTCAAGCGCCTTGAAGGTCTGTCCGCGCTTGCCGCGAATCGGGAAGGTCTTCACCAGGTTCTTAACTTCAACCGCAGCTTCAGTTGAGGTTGCGCCCTTACCTGCGCCCAGCAGTTCCTCTTCGGTCACCTGAATGCCAGCCTGGTGCGCGGTCATGATACGCGCGGTGGTTAGCGAGGGAGCAGCGGCAACCAGCCTCTTGGTGTAGGGGTGCTGCGGACGTTGCAAGATCTGCATGGCGGGCCCGGACTCCACAATACGGCCGCGGTGCATAACAACGAGGTGTTCAGCGCGTTCAACGGCCAGGCCGAGGTCGTGCGTAATGAACAGCATTGCGGTGCCAAGTTCGTGGGTGAGCGACTCCATGTGGTCCAGGATGAGCCGCTGCACGGTCACGTCAAGGGCCGAGGTCGGCTCATCCGCGATGAGTAGCTCGGGACGAGCGGCCAGGCCGATAGCGATGAGGGCGCGTTGGCGCATGCCGCCAGAGAACTCGTGCGGATACTGTTTCGCAACGCGTTCGGTGTCGGGCAACCCGGCTTCAGCGAGGAGTTCATTGACTCGCTGGTGCATTTGCGAGCCTTTAACCACGTTGTTGGCTTTGAGGGCTTCACGAACTTGGAAGCCGATTTTCCAAACGGGGTTGAGGTTCGACATGGGGTCTTGCGGAACAAGGCCGATGTGGCGTCCGCGAATGCGTTCCATCTCTTTACGGCTCTTAGTGGTGAGTTCTTCACCGCGGAATTTGATGGAGCCGCCCACGATCTTGCCGGTGCCGGGCAGGAGGTTGATGATGGCATGCGCGGTAGTGGATTTACCGGAGCCTGATTCTCCTACGATGGCAACGGACTGGCCAGGGTAGATGGTGAGGTTGGCTTTCCGCACTGCGGGAACCATGCCCGTGGAAGATTGGAAGGCGACCTCGAGGTCTTTGATTTCGAGCAGGGGCTCGACGTCAGTGTTCATCTCGTTTTCCACTTCGTTTACCTCTCTCGTGACTTCGGGTCGAGAGCGTCGCGTACCACGTCACCCATCATGATGAAGCTGAGCACGGTCAGGGCGAGAGCGCCTGCGGGATAGAACAGCACGGATGGCTGGGTACGGAGCGCAACCTGCGCCTTGTTGATGTCGCCGCCCCACGAGACGATGTCTGGTGGTAGGCCAACGCCCAGGAATGAGAGGGTTGCTTCGGCCACGATGAACGTGCCGAGCGCTACGGTTGCATAAACGATGATGGGTGCCGCAGAGTTCGGCAGGATGTGGCGCATGAGGATGGTCCACTTGGACTCGCCAAGAGCCTTGGCTGCAGACACATATTCTTCGTTCTTGACGCTCATAACCGCGCCGCGCGTGATGCGCGCAATTTGTGGCCATCCAAAGATTGCGAGGACGAGCACCACGGTCCAAGTTGCACGGTAGGAGCGGAACATCTGCATAACCACGATTGCAGCAAGTAGGAACGGAATGGCGAACACGACGTCGGTGATGCGCGAAAGTAGCGAGTCGAGCCAGCCGCCAAAGTAGCCGGCCAGAGAACCGAATGCTGCGCCCATGATGGTCACGGCAATCGTGGTAAATACACCTACGGTTACAGATGCGCGAGCGCCGTAAATAGTGCGCGCGTAGATGTCACAGCCTTGCCTGTCGAAACCGAATGGGTGGCCACCGGATGGGGCCTCCATAGAACGCGAAAGTTCGCAGAAGTTCGGGTCCATTGAGGTGAACAGGCTGGGGAATGCGGCCAGCAGCAGAGCCACAGCAATGATTGCGGCTGAAATCCAGAATAGGGGGCGTTTGCGCAGGTTCTTCCAGGCTTCACCCCACATAGACGAGGGCGCGGAGTCATCTGCTACGGCGTCAACGGCCCCCAGGCCGCTTTCGTCTACGTCAGAGACGAAGTGTTCTTGGCCTTTTCGGTAGGTAGTTTGATTACTCATAGCGAATCCTCGGATCCAGAGCTGCGTATAGCAGGTCTACTAGCAGGTTGGCGATGATGTAGACGATCACAAGGACGGTCGTGAATGACACGACGGTTGCGGGTTCGCCCTTGATGATGGCCTGGTACATGTTGCCGCCTACGCCGTTGATGGCGAAGATACCTTCGGTGACGATTGCGCCGCCCATGAGGGCTCCGAGGTCGGCGCCTAGGAATGTTGCAACTGGAATAAGCGAGTTGCGCAGCACGTGGTTTTGAATCACCTTGCTGCGGGAGAGGCCCTTGGCGTATGCGGTGCGCACGTGGTCGGATGACATGGTTTCGGATACGGACTGCCTGGTTAGGCGAAGTACGTAAGCGAAGGAAACAGCACCGAGCACGATTGCTGGCATTAGGAGGGCTTCAAACGTGGTGTTTCCACCAACCGTTGTTGGCGCCCACCCGAGTTTCACACCTATGAGGAACTGGAGGACGAAGCCGATAACGAACGTGGGCACTGCGATGACAAATAGGGAGACCACGAGAACGGTGCCGTCGAAGATGCCGCCGCGACGCATGCCGGCAATGAGGCCAAAGCCGATGCCAAAAATTGCTTCAAATGCGAGTGCCATTAGGGCGAGTTTGATGGTTACGGGGAATGCGCCTGCCATCACGTCGGTGACTTCACGGCCAGAGAATGTGGTGCCGAAGTCGAGTGTGAAAATACCTTTTAGATACAGCAGGTATTGGACGAGGAATGGCTTGTCGAGGTTGTAGCGCGCCCTCATTTGTTCCGCCACTGCCGGTGGTAGGCCGCGGTCGCCACCGAGAGCCTGGATTGGGTCACCGGGCATGAGGAACACTAATGCGTAGATAAGCAGCGTTGCGCCTATGAAGACGGGTATTAGCTGCAGGAGTCTACGTCCGATATATCGGATCATTGTGGTCTCCTTGGGTAACTGCTTACGCAGTTTTTATTTATTAGTTGTGAGTTTATGGTCTCACAGTTGCGAGCCCCGCACTCACAGGAGCGAGGCTCGGAGGGAAACCCCTCCGAGCCTACGCTACCTTATATTTGGGTAATCACTTGGTGATCTGGTAGTAAAGCGGGACGGAGTTCCATCCAAACTGTACGTTGCTTACAGCTTCGGTCGAACCGCCGGTCACGTTGGAGTACCAGAGCGGGATTGCCGGTAGCTCCTTGAAGAGGACCGTCTGAGCCTTTAGGTAAAGCTCGTTGGACTCTTCAACCGACTTGGCGCCAGCTGCCTGCTTGAGGAAGCCGTCAAATTCTGCCGAGGAGTAGTCGCCGTCATTCGAACCAGCGCCCGTGGCGTACAGCGGGGCGAGGAAGTTACCAAGACCCGGGTAGTCGGCCTGCCAGCCGGTACGGAACGCGGTCTCGATCTTGCGGTTGGTTACCTCGTCACGTAGCGACTTGAAGTCGGGGTACGGGGCGCCCTTCGCGTCGATGCCGAGCACGTTCTTGATGGAGTTCATGGTTGCGTCTACCCATGCTTGGTGGCCACCGTCAGCGTTGTAAGCGAGTTCGAAGGAGCCTTCCCACGGGGAGATTTCGTCAGCCTTGGCCCACAGTTCCTTAGCCTTCTCCGGATCGAAGTTCAGAACCTCGTTGCCTTCAACGCTCTCGTTGTAACCGTCGATTACTGGCGAGGTGTAGTCGTGTGCCGGGCTACGGGTGCCCTGGAAGATGGTGTCGGTGATCTCCTCGCGGTTGATTGCCATGGAGATTGCCTGACGACGCAGGACGCCTTCTTCACCGCCGAAGTGCGGGAGGCGCTCCGGGATGGTGAAGGACTGGAAGATAGCGGACGGCTGGTTTACAGCGCGGTCACCAAGTTCGCTTTCGAAGCTGGAGAATGCCGAGTCGGGCACTGCGTCAAGGACGTCCAGGTTTCCACCAAGGAGGTCGTTGTATGCCGCGTCCTGCTGGGCGTAGAACTTGATCTCAACGCCACCGTTCTGGGCCTTGCGCGGACCGTCGTACTTCGGGTTCGGCTTCAGCATGATCGACTCGTTGTGCTTCCAGTCGTCACCGGACTCTAGCAGGTAGGGGCCGTTACCAACCGGAGCTGCGCCGAATGCTGCAACCGCGTCGGCGTCGCCAATACCTGCTTCAGGAAGCGGGTAGAACGCGGAGTAGCCCAGGCGGAGCGGGAAGTCAGCTTCAGGCTGGGAAAGCTCAACGGTGAACGTCTGGTCGTCAACAACCTTTAGACCCTCGAGGCCGGCAAAGTCAGCAGGAGCCTCGCCGCCCTCCGGGTAGCCCTTGATGGGCTCGAAGAAGTAGGAGGAAAGGTGCGACTGCGCTACACCCTGATTCCAAGCGTCAACGAACGACTTAGCGGTAACGGGAGAACCATCAGAGAAGGTCTCGCCTTCCTTAATCTTGATCGTGAAGTTCTGAGAATCTTCAGTCTCGATCGATTCGGCGAGGTCGTTCTGCGCGGCGCCGTCTGCATCGTAGTAGACGAGGCCTGCGTAGATCAGGTCAACAATCTTGCCGCCACCGGTTTCGTTGGTGTTGGTCGGGATGAGCGGGTTCTGCGGTTCGGAGCCGTTTGCTACAACAACACCGCCACCGGACTCACCCTCGGGCGCGTTCGCGCCGCCGTCACCGGAACCGCCGGAGCAGGCGGTCAGCGCAAGTGCCGCCACCGCAAAGGGGGCGACTAGGCGCAAGTATGAACGTTTCATTTTTCCTCCGTAAAGTCGGATAACGATGAAGGGCGAAATGTCGCGCTTCATTTGCGTTGAACTTTAGCAGGATGCGATTTTTTGAAATCTGGGCGTTCTAAGTCTGAGACGCTTTATTGTTAGCATTTCGAAACCAAAAGGACACTTTTGCGCTGTATGTAGGGGATTGCAATTTTTGCCGGCTGTAGATTTTTGTGACGTACGCTTACTATTTCGAAATTCTCGTTCCAGATAACGAGACGCTTCAAATGCTTGTGTTCTAGCTATTTTCTTTAGGATAGAAGCATGAAGGGAAGAAAATCTGGGTTCTCCAGCGAGGAACTGGCAGGTCGCGTAGCGGCGTTGCCGGTAATAGCGTTCCCAGAAGAACTTCCCGTGTCCGCCCGGCGCGAAGATATTGCACAGGCCATTGAGAATCACCAGGTAGTGGTTGTCTCGGGTGAGACCGGCTCGGGCAAGACCACTCAGCTTCCAAAAATTTGCCTGCAACTCGGCCGTGGCATTAGAGGAATGATTGGACACACCCAGCCGCGCAGGTTGGCAGCTCGAACGGTTGCAGACCGGATCGCTGATGAGCTGGGCACCAAAGTGGGCAAGCGCCCCGGCGACGTGGTTGGTTACCAGGTGCGTTTCACGGACGAAGTTGGCCCCACCACCCTCGTAAAGTTAATGACGGACGGCATTTTGCTAGCCGAGGTGCAAAATGACCCGAACCTGGATAAGTACGACACCATAATCATTGATGAGGCGCACGAGCGTTCTCTAAACATCGACTTCCTGATTGGCTACCTCACGCGACTATTGCCAAAGCGCCCAGACTTGAAGGTAATCATCACGTCCGCAACGATCGATTCGGACAGGTTTGCAGATCATTTTGCAAAAGCGCTGGGAAAGCCGGTTCCGGTTGTGGAGGTTTCGGGCCGTACCTATCCTGTGGAAATCCGGTATCGCCCCTTAGAGCCGTCCGATCCTCCCTCCAATACTGAGTCCACGGACGACCCCCCGGTGTCAGTTAAGGGCTTAGTTTTAGAGGACGCGGATGCGCCGCTCGCCCTCCTCGGATACGGCATGGGTGAGGACATCGATTACCTAACGGGCATATGTGAAGCCGTTGAGGAGCTTATCGATGAGGGCCCGGGTGACATCCTCGTGTTCTTGCCCGGCGAGCGCGATATTCGCGACGCCACGCACGCGCTCTCCGATTCGCTGGGCCCGCGCTACATTCACGCCGGTGATGCAACCGATAAGAGTCCGGCTAACGGGGTGGAAGTTCTCCCCTTGTATTCGCGCCTTTCAGCCCAGGAGCAGCAGCGCATTTTCAAGCCGCACCCGCGCAGGCGAGTTGTGCTGACCACCAACGTCGCAGAAACATCGCTGACCGTGCCGGGAATCCGCTACGTGGTAGACCCAGGTTTGGCCCGTATTTCGCGGTATTCGAACCGCACTAAGGTGCAGCGTCTGCCCATCGAACCAGTGTCGCAGGCTTCTGCAAACCAACGTTCGGGCCGATGCGGGCGCGTGAGCGATGGCGTGGCGATTCGCCTTTACTCGCAGGCAGATTTTGAGGCGCGGCCGCGCTACACGGAACCGGAGATTCTGCGCACGTCGCTGGCTTCCGTTATTTTGCAGATGATTTCGCTAGGACTCGGCGCGGTAGAAAACTTCCCGTTCCTGGACGCGCCCGCCCCTAAGGCCGTGCGTGACGGTGTCGGTCTGCTAGAAGAAATTGGAGCGGTAACCAGGCGTTCCCCTCGTGATCCCCTGCGACTCACTCGTGTTGGACGCCAGTTGGCTCGCCTGCCTATCGACCCGCGCCTGGGGCGCATGCTGATCGAAGCAGATCGAGAGGGCGTGGCCTCGGAAGTTTTGACTATTGTGGCCGCGCTATCCATGCAGGATGTCCGCGAGCGCCCGGAGCAGTTCAAAGAGGATGCGGATAGGGCGCATGAGCGCTTCTTAGATCCGGAGTCTGATTTCATCACCTACCTGTCGCTCTGGCGATATTTGCGTTTGCAGTCGCGTGAACTTTCGGGCACTCAGTTTAGAAAGATGTGCAAGCGCGAGTTCCTGCACTTCTTGCGGTGGCGTGAGTGGCAGGACGTCGCTGGCCAGTTGCGCGATCTGGCGCGTCCCCTCGGTTTGAAGGTGGACGCGCTCCAGATTCCGTCACGCAAAGAGGTTCGCGATCAAGAGCGCGAGGGCGGAGCGGTTGATGCTGCGGCGCGCGCAACCACGGCGTTGACCGCGCGTACATCCGGCCGTAACAGCGAACAGATTCACAGGGCCCTGCTGGTTGGTTTGCTATCTAACTTGGGTTCGTGGGATCAGACCAGTCAGGATTATCAGGGGGCGCGTGGAACGCGATTTGTGGTCTGGCCGGGCTCTGGTTTGGCGCGCAAGCACTATGACTGGGTGATGGCTGCGGAGCTGGTAGAGACGTCACGTCTGTTCGCTCGCACGGTCGCGAAGATCCAACCCGAGTGGGTGGAGAAGTCAGCCAAGCGTTTGCTGAAGCATTCGTATTCGCAACCGTACTGGTCCTCCAAGATGGGGGCGGCGATGGTGCGCGAGAAGGTGATGCTGTACGGCCTCACTCTGGTAGCTGATCGGCCCCTGCTACTCGCAAACGTGCCGCATGGAGCGAAGGTGGAGGCGCCAACGAACGCCACCTCGATTGCGGCCCGGGCCGGAGTTACCGGCGGCGAGTTGGGTGGGTCCCCCCAGCAGGTGGCTCGCGAAATGTTTATCCAGCACGCCCTCGTGGATGGTGAGTGGAATGCGCACCATAAGTTTGTGCGCAAGAACAGTGAGCTGCTGGCAAAGATTCACGAGGCAGAAAAGAAGCTGCGCCAGGGCGGCACGGTTTCGGATGATGCGATTTTCGCGTTTTATGACGAGCGAGTGCCGCGTGAGATCGTGTCAGCTGCACATTTTGATGCGTGGTGGCGCCGTCAGCGCGATAAGCGGTTGCTGGAGATGGAGCGCGCGGATGTGCTTCCGGGTGCGCGCGAGGTGGATCAGCGCGGCTATCCGGCTAAGTGGCATCAAGGGGACATCACTTTGCCGCTGCATTATGAGTTCGATCCGGGTTCGCCCCGCGATGGGCTGACGGTTCGCGTGCCTGTGGCGGTGTTGCCGCGTCTGCACGATGCGGGCTTTGAGTGGTTGGTTCCGGGTATGTTGGAAGAGTTGCTCACGGCCACTATCCGCGCTTTGCCTAAGCAGTTGCGCGCCCAGCTTGTGCCCGCGCCCGATGTTGCGCGCGAGCTCGCCACTTGGATCAAGCACAACATTTGGATGTCCGAGGATGCGTCGAGCCCCTCATCTGGGCAGGTAAACTCGGACGAGCGGGTTATCGCTTCGAGTGGGAACTCGTCAGGTTCAGCTGTGTCTGCCGCGAGCTCGCCGGAGTCTGCAGGCGAGGACGAGGTGGACCCTCGTTCGCTTGAAGCTTCGCTTGGAAGGCTTGCCGCCTGGGCTTCAAAGTCGGGCACAGCGAATCAGAAGTCGATTGCGAAGATGAAGCGGGCGTCCGCGCGTTCTTCCTCGCAGTCACAAACGGATCCGGCAGCCAAGCGCAAACCGGTATCCCCCACGGATCAGCAAACGCAGAACCAGCAGTCGGATTTGCCCAAACAGCCGCAGGCCGGCCTCGAAAATCAAGATAAACCGCGAGTGAAGCGGATTCCGGGTACTCAAGCTGGCGAGTTCCTCCCCCACTATTTTGATGCGTTTGTACGCGCTACGGACGCAGTTAAGGGCGTCTATGTTCCACGTGAAACATGGGACGATTTAACGCTACCTTCGCATGTTACGCCCATGTTCGTGGTGGTCAATGCGCAGGGTCGCGAGTTGCGCTCCGGTGAAGATCTGACGTGGTTGCAAAAGCAGTTGAGCGGGCAGTCGCAAAAGGCGGTTCGTTCGGCAATGCGCGAGGCTTTGGATCAGGCGATGAAGGAGTCGGGTGCAAAGTCAGAGCCGTCTAAGCGCACTAAAAAGGCGTTTGCGGGAGTGCAGGCATCCCCGAAGGGGCGCGCGTCGGAAGGTACGGCTACTTCGGGGGATCAACCGACCCCAGGTGTTTTTGCGTCGGTCCCGGAATTGGATGGTTTGTCGGATTGGCCCGTTGTTGAAGGAGGTGCTCTGCCCCTCAGCGTGGATGCGCGCACGCAGGCAGGACTTTCTGTTCGGGCATTCCCGGCGTTGGTGCCGCAGGGGTCAGCGTCTGAGCCGTCCGCTGGCGTGCGAGTTATTGCGGAGCGCACTCAGGCCGATGCCAGCCATAGGGAGGGTCTGGCTCGTCTGGTTCTGGCGCACACGCGTTTGGCAACGGCCCGGGTGTCTACTCGTTGGACGGGCCGGGAGGCACTGATTCTGGCTAGCGGCCCATACCCGGATACGGAAAGCTTGGTGGCGGATGCACAGTTAGCAGCTGTGGCGTCGCTAATTGATGAGTACGAAACTCCTGCGGTGCAGATACGCTCCAAGGCTCAGTTTGAGGCATTGGCCGGGTGGGTGCAGGATCGGATTGAGGATCGCACCTATCTGATTTTGGGTTGGGCCGTGGAGGCGTTCGCCGAGTTTGGCGAGCTTGACCGCGCGGTTCGTTCGGTGTCTTCGCCGGCGATGGTCAGGGTGCTGGCGGATGTGCGCGAACATTCGAATAGCTTGGTGTTTGAAGGGTTCTTAACGCGCGTACCTTTTGAGTGGTTGCAGCACGTGGCGCGGTTTGTGAAGGCTGACCGGTTGCGGGTAGAGAAGACATCACAGTCCGCGAGCGTACTCGCACGCGATGAGGGGCTGTGGCGCTCCGTTAAGGATGTGGAGGCGGCATTGGCGTCTGCCCGGGCGGCACTTGCAGCTCACGAGGTGACCCGAGCCGCGCAGCTGGATGAGGCCCTGTGGCTGGTGGAGGAGCTTCGCGTGTCCCTGTTTGCCCAGGAACTTGGCACCTCAAGAAAGGTGTCACTGAAGCGCCTATATGCCGTGTTGAATAGCTAGCAGGTTTCAACTTATTCACGAAAGATTTTCGAATCTACTAATTCGCACCTCGTTACGCTAGAATCAAAAGCAGGAGGTTTTGATTCACCATGTTGCGTACTTCTAATTCTGTTGGGCAACGGCTTGCGGAAGCTCGTAATGCTGTTGGCATGACTCAGCGCGATTTGGCGGAAGCTTCGGGCATTTCCCAACCGACGATTCATCGCATTGAAGCGGGACAGCGCGCAACCTCACCTGTTGAGGTTGCGGTTCTTGCCGATGCGTGTGGCGTGTTGCCGGCTGACCTGTATGGAACAAGTACCGTTGCCGAGGACGTTGTTTACGCGGGACGAACCGATAGTGATGGCTCTGCGGCATTGACTGCGTACATGATCTACGCGCTTGGGTTGGCTCGTCGCTTGGATGAGCTTGGCGTACCGGAGACACGATGAGTAACGAGCGAATCGGACGAGAAGCAGCCGAGGAGTACCGTGAGAACCTTGGATTAGGTACGCGCCCTGTCGGGAATTTGGCTCGACTTATTGAGAATGAACTCGGCATAGGGGTTGCGTACGTTCAGGGGGCGGAACCCGGCCATGGCATGACTATGAGCGATGGGCTACGCACTCTTATTGCCGCGGGATGCACTCCGCATCCTTTGCGAATGCGTTCTACGCTTGCCCACGAGTTAGGTCACGTCGTCCTTCAAAGCGTTGATCGTTATCTTCATGATCAGGAAATAGGGGAGCGAGATTCAAGAGAGATTCAGGCTGATGCTTTTGCTCGCCATTTCTTATTGCCTTTAGCGGCAGTAGAGAAGTTTGCTGATGAAAGGCAAGTTTCGGAACGGTTACTATCAGATTTGGTACAGACTTTTGGGATTTCTGCTCATATGGCCGCCATCCAAATGCGGGATTTGGGCTTGATAAACAGTTCTACATATGAGGAGTGGAAGAGCCTTTCTGGTAGCCTGCTGTCGACTCGTTACGGGTGGCCATCCGAGTATGAGGTGCAGGCATTGGAATCATCAACGGCCCGTCCTCCTCAGGATATTCTCGCTCGAACGATGGAAGGCTATAGGTGGGGTGCTGTTTCTGCGGCGGCTATTGCTCGCCTTTCAGGCGAAAGCAACGTTTCAGCGGTTTCTGAACGCTTGCAATCAGAGGGGATTATTCCTGGAAACGCACGCTTTACTGCAGCTGAGGCTCCAACAGATTCGGGGGCACGATTGACCGCGGAGGAGCTCAAAGCCCTGATGGGTAATGCCGAGACAAAGAAACTGACCTAACTAGTCCTCATCTTTGGAAATCGACATAATAAGTGCGCCGGCATACGAAATTTGCGTACAGGGGCATTCATTTAGACGTTCAGATCGTAGGAGCTGTCTCTCGCTCGGCCCGTCCGAACTCTCATAGCGCTTCGCGCGCATACTCCACTATGTAGTCGGCAACTGATTCGATGACGTCTAGGGTGTCCCCAAAGTCTTGTTGGGTGCCGTACCAGGGGTCAGGAACGTCAAGTTCTCGCCTGCGCGCACCCGCAAGCGCCGGGTCCATTGCGCGAAACATGCGCAAATCAGTTGAACGCTCGTCCCCCACCTGCGGGTTTTCGATCACGTCAATGTGGGTGTGTGCGGCCAACCGTTCGACTGCCGCATAGTGGTTTGACGTCATTGCGAGCACGAGGTCACAATCTTTGAGATCTTGCGCAGTGATCTGCCTGGCGAAGTGATTGGGAATGTCATAGCCGGCGGCTTTTAGAGTGCGCTGGGCTCGGTAATCAATGGGGTTACCGTGTTCCTCGTCAGAAATACCAACCGAGGTAGCTACGGCATCGAGGCCAGCGGCTTTAAAGTGCTGATTTAGCACAACCTCGGCCATGGCGGATCGGCAAATGTTTCCGGTGCAAACAAAAAGTACTCGAAACGTCATAGGGCTCAGCCTATCAACGTAACGACAAAGCGAAAACCGCAGTTGAACGCGTTAGACCGTGAATAAGTGCCGGCATCGAGCAGGGGTAGCGTGCACTAAACCTGGGCTCTTGCACGATCAGTGAGCATTAGCGTCGCGTTGAAGATTCCCTGACTACGAGTTCAAAACCAACTCGTTCCTCACCGCAATCGGTGTTCCCGAGTTCAATCAGTTCCATGAGCGCCTTCACGGATTGCCTCGCAATAGCAACCTTATCCGGACTGATCGCGGTTAGAGATGGAAGAGTATAGGACGCCACGTCCGTGTCATCCCAGCCCGTAACCATCACATCGTCAGGCACATGCGCGCCAATGTCGGCCAATGCACGCACTGAGCCCGCCGCAGCAATGTCATTGAGAGCAATGATCGCGTCTGGTAATTCATGAGTAGTGAGCCAGGACGTTAAGGCACCGTGCGCGTCCTCGTATGTCCACGGAGATTCCACCACACAATCAGGGGTCAGGCTCAGTCCCTTTTCTTCAAGCGCTTTTTCAATACCGCGTCGGCGTTGAGGCCCTGGCCCAATTGTCATCACTGTTTCAGAGGAACCTACAACAACGAACCTTCTCGCCCCGCGCTCCAATAGATGTTCTGTAATCGCCTTGCCGGCTGCTTCCCCATCAACTGCAAAGTGAGGGACGCCAACATCAGAGATCTTCTCACCCAGCAGAACCAGAGGCACGTCAATCTTGGGTAGCTCTTGCCCGGTGAGGACGATCGGGGAATAGATCACTCCATCAACTACGTCTGGCCGGAACCCTTCAAGGGATTTCAGTTCCCGGTCCCGCATGCCTTCGGTCTCGGTGATGAGTAGGGTTAGGTCGTACTTTTGAGCTTCTTTTTGAATGAGGTGTGCTAGTTCCCCAAAATATGGCCAAGAAATGTTTGGTACGGCCAGCGCTATCATGCCGGTACGCCCAGACCGGAGTCTTTGAGCAGCGATATTTGGCCTGTAACCAAGTTCCTGAATGGCGTCCTGCACTTTCTTGCGGGTCTGTTCAGAAACATGCACGTAGTTATTAACAACGTTTGAAACAGTTCTTTGCGAAACGCCGGCAAGCGCCGCAACGTCTTGCATGTTTGGTGGTCGCAAGCCCTAACTCCATCGCCATTTGGAAATAGTGAAACTACAAAATAAGGATCAAATACAAGTTTACAGACAGTGCCCGTGATCCCCATATTGCGATTTACATGTAGGGTGCCCACCGGTTTAAACCGGTGGGCACCCTACGTTGGTGGACAGATAGCTTTCGATCTACTTGAGGATTCCCTCAATAGTTGTCTGAAGCTTATCTAGCGTCGTTTTAATGTCAGCGTCGTTCAACCAGGTAGCTTCGATGGTCTCTTGGATAGATGAATCGATAGCAGACCACTCAACAACACGTGGAGGCAACGTACCGTATGCCTTTGCAGTTTCTAGATACTGTTCGCGATGCGGAGCTGCGAGGTAATCTTCGGAGTTCAAAGCCGTATTACTTGCCGGCATGTGTCCCGTCTTAACGCCCCAGACTCCAGTGTTTTCGTAGTAGAACTTAGCAAGCTCAAATGCGGCCCGGTACTGTACAGGATCACCTTGTTCCTGAACGGGAACGGTCCAGACGTGCGAGTTCGCCCAAGTTGCAGGCTTGTCAAATAGCATCGGTGCGTCAGCGACCTCGTAATCAAAAGGCGTCTCAGCTTCAAACTGATTGACTGCCCATGAGCCGTTGTACATGATGGCCGACTCCCCGCGCAGGAAGGCCTGCATGGAAGCATCATAGTCGTGAGTCTTCGCGGTAAATCCTCCTTCAACTAGCTTGTTGACGAGCTCGAGAGAGGTTACAGCTTCCTCACTGTTCATGTTTACTGCACCGCTCTGCGGATCCAAAAGCGTTCCACCCTGCTGATAGATGAAAGTCTCCCACAGGCGCGAAGCCATCGGGTCAGCAGTCATCGCGACATCCAGGAAGTTCTTCCCGGTCTTGTCTTTCACAATCTGAGCATGCTCGAGGAATACCTTCGGGTCTGTTGGAACTTTGTAAACTTCGCCCTCTGCGGCCAAGCCTGCCTCGCGAAGAATATCCATGTTCAGGTGGGAAACCGTTGCGTGCGAATCGAAGGGAAGCGCGTATTGCTTACCGTCATACTCAACCGCTGCAGATGCCGGGTCAGTGTAATCAGAAGTGTCAACACCAATAGATTCAGGAACCTCCATGAGTAGGCCCCTATCCGCGTATTCCGGCAGGTTCGATCCGTGCATTACGGCGATATCAGGCTTTTCCGAACTAGCCAGAGCTGTATTCAACCCGTCGTAGTACGAGTGCCAGGCGGATCCACCCAGCCGCTCAACCTTGATCCCCCAAGGATTTTCAGCTTCGAACTTGTTTGTCAGGATCTGGATAGCTTCACATTCTGTGGTCGCCTTATCCATGTCGGTAACGCCATTGGTGGTTTCGTTACAATCGCCAAAAAACCGTGCCAAGGTTATCGTGGCGCCCTGAAGGTCATCATCTGAAACCTCTGCGATTTTCTGGAGCATGTCCTCGCTAGATCCAGATTCGCCTCCGGATCCTCCCGAACCACTCACACCGCAACCCGTAAGAGCTAGTGAAACAGCGCCCAGCACCATTGCTGGAACACCTAATTTCCTTAACCTCATTTTTCTCTCCAATCTTTCTTGGGTTTGTTACTTTTCTCCAGAAGACATGGACACTCCTCGAATGAGGTACTTCTGGAAGAAAACGAATACAAGTAGCAAAGGCAACGTGCCCACGATTCCTCGAGCCATCAATGAACCTAGTTCCGTTGATTGTGAGAAGGTCCCCTGCAACGATGCAAGACCTGTCGTGATCGTAAACATCGCTGGTTTCGTGGCAGATACGAGTGGCCACAGATAGTCATTCCATGTCTGCACAAATGTGAATGTTGCTAGAGCGATCAGTGATGGGCGGGCAAGGGGCAGCATTACCGAGTAGAAAATTCTCCAGGAAGAAGCCCCGTCAATGCTGGCTGCCTCTTGAATCTCATCCGGAACTTGCGCGAAGAATTGCGTCATTATGAAAACACCTAAAGGAAAGGCAATTCGTGGCAGAATCAGCGCCAAGTAGGTGTTATGCAGGTTAATGTCGCTAAACATCATGAACAGAGGAATGAACATTGCCTCTTTAGGAACCATCATTCCGGCCAGAGTGAGCGAGTAAACCGCTAATCTGCCCGCAAACGGCAACTTCGCAAAGGCGTACCCGGCCATCGCGCATACAACTACCGTGACGATAGTGGTTATGACCGTGACAATCGTGGAGTTTAGGAACCACCGCAGAGTTGCCCCTGTAAGGAACGCATCAGCAAAGTTTGAGAGCGTGAATCCCTGCGGAAGCAAGCTTTGCGAATTGGTTTTTAGAACGTCATTTGGCGTCAGCGCCAAAGACAACATCCAGATTAGAGGGATGAGCCAAATCAGAACGATTAGGATCATCAAAGCGTGGTACAGCACATTAGCTGTGTTTCGCTTAGGGTTTGGCTTCGGCTCGGTTACCTCCGGAGCGAGAGAGAGTGTCTGAGCAGTCATTTCAGTTGCTCCTTTCGCGCGACATGAGGAACTGGATAAGTGAAACAAAGACCATGACTACGAATAGGAAAAGTGACATCGCGGAGGCATACCCCAGGTTCGAATCCCTGAAACCGGTTTGGTAGATGTATCGAACCAAAACATCTGTGACGCCTCCAGGCCCACCATTTGTCATGATGTTCACCTGACCAAAAATCTGGAATGACGCGATCACCTGGGTAACTACAACCAGTAGCGTCGCGTGCTTCAGTCCAGGCAAGGTGATCGATACAAACTTTCGCCATGGCCCCGCACCATCAATTGCTGCAGCTTCATACAGAGTGGGATCAATATCTTGCAGGCCGGCTCCGAACAGGATCATGTTGAAGCCCACCGTCCACCACACGGTAGTCACAACGATTGCGGCCATTGCAGTGCGTGGATCCGACAGCCAAGCCACTACGCCAACACCTAATGTGTCGGTCAGTTTGGCAACTATTCCTCGCGAGGGGTTGAGCATGTATCCCCAAATAAGGGTGGCTACCGATACTGGAAGGATGTACGGGACAAAAAGGGCTGCTCGGTAAAATCCATTTCCTTTTTTGCCCAGATCAAGCAATAGTGCAAAAGCTAGGCCCAACCCAGCAATGATGGGTGTTGACACGATTGTGAAAACCACCGTGTTCTTGAAGGCGTTCCAAAAGCGCGGGTCGTTCCAAGCCCCGGTGTCTCCCGCGTTAAAGCCGAGCAGAAAGGCAGCTACTATCAGGGAAGCAACTAGCAAGATTTCACCTGAACGAAGGCGATTATTGCGTACTGCCCAAACTGCAGCTACTGCGGCAAGAACTAGAAGTGTTAGTTGCACCCACCAAGAAGATCCAATGCTCCACTCAATTCCGGCGCCGCCAAGCATCTGCTTGTAGTTATCGAATCCCACCCACTGCGGTGTTCTACCAAGTAGATCCCAGTCGAAGAAGCTCATCAGTACCGCCTGGATAACGGGGTAAAGGATGAACGCTATGTAGAAGAGCAGAAATGGAACTGTGAAACCAAAGTTGGTGAACCATCGTCTAATGTCGCGAGCACTACGTGTTGAGGTCATTTTTCAGCTACCCCCACTGCGTGTTCGGTTACCACTCGGGGACGCACTTGAGAATCGTGCGGCTTTGAGCCGGTAATAATCTCTCGAACGGTTTCCTTAGGCAGTTTCGGTTTCCTATCAGGAGTGCAAATCCCGTTTACCTCCTGCGCAGTGTCCGTTAGTTGCGTGTAGCAGAAACCGGCCAAGAAAGGTGATTCAAGTAGAGCAAAGACAAGTCCTCTAAAGACCTTCTCGTACTCTTCCTTAGAACCAACCGTCCTGTAACCCCAGTGCTTCGAATTCCCCTCGGCCAAGGCGATTCCTCCAAATTCGGAGACAATGACGGGTTTATCGAAATCCCAATCCGAATCGAGGAGGGTTCGACGCCCTTGGGGACCGATGCCGTTTACGGATTGCCTCATGGCGCTTTCACTGACGTACGCGCACTGGAGTTGCTCCGGCTTATCCGCGTAGTCATGAGTGGTGACTATGTCCGTAGCGGGCTGTTCCCAACCGTCGTTTGAACTTATTGGGCGCGTGTCATCTACCGCGCGGGTTAGATTCGCCAGCCCCTCCACAAATGCTCGCTGCCTTACATCTGCGGCTATCTGCGGAACACCCCAGGATTCGTTTATCGGAACCCAGGTGATGATTGACGGAGCCGACCTGTCTCTACGAACTGCACTGAGCCATTCTGCAGACAGATCAGTCAAAGCACTGTCGTCAAAAACATATGAAGAGGGGAACTCTGCCCAGAGCAGGAGCCCTAGGGAATCTGCCCACGCCAGGTAGCGGCGATCCGGGGTCCTCTCATGGATTCTGGAAAGGTTGAACCCAAGGTCCAAGATAAGTTGAATCTCATCTCGAATGGCTTCAGGCGAGGGGGCAGTAAAGTAACTGTCTGGCCAGTATCCCTGGTCCAGGATTCCCCTGATGTACACAGGCTGGCCATTGATGTGCAGGTAGTCCTCCGACACGCTAACGCTTCGGATACCCGCATAAGACACCACGTGATCCACACCGCGGCCAGATTCCAAGGTTAGGCAGAGGTCGATCAAGTTCGGATGCGCCGGCGCCCACAACCATTCTTGTGAATCCATATTGTTCTTGATTTGTGGAAGAGGAATTACCACCTCAAAAACTCGCGTGTTAGGGCAAACCGAGATGTCTGCAATATCGTTGTTCTTGCTCCTGGCCCGAACCGTGAACTTGGTGTTCGCTTCAGGATCCTTCGACAAAGTGATCTGGCCGATTAGCTGCGCACTTTCAACATCAGAGCGCCAGTACAGCTCTTCGATCGCTAACTTCGGGCGAGCTTCTAGCCAAACATCTCGCCAGATTCCTGTACTACGTTCGTACCAAATTCCATTAATTTCTTTACGCCAAGACTGCTTTCCCCTCGGCTGGCTCGCAACAGGGCAGTCTTTGGCTCTAACCACCACTTCGAAAGGAGCATCGCCCTCAAGTTGCACCGAGAACGGCGTATAGCCTCCGCGATGACGAGCGGCATGTTGACCATTAACCCAAACATCGCACTCATAATCCACCGCCTCGAAGTTTATGAACCACTCCGGATGTTCCAACGAGCTCGTCAGATTCTCAGCGGTAATCGTTCGTTTGTACCAAACAACTTCCGAGTCATTTTGAGGGTCTTGCCACGCATAGCCAGACTTCTTTGACCCCGGAGGGAACGGCACGATAATGGCATGACCAAAAGCATCCGACCTATCGGTTTCATACCACTTCTGATCTAGCCCAACATCATCGGGATCTTCTTGAAATCTCCATTCGCCATTGAGACTGTGCCAATCTTCTCTGCACAGCTGCGGCCGTGGATAGTCGGCTTCTAACCATTTGAAGAAATTGTCATCGTTGACTCTCATATACCGACTATATGCTACGTAGCAAAGATATTTGCCACGTAGCAAACAAATTTTGTAACAATCTGATTACTTTTGTGACACGCGCCATGTTTATGAAAGAGCCCGGACTCGCATGTGCAAGTCCGGGCTCTTCTGCTTTACTTTGATAAACCGCCTCAAAGTGGGAGGTGAACCGCGGTTTTCAGACTAGAAATCCCAGTCGTCGTCCTCGGTGTCCTCAATGTCGCCGATAACGTAAGAGGAACCTGAACCGGAGAAGAAGTCATGGTTCTCGTCCGCGTTTGGCGACAGCGCAGCCAAGATTGCGGGGTTGACGTCCGTGCTCTCCGGCGGGAATAGCGACTCGTAACCCAGGTTCATGAGGGCCTTGTTCGCGTTGTAGCGCAAGAACTTCTTCACATCTTCCGTTAGACCCAGCGGATCGTACAGGTCTTCCGTGAACTTCTCTTCGTTCTCGTACAGTTCGTCCAAAAGCTCGAACGTGTAATCCTTCAGCTCGGCCTGGCGTTGCGGCGAAGCCTCAGCAACCGCCAGCTGGTACTTGTAACCAATGTAGTAGCCGTGCACGGCCTCGTCACGAATGATCAGACGAATCAGATCCGCCGTGTTCGTAAGCTTGGCGTGCGCAGACCAGTACATGGGCGCGTAGAAGCCAGAGTAGAAGAGGAACGACTCAAGCATCGTTGAAGCAACCTTCTTCTTCTCCGGGTCATCACCCACGTAGAAGCTGTTAATAATGCGCGCCTTGTTCTGCAACTCCGCGTTCTCTTCAGACCAGCGGAACACCTCGTTAATCTCGCTGGTAGAAAGCAGCGTGGAGAAGATCGAGGAGTAAGACCTGGCGTGCACGGACTCCATGAACGCGATGTTCGTGAGCACAGCCTCTTCGTGCTGCGTGCGCGCGTCGGGAATCAGAGAAATCGCGCCGACCGTGCCCTGCAGGGTGTCAAGAAGCGTGAGGTTTGTGAAAACCTTATTAGTCATATCCTTCTCAGCGGCATTTAGCGTACGCCAAGACGGGATGTCATTCGACAACGGAATCTTTTCTGGCAACCAGAAGTTACCCGTAAGCCTGTCCCAAACCTCCAGGTCTTTTTCGTCCTCAAGTTTGTTCCAGTTAATCGCTTCGAAAACGTTTCCTTCAGCCAACTTCAACTGCGCCTTTCACTTGCAACCGATCATGCACGCGTGTCGCG
This sequence comes from Gleimia europaea, assembly GCA_002871995.1. GTDB lineage: Bacteria > Actinomycetota > Actinomycetes > Actinomycetales > Actinomycetaceae > Gleimia > Gleimia europaea. The sequence goes on from PNHW01000002.1 coordinate 328,519, forward strand.
TGACTTCCTTACTATTACTGATTTTTGAGGGCGAAGTAAGTTACCCCGCCGGCCACTGCTCCAAGAACTAGACCCTGGCGAATGTGTGGCATCTTCTTGCCCGCGCGCTTGCGACGCTCGCCGCGGTGGAGGATGTAGCGCTCCACAAGCGAGTTCACTTTCAGCGCGACCGCTACCGACCCAACGCCAATACCCACCTGCGCAGCCACGGGCAGGTCACCGAAGTTCTTCTTCCAGAAGTCCTGTAGCTGCGCTCCAGACTCTTTCACGTCGTCAGCGGTATAACCCACGTGCTTGTAGTAGGCGCCGATACCGCCCACCAGGGCGCTCTTTGCAACAAAGCGGGTACCGGATCCGCGCAGAATGTCAGGCATTGCGTACCATGCGAATACGGTTGCCCCAACCACGATAGATTCGGTCTCAACGGGGTTGTCAACGCTCCAGTCGTGCAGCTCGGTCAAAGTCTTCACAACCTCGCTTTTAAAGTCTTGTTCGAGTGCGGCTTGCGTGCTCATGGCTGCTCCTAGCATTCTTAACAACAGTTACGGTCTAGTGTAGTTCGGCTGGCAGACTAGGGCGAGACAAGCAACAGGCTACTTCTGCGCCGCTTTGAAAAGCTTGCCGTCAGGATCCTTTGCGCCAAAGACTACAAATCGTTTTGACGAGGCCTCAGTCAGCTTATTTGTCAGCAGCACAGTAGCTACCGCTTCGGTTTCGCTTGTATCGGCAGGTAGTGGAATAAGGGGACCGCTTGCGGACTCAGCCGCCAAAATGAGGCTGGCTGGGTCGTCTTGCGCGGCAACCGCTGTCACGGAGTTCTTTTCAACTTTCCGCGCGGTTGCAGCGTTTAGGGCAACTGACTTAACGGACCCGCTGATGGAGCTCTTGCGGAACGATCCTGCTACTTCGTCCACCAGCTTCGGGTCTAGCGCACCGATTCCTACAACATAATCCGGTTCTAGGCTTGCAGCGATTTGCTTGGCCTGCTGTACGTGCTCTTTGCTGACCAGGAGCACGGGGCCATCACCCATGGTGCCAGCAATCGCCGCGAGCGCATCCTTGTTCTCGTCGTCAGCCCCCACCAGGTAAACGCGTTTGGCGCCCTTTGAGTAAGTGGCCTCCGCAATCAGGTTTGAAGTAGCCTCGGCGGATTCACCCTGCCAGGTCAATAGTTCAACCTGTCCGGTAAGGGCACCATTGTTGTCACGAGCGGTTTGCGCGAATTCGCGTGCGGACGCGCCGGCTTGTTCAGCCACTCCCTCGCCAACAACAACTACGGTTTCGGGGCAAAGTCGCGCGATTTCAAGTAGTGTGCGCTCGCTAAGTTCCCCATTCTTTTCAGTGAAGAGGACGGGGCCGGGACGCTGCGATTTGGGAGCTCCCGCGATGGTGGCGGCGCTGGCATCCACAAACGGATTGATAAGGTAAACGGTTTTTGCGGACTGATTGAATTGGCGTATGGAAGTTGCAATAGCGGCTTCGCTAGGGGCTTCTTCGTAACGCACCATCTGAATGTCACCGGCAAAAGTGGTGGAGATGAGGGTTGTGCGCGCGTCCATCGAGAGATCAGGCGCGGCAAGGGCTGGTGTAGCAAGGGAGAGTGGCAGAACAATTGCCGCCCCCATCGCTAGGAGGCGGCTGTTAAAAAGCCTCTTTTGCCTCATAAAACCCCACATTCGCACTCGAACGTTCCAATTGTAGCGGTTTCAACTGGACACGCCAATAGGTGATCAAATCGTAACTATTCATTTTCCTACGAAATGATGCGGCTTACGCGGCTGGAACCATCACAGTTTGCGACAGACTTCGGCGAGACGTGTAGGCAGTTAGTCTTCAAGCAGGTTTTGCAGGTGTTGGAACACCGCAGCTCCGTTAGCTCGGAGTCCGTCGTGCTGGTATTCGTTGGTCACCCAGGTGCGAATGCCGGCAAGCTCCGCGGTTTGAAGCGACAGGTCGGTGGGCACAAACATGTCTTCGAAGTAGACGGCTGCGGCTCCAGGCACTTCGTTGTTTGCCAGCTGCTCGGGGTTGTAAACCGGCTCCCAGTCCGTGAACGCCGCGAGTTCGTGCGCCAATTCTCGCATGGGAGCAAGCGCAGGATCCTCCTCGTAGATGAGGGGGTACATGTGCTCGCCGGTCAGGTAAACCGGGCTTTCAGCCCGGTAGTCCGGCGCGGGCGCGAACCCTTCGGGGATGCCTGATCCCACCTCGGCTAGCAAGCGCTCAGCGGCCCAATTTGTAGCCTCACCGCGAAGGGCTGACGTAGCGCCGGCGTAAATCGTCTCGTGCAATACCCCGTACATTGGCGAATCCCCCTGCGAGAGCTGGCGCCCCACCATGTCGAGGAACTGCGTGTTCAGACGCTTCTGCCCGCGCACGCTCACAAACGGACCCTCAAAGAAGTAGTGCAGTTGGTCAAATCCGGTGGTGGTTCCGAGCATGAGGCCAAGCATGCGCAGACGGCGGGAAGTCAGGCGCTCCCCCGTTGGCAAAATCTCTTCGTGTGTATCGAGGTGGGTGAGCACGTCTTTCAGTGTTTGCTGGTCTGCCTCGTATCGCTTGAAGTAAACCTCGTTGCGAGCCGCTGTTGCGCGGTAGGTGCGACGGTATATTTCGTCAATGCTTACCAGGCCGGGCAGGCCGCCCGTGTAGTAGACCGCCGAGAGGCCCTCGGGGGCAAGGGAAAGGTACGACGTGTTGATGAAGCCGCCGTAGGATTGGCCCAGGCTGGTCCACTTCTTGCCGGCGTTGATTTCACCGCGCAACAGTTCTGCGTCGCGCACCATGTTGTCCGCGCGGAAGTGCTTAACGTAGTTGACCTGGTCTTTGACCGTAGCGAACTCAGAAAGCGTCAGGGAGTCCAGGCGGGTTGAAAGGCCCGTGCCACGCTCGTCCATCAGGATCACTCGGTGGGTCTTCAGCGCTTCACCGATCCAGCCACTGTTGAAGTCGCCAGGGCGCGGCGCGCGCCCGCCCGGGCCTCCCTGCATGAAAATGATTGCGGGCTGGTCAGTGTTTGGACCGTTCCTATCCAGCGTCACTTCGCGGGCAAACAGTTCGATCTGGCGCCCATTTGGGTCAGAGTAATCCAGTGGGACCTGCAAGCGGTGTTCAGTTACATGTGCACCATGCTGAATGTAAGTGCGGCGGCTCGCTCCCTCGCTAGCCGACTTTGAAACCACGCTGCTCACCGAAGCTACCTTCTTTTCTTTCTGCTGCCTGCTTTCTACATGCTTATCGTCTGAGTTACTGCTTTCTTTCACCGTGGTTCCTTTAACGGGCTCGTCGAATGAGAACAGCATGTCCATCTGATTCACAGGCTCTTCTAGTTTTCTGTCCTGGCCGCCGGTTGCGTGCGCTACGTTGCCACTTTTCGAGGACGGCTCGGATTCTTCACCGGCCGAACCCGCCGCTTCGGACGGACCCGCGTCAACTTCACCCTGGCCGATGCGAGAAAACCCCGGCCCCTCTTTAACCGTTTTCCCGCTTTGGATTGCCGTTGCAGCGCCGCGGGCAAGGTCATCGGCGCGCTCGTTCATATTGTGATCGTTGTGTCCGCGCACCCACTCGAACTCGACTTTGCGGCCCTTCTTACGGGCATATTCAAGCTCTTCATCAAGGGCTTCCATGATTTCGCGATTAGCTACCGGTTTGCCATCGCCCTTCTTCCACCCCTTACGTTTCCAAGCGAAACGCCATTTAGTGAGGGCGTTAATGACGTACTGCGAATCGGCAAAAATATGCAGGTCTTCTGACGCGTCCCTGGTTTGGCGTAGGAGGTCGAGCACGGCGAGCAGCTCGCCCACATTATTCGTGCTCTCTTTTAGTGCCCCTGCACTCCAGTTTTGCTCGTCCATGTACCAGGCCCAGCCGGCGGGGCCAGGATTTCCCAAGGAGGATCCGTCGGTGGCAGCAATCAAAGTCATACGCTCATTCTAGTAGTCAAATGCAATCAGGCGGGAACAGCGGATTTGGCGGTTAAGTGGGGAGCTTTGTTGTCGGTAAACTGAAGGGAGGGAAGGAAGTAACATGGCAGACTTTTATGATCGCGGCAATCAGTTTCGAGGCGGGCGCGACGGCAATTTTCGTAACAATCGAGGCCACGGCGGTTTCCGCGGTGATCGGGGCGGATACCGCGGTAAGCGCGAGTTTGAACGCAAGTCGGGTTCGGATCAGGATCTGATTGATCGGTTCCACGAAATTGATGGGCGCAACTATGGCCAGTACAAGTCCGTGGTTGGCGATTACGATTATGGCGATTTCACTTTGCATATCGACCGCGTGCAATCCGATCCGTACGCGCCACCATCGCAGTTGCGTGCTACCGCATCGCCGGCGAAGATGGGCATCCCTGAAGATCTGCTTGATACTCGTGAAAAGCGCGTGGCTGTAGCCGATTTCTTGGCGCGCGAGTTTGCGAAGAACAGTTCAAAAACCCCAGAGATCCGCATTGCGCGTTGCGGCCAAGAGATTTTGGAGCGCTCTTACGCATCCGTTGACAAAACCGCGGTTGAGGTGCGGTTCCAGTGCCAGTTCCCCGCTCGCGGACGCACAATCATGGGGCGTTCCATGGCGCGTCTTGCGGACGTTGATATTCCGTACACGGTGATGGACACGTTTGATTTTGTTTCCGAGGACGCCGCGCAACACCTAGCTAACCTGCGTCGCCACGTGGAAACGTACGTGGATTACCAAGCGTTGCAGGCCGCACTGGCAGATAACGATTGGATTGGTTTTGTGGCGAATGAGTCGGTGCTGGCTCGCCGCTCTGGCATTTCGGATTATCCAATGGATGAGGCTGTGCGTTTCACTTCGCCACAGTCACTGGAGCAAACGGTGACCCTACCCCATGCTGGTGAAGTTAAGGGCATGGCTTTGAAGCCGGGAATCACGGTGATTGTGGGCGGTGGTTATCACGGTAAGTCCACGTTGCTGAATGCTCTGCAGCGCGGCGTTTACGCTCACGTGCCGGGCGATGGCCGCGAACTTGTTGCGGTTGTACCCAGTGCTGTGAAGGTGCGTGCCGAGGATGGCCGGGCAGTCACTTCGGTTGACGTGTCCGCGTTTATTAATGACCTGCCGGGCGGGGCGGATACCGCGGCTTTTTCTACGGAGAATGCGTCGGGTTCAACTTCGCAGGCGGCCTCGATTGTGGAGGCCGTGGAGGTGGGCTGCCCCGTGCTGTTAGTGGATGAGGACACCTCGGCTACTAACCTCATGATTCGTGATGAGCGTATGCGCGCTTTGGTGGCGGATGAGAAGGAGCCGATCACCCCGTTTGTGGATCGCATTGGGGGCCTGGCGAGGGCTGGCGTTTCAACGATTCTGGTTATGGGCGGCTCCGGTGACTATCTGGATGTGGCGGATTTGGTGCTCATGATGGATAGCTACGTGGCGCATGACGTGACGCAGAAGGCGCGCGAGGTTGTGGAGGCGCAGCCGCGTGAGCGCATGGACGTGGAGGATTTCCCGGCTGTGAAGCAGCGCGTGATGCTCCCACTTAAGGCGCATGGCGGTAAGGCGAAAACGAAGTCTAAGGGCCTGGATAGCATTTCGCTGGATCGTCAAGATATTGACGTGTCCAACGTGGAGCAGATTGTGGATGGAGGCCAGACGGAGGCCATCGCATGGGCGATTCGTGCGCTTACCGATGGGGAGCGTGCAACCGCGTTTGATGGCGAAACCACTTTGGCCGATGCTTTGAGGGCGTTGGATGAGATTATCGAGCAGCACGGCCTGGATGGTCTTGGCGGTCCAGAAAAGTCCGCGTTCATGGTGCGGCCCCGCATGGTTGATTTAGCAGCGGCGCTTAACCGTTACCGTTCAATCCGAATCGCCTGATACGTCTTTGTTCGATTTCAGAGGGGCCGCGTTGCGCGGAGTAGTTGAGCGATAGAAGGCTCGGCGGCGCGTAAGTGAGCAAGACTTTCGATGAGCGCGCTGTCCACCTTGTGGATCGTTTATAGGTGGCTTCGCCCCCTCGCATGGCATTTGGATAGCATGGCCAAAACCCGTGGCGTGAAGCCGTGAACGCCACCTGAATGGTAGGAGTCCGAGTGACACACATTGATCATTTTCTTGGCAAAGAATATGGCCGCACGAGTTTTGATGCCGGCATTGCTCCCGCTCTGCGCATCCAACCGGGCACGGGCCAGACGATTGGTTTTGAAACTGATGACGCGCTTTACGCGGAGCTGCACGACAAGAAAGATCTAAGCCAGTGTAAGTCCGCGATTAACCCGGTTACGGGCCCGGTTTACGTTGAGGGCGCGCAGCCTGGCGACACGCTGAAGGTGACGATTCGTGACATTCAGTTGAAGGAGTACGGCTGGTCCGTGTCGCTTCCCGGGTCTGGCGCTCTTGCGAGCCGTATGGGTGAGGACGTATTTTCGCGTCAGATTCCAATCGAGGATGGTGTGGTTCAGCTGACGCAAAGCCTTTCAGCCGGGGTTCGCCCGATGATTGGTTGTATTGGTACGGCTCCTGCGGGACAGCCGGGTTCGACGATCATGCCGAGCTTCCCTTCCGGCGGCAACATGGACCTGACGGACGCGAAGCCGGGCTCCATCGTTTATCTACCTGTTGAGGTGGAGGGCGCTTACCTTTCTATTGGCGATATTCACGCGATTATGGCGCGCGGCGAATCCTCGTTTGTCGCTATTGAGGCAGAGGGCGTAGCTGTGGTTGAGATTGACTTGGTTAAAGGGAAGAAGATTCGCGCACCCCGCATTGAGACGGCTGACGAGTGGTGTTTCATCGGTATTGGTAACCCGGTGCAGCAGTCGATTACTAACGGATATGAGGACATGTTCGACTTCCTCACCATTGATAATGGTTGGGATGAGGGGGATGCTTACGTGGTGATGAGCGCCCTAGCACACTCGGAGCTAGGTGGGCCCACCGGCTCTGAAAACCCTGACCCGCTACACCCCTTCAACGCAGTTGGTGCGGTGACGGTGCATCGCCTACCAAAATCAGTATTAGAGGCGTAAACCTAGTTGCTGTCATGGGGCCTCGACCAACAGGTCGGGGCCCTCTTTCGCTTATCTGTTTTAAAATCGGGCCTTTTCACTCATCTATATTGCGCAAGCAAAAAGGCGCGGAGCTTCTGGAATCATCCAGCCGCTCCGCGCCTCTTCAGTCAGCCTTTACAGCATGCAGGAAACACAGCCTTCAACTTCGGTTCCCTGAAGCGCCATCTGGCGAATACGCATGTAGTACATCGTCTTGATGCCCTTACGCCACGCGTAAATGTAAGACTTGTTCAAGTCGCGCGTTGAAACCGTGTCCGGGTAGAACAGCGTGAGCGACAAGCCCTGATCCACGTGCTGAGTTGCCGCAGCATATGTGTCGATAATCTTCTCCGGACCAATCTCGTAAGCGTCCTGGTAGTACTCCAAGTTCTCGTTCGTCATGTACGGAGCCGGGTAGTACACGCGCCCAATCTTGCCTTCCTTACGGATCTCAATCTTTGAGGCAATCGGGTGGATCGACGACGTCGAGTTGTTGATGTAGCTGATCGAACCCGTAGGCGGAACCGCCTGCAAGTTCTGGTGGTACATGCCGTACTCGCGCACATTCGCCGCCAGCTCACGCCAATCATCAGGCGTTGGTAAGTACACGTTGGAGCTTGCAAACAGGCCCTTCACCTTATCGGTCTTCGGCACCCACTCGCCCTCAATGTACTTCTTGAAGTACTCACCCGAGTAGTACTTCGAATCCTCAAACCCAACAAACGTTTCCTCGCGCTCACGCGCAATCTTGTTGGACGCCTTAATCGCCTGGTAAACCACGGCATAGAAGTACATGTTTGTGAAGTCCAAAGCCTCGTCAGAACCGTAGAAGATTTCTTCACGAGCCAAGTATCCATGCAGGTTCATTTGACCAAGGCCAATGGCGTGCGACATCTGGTTGCCGCGCTCAATAGATGGGGCAGATGCAATATTTGCAAGACCAGAAACCGCGGTGAGGCCGCGGATAGCCGTCTCAACCGTAAGCCCAAAGTCAGGCGAATCCATCGACTTAGCGATGTTCATCGAACCGAGGTTGCAAGCAATATCCTTACCAACCTTCGCGAACGTCAGATCCTCGTTGTACTCCGAGGGCTCCGACACCTGGAGGATCTCCGAACACAGGTTGGACATAGAGATACGGCCCTTAATCGGGTTTGCACGGTTCACCGTGTCCTCAAACACGATGTAGGGGTATCCCGACTCAAACTGGATCTCTGCGATCGTTTGGAAGAAACGACGAGCGTTGATCTTCTTCTTGTGGATCTTCGGGTTCTCCACCATCTCGTGGTACTTCTCAGTAACCGAAATTTCCGTGAATGGAACGCCGTACACGCGCTCCACGTCGTACGGGCTGAACAGGTACATGTCCTGATTGCGCTTCGCCAGCTCGAACGTGATGTCTGGGATCACCACACCCAGCGAGAGCGACTTAATGCGGATCTTCTCATCGGCGTTCTCACGTTTCGTGTCCAAGAAAGACATGATGTCGGGGTGGTGCGCATGCAGGTACACGGCTCCAGCGCCCTGGCGAGCACCAAGCTGGTTCGCGTACGAGAAGGAATCCTCAAGCAGCTTCATTACCGGAACCACGCCGGAAGACTGGTTCTCGATCTTCTTGATCGGCGCACCCGCCTCGCGCAAGTTCGTCAGCGACAGCGCCACGCCGCCACCACGCTTCGAAAGCTGCAACGCCGAGTTAATGCCGCGCGCAATCGACTCCATGTTGTCTTCCACGCGAAGCAAGAAACATGAAACGAGTTCGCCACGCGCCTGCTTACCCGCGTTCAAGAACGTGGGGGTTGCCGGCTGGAAACGACCCGAAAGGATCTCATCCACCATCTTGACTGCAAGTTCCTCATCGCCCTGCGCCAAGTACATGGCAACCATGACAACACGGTCCTCAAAACGCTCCAAGTAACGCTTACCATCAAACGTCTTCAACGTGTAAGACGTGTAGTACTTGTACGCACCAAGGAACGTTTCGAAACGGAACTTCTTGTCATACGCGTGGTCATACAGCGACTTAATGAACTCAAAGCTGTACTGATCCAGAACTTCCTTTTCGTAATAGCCCTCTTCCACCAGGTAGTCGAGCTTTTCCTTCAGCGTGTGGAAGAACACCGTGTTCTGGTTGACGTGCTGCAAGAAGTACTGCCTCGCGGCCTTCTTATCCGCATCAAACTGAATCTTGCCGTCACGGTCATACAGATTCAGCTGAGCATTCAGCGCATGGTAATCCAGCTCGGGCGGAAGCGCGCTTTCCAACCCCGTGTCAGTCAGATTTTCTGCCAAAATTCTCTCAATCCTTCTTGCACTTTAGAAACATCCTGGCTGGTGCCAAGAAGCTCGAACCGATACATGTGTAGCACACCCAGCTTGCGAGCAATCACATCGCCCGCAAGGCCGTAAGCCTGACCGAAATTCGTGTTGCCTCCCGAAATAACTCCGCGGCACAAATCCCGATTCTCTTTCACGTTCAAAAACTTGATCACCTGCTTGGGAACCGCGCCCTTCAAGTTCCCGCCCCCATAGGTGGGAACAATCAGCACGTACGGTTCATGCACATACAAGAACTCATCGCGCGGCAACAGGTGAATGCGCGAGTTCCTAAACCCCAACTTTTCCACAAACCGTTTGGTGTTGCCCGTCGCTGACGAAAAGTACACAAGAAATATGTCCTTGTCCACACTCTTCTTTTCCGACATGACTTACCTTCTGCTCAACTGCTGTTTTTGGATACTTCTGACTCGAAAGGGTTTTTTGCATAGTTAACCCGGCCACCAAATGTGACGGCCGGGTTTGGCTTTAGCCGTTGACTACGAGGGCGGCTTCCTTAGCGATCTTCTTAATCAGATCCGGACGGTAGCCCGCCCAGTGCTGGTCGCCAGCCATAACTACAGGAGCCTGCACGTAGCCGAGCGACTTCACGAACTCAAGCGCATTTGGATCCTCAGTCAGATCGACCTCTTCGTACACCAAATCCTGCTTGTTCAGCGCACGCTTAGTAGCGTCACACTGGACGCACATCGGCTTGCTGTAAACGGTGATGCTCATGGCATTCTCCTCAACGATTCTTATCTAAGACCCGGACGAATCCGCGCCTTGTAACTACACTCATGTGATTGTACTAGATGTTTAGCCTGTTTGTAACTTCTAGACACTATACCTAGTGGTTGAGTTACATCACGACCACAATATGGAGCATTTTTGTTCACCCGAGAAAGAGAGGCTGTGGATGGCCTGAAGGCAGTCTGTGGACGTGAAACGGCCCTGTATGCGCGGCCTCACCCCCTCTTCATCACTGTCTGGAACCGGCCATAAACAATGGTCTAACAGGGGTAGGACAAACATTTTGAAAGCCTCAAACCAGACGCTGCTACGGCCAGTCCAGGGCTTGTTGAAACTGTGGACAATAGATATTCACATGCTGTGGAAACTGTGGAGTGGACGGATGTTAAATAGCCTCGAGAATTAGTGCGCCCGGGCGTGTCGCACACTCGTTAACACTCAACGACGTTTACGGCCAGGCCGCCAGCCGAAGTTTCCTTATACTTCGACATCATGTCCAAGCCCGTCTGCCTCATCGTCTCAATCGCCGCATCTAACGGAACCGTGTGACGCCCATCGCCCCACATGGCCATACGCGCTGCATTAATCGCCTTCACAGCCGCAATGGCATTGCGCTCAATACAGGGGATTTGCACCAAACCCGCAACCGGATCGCAAGTGAGGCCAAGCGAATGCTCCATCGCGATCTCTGCTGCGTTCTCCACCTGGGGAGCGCTGCCCCCCAACGCTTCCGCCAAACCAGCAGCCGCCATTGCTGAGGCCGAACCAACCTCGCCCTGGCAACCTACCTCGGCGCCCGCAATTGAGGCGTTCGTCTTAATCAGCGACCCAATCGCCGTAGCAGCCAGCAAGAACTTGCGGGTGGCCTCCAAGCGGTTCGCCTCGCCCTCCGGCGTGAAATGCCACAGGTATCCAAGCACCGCGGGGATCACGCCAGCCGCCCCATTAGTTGGGGCCGTCACCACGCGGTGACCCGCAGCGTTCTCCTCATTTACCGCGAGCGCATACAGGTTCACCCAATCCATCGCCCGCAGCGGGTCGTCCTCACTACACGCCCACTTATCACCCTGCGCGGGGCCGGAACTACGCCCGCCCAGGCTCTTAAACAGGTTCGACGCGCGCCGCTTCACCCGCAGGCTACCGGGCAGAACGCCATCGGTATTACACCCCGCCTCGACGCATTCCTCCATGGTTTTTGCAATCAAATCGAGGTAGGCGTCCACGTCTTTGCGCGAGCGAGCGGCTTCCTCGTTAGCGCGAACCACATCCGAGATTGACAAGCCCTCGCGCGCGCACGTCTGCAACAGGGCCGAGGCCGTGGTGAACGGGAAAGGTGCGGCAGTGGCGTGCAGCTCGGCCGCTTGCGGCGTTGCGAGCGCCCGCACGTTTGGTCGCTGCGGATCATCGGACAGGTCTTCCATCACAAAACCGCCACCAACCGAATAGTAGGTGCGCGAGAACTCCTTGCCATCACGCTTCGCGGTAAGCGTCAGAGCGTTCACGTGATAGGGCAAGACGGTGAACGGCGTCATAACGATCGGCTCCATGCGCGTCTCGCACCAACCGCTCAAAAGACTAACCACACTCGTGCTTTCCACGCGCTGTGAGATTGACGTGACCACCTCGCCCGGAACCGTGTCCGGCATGTAGCCTTCCAAGCCCAGCAACACTGCGCGGTCGGTGGAGTGGCCGCGGCCCGTGGCACCCAGCGAACCGAAAAGCTCCGCACGCACCACCTGCGGCCTCAAATCCAGCTCGTAAAGCTCCTGCGCGAACGCCTGCGCCGCCCGCATAGGCCCAACCGTGTGCGAAGACGAGGGGCCCACGCCAATCCGGAACATGTCGAACACGGACAGGGGGCGCACCGAATCCTCTACATCAATCAAACCGGAAATCATGCCGGCAGGGCTTGGCCCATCCACGTGGGCTGGAGCGGCAGAAGGTTCAAAAACCATCGGGTTCCTTGAGCTAAATTAGGTTTTACAAAACACCAGCGAAAGCGGGCACATGCACATCCTACGAGATTTACACGCAAGCACTGATCTTAAAACGGTTGCCATTGCGGCCGCCATGGATATGGAAACCGAGCCGCTCCTTGACCTCACCAGCTTTGAGACAAGCGTTGACATCGCGGGCCAAACCTGGCGTGTAGGCGTTTTTGAGGGTGAGGCGGGGCCGCTTCAACTTTGTGTTATCACCACGGGCATTGGCCTGGCTAACGCCGCGAGCGCAGCCGCCCGAGCGCACCTGCTTTTTGGAGAGAACTTGAGCGCATACATGTGCGGCGGCACCACGGGTGGCCTCGGCGCGCAAACAGGTGTGCGAGATGTTGTGGTTGGCACGTCATTCACCTACTCGCGAGCCGATGCCACCGCTTTTGGCTACGCTCCCGGGCAGGTTCCGGGCATGCCTGAGCAGTACTTCGCGGATCCGACACTCGTAGAGAAAGCTCGAACCGCCCTCGCGAATGAAAACTCGCCCGGCGATCTTTCTGCGACTGACCGTCCTGAGGGGGCCAACCAATCTGGGGATTCCAACCATGTCCACGGCATGGGCAAGGTTTGGTTTGGCCAAGTGGCCTCTTCTGATGCTTTCATCACCGCGGCAAACGTGGAGCAAATGCGTGAGACCTTCCCCGCCGCCCTCGGCGCCGACATGGAAACCACTGCGGCCGCCCAGGTTTGCACCGGCGCAGGCGTGCCGTTCATTTCTGTACGGGCAGTCTCGGACCTTTGCGGACCCGCCGCCAACCAAGACTTCCACATTGACAGCGAAGTTGCGGCCGCAATCAGCGCCAAGGCAGTGCGCCCCCTAATTGCGAGGCTCTAACTCGCAAAGCCCGCGTATACCGCCGCCGTTGCCAAATCGCGTAAACCATCCTGGCGCAAGCCCGGCCAACCCCACACCTGGCTGGCCAGATCCGCAGGCACCGCACCAACCCCTGCCGCCGCGCCCAGCAACGCGCCCGCCAGGCAAGCCACCGTGTCCGTGTCCCCGCCCGCGCGCACCGCGGAACTAACGCCCACCCAAACCGGGTTCAACTGCGCATTGCCGCGCTGCTCCCACTCGGCCACCCGGACAGCCGCCAACACTCGATCCATCACCGACACCGCATCCAAACCAGCGCCCAACCCAGACGCTACGCCCGCATCATCGCCTCGCACCATCGACAGCAAGAACGCTTCGTCCTCGCCCGCCACGCCTGCAACGCCAAAAATGGGACATTCTGATCCCAGACTGCCGATTCCATCCAAAACATTTGCAACTGCCGCATACCAGTCCAGGCATTCTTGCCATGGCTTTCCTGGCGCAAAACCCGCGAGCGCCCCGCGTAGCAACTGCGCGTACGAGGCTGCCAGCAAAGCGGTACGCGGATCCGGCGTCACCATGCGCACAACCTCTAAACTCACCCGCGTGCACTCGCGAGAATCCAACGCCGCAGACAGTGCCACCGGCACCATGAGTGCAAACACCTCATTGCCAGCCACGCGTGCACGCGGACGCAAACTCTCCCAACGAGCACTCGCCGCAGCCACCAACCGGGCAGCGCCGGGCGGCTCGCCCTGCTCCTGCTCAATCCGCCCCCGCAAATGCGCTGGAGCAAGCGAAGGCTGATCCGCCCACTGCAAAACCGCCTGCAAACCCGGAGCCACCTGCACCGGATGCGAGCGATACCAAGCCATCAATCGCACAGTCAACTGATCTAGCGCCACCTGCGAACCAAGCGGGCTCTGAGCAGCTACCTCCAGCCCCAAAACAGCCAGCTGCACGTCCGCGCCCCACTCGCCCTCATCAAACTGACCGCTACGTCCTCGCAAATCTAACCGCTGCGCGTCCGTAGGTGGAGTGGCAAGCTCCCACGGCACGCCGAGGGCAGACCCAACGGCCATCGCTGAAACCGCCCCCACCGCCGATAGCGCTACATCCGAATGTTCACGTCGCACGCGCACTAGCCTGCCGCGATGTGGGGTGGGCGCGTCTAACTCACTCACGCTCCAGCCACGCGTCAGCAAGAAGCTGGAAAGACCGACGGCGAAGCTCAGGATCCCACGCGTAAGAGACAACAATCAGCTCGTCCACACGGAACTGCTCCACAAAACCATCCAGGTACTCCACCACATCGTCAGGCGAGCCCACCACGGCCGTCGTGTTCAAACCTTGCGCTGCAACGTCATACTGCAAGGCCGCATTAGGCTTCGACAGCGGCTCATTCTTGCCCTTGCTGAGCCCATCCTTCCAATCCGTGTAAGAGGTGAACAGGTAGTTTGCCTCCTCCCGAGTTGGTGCCACCAGCACATTCACGCCCGCCATGAAGACCGGGCGATCCACCTGGACCGTAGGAGCCTCCGCGTTAAAGTTCGCGCGGTACGTCGCTACCGCGTTACGCAAGTATTGAGGTGCAAAATGCGACGCAAAACTGTAGGGCAAGCCCAGCGCGGCCGCCACCTGGGCGCCACCGAGCGAAGATCCGAGCATCCACAGCGGAACCTCGGTTCCCTCACCTGGGATCGCCAAAATCCTATTGCGGATCGAGGCGGGATTTGGAGACAGCCCGAACGCCGCGGCCTCCGCTCCAGCAAGACCAAAATCGTCAACCGGGCTCGGCTGGAAATACTGCACCAGCTGGGCCACATCGACACTGAAATCATCCAACTGGCCGCTTCCGCGCCGCAGAGCCGAGGCCGTCACCGGATCGGTGCCCGGCGCGCGGCCAAGCCCCAAATCAAACCGGTCACCATAAATCGTTGCGAGCGTACCGTAATACTCCGCAACCATTAGCGGCGAATGGTTTGGCAACATCACGCCGCCCGCACCCAAACGAATCGTGGAAGTGTGCTCCGCTGCGCGCGCCAACAACAACGAGGTTGCCGACGACATAAATAAACGAGAACCGTGGTGCTCCGCCATCCAATACCGGTTGTACCCCGCACTCTCCGCAAGGCGCGCCAACTCAAGCGAATCATCCAGCGCCCGGCGTCTACCCAAACCAGCAGAAACCGGCGACAAATCCAAAATAGAAAGTGGAACACGCATAACTAATCCTCCAATACCTGAAAGCTTACCCATGCCCAGCAAAAGCCACCCGGCAAACGCAAATTATGCCTGCGATCCGCAAAAAGCTTTGAATCTAGCCCTTCACTGCCCCATCTGTCATACCAGCCATGAAATGGCGTTGGAGGGTAAAGTACAAAATCACCATCGGCAAAGCTACCAGCACAGCACCCGCAGCCAGCAGGCTCGAACCCTGCGTGTACTGGCCCTGGAAGAACGCCAACCCCAACGGTGCGGTGCGCATCTTGCCCGATGGCGACATGACCAACGGGATCAGGAAGTCATTCCACGTCCACATAAACGTCAGCACCACCTGCGTAACTACCGTTGGCACGGCTATCGGCACCAAAACCGACCTCAAAATCCGCAAATTTCCGGCCCCATCTATTTGCGCGGCTTCAATCAAAGACCTATCCACGCTCCTAAAGAACGCGCGCATCCAGAACGTTCCGAAAGCCAGTGACTGCGCTATCTGGGGAAGTGCAATAGCCCAAATCGTGTCCGTAAGCCCCAGGGACCTCAAATCAAAAAACAAGGGCAACACAATTGCTTCAGACGGCACCATGATCCCAAGCAAGAAAGTGAAGAATAAGATCTTCTCCCCACGCGGGCGCAACACGCCCAAAACATAGCCGGAAGCTATCGACAACACCAGCGCCACCGTCACCACCAGCAACGCCACCATTATCGAGTTGCGCATGTAATCCGAAAAGCGCCCCTGCTCCCACGCCGCCGCGTAGTTCTCAAAATGGAATGAACCCTCCCCGCCAAAAGACTCCGGCTGCAATGACAGCACCAGAATCCGCAAAATGGGCACCAACGCTCCCGCTGCAAACAGCGTGAGCACCACGTAATTAATCAGTTGTTCCGTACGCGAGGGTCTCATTATTCACGCTCCCCCACCAGGTTGAGGGCCAAGTTAATCAAGAAGATCACCAGCGTCAGCACCACTGCGAGCGACGAGGCTGTTCCCACCTCACCAATTCGAAACGCCTGATAGTAAACCTCGTAAGACGGCACGGTTGTAGCACTTCCCGGCCCGCCCGATGTGGTCACATACACGAGGTCAAATGTCTTCAAAGCCGCCACAATCGTCAGAGTCAAAGACACTATGATCTCCGCGCGAACCGACGGCACAGTTATTGCGAAGAACTGACGCACCCTGCCCGCACCGTCAAGCATCGCAGCCTCATACAAATCACGCGGAATCGCGGCCATGCCAGACATCAAAAGCACCGTCACCAGGCCCAGGCTCACCCACGAACCAATCAAGCCCACCGCGGGCAAAGCAAACGTGAAATCACCCAGCCACGCCCTCGTCAACGATCCCAAACCAATCGCACGCAAAAACCCGTTAATTGGCCCATCCGGGGCGTAAATGCCTCGCCACGCAATCGCTAACACCACCATCGCGATCACCTGCGGTAAAAACACCACCGTGCGGAAAAATCCCAGACCGCGAATCTGCGACCTTGTCAACAGCGACGCCAAAACCAGACCCACGCACAGGGGAATAACCGCGTAAAAAATAATCAAAATCAGCGCGTGCGAAAACGCTGCCAACAACCGCGGATTCGAAAACGTCTCAATGTAGTTAGAAAAGCCTACAAACGTTGAATAACCCAGCCCATCCCACTTATACAAAGACAACTGGAATACGCGGATCAACGGATAGAGCATGAACGCCGCATACACGGCGAAAGGCACGGCCATCAAAGCCAGCGCGGCCAGCGTATTGCTGCCCCGCTTAGTCTGGCTAAATTTCACGGCCGATCCGCGCGCAGCCCCACTCTTTGAGTCTGCGCGCGGACCGTTAGAAACCGTTGACATGTGCCTACTTCGCAAAACCGGCGTAGTCAGCCTCCAGAGCATCCACGAATGCCTCCGGAGTCATCGTTCCCGCCATCAACTGCTGCAACGCATCACCAAGCGTCTGGTCAAACGTCGGAGTTGCGTAGTCCAGGTACGGCAGAATCTCGCCATCCTCAGAAACGGTTGTGAACACGTTCAAAACGTCTGCCACAACACCCTTGGTTCCACCCGCATACTTCGCAGCGTCATTAACCGGCACGTTGCCCGTGTCGGCAAGCACCTGCATGGCCTCATCAGAGGTGATGAAGTCAATGTATGCCGCGGCTACGTTCGGATCCTTTGCCGAAGACGTGATCGCAAACGGCAAGCCTGTGCCACCGGTTGTTGCCGGCTTATCGCCCGCCATCGGTGGAGCCATGAATGCAATGTCGTCACCCATCGCCTCCATCAGATCCGGAGCGAGCCAAGAACCGGCGATCAAGTAAATGCCGTCACCCTTGGCAAAGCTCTGCCAGACCGAGTCATAATCAACGCCGTTGAAGCCCTCGTTGAAGTAGCCGGACGTCGCCCAGTCCTGCAACTGCTTCGCTGCCGCAACGTTCTCATCCGACTTCCACGTAGCACCCGCATTACCGAAACCAAGTGGGCGCACCTGGTCCGCCGGAACGTGAGCGGCCTGAACCGCGCCAAACAGGTGGAACGCAGGCCACTTATCTACGTTGCCGAGCATTAGCGGCGTCTTTCCCGCGTCCTTAATGGTCTTCAACTGGTCGCTGAACTCATCCCACGTCTTCGGTACCTGCAGGCCCAGCTCTTCAAACCGTGAAGGAGCGTAGAAAACACCCACAACCTCGCCTACCTGCGGCAAGCCGTAAAGCGATCCTTCGCCAAACTTCGTGGCGTCAGCCGAATAGGAAGAGTAAGAAAGAATGCTGTCAGAGTAGCGATCGCGCCACTTGTAAGCATCCGCCCATGGATCCAGCGGAATGATCTGTCCAGCCGAAACAAACTGCCCCATCATCGACCGCGCATTATTTGCCTCCACAACATCGGGCGCGTCATCACCCGAAAGTGCGAGGCGAAGCGTAGTTTGCAGGTCATCAAACGACTGCGAAACCCGCTCAATGGTGATGTTTGGATACTTCTTCATGAACGCCTCATTCAGGCGCTTCATCTGCTCATCCTGGCCTCCGCGAACCTCCTGGTCCCAAACCGTCAGAGTCTGCTCAGGCAAGCTCGAAATATCCGTAATGACCTCACTAGACGTACCACCCTCACTGGGGCTCGATTCGTTAGAAGGTCCAGGAGCACATGCTCCAAGCATTAGCGCCACAGCCGCAACTGCAGCAGGTGCAATAAACTTTGCAGGCCTCATTGCCTCCCCTTTCGAAAATTGCTCCGTCTGCTCTAGTGTTTCACCTCACGAAACTATTTGGTGTTAAACCCGAGTGATTTAACAAATTGGTGAACGAAACCCAAATCATAAGATCCAGGAATATCGAGCTCTTTAATCCTTTTTGCAAGCTCTGAAGCGGTAGGAGTAGAACCAGCTCCTCCCGCCTTAGAAACCGATAGTGCGCCTAGAAGGAGGGCGAAAGACACGGCCTCGCGCTCCGTTGCCCCATTAGCAACGGCTACGGCGAGCCCGGCGCTGAACGCGTCCCCCGCCCCCGTTGGATCGACCACATCAACCGAGATACCAGGCAAAGTCTGGTAGTTATCGGGTCCTAGAACCACTCCACGACCGCCTCTTGTTACAACTATTCGCGCATCGGTTTCCACCAGCTGACCGATCATCGAAACAGCCTGGCGAACATCAAAACAGCGGGCGTAGTGCAATATTTCGGTCTCGTTGGGAACAAAATAATCACAGTGTTCAAGCGGGAGCAGATCGCTGGTGCGCCACGCGCCCGTAGAATCCCAACCGACGTCACCAATAACTTTCGTGCCGCGAGCGCGCCACTTCTTCACAACCTCGACATTCTTATCGATCGCACGCAGGTCTGCGATTAGCACGGAAGGTGCGAAGTCTTCCGGTAATGCACCACCTTCATCCGATCCGTGAGTGACCATTGCCCGGTCTGCGTCCCACGCAAGCGCAACAGTTACAGACTGGCGTTCAACACGCGCAGCATACGCGGTACCGACCTTGTTTTCTTCAAGCACTGACCGCACAATCTGACCCGCTCGATCATTTCCGAGGCGAGTTATCAGCTCTACCGGGTGCCCCAGCCTTGCCACGGCAACCGCCTGATTAGCAGCCCCTCCTGCGGTGAGCGCCGAAGATTCAACCCACATCTCCTCGCCCAGCACTGGAGCATGTGGCATCCCAGCCATCACCACGTCCAAAAACGTTGGGCCACAAACCGCTATTGCACCGGTAGACATACAGCCTGCTTCCTTCTGCGTACCGTTTCGATCAGTATCGCCCCACATCTCGTTCATGACAAACAATGCGCGCATCCCTTGCCGAACTATCCACGCAGGTGTGCAGACTTAATAAGATGAGAGGGTATGCGCAAGATACTGTGCTTTCCCTCGATCTGAAAGGTGTTCGCCCGTGAAACTAACGATCGCTGGAGGCGGCGGATTTCGCGTCCCTCAAGTTTTGGACGTCCTCTCAAAGCATGATTCTGTATTCCAGATCACTGACGTAGCGTTGTATGACGTTTCCACTATGCGAATGGGCGTCATCGAAAACGTGATCCGTGGATTGTATTCTGATCGGCCTAACCTGCCTCGAATCACTGAGACCACCGATCTGCACGAGGCGCTTGCTGGCGCGGACTTCGTATTTTCAGCAATCCGCGTAGGCGGCACCGATGGGCGTGTTCGCGATGAGCGAGTGGCTCTTTCTAATCACGTTATTGGGCAAGAGACGGTGGGCCCGGGCGGCAATGCGTACGCGTTGCGCACCCTGCCGGAGGCCATGCGTTTAGCGAAGGCTGCGCGCGAAGTGGCGCCAAACGCGTGGGTCATCAACTTCACCAATCCGGCCGGCATCATCACGCAAGCAATGCGCACGGTGCTAGGCAATCGCGTTGTTGGCATCTGTGATACCCCGATCGGCCTTATGCGCAAAGCGTGCGCGGCGATAGGCGTTTCGCCAAGCGAGGTCGAGTTTGACTATGTTGGCCTCAACCATCTCGGATGGTTGCGCGAACTACGCGTTGACGGAGTTGACCGCCTGCCGGAGCTGCTCGCATCCGACGAAATGCTCGATCATATTGAAGAGGCTCGCATCCTCGGCTTCGACTGGGTGCGAACCCTTGGCGCTCTGCCTAACGAGTACCTGTTCTACTACTACTACGCGCGCGAATCGCTACAGCGCATTCTGGACGAGCATCAGACACGCGGAGAGTTCTTGCGAGCCCAGCAAGAAAAGTTTTACGAGGCGGCGGCAGCCGACCCGCAGCGGGCAGCCGAGCTGTGGCAGGCTACGCACAACGAGCGCGAAGCCACGTACATGGCCGAATCGCGCCCTGAGGAAGAGCGGGCCGGGCGCCGCAATGAGGACATGGGCGGCGGCTACCAAGAGGTTGCTTTCAACATCATGAAAGCCATCACCAAGGGCGAGCCCGCAACCATGATCCTCAACGTGGCAAACAGCGATGGGCCGAACGGCCTGCTAGTGCCTGGACTATCAGAATCCGCAGTCGTGGAGGTTCCCTGCACGGTTGACGCTGGCGGCATCCACCCGCATCAGGTAAAGCCCTTGACCGGCCCTGAATTTGGCCTCGTCTCAACGGTCAAGGCCGTGGAAGAAGAACTGCTACGCGCGTTCTTTGAGTCCAACGAGGGAGCCGCTTGGCACGCTATTGCAAGCCACCCGCTAGTTGACTCGATTGCCGTGGCGCGCAACGTGTTGGACGGCTACTTGGAGGACCCAAGACTGCAAGCCGTGCTACGCGGACACGACTAGCTACATATCTAGAGGCGGCTTGCGTTAATCCCTGACCCAGTCCGGGTTTGGCGCAAGCCTCACAACCTCGCCAAACTGCGGGACAACCACATTCCAGCCAAGCTTCTGCTTGATTCGCTCGCCCAGCGCCTGGGCTGCCCGCGGCTCGCCGTGCGTCAAGAACACTGCGTGCGGGGCCTTCCCCGCCTCGCCGTCATCGCCCTGACCGACCTGCGCAACCCAACGCAAAAGTTCGTCACGATCGGCGTGGGCAGAGAACTCGCGGTCTTGCGTAACTTCAGCGCGAACCGGCACGTACCAGCCGTGCATTTTGATCGATTCCGCGCCCTCAAGCAGTTTTCGGCCGCGCGTTCCCACAGCCTGGTATCCGGTAATAATAAGGCAGTTCTTCGGATCTGGTAGCAACCTTTGCAGGTGGTGCAAAACGCGACCGCCCTCCAACATTCCTGAGGATGTCACTATGATGCACGAGCCTTTGAACTCATTGATCTTCTTCGAATCCTCCACGCTCAGCATCTGTTTCAGCCGCGGAATGCCGAGGAAGTCTTCCTTATCAATACCGCTGCGCATCTCTTCGTCCGCGAACTCCTCGTACACGTTGAGGGCGCGCAGACCCATCGGCGAGTCCACAAACACCGGCAAATCAGGGATTCGCCCTTCGCGCATCATCGACACCAGCTGGGCGAGCACCGACTCCGTACGGTGAATCGCAAATGCGGGAATCACGATCTTTCCACCCCGCGCCGCAGTGTCGCGGATCGCGCGCGCCATTTCTTCGTGCGGCACCTCGGCAACCTCGTGTAGCCGGTCACCGTACGTGGATTCCATAATCACCCAATCCGCTGCCGGGGTTTTCCCGCGCGGCTTCAGCAGGTACGGGTTCTCCCTGCCCAGATCGCCAGAAAAGAGGATCCGCGTGCCCCCTGTCTTTATCAGAATCGAAGCCGACCCGAGGATGTGGCTGGCCGGCACCCAGCGAGCGGAGAACTCTCCAAAATCAACTTCGGTATCGAACTCAACGGGGCGGAAATACTGCAGCGTCTTCTCCACGTCCTCTGGAGTGAAGAGGGCCAACGGATTCTCGTGCTTAGAGTAGCCGCCCTTTTTCGCTGACTTCGCGTCATTCACCTGCAGGTTGCCGGCATCGCGCAGGACTATCTCAGCGAGTTTTATAGTTGCCCTCGTAGCCCAAATCGAGCCTCTAAAACCCTGCTTCACAAGCACCGGCAGGTAGGCCACGTGATCAGCGTGAGCGTGTGTAACCAAGATGTCGGTAATAGTTTGCGGACTTGGGGAGAACGGCTCCCAGTTCTTGACACGCCATTTCTTCTCGCCCTGATACATGCCCGCGTCAACCAGCACTTTACGACCATCGATTTCAAGCAAATACTTCGATCCGGTCACGGTTCCAGCCGCACCTAGAAACCTGCAACTAACAAGCGAATCGCTCATGTCCCTCACCCATCCGTTTGCAATCGAGACACTTCCAGTATGACGCAGCACACACTCGTTCGCAGGGGGAGGCTTTGGGCCAATCTCCGGCGCGGCAACGCGCCGAGGTGGCGGAAGGGCGCCTGGGCGCTAGTTGTAGTACTTATTTGCCTCTTCGTGCACCATCGCGTTTACTGCGAGCGCGTAGCGTTCTACCAGGTCGCTAAAGTATGGTTCAGCGCGTTTGATCCAGTCCTCTAGCTTGTATGGTGTTTCTGATCCTCGTGGTTCATCCGGTTCTCTGACGCGTCCGCCGATGATGTCGAAGTACGACATGGTGAATGGCATGACGCCCACGCTCTCTGCTCGTTCTTCCATTTCGAGCCAGTGCAACACCGCGTCCCTGCACTGCCTTGCCTGTATGAAGTATCCGTAGCGTTTGTATTGGTCGATCATCACGTCCAACACCGGCACCTCAAGCTCTGCCTTACCACTAGACAAGCTCCCCGCCGAGTACGCGCGCAAGGCCGATAGCGTGTTGATAATGTAACCGGTACGGTCAAACCCAGCCACTATCGGGTTAGAACCGTCTGACACGCGCTCCAAGTCATCCCTAACCATCTCGCACATTCTGGCAAATGAGCGATACCCCATCGGCATGCCATCCGCATTTAACTCAACCATCGTCTGCTCTTTCCGCCCGTTTCCATAACGTCACTCGGCACTCGTATCTCTTAGCTACAAGCTAACCGACCATGGCTCAGCGCGTGGCGATAACCGGAAACTACCAGCCCAAAAACGGAACGATGACGGGACACATCAAAGCCCCAAAGCATAAAAAGTGTCGGGACACCGTATGAACGATGTCCCGAAACATAACAATCGTGCCCGAGGGGGGAGTCGAACCCCCATGCCCGTAAGGGCACACGGACCTGAACCGTGCGCGTCTACCAATTCCGCCACCCGGGCTAAAGCTAGATCAGCATATAAAATCAAAACCTGTGAGGCAAATTCAGCCAACCTCGCGCAATCGCTATAATATGGCCAAAGTAGTAGCGTAGATTCCGAGCTTGTAGCAAAACCATGGAGCTACCTATTGGGGGTGGACAATGCGGTTTCTTGACCGATTCGAATCAGCAATCGAAAAAGGCGTGCAAGGTACCTTCTCCCGGATCTTCCGCTCTGAACTAAAGCCTGTAGACGTCAGCTCGGCGGTGCGCAGCGCCATGGACAACCATATCCAGGAATATTCCCGGGATCGGGCCATCGCCCCAAACCAGTACACCGTCCGCGTCGCACCCTCCGACATGAAGCGACTCGAAGAGCTTGGCATTGACGTCCTCGCCACCGAAGTCGAAAACACTGCGCGCGAACACGCCGAAGAAAACAACTTTGCCCTCGTTGGCCCCATCGACGTAAACATTGAGGAGGGCCCTGAAGAGCTCACCGGTGAACTCGAAATCGAAGTTGGCACCAAACGCGGGGCGGTAGCCCCAGCCACCAGCCAAGTTGCCACCGAATCCAACCCAATCATCGACGTAGAGGGTGAGCGCTGGATCCTCACCGAGCCCGTCACCATCCTCGGCCGCGGAGCCGAAGCCGACATCACCATCTCAGACTCCGGAGTTTCTCGCCGCCACCTCGAACTACGCAAAACCCCGGACGGCGTGATTGCTTCCGACCTCGGTTCCACAAACGGCCTCTACGTCGAAGGACACAAGGTAGACGCCGCCACACTGGTGGATGGAAATCAGCTGGTGATTGGACGCACGCGCATCCTGTTTTGGACATCTGCCGCAAAGGAGCAATACACGTAGATGGCTTCTGACCTAGCATTCACGCTGCTCCGGCTCCTGTATCTCCTCCTACTTTGGGCGGTGGCGCTCGGGGCTGTCTCACTGCTACGCCAAGACATCTTCGGAACCGTGGTCACGCCGCGCGGCGCGGGCCGCAAAGAGGCTGACAAGCACCTCGCTGAATCTAAACGGCGCCGCAAACGCGGTGCAGCCCCCGCAACGCCAACCAAACTCCTTATCACCGGAGGTCCCCTGGTTGGTACCACCATGAAGCTAGGTAATGCGGACATCACCATCGGCCGCTCGCCTGCCTCTACGCTCGTAATTGACGACGAATACGCGTCTTCGCGCCACGCCCGCCTGCACCTGGACGATGAAGGCTGGTGGGTTGAAGACCTCGGCTCCACAAACGGCACGTTCGTTGACGACGAGCGCATCGACCGGCCCCACCGCCTCACGTTTGGCGCTAACGTTCGCATTGGTAGAACCACATTTGAGCTGGTGAGCTAATGGCAGTTGACTTCCGCTTCGCCGCCAGGTCCGACGTGGGCCTTGTGCGTAAAAACAATCAGGATTCCGGCTATGCCGGGCCGCACCTGCTCCTGCTAGCCGACGGCATGGGCGGGCCCGCGGGCGGAGACATAGCATCATCCGTGGCCGTCGCCCACTTCGCCCCCCTCGATGCGGACGACCATCCGGCCGAACAAATGCTTCCCCTCCTCCGCGACGCCCTGAATGCCGCGCACGAGGAGCTGGTTGAACGCTCCAAGAACGACCCTAAACTGCAAGGCCTTGGCACCACGTGCATTGCCCTTATGAGATCAGGGTCAAAACTTGCGATGGTACACATCGGTGATTCGCGCGCATACGTTCTTCGCGGCGACAACCTCACGCAGGTCACCACCGACCACTCGTTTGTGCAGTACCTAATCCAAACCGGACAAATCACGCCAGAAGAGGCTGAAAACCACCCGCAGCGTTCGATCGTGCTACGCATTCTTGGAGACTCTGGCTCTGACGTTGTGCCCGACGAATCCGTACGCGAAGCCGTGGTGGGTGACCGGTGGTTGCTGTGCTCCGACGGGCTGTCCGGCGTAGTTTCCGCCGACACAATCATCGAAACGCTATCCACCATCGACGATCCTGGCGAATGTGCCGAGGAGCTAATCAACCTTGCCCTACGAGGGGGCGGGCCCGACAACATCACGTGCGTGATCGCAGACGTCGTTCCTGCCGGTTCCATCGACGCGCAAACCCCTCAGGTAGTGGGCGCCGCAGCGGTTGATCGCAACCTTCCTAGCCGCGGAGGCGGGGGCGCTGCCGCACGCGCCGCCAACCTTGCTCCGCGCGAAACCATCCTCGATGAGGAAGAACCCGAAGACTTGAAACCCAAATCCTGGGTTAAACCCTTCTTCGCCCTTATCGTTGCAACGCTGGTGATTCTGGGCGCTTGGGGCGGATACGTTTGGTCACAAACCCAGTATTACGCGCAATTGGTGGAAGACCAGGTTGTCATATTCCAAGGCATTCCGCAGGCGGTTGGCCCGTTCGAGTTGTCTCATCCAGTTGAACTAACCGAGCTCAAGGCTGCAGATCTCCTCCCCGTTGAACGCACGCGCCTACAAGAGCCTGTACGCAGATCCTCAATGGAGAAAATCAACCAGTATGTTGAGTCCTTGAAGCGCACAGCTGAGAGTAATAAGACAACTTCGACAACTGAGCAGAATGATAAAACAGGCGAAACTACGCCATCCGAATCTGGAACTAGCTCGCCAACAACGGCTGCCACTAAGGAGAGCTAATGGCAACCGTAACGATCTCCCCTCCAAGATCGCGGCCCATCCTAGAGCTGCTCCTGCTTGTCCTATCCACGGCCGCAGGCCTGGGAGGCTACGCCCTCACTTCCCTCAATCGAACCGATGAACTACCCGCCAACATCCTTTGGCACGTGGTAATCCTCGTCGTATTCTCAACCGTTGCATACCTTGGGGTGCGCAAACTCGCTCCACACGCCGACCCAGTGATCCTGCCCGTGGCTGTCGGACTGACCGGCATTGGCCTCGCCATGATTTACCGGCTCGACATGTCTTACAAGGCGCTAAACGAGAACCTCCCACCAGAATCGCAATACCCGATTGTCGGTATGAAACAGCTGATTTTCGTAGCCGTGGGGCTATTGGCCGGTGCAGTTGTACTCATCCTCGTACGCAACCATCGAAACCTGCGCCGCTACACCTACATCGCCATGTTCGTGTCCATCGTTCTACTCATCCTGCCCCTCATTCCCGGACTTGGACAAGAACATTTCGGTGCGCGCATCTGGATTTACCTCGGACCGTTCTCCGTCCAACCTGCCGAGTTCGTAAAAATCACCCTCGCCATCTTCTTCGCTGGATATCTCGTCACCAACCGCGACATGCTCACCGTTGGGGGTAAGAAGTTCCTCGGTATCCGCCTGCCTCGCGCACGCGACCTCGGCCCCATCCTGCTCACATGGCTGGTAGCAATCCTCGTGCTCGTCTTGCAGCGTGACCTCGGCACTTCGCTACTATTCTTCGGCCTGTTCATCGCCATGATCTACGTAGCCACCGCTCGCGTTTCCTGGCTAATCATCGGCGCGGCACTATTCGCACCAGCCGCCTACTTCGCAATCCAAGCCTTCCCCCACGTTGGGCGGCGCATCACTATCTGGCTACACGCGTACGACAACGACATTTACAACGCCATCGGCGGTTCTCACCAGGTAGTGCAAGGCCAGTTTGGCATGGCGTCAGGCGGATTGTTCGGCACCGGCTGGGGGCGCGGATACCCGCAACTAGTGCCCTTCGCGCAGTCTGACTTCATCCTGTCTTCCCTCGCAGAAGAACTTGGCCTCACCGGCCTGATGGCCATTTTGCTCTTGTACCTAATCCTGATCGAGCGCGGACTGCGCGCTGCAATCGGTGTGCGCGACGGATTTGGCAAACTACTTGCCACCGGTATCAGCTTCTCGCTCGGACTCCAACTATTCGTAGTACTCGGCGGCATCACCCGCCTGATTCCACTCACGGGCCTCACCGCGCCCTTCCTCGCGCAAGGTGGCTCGTCCATGGTTGCCTCGTGGATATCCGTGGCCCTATTGCTACGCATATCCGACGCGTCGCGCCGTCCCCCAACCCCGGTTGCTATCCCCAA
This sequence comes from Gleimia europaea, assembly GCA_002871995.1. Classification (GTDB taxonomy): domain Bacteria; phylum Actinomycetota; class Actinomycetes; order Actinomycetales; family Actinomycetaceae; genus Gleimia; species Gleimia europaea. The sequence continues at coordinate 355,788 of PNHW01000002.1, forward strand.
TGATGTTGCGGTAGGCGCCAAATGAACGATCAAATCCGTAAGCTTTACATCATCCTGTTCGCCATGGTGTGTTCGCTGGCGCTAGCAGCCACCTACATTCAGTTCTACAAGGCGCCCGAACTTAACGCGGACGCGCGCAACTCGCGCACCATTTTGCACGCCGCGGAACGCGACCGAGGCCCCATCATCGTGAACGGCACTGCAATCGCCGAGTCGGTGAAAATCCCGGACTCCCGCAGGTACAACCGCAGCTACCCGGCTGGCGACCTCTACGGGCACCTCACCGGCTGGTTCTCCACAAACCTCGGGTCATCCAGCGGTCTTGAATCCGCCGCCGACGACATTCTTGAGGGCGACGCACCCTCCCTCTTCGCCCAGCGGCTCCAAAATCTGCTCACCGGCCAGGAGCGGCGTGGTGGCGGCGTCAACCTAACCATCGACGCCGCTCTCCAAGAAACTGCTAAATCTGCCCTTGGAGGACGCGAAGGGGCCGTTGTTGCCATCGAGGCAAAGACTGGAGCAATCCGCGCCCTCTACTCCTCCCCGTCCTACGATCCGAACAAGCTAGCCGACCCAGACGGGGCGGCGGCATTGGACTACTACAAGCAGCTCGACGCAGACAGTGGAAAACCGCTCAAGAACCGTGCCATTGCCGGCGATCGCTACGCGCCCGGTTCAGTGTTCAAGCTTGTAACTGCTGCAGCAATGCTTGAATCCGGCCTGACTCCAGATTCGAAGGTGAGCGGCCCAGCCTCATACCGCCTACCCGGCACTGAAACCGACCTGCCTAACATTAGCGGCCTCGCGTGCGGTGATGGCAACCCAACCTTGACCGAAGCTTTCGCACGCTCGTGCAACACGACTTTTGCCGAGGGCGGGGTAACAGTTGGCGCAGAAAAACTCCACCAGAAGGCCCTAGACTTCGGCTTCGAGCAGGATCTTTCCATCCCGCTACCAGTTACTCCATCCGCATATCCCGAGGGTTTGGACCCGGCCCAAACCGCCCTCGCCGCGATTGGGCAAAGCGACGTGCAAGTCACGCCTCTACAAATGGCTATGATCGCTGCGGCGGTGGCAAACAATGGCCAACTGATGAAGCCGTACCTTATCGATTCGGTAGTAAACGCCGATCTTGAGGTTCAAACCACCACTAAGCCAGAGCTCCTTGCCACCCCAATCACACCCGAAGTTGCCTCTCAGTTGCGGACAATGATGGTTGCGGTAGTTGACACCCGGTACGGCACGGGCGGGACCATGTATCTGCCTGGCCGCACCGTTGCTGCAAAAACCGGTACGGCCGAGGTGGCAGATCGCAACATCGCCTGGTCCGTAGCCTTTATAGCCAATAACAACCCCGTAGTTGTTGCCGTAGCCATCCAGGGCGATGACATCAACCCGTACGTGGGTGGCGGAACTGACGCCGGCCCAGTGGTCCGCCAACTCTTGGAAGTTGAGTCTGCCAATGAGTAACTACAGTGGAAAAGTACTGGGCGGGCGCTACAAACTTGTCCGCCAGGTTGCTACGGGCGGCATGGGCGAAGTTTGGACCGCGCGAGATAAAGTCACTGGCCGACACATTGCCGTGAAGATCCTCAAACCAGAGCTCACCGGCCAGGCCACCTTCCTCCAGCGCCTACGCATGGAAGCAACCAACGCCATGCGCATCCAACACCCCAACATCGCTGCGGTCCTCGACCACGGTGAGGAGGATGGCACCGGATGGATTGTCATGGAGTACGTTGAGGGCCGTCCCTTCAACGAGTATCTGCGTGGCGGTAACCGCATCGCGCCAGACCAGCTACTACCCATCCTTATCCAAACCGCGTACGTACTTCAGTCAGCCAAGGACCGCGAAATCGTCCACCGTGACATCAAGCCTTCCAACATCCTCATCACGCCCGAGGGGTTGGTTAAGCTCACCGACTTTGGCATTTCCACAACGCCTGGCCAAGCCACCATGACTGAGGCCGGCATGGTTATGGGAACCGCTCAATACCTGCCGCCCGAACAGGCGATGGGAGATCCTGCAACCCACAGTGGCGACCTGTATGCGCTAGGCGTTATCGCCTACGAGGCACTTGCTGGCAAGCGTCCGTTTACCGGCAAAACTCAGGTGGACGTCGCATTCGCCCACGTCAACGATGAAGTCCCGCCGCTACCCGACGATGTTCCCAAAGAGCTGGCGCGAATCGTCATGAAGCTACTGGAAAAGAAACCATCAGATCGGCCAAAAGATGGCGCTACCCTCGCGAAGCAACTATCCAGCGCCGCTATCTCCCTTGGGCTCCCCACCAATCCGAAACCCGTCTCGCTACCTGACGCGCCACCAGCTGCCCTTGAACGAGGTCGCGCGGGCTTCACCACCTCGATCCCGAAGAAACAATCCGCTAACGAGGCCGCAACCAAAAGACGCACTGACATCGCCACTTCACGCAAAACCGCTGCCACAAAGTTGCGATCTGACGCGCCCCCCGCATTCAAATCTGACCAACACAACCGAACCGCAAAACCTGCAACTAAAAGCAACTTACCCACTCGGGCACAATACGCCCCTAAATCACGGCGACAGCCAGGTAATAACAGAGCATATAGACACGCATCCTCAGACCCTTACGAAGTGCAACTACAAGAGTTATTAGTTGTCGCAATTGTCATTTTTATTGTCACACTGCTAGTCATGTTTGCTTTCAAAAGCAACCCGAGCTCCACAAACTCGACAGCGAGTCACGGGCAATTTACGAGTATTCTGGCAGATAACACATCAACGGAGGTTCAAGTATGGCTGACAACCACACCCACCGCCTAGCCGGACGCTACGAAGTGCGGTCGATGATCGGCCGTGGAGGCATGGCGCAGGTACATCTTGGCTTCGATACGCGCCTGTCTCGGGTGGTCGCAATCAAGATGCTCCGCACTGACCTTGCGCGAGACTCTATTTTCCAAACCCGTTTCCGCCGCGAAGCGCAGGCTGCCGCGTCTTTGAACCATCCGAACATAGTTGCGGTTTACGACACTGGCGAAGAGGACGTGACAACACCCGACGGCTCAACCGTCTCCGTGCCCTACATCGTTATGGAATACGTAGAAGGACACACTGTGCGCGACCTCCTGGCAGGAGGAGCTCCTGTTCCTATCGATGAGGCCGTAGAGATCATCTCTGGCGTGCTCTCAGCCCTCGAATACTCACACGTGCACGGCCTGGTTCACCGAGACATTAAACCGGGCAACATCATGCTGACGAACACCGGCAAGATCAAAGTCATGGACTTCGGTATCGCGCGTGCCCTCACGGACTCTCAAGCCACTATGACGCAGACGAATGCCGTGGTTGGAACTGCTCAGTACCTATCCCCAGAACAGGCGCACGGCGATCCGGTTGACGCCCGCTCTGACATTTACTCCACGGGTTGTGTACTGTTCGAACTTCTCACGGGACAACCTCCCTTCAAGGGAGATTCTGCTGTCGCCGTGGCCTACCAGCACGTGTCAGAAATTCCGCCAAAACCTTCTTCCATCACCAGTGACGTACCGGACTCAATTGACCGAGTTGTCCTCAAGGCTTTAGCGAAGAACCGTGACGACAGATACAGCTCTGCCGAAGAGATGCGTGCCGACCTCAATCGAGCGGCACGCGGTGCTCTCGTAATGGCCCCCGAAACGGACTCATGGCAGGCGCCAGCAACGCAGGTTATGTCCCCTGCTACCATGACGATGCCTGCAGCAACCATGCCACCTCCGGCCCCCGCCTACGATACGCAAACCATGGCGCGCATTGACACTTTGGAGGAGGAACCCAAGAAGAAGCGCTGGCCAATCGCTTTACTTATCGTTGTTGCCCTTGCCATGATTGGCGGCCTGGTGTGGTGGTTTGCCACTAACTCCGCGGAGCCGGAAGTAGAACAAGTTCCGGTTCCAACCGTTGTTGGACAGACTCAAGAACAAGCAATCGCAACACTTAAAGAAGCCGGATTAGAGTTTGCCATTGCAAGCACGGAAGCAAGTTCAGAAATTCCTGCAAACTCGGTCATTTCATCTGACCCGGAAGCAGGCACGATCGTAGATAAGGGAACAACCGTCAAGGTGGTCCTCTCTTCAGGTCCTGCAGACACAACGGTTCCTGACGTTAGCGGCCTAACCCAGCAACAAGCTCGAGATCAACTCAAGCAAAACGGATTACAGGTTTCTGACGTTGTCACCGTTGACGATCCATCGCAGGAGAAGGGACGGGTTATCAAGACCGATCCAGAGGCTGGAGCTAAAATCAGCGAAGGCGAGTCGGTGACGCTATTCATCGCGTCTGGCAACGTTTCTGTACCAGCCGACCTGGTTGGGCGCCCGCGCGACGAGGTGCTCCAAGCACTGCAGGAGCTGGGCCTCAACACCAACGTGGAGACCGAGGAGAGCGCAGACCACGCGGAGGGCACCGTAATGAGCCTTTCCGCAACTGGAACGGTATCCAAGGACACGACGATTACCGTCACGGTTGCCAAGGCCCCCGCTCCCACACAGCCTCCCGCTCAGGAGCAGCCACAACCACCTGCGGAACAGCCCTCTGAAAATGGGGAATAAACCTTACGGATAGATGGGCGGCCCGTGAACTCATGTCACGGGCCGCCCATCTATTTGCTTATGTGAAACGATTACGTACTTGTTGTTGTCACATCCGGCACATCCACCGTATTGTCAACCACGTTAAACGTGTCTTGGACCCAGGGGAAGGCAAACTCAAGAAGTAGCCAGGCCACTAGAACAATCAGCAGGATCGACCAGACAACCTTTAACCACTTCGGGCCCGGCAGCAGGCGGAAGATAGCGGCATACATTATGCGCCCTCCTTCTCAGACTTCAGTTCGGGTGGCATGCCCTCATCGCGCTCATACCAGTGTTGGAACTCCAGGTGAACGATGTAGCGGTGACTGTTACCAAACTGGCCTCCAGTCTCAGTACTACACGTGGTCATCGTTAGCATTCGCTTGGTGGGAGTGGTGCCAATCGGCTGATCAGGAACCGGGTTAATAACCTCTGTCTGCTCGGGAAGCACGATCTCTTTTTGCACCACCTTGTAGACCAAGAATGCGGTCGAGGTCTCCATAACTACCGGTGTGCCCTCTTCGAGCGTATCTACGTAACGGAAGTTGTTACCGTACGATCGTCTGTGAGCAGCGACCGCGAAGTTGCCAACCTCGCCCGGCCATTGCGTGAACTCATAGTGTCCGCCCAGCGCCTGATCCAGCAGGTACTGTGCCGTTCCGTGCACCACCGGAACTTTCATGTTGTCCCAAACGGGTATGTGCAAAATGCCCATGGTTTCGCCATAACCCACCGGGGTGAACTCAGGTGGAGCCTCCGTGTGAGCCGGAGGAACCTTATCGACAGAAACTCTTGGAAGTTTCGCTTCGAAGTCACTGATCGCCTGCTCCCGGTCTGCCTCGACCTCCCAGGAAGTCCAGTACAGCTGCCAGAAGATAAATAACCCAATCACAAGCGAAGCCGTGATCATGAGCTCGCCAAGAACACCAATGAACCTAATAAACAGGCTTGGTTTCTTGCGCGCCACTGCACGCCTGCTGGGGTAAGAGCTAGTTGTCATTGCTAGCCGTCACTTTCGCAAAGTTGAATACCGGCTGTTGATTTACGGCACTAATTTTGAGGTTTGATTCATCTCGAACACTGTAACCCAAGTTGAACCGAGCTACGTACTCACCCAGGATGGCGATCTGTGGATCCTGCGAGAGCGCGCGGTGCATTTTGGCGGAATCGCCAATCGCCCCAATCTCGTAGGGGGGCGAGTAGAGCTTACCGTCGATGTTGATTACATTGCCCACGCATGAAACTTTCGAATCGGCGCGCACAAACCGGCCCTGCACGCTGAGCGCCTCTGCACCGCCACTTAGCAGAGCATTAAAAACGGCCTCTATGTCCTGCTGGTGAATTACGAGGTCGTCCGCCACAACGCCCTCCGGTAATGGTTCCGGTATCGGAGCGTCATTTAACGTTACCGTGACGCCTGGCCCGGCTAACTCCACACGCGTACGTTCTGAAACGGGCAGTTGCGGCTGATCTGGAACAGCCGCGATCATCTGGTCAATCTGCTTATACATGTCCTCGTTGGCCGCCGATAGCTCTTTCACGGTAACTTCTTTGCGGGCCACCAGAGACAACAGATCTGAGTCGTACCTCGAGCCAGCGGAAGGACGCAACGTCATTGCACCAGCAAACAGCAAACCAGCTAAGAACAGCACGAATCCACGGCCAAAAAAGTGTTTCAGGCGCTCTGAAAAAGGAGTTTTGCGGCTATGGTTAGCTCCGCGACTGTGCGCGCCACGGTGAGCGCCGCGCATATCCGCGTTTTCCACTAGCCCTCCTCTTCGCGATGTCTGCTACTTTTGGTACGCTATTACAGGATTTTAATCATTTGCCCAATCCAATGTAACCAGTGTACGGGTAGGGCTCTGTCGGAAGGTATTAGGCGTGCCTGAATCAAGAAAACGCAAGAAGACGTCCAACTCGTCTCATACGGATGATTTGGAAATCAAGTCGTGGACTGACGGCATCCCACTCTCCCCGTCTTGGTGGGCTCCCACGTTCGTAACTTTGCTAATCATTGGCCTACTCTGGCTGGTCGTCATGTACATGACGGGGGCTCGCTTCCCAATTCCTGGCATTGGCAACTGGAATCTCGCAATCGGCCTTGGTTTCATGATGACCGGATTCCTCATGACACTGCGCTGGCGTTAAAGTTTCACGCAAAATGGTGGGCGTAATGCCCACCATTTTTGTGTTTCTAGGCCGCTTCTAGCATGCCTGTCACCGATGTAAAGCTGTAGCTACCAAGGGGTTTGAAATTTGAAGGGAGGCCGAGGCCCGCGGCCTCAACCTCCCTTGTAGAAGAAGCTAAGTTTGGCTTACTCTTCGGTTTCCTCAGCAGATTCTGCCGGGGTTTCCACGATGTCAACATCGGTGTCGAGGTCCGCCCAGTACTCTTCTGCCCAAGGATCCTCAATCGGCTGGGAACGACGCCAAAGTAGGTAACCAACGCCCGCTGCCGCGGTGCCGAGCAGTACCCACCCGAACGTCTTAGCTACCGTACCGGCAACAGACTTCTTCGGCTTTGTGAGCTCCTTGCGGCTGGCCTCACCCGCGCGCTGTACGCGCTCGGCAATAGTACCGTCCTTCTTTGCTGCCGCGGACGCTGCACGAGCAGCCTTCTCGCCGCGCTTGGCGTAATCACTGGCTACAGCCTGAGCATCATCCAAGTAGGGACGGACGCGATCCGCGGCTTCCTCTAGCACCGGGGCGGTTGCCTTAACCGTCTCATCCCACAGGTACTGAGCGCGAGGAGCAACCCATTCTGCGCCCTCTTGCGCCAGGTTCTGCGCCTTCGTTACAAACTCTTCGCCATGACGCATCGCGGCCTCAGCTGCGGCATCGGCCTCACGATGGAGCTTCTTAGTATCTAGCTTGCCCATCATTTCCTCCGTTACGTTGAGAATCAGCTTCGCGTTAGCGAAACACTATCCCTTCCATTTTGCACTGAAACCGCGCGCATTGCAGGATGAACCGGCCGCTAATCTTGGGCGATCAATAAAGACATATCCAAACAAATCTGCGACAATTGCAGTATGAAAGCAACAATTCACACAAATATGGGCGATATCGCCATCGAACTTTTCCCCAACCACGCACCGATTACGGTGAAGAACTTTGCCGAACTTGCGCAAGGTAAGCGGGAGTGGACGCACCCGGCAACGAGTGAAAAGACCAACGCACCGCTTTACGACGGCGTTGTTTTCCACCGCGTTATTCCCGGATTCATGATCCAGGGCGGCGACCCTCTTGGCATTGGCGTTGGTGGCCCCGGTTACAACTTTGACGACGAAATCCATCCGGAGCTGAACTTTAACGAACCGTACGTACTCGCAATGGCTAATGCAGGCAAGCGTATGGGTCGCGGCACCAACGGCTCGCAGTTCTTCATCACCGTTGCTCCAACCACCTGGCTGCAGGGTAACCACACAATCTTCGGCAAGGTTATTGACGACGAGTCTAAGGCGGTTGTAGACGCGATTGCCGCAGTCCCAACGGGTATGAATGACAGGCCGGTTGAGGACGTTGTAGTCGAAACGATTGACATCGAAGAGTGAGCGACCAGCCACGCTACGGCGAACGCAGGTCACAGCCCGCTGTGGCCTGCCCTCGTCACCCTAACCTCCCCGCCATTTCCACATGTAAACGGTGCGGAAGAGGTACCTGCTCGGACTGCACTATCCACACTGAGGTAGGTTCAATCTGCCCCGAGTGTGCGAACAGCACTACTCGTGCCCGCATGCGCCGGCCGGCATATCGCTTGCAAGGCAAGAGCATCACCACTTGGATTCTTGGCATAACCATCGCGGTTTCGCTTCTCGCTACCGTTTACAAGCCGCTCCAGGTTTGGCTAATGTATGTGCCCGCCTGGTCAATACACGAACCGTGGCGCCTACTCACAGTTGCCCTCGTGCACGGCGGACTGTTGCACTTAGGGCTGAACATGCTGACGCTCTACATCGTTGGTAACCCCGTGGAACAGGTCCTTGGGGCCGGGCGCTACCTGGTTCTGTACGCGGCTTCTGCAATGGGCGGATCCCTCTTTGTGCTGGCGTGGGGGTTTGTTGATCCTACTTCTCTAGTGGGAGCAACGGTGGGCGCATCGGGCGCACTGTTTGGTCTATTTGCAGCTATTTTCGTGCTCCAAAAGGCCTCTGGCTCAGATACAACGTCGATTGTGGTTTTGCTGGCCGTGAACCTTGTTTACGGCTTCGTTGTGTCTGGAGTTTCGTGGCAAGGTCATCTAGGTGGTTTGATCACGGGCGCACTGGTTGCATGGATTTTGGTTCACCTGGCAAGACCGAGGCCTGGAAAGACTGAAAAGAGCCAAACCACCGCTACGGTGTTGGCATCTGTTGGGATTTTTGTAGCGCTGTTAGCCCTGAACTACGGGATCTACTGGGGGCTTACTCAGTTCTACAGCTAGTTATACACAGCTTTCCACAACTATTTCGAACCCGACCTGCTGGTTTTCCACAGGTCGGGTTCTATTACTGTTTGAGTACTCTAAACTACCTGAGATTCCAAGGAACAACATTGTAGAAACTACATATATGTAAGTTTCCCCAGGTGTGGATATACCTGTGCATAAGTGCTGTTTGTTAGAGAATCTGAACGAATATGCTGCATAGCGCCGCAGTGTTTCCCAAATCGAGCCCCACAATCGGCTCCGGTTATGGACAACCGCGCGGACAACCTTGGGCATTAAAAAAACCCGGCCTATTCGGCCGGGTGGTTGTGGAGCTAAGGGGACTCGAACCCCTAACCCCCTGCTTGCAAAGCAGGTGCGCTACCAATTGCGCCATAGCCCCTATTGGGAATCTGTTAGTCCATCGCGTTAGATGGCTCAGCCTGGATGGGCTGCCACAGATTCTTATCGTCTGAAAGATCGCGGGTGATCTGGTAAGTCACAAGACCTACTGTACCAACGATCCCACCAATAACTAGATTTCGTAGTCCTTCGCGAATCATACGAGCCTCCGTTACTGTGCTTCAAACGCCTGTGGGCCTAGCTGGACTCGAACCAGCGACCTCTTCCTTATCAGGGAAGCGCTCTAACCGACTGAGCTATAGGCCCTTGCGCTCTCGCACCAAATAAGATTACCCAACGCAGTTGGACAATTCCAAACTGCCATCAGTGACAATCCTTACATTAGAAGGATTTAGAATGACCAGCACTTTCGTTTCGCAGGTTGGTTATTCGTCCATGAGGGTGACTCGCACGCCGCCCACAAGTGCAGCGACGAGATTATAAATGAGCGCACCCAGCGTGGATAGCGCCGTGAGAATCACGATGTTTACCACACCCACAAGAGTTGCCATGGACATCACCTGCGGCAGGCGAGCGTAGTCAAGCAGCTTGACGAACGATTCGGCACCAATACTGACCAGGAAATGTTCGATGTCGGCAAATACGTGCATGCCGTCGAGCATCAGCCAGATCACGAAAGACGCAATAACCGTTGCGATTGCAAATGCCACAGAAAGCATGAAGCTGACCTTCATGACGGTCCATGGATCAACTCGGGCAACTGCCAGCATTACCTGATGCGGGGTGTCCTGCTCCCAACCTTGCTGAACGTCAGATCGCGAGGTGTCGCTCATTCGTCACCTTCCTCATTTCGCGCCGCGGAATCGGGTTCGACTCCTTCGGCAACCTCAGTTGCATTTTGCGCTTCCGTGGTTGCTGTGGCCTCATCACCTGAGTCTACTGCCTCGGAATCGTCATCCAACTGTGATTCCAAGTTTTTAGTGATTGCGATAATACGGTCATCCTTCGAGGGGCGCGCGAAGGTCACGCCCTGTGTGTTACGACCGGTGCGCGGAACTTCGCTTACCGCGCTCCGCACGATGTTGCCGCTCTCCATGATGACAAGCACTTCATCCTCTTCGGTGACTTCAAGGCCAGCTACGAGGTCGCCGCGCTCATCCACGAGGTTCGCTACCTTGACGCCAAGGCCGCCGCGGCCGCGCGTTGGGTAAGTGTCGATAGCGGAACGCTTGGCGAATCCGCCCTCTGTGATGACAAGGAGGTCACGCCCCTCATGTACAACGTCGAGGGATAGCAAGTAGTCCCCGTCGCGGAACTTCATGCCGCGCACACCTGACGTTGCGCGGCCCATCGGACGCACAGATTCGTCACTAGCTTCGAAGCGCAAAGCCTGCCCCATCTTAGAAATGAGAATGAGGTGCTGGTCAGCATTCACAAGCTTTGCCGATACCACCGCGTCTGGCTCGCCATTAACGTCCCGAAGGTTGATTGCAATCAGGCCACCACTTCGCGGCGAGTTGTAATCCTGAAGGGCGGTCTTCTTGACCAGGCCCGACTTGGTTGCAAGAACCAGGTAATCGGCCTGATCGTAGTCCTTGATAGCGAGGACGTCGCTGATCTCCTCATCCGGTTGGAATGCCAGGAGGTTCGCAACGTGCTGTCCGCGCGAATCGCGGCCACCCTCAGGGATCTCGTACGCCTTGACGCGGTAAACGCGGCCAAGATTTGTGAAGAACAGCAGCCAGTGGTGGGTCGTAGTGACGAAGAAGTGCTGCACAACGTCATCTTGACGTAGCTTCGCGCCCCGGATTCCCTTACCGCCACGGTGTTGACTCTTGTAGGAATCCACGCGAGTGCGCTTTGTGAAACCGTCACGGGTAATTGTGACAACCACATCTTCCTCGGGGATGAGGTCTTCCGTGGACATTTCGCCCGAGAACGGAACGATACGCGTGCGCCTATCATCACCGTACTTCTCGACGATTTCCGCAAGCTCCTCTGAAACGATCTGCCGCTGACGCTCCGGCTTTACAAGAACGTCTTCAAGATCCGCTACGCGAGCAGAAAGCTCTGCGTGCTCATCCATAATCTTCTGGCGCTCGAGTGCGGCTAGGCGCCGAAGCTGCATAGCGAGAATTGCGTCTGCTTGGATCTCGTCGATCTCGAGGAATTCCATAAGGCCTGTACGCGCATCGTTCACGGTTGGTGAGCGCCGGATCAATGCGATCACTTCGTCAAGTGCGTCAAGTGCCTTAAGGTAGCCGTTCAATATATGTAGGCGTTCGCGTGCTTTCTCTAGGCGGAACTTGGTGCGCCGCACAATAACGTCAATCTGGTGCTTGGTCCAGTAGTAGATGAAGCCGTCAATGGAAAGCGTACGGGGAACACCGTCGACGAGGGCAAGCATGTTCGCAGGGAACGAATCTTGCAACTGCGTACGCTTGTAAAGGTTGTTCAACACAACCTTGGCAACCGCGTCACGCTTCAGAACAAGCACAAGACGCATACCGGATCGACCCGAAGTCTCATCGCGGATATCCGCAATGCCCTGAATTACTCCATCCTTTGCGAGCTGCGCAATCTTGGATGCGAGGTTGTCTGGGTTGACCTGATATGGCAATGAGGTGACCACCAGGCAGGTGCGTCCCTTGATTTCTTCAACTGTAACGTCTGCGCGCTGCACAATCGGTCCGCGCCCGGTGCGGTAGACCTGCTCAATGCCGGATTTACCAAGAATCGTTGCGCCCGTCGGAAAATCAGGGCCCTTGATGATGCCGAGGAGTGCTTCTAGAAGCTCTTCGCGGCTTGCCTCCGGATGATCCAGGTGCCACTGCACGCCCTGAGCAACCTCACGCAGGTTATGCGGCGGGATACGAGTGGCCATACCAACTGCAATACCCTCAGACCCGTTCACCAGGAGATTCGGGAACCGTGCCGGCAATACCGTTGGTTCTTGGTTACGCCCGTCATAGTTGTCAACAAAGTCAACTGTCTTCTCGTCAATATCGCGAACCATCTCCATAGCCATGGGATGCATGCGACACTCCGTATAACGCGGAGCAGCGGGGCCTAGGTTTCCTGGCGAGCCAAAGTTACCCTGGCCAGCCACCAGGGGGTAGCGCATGGACCAAGGCTGCACGAGGCGAGCGAGCGCATCGTAAACCGAAGCATCACCGTGCGGGTGGTAGTGGGATAGCACGTCTCCAACTACACGCATCGACTTGTAAAAACCCGCGTCTGGCCTGTAGCCGCCGTCATACATTGCGTAAAGAATCCGTCGGTGTACCGGCTTTAGACCGTCACGAACCTCAGGCAGTGCGCGTCCCACAATTACCGACATTGCGTAGTCGAGATAGGAGCGTTGCATCTCAACTTCAATGTCAACGTGGCTAATCTTCTGAGCCACCACGGCACCGGTTTGTTCGGTTGCGGCTACCTCATCAGGAGTCTGATTTTCGTCACTCACGTTATTTCCGTTCCTTATAAGCTTTAGATCCGAATTTGACCAGGTTGACTAGAAGTCTAGGAAGCGCACGTCCTGTGCGTTGCGCTGAATAAACGAACGCCTAGATTCCACGTCGTCCCCCATCAGAACGGAGAACACTTCGTCAGCTGATGCCGCCTCGGCAACATCTATTTTCTTTAGTAGTCGCCTTGAAGGATCCATCGTTGTGTCCCAAAGCTCGTCGTGGTTCATCTCGCCAAGACCCTTGTAGCGTTGCACGCCACCGGTCTTTGGAAGTCTGTATCCCGCATTCTTACCTGCCGCGAGCTGTTCATCGCGCTCCCTATCGGAGTAAACGTACTCGTGTGGCGCATTGGTCCACTTGAGCCGGTAGAGAGGCGGCTGCGCCAGATACACGTGGCCCTCTTCCACCAACGGACGCATGTAGCGGAACAGCAAAGTCAGTAACAAAGTGGTGATGTGCTGGCCATCAACGTCAGCATCCGCCATCAGCACGATCTTGCCGTAGCGAATCTTGGAGATATCAAATTCCTCTCCAATACCCGTGCCGAGTGCGGAAATGAGGTCGCGGATTTCGTTGCTGTCCAGCGCGCGATCAACGCGTGCCTTTTCAACGTTCAAGATCTTGCCGCGCAAAGGCAGGATGGCCTGGTGCTCAGGATCCCTGCCCATAACGGCGGAACCACCCGCCGAGTCGCCCTCCACAATGAAGATTTCACAGTCTTCCGGGTTACGCGACGAGCAGTCGCGGAGCTTACCCGGCATCGATGCGGATTCCAGAACGCTCTTTCGCCGGGTCGCTTCCCTTGCCTTGCGCGCAGCTAGGCGCGCCTCCTGAGCAGCCAGAGCCTTGAGGATGATTGCTTTCGCATCGGTCGGATGCGCATCAAACCAATCACCGAGCTGCGTGTACACCTGCTGCTGCGTGAAAGTTCGGGCCTCGGCGTTACCGAGCTTGGTCTTGGTCTGGCCTTCGAACTGCGGCTCTGTGAGCTTTACCGACACAACAGCGGTTAGGCCCTCGCGAATATCATCGCCCGTGAGGTTGTCCTGCTTATCCTTAAGGATCCCCTTCTCACGCCCGTACTTGTTGACAATAGAAGTCAGCGCGGAACGGAAACCCTCCTCGTGCATACCACCCTCGGTGGTATTGATCGTGTTCGCGTATGTGTGGATCGTTTCGGAGTAGGCGCGGGTCCACTGCATCGCGATTTCAATAGACATGGAGCCTTCAGCGTTCTCATTTTCAAAGTCAATGATTTCGCTGTTGATGACTTCAGCCTTCTTCGTCTTGTTAATGAAGTTGACGTAGTCACGCAGGCCGCCCTCGTACATGTAAGTAACCTGGCGGAAACCGGAAATTGGATCGTCATTAGATCCGAGGTCGTCCCCGGTGATCTCGTCACCCTCGTCAATAACACCTGGACGTTCATCCGTGAGGGTGATCCGCAGGCCCTTGTTCAAGAAGGCCATCTGCTGGAAGCGGCTGCGCAAAGTCTCGAACGAAAACTCAACGGAATCAAAAATTGAAGGATCCGGATAGAAAGTTTGAGACGTGCCGGTTTCGTCGGTCTCTTCTCCGCGAACAAGATCAGTGAGGGGGTGCCCGCCGTTACCAAACGTCTGCCTCCACACGTAACCCTGACGGCGCACCTCTGTTTCCACGCGAGACGAAAGCGCGTTGACCACGGAAATACCCACGCCGTGCAAACCACCGGACACAGCGTATCCACCGCCTCCGAACTTTCCGCCCGCGTGCAAGATGGTCATTACCACCTCGACGGTTGGGCGACCTTCCGTGGGATGCATGTCCACAGGAATACCGCGGCCATTATCTTGAACCGTGACTCCGCCGTCCTCGCGGATCGTAACTTCAATATGGTCACAGTATCCGGCCAGCGCCTCATCAACTGCGTTATCAACGACTTCGTACACCAGGTGGTGAAGACCGCGCTCGCCGGTTGAACCGATGTACATACCCGGTCGTTTGCGAACAGCTTCTAGGCCTTCCAAAACGGTAATGTTCGATGCGTCGTAACCACCATTTTGCTGTGCCTGGCGGGCTTCTAGGTCAGCCAAACTAGCCCCTTTCTAGCGGGAAGCAAACTGCGCCCGGGCTAAACCCGAAAGATCAATCAGATGCGGGATTTCAAGCCACGGGAAGATGACTGTCAAAAACCGCATAAACACGCAGATTTACACTTAAAAACCTTTATAATCTTACCACTTTTTGTCATATCCACAGATTCGAGCAACGCACTCTAGGTCAGTCAACCTTGTAATTCAAAAACCCCAAAAATGTCAGTTAAAAGTCATTCACAACGGTGGGAAAACCTGTGTATAACTTTTACAGGCATTTTTGATGTGCCTTCCTTAGTGAATCTCTCACCCGTATGTGTCACGCGGACCACGACCGGGAACGTGTAAGCGGCCCTTTCTCCACGACGGTGCCTGAGGTCCTCTTATAATGACCCGCTTTACCGCATTCTCTCCAAAAGCCTGTGCGATCTGCTTCTCTAGCGTAGGGAGCAAAAGCTTCATTTGATTCGCCCAGGCGGTTGATGAGGTCTTAACCACAAGGACGTTGTTTTCAAACGTCTCCACCTTGCAGTGCTGCGCGACTGAAGGACCTACAATACTTGGCCACCTAGCAGCAATCGTGGCAATGCTTAGCACTGAAGACCATCCGAGCCTGTTGACCAAATTGCCAATTACGTTGTCCACCGGTTGCGGATCATACTTTGATGGACCGGTACCCAGTTTGGAGGTGGCAAGCCCTTCCTTCGAACCCTCGTTATCATAGCCGTAACCCCTGCGACCAGATCCGCCGCCTTTGCTACGAAATGCGCTAGCGCGTGATTTACCGCCGCGCTCGCTCAGCAATCGGGCCTTGGTAGCCGTCTCGGGATAGTAGCCAGAATCTTGCGCAAGTTGCTTTTGCCGGCGCACGGCCTCTTGAGCATAGCTAGCCGCTCTTACTTCAAACTCATTCTTTGATGTCATGGAGCACTCGCCCCATCAGAGCCTGTCGAATTTGCATCATCAATTGGCGTAGTTGACTTCTCGTAAATATCTGCTGTTAGAGACTCTCTAACAATCGAGCCCTCCCGCCGGTCAAGGTGAACCGTCATTACCGTCGCGTCAAGTTCTGCGGGCAAATCCGTTCCAACCGCTGCGGTTATGAATACCTGCTGCGCCCGCTCTATTGCTCCCAATACGGCCTCTCGTCGTTTACCGTCGAGCTCGGAAAACACATCATCCAAAATCAAGATAGGAGGATCCAGTTCCTCACCAGTTCCTGCTTCGCCAGCAAGAGCCTCAAATGCACCTAGTCTCAGAGCTAGTGCAACCGACCAGGATTCGCCGTGGGAGGCAAAACCTTTGACCGGCATCTCATCGAGAGTCATCCCAAGATCATCCCGATGAGGTCCAATTAAATTCACGCCCCGTGCAATCTCTTGGTCAACCGCCTGACTCAGCGCGAATCTCAGTCGTTCCTCGTATGCCCCGGGCTCTTCAAGAACTTGCGAAAATAAATCTCCAGTATCAACCTGGTCAACCTCATTTAACGAGTGCTCATACCTTAGAGCGAGCTTGCGAGCCTCCTCAGAAACGATGTCATGAGCAAGAGTAACGGGTTGATTTAAAGCTTGAACAGTCTTCAAACGGTATGCAAGTACCTGCCGGGCCAGCGGAATGTACTGCTCATTCCAGATCTCTATACCCGAATCGTCTACGTGCCTACCCGCTCTACGATCTTTTCCCAACTGTTTTAACAGAGCCGCACGCTGTTTTGCCACCCGATCAAAATCGTTTTTTACAGCTCTGGCAGCAGGCCACATTTGTGTTGCTATTTCATCAAGAAACTTGCGTCGGCCACTTGGATCACCCTTGACTAGGTCGAGGTCTTCGGGAGCAAATATGACAACTTTGACAACTCCCATTAACTCAGTTGGACGTACTGGCGCACGATTAAGCTTGGCTCGGTTTGCGCGTCCGCGAATAATTTCCAGCTCGACTACGCGGTCTCTGCCTCCGGTTCTTACCTTCGCGCGTACTACTGCGCCGGCTGGGGATTGCTCATCTGATTTAGCAAATCGCACGAGAGCAGTGTCCGCTGCCACGCGGTGTGAAGAAAGATTTGCAAGGTATGCAATAGCTTCTACGAGATTAGTTTTGCCCTGTCCATTGCGGCCTAGTAGAACTGTGGCGCCCGGTGCAAACTCAACAACTGCGTGTTTGTAGGACCGAAAGTCATCAAGAGCTAGATGCGAGATATACATATCTTCTCCTCACTAGCTAATCTTTGACTTTTTCCTTAGCAATCAGTGCGTTCATCTACGTGCGAATATACCGCGGCGCCGCTAGTGAAATCAGATTCCAAAACGGATAGGCATAATGAGGTACTTGAAGGAATCGTCTTGATCACCAGACTCATCTTTTTGTCCGGTAATTACTGCAGGTTTAGCGGCATCGGTGAAAGAGAAACGGACGTGGCTTGTGTCAATTACGCCAAGTCCACCTTCAAGGAATCTCGGGTTAAACGCAGTAGTCAAGCTACCGCCTTCGACGGTCGCGGCTACTACTTCAGAGGCCTGTGCGTTGTCGTCGGTACCCGCTTCTAGATTCACTTGCCCGTCTTCAAAACCGAGACGAACAGAAGTACGTTGCTCTGCTACCAAAGATACGCGCTTGACTGCCTCTACAAGCTCGTGGCGATCGACCACTGCCTGAATCTGCGCATCATCGGGGAATAGACGACGTACCGGCGGGTAGTCTCCATCCATGAGAGTTGACGTGGTGCGCTTGGAGCCAGATACAAAACCGATTAGAGAGTTCGCTGCGCCCGCTGCTTCAGTGTCGAAGGCTAGTTCAACACTTCCCCCTGAAGTCATCGACTTTGCGACATCACCAAGCACCCGCGCCTTCACCAAGAGAGCTGTGGAAATACCGGGCTGAGCCGGCTCCCACTTAAACTCACGCATGGCTAGACGGTAGCGGTCTGTGCCCAAAAGCGTAATCGTGTCATCCTCAATTTCCATCCGCACGCCAGTTAAAAGTGGAATGGTGTCATCAGAGGATGCTGCAACTGAAACTTGAGCGATGGCTTGCGCAAAAACCTGGGCATCAATAGTTCCGCGTACCTCGGGCATCACTGGCAATGGAGGATATTCATCAACCGACATCGTGGCCAGGGTGAAATGAGAGGTGCCGCAATCCAGGCTCATTTTCGGGCCTTCAAGCGTGAACTGAACCGGTTGATTGGGCAATGACTTAGCGATCGATGCAAGCAGGCGACCAGAAACTAGGGCTTCTCCTGCAACATCAACGGTTGCTGGAATTTCTGAACGCGTTGAAATTTCATAGTCAAATGATGAAAGCGTAAGAACTCCATCGGCTGCTTCCATGCGAACACCGGCGAGAATAGGCACGGAAGGACGCGTGGGAACCGTACGTGCAGTCCAATTAACGGCTTCAGATAGCACGTCGCGCTCAACGGTGAACTTCACAGTCCGCCTCACTTTCAATCATTAGTACTAGCTGTTTCACTTTACGTTATTTTATCCAATTAGGCACGTTGCTGGATCACACTCCAGCGCTGATGCAAGGTGCCACGCCGCGAACCTGCAATCCACAGATTTTTCTTTTCTGTGCGGACATAGAAATAATAATTTGTAATTCCAGTAGTAGTCATAGGCGGTGTGCAAACTGTGGATAAGTCGATTTTTCGCCGATCTGGCGCACTTTTATATTGTTAATGAAATCTGGATAACCCTGGTGATTGAGAATACTAGTTGTGAATTAGGGAATTACCTATAGAAATATATCCACAGAATTTCGTGGTACAAGGTAAAGAATCAGCCCCTTATCCACATGAATTCACAAAACCATGTGGATACTACTGGCTTTGCCGCGCCTGAGCGCGGATTCGACTGATGAGTTCGGTGACGTGATTGTAGATTTCACGTTTCATTGTCATTTGATGCGAGATTTTTTTATTGGCGTGCATAACAGTCGTGTGATCACGGCCCCCAAATGCCTGGCCAATCTTGGGTAGAGAGAGTTCGGTCAGTTCGCGGCACAGATACATGGCAATTTGCCGCGCCTCGACAATTTGGCGGGATCGGTCAGCTGAGTTCATTTGTTCAATACTCACCTGGAAGTAGTCAGAAACCTGCCCCATGATCATTGCGATCGTGATCTCGGTGTCATCCGGGTCTGAAAGAACGTCTTTCAGAACCACTTCTGCAAGCGACCTGTTGATCTCTTGATTAGTGATCTGCGCGTACGCCGTGACGCGAAGTAACGAGCCTTCAAGTTCGCGGATATTTGAGGAAATTCGCGAGGCGATGAACTCTAGTACCTCATCATTGACATCGAGGTTCTCCGCGATAGCTTTCTTACGCAAAATAGCGATACGGGTTTCTAGATCCGGTGGCTGAATATCAGTGAGCAGCCCCATTTCGAAGCGCGACCGCATGCGGTCACCTAGGCCCTCGAGCTTCTTCGGCGGCACATCCGAGGTGATAACAACCTGCTTGTTCGCGTTGTGCAACGTGTTGAAAGTGTGGAAAAACTCTTCGACTGTCTGTTCTTTGCCCTGGATGAATTGGATGTCGTCAATGAGCAGGATGTCTACCTCGCGGTAGCGACGTTGAAACTGCTCGGCGCGGTCGTCTCGAATCGAGTTAATGAAGTCATTTGTGAACTCTTCTGAACTCACGTACTTGACCTTCAGATTCGGGTAGAGCGAAAGCGCGTAGTTACCAATCGCGTGCAGCAGGTGCGTTTTACCCAGTCCCGAACCGCCGTAGATAAAAAGAGGATTGTAGGCTTTGGCCGGCATTTCACCCACGGCCGTGGCCGCGGCGTTAGCGAAACGGTTGGAAGAGCCGGTAACAAAAGTATCGAAGGTGAACTTGGGATTGAGTCTTGAGCCAGAAAGATCAATCGGCGAGGACGTAGCTTGGCTGCCCGCTTGGATTGGGTCCACCTCAGTTTCGACCCTCCCTGCAGTGGATGGACGCGATTGCGACAGGCCAGCAATATCTACGGCAGGAGCCACGTCTTCAGCCTGCTCAGTTTTATCAATCTCGGCTTCGACTTCCTCATTGAGAGAGGGATCAACCGTGATCGCGATCCTAACCGAGGAGCCAACATAGTTTGAAAGAGCGCTACAAATGGCATCATTAGCGTTTTTTTCAATAAAAGTCTTAGTGAACTCGTTTGGAACTGCCACCAAAATGGTGCCTTCCAGGTCGCCGAGTGGACGCGTTGTAGATAAGAACGCTTTAACGGAGGGACCAATTTCGTCGTCTTTCAAAAGGTCCGCAATAACGGTGTTCCAAGCGGCGCTTAACTTCTTGCCGTCCACCTCAGCTCCTTATCCAAACGTGACCTAACACACGGCTGATCATTCAACTTCCCTTAGTTTGTCACTTTTACACCAAATTAGTGAAGTTATCCCCACAATGGGGAAAACTTTGTGGATAACATGAATTGAACTACATGAATGTGGTTCCCACTGTTTACAAGCAATTAAGTTTCATATACAACGACTTCGTATTGAACTTATGCACAGCCACAACGGTGTAGTTATGCCCAGGGTTATTCACAGTTGGTGATAGTAAATGTGGTGAATCTCGTTTCTTACCACGTTGACTAGATGAAAACCAATCAATAAGCTGGATCGTTGTATGTGCAGACACTGCACCATTTAGTGCGCGCTTTTTGCGTTAGCAGTAAATGTGGAGATAGGGAGGGCCCTTCAGGCGCCCTCAAGCCTGAGGAGATCAAAGTGACGAAGCGTACTTATCAGCCGAATAACCGCCGCCGCTCCAGGAAGCACGGCTTCCGCCTGCGTATGCGCACGCGTGCGGGACGCGCAATCTTGGCAAACCGCCGCCGCAAGGGCCGCAAGCAGCTATCTGCCTGAGTGCTATCAGCTCAAAGCCGCTTACGAGACCCGGAGCTATTTCGCAAAGTATTCCGCTTTGGTGAACGCGCGGGCAACCGGAAGTTAGTAGTTCACGTACTGACCGGCGAGGTTTCTCAAAATGAGCGCCTCGTCGGTTTCGTCGTACCTAAGAAGGTATTTGCCCGGGCAGTTGCTCGCAATAAAGTGAAGAGGCAGTTGCGGCATATTTGCCGTGAAAGAGTGCAAACACTTCCACCTCGCACCATCCTCGTGATTCGAGTTCTCGAAGGAGCTCGCGGTAGCGACTACCACGAACTTGAAGAGGCAGTAGACGATGCGCTTTCACGTGCACTAGCGCGGAGCGCGAAATGAACCCTATTTCGCGTATCCTGGTAGCGCCTGTACGCTTCTATCAGAAGTTCATATCTCCGGGAATGCCGCCAACCTGTAGGTACTATCCGAGTTGTTCCAGCTACGCTGTCAAAGCGTTGGAAGTGCACGGACCTGCTAAAGGGCTAATACTTGCGACGTGGCGGCTGCTCAGATGCAATCCGTGGTCATTGGGCGGTGTGGATCACGTGCCCGATAAGGGTAAGTGGAAACCAGAGCCCTACGTGAGGCCAAAAGACGACGAATGGGAAGAACCCTAAAATAAGTAAGGAGTCTAACCGTGTGGTTTGACAAGCTTCTGTACCCCTTCAAGGTTGCAGTTGCCTGGGTGATGGTGCGTCTGCACGACGTTTTCGTTTTCCTTGGCATGGATGACGGTTCCGGACCGGCATGGGTGCTGTCCATCATTGGCCTCACCATCATCGTTCGTATCCTCCTTATTCCGCTATTCTTCAAGCAAATCAAGGCCTCCCGAGGCATGCAGGCACTGCAGCCGGAGTTGAAGAAGCTTCAGGACAAGTACAAGAACAAGAAGGACCAAGCTTCCCGCCAGCGCATGAGCGAGGAAATGATGGCCCTGTACAAGGAACACGGGACCTCCCCGTACTCCTCTTGTATGCCAGTCCTGCTTCAAATGCCGGTGTTCTTCGCCCTCTTCCGTGTGCTTGCATCCACCGGACCGATTGCAGAAGGCACATACCAGTACTCCTCGCTGGGCCCGCTAACGGCGTCGAAGGCGGCAGAGATTGAAGGCTCTACCCTGTTTGGCGCGCCGCTATCTGCAACGTTCCCAACAGCTGATGGTCTTACCCCGAAGATCGTCATCGTCGTCATGATCGTTCTCATGGTCATCACGCAGTTCATCACGATGCGTCAGCTGACCATGAAGAACATGCCGGAATCGGCTAAGGACCCCTCGAACCCGATGATGCGTAGCCAGCAGATGATGATGTACACAATGCCTCTCATCATGGGTGTTTCTGGCTTCTTCTTCCAAACGGGTGTGCTGGTTTACTGGTTCACCACCAACCTGTGGACCATGGGCCAGCAGTTCTGGACCATTGCGCAGATGCCGACTCCTGGCTCCGACGCGTACATCAAACTCATGGGCAAGCGCCGCAAGGACTACATTGAGTGGGCTCGCCCCGTTTTCGAAGAATATGACAACGAAGTTCGCACGCTTGATGCTGACGATGAGCAGGGCCGCGCCGACCTCGTTGAACGCACTTTGAAGAAGGTAAAGAAGTCTGCGCCGAAGCAGAAGATTCCCACGAAGTTTGGTGCAGACGTAACTGCTGAACAGCAGCTTGGCGCCTACCGCGAGTTGGCATATTCCGAGTGGGATGCGATGCCGGATGAGCGTTGGACGCGCAAGTTTGAAATCGCGAGGCGCAACGCGGAAGCTGCGAAGGAACGTAACCAGCCGCAACGCCTCACCAAGCGTGAGAGGCAGCTGCGAGACCAGGCGGAGCGCCGCCGGATTGAACGCGAACGCCAGATCAAGGAACGCCAGCAGGGAATGTCCCCTGAAGAACTTGAACGCAAGCGGGAGGAGCGCCGCCAACAGCGTCGCGACGCCGCACGCAAAAAGAAGCAAGGTAAGGATCAAAAAGACCAGGCATAGCAGCACCACGGGTACTGCTAGAAAGATCCAGAAGGTACAAAATGACTGACGAAACCCCCAAGAAGGACCGCATCGCTCACCTCGTTGAAGAGGGTGACATTGCGGCGGACTACCTCGAAGAACTCCTCGACATTGCTGACCTTGACGGCGACATTGAACTCGACGTTGAGAACGATCGTGCCCTCGTGGAAATCGGCTCTGAAGACCCGTCCTCGCGCCTGGAGCGCCTGGTGGGCGAGGATGGCCGAGTACTTGACGCTCTGCAGGAGCTCACGCGCCTAGCGGTACAGAACGAGACGGGTGAGCGCTCGCGCCTCATGCTGGACATTGCGGGATTCCGCGCCGATAGGCGTCGGGAACTTACCGCGATCGCCGAAGAGGCAATCACGCGTGTGCGCACCACCGGCGAGGCCGTGATGCTTGAGCCGATGAACCCGTTTGAGCGCAAAATTTGTCACGATGTGGCCGCGCGCGAGAACCTCATGTCTGAGTCCGAAGGCGTTGAGCCGAACCGCTGCGTAGTGATTCTGCCCGGCAAGCTTGCTGAGGAAGATAGCGAAGAAGAGCCCCGCGAAAGCTCGGATTCGGCAGAGTAGGTAGGGCCTTCGAACAAGGTGGAAACTACTATGCAGGCTGCCCCGGACGGCTCTTTTGTTGAACAGCCGAATGAGGCAGTTCGCGAATTCTTCGGCCCCCAGTTTGGGCCGATGGATCACTTTGCGCGCATGCTCGTTGAAGAAGGTGAGCTTCGCGGCCTCATTGGTCCACGCGAATTGCCGCGGCTGTGGTCCAGACACATCGTGAACTCGGCAGCCGTTCTAGGCTTCATTCCCGAGGGCGTGCAGGTTCTGGACGTGGGTTCGGGTGCGGGATTCCCCGGGCTGGTGGTTGCCATCGCGAGGCCGGATCTGGATGTACACCTTGTTGAACCTATGGTGCGCAGGTGTGAGTGGCTTGCTGATGTGGCCGGTGAGATCGGGCT
Source organism: Gleimia europaea (assembly GCA_002871995.1). Classification (GTDB taxonomy): domain Bacteria; phylum Actinomycetota; class Actinomycetes; order Actinomycetales; family Actinomycetaceae; genus Gleimia; species Gleimia europaea. Next base: position 379,526 of record PNHW01000002.1, read on the forward strand.
CGAAAACGTTACGATCCACAATGCGCGAGCGGAGGAGCTTCATAATGTTGGCGAAACCGACATTGTAACTTCTCGCGCTGTTGCCAACCTTAAGCAGTTGACGCGGTGGACAATGCCGCTAGTATTGCCCGGCGGGAAGATGCTTGCTCTGAAAGGTCGGCGAGCCGCTGAGGAAGTGAAGGCCGCGCGGCCCCTGCTCAAGAAGTTCAACGTGGGGCGCGTGCATGTTCACGAAGTGCCCTCTCTCATGGAAGAAGAATCAACGCGCGTAGTGGAGATGCAGAAGAAGCGTTAGCGCAGTTCTCCACAGGCTTCGCTGCGGGGTATTGTTCACACCCGGCAAGCCCGCGAGTTCCAGACCGTGCAAAACAACTACACTAGGCGTAGTTGAAAGGAGCATTGGTGACCACTGGTTCTAGTCCCCTTGCAGATGAGATCGCGCGCTCAGCTAGTTTGCGTGCACAACTTGAGGGTGTTGTGTTTCCTCGTCCTCAGCGACCGCTGGTTGTTGCAGTCGCGAACCAGAAGGGCGGAGTAGGCAAGACGACATCGGTTGTGAACCTTTCGGTTGCATTAGCTCAAGCAGGCCTTTCCGTGCTGGTGATTGATTCTGATCCGCAAGGAAACGCTTCTACGGCGCTGGGCGTGGACCACAGGCCGGGTACCCCCTCTACGTATGATGTATTGAGCAGCTCGATGAGCCTTGCTGAGTGTCTACACGCGTGCGAGGAGTCTGAGAACCTGCTTGTTTGTCCGGCCACGATTGACTTGTCTGGTGCGGAACTTGAACTCTCAACCGTCGACGGCCGCGAATTCGTGTTGCGCAAGGCCATTAAGGATTTCCTCGCGGTCAATCGAGGTGTGGACGTTGTGCTGATTGACTGTCCGCCAAGTCTGGGACTGCTTACCCTGAACTCTTTTGTGGCTGCGGATCAAGTAATCGTGCCGATCCAGACCGAGTATTACGCGCTGGAAGGCCTATCCATGTTGGTCAATACCGTTGAGCGGATCAAGAACTACTTGAATCCAGGTCTAACCATTGGCGCGATCCTGCTAACGATGTACGACAGGCGTACAAATCTTAGTTCCGAAGTAGCCGCCGAGATCAAACGTTATTTTCCAGGAGTGGTTTTGGAGAACTACATTCCGCGCCTGGTTAAGCTCTCTGAGGCTCCAAGTTTCGGAACCAGTATTTTTGGGCATGATCCACGCGGCCAGGGTGCTGTTGCCTACAAGGCGGCCGCGTACGAGTTGGCTTCGCGTTGGGCGAGTTTAGGAGTAGAAGATGGCGGCGAGTGAAAGGCGCGCACTGGGGCGCGGGCTTGGTTCCCTAATTCCGGAACGAGATGCAAATGTTTCACGTGAAACAATTGCACACGAGGATAAAGTTGGCCGGCCCTCTGACCTATTTTTTGCGGGTGGCTCGGGTAAGGACTCGGGAGAAAGACGTTCCCAGTCTCTCTCCGCTGATCTCTTGAAGCCAGCACCACGCAAGGGCCGTGGGACACGGGCTAAAAACACCTTGGCAAAGGGAGCAGCTAAGGGCGGTTCGGCGACCGCTGGCATTTCTAAGCGAAGTCAAGCGCGTTCTTCTTCATCAACGAAATCCTCGAAGAGGGGCGCATCTGTTGATGATGCACGTGCGGTTCGTGGAGATGTAGGTTCTTCTTCGCTAGATGCTGTGGGCGGTGGTTCCGGTGGCACTACGGGCGCCGGAGGTCCCTTGAACTCTGGCTCCAACGCTGTTAGTGGCGGCGGTTCTGGCCGTGAAAAGCGTCCCCTATTTGCAGACATTATTCCGGAGGACACTGAAGCTGGGGATGCCGAGGTAACGACCTCTGATGCGCCGGATCTGGTAGAGGTTCCCGGAGTCTACTTCACGTTGATAGACATTGATTTAGTGGTGCCTAACCCTAAGCAACCTCGTGAAATTTTTGACGAGTGCGAACTAGCAGAACTGTCTGAGTCGATTAAGGAAATCGGAGTTCTGCAGCCTATCGTTGTACGCGAAATTGATGGCGGCGCTGCGCGCTATCAGGAACTCGTTGAACAGCGAAAGGCAGAGGGGCTGGACAGGCTCCCGAAGTTCGAGCTGATAATGGGCGAACGCAGACTTCGTGCTTCAAAGCTTGCGGGCGCGCAGACTATCCCTGCGATCGTGCGCAATACCGAAGATGATGAGCTACTGCGTGAAGCCTTGGTGGAGAACCTGCACCGTTCGCAGTTGAACCCGATTGAAGAAGCAAATGCGTACGCGCAACTGATGTCTGATTTTGGGTACACGCAGCAGGAGCTATCAGAACGAATTAAGCGTTCGAGGCCGCAAATAGCTAACTCTTTACGACTGCTGAAGCTGCCCCCTTCGGTTCAACGCAAACTTGCTGCTGGCGTGCTCAGTGCGGGCCACGCGCGTGCACTTCTCGGCCTGCCAAGCGTTGCACAGATGGATGCCCTTGCCGATCGCATCATTGCGGAAGGCCTGTCAGTTCGCACAACGGAAGAGATTGTTGCGTTAGGAGAAGTCTCTACCATTGCCGCGAAGAAGAGCGCGAAGCGTATTCCACGCCCCCTGTCAGAAAACGCCTCGAACGTAGTAGAACGCCTCACTGACTTGCTGGACACACGTGTGACAGTAGTTGAAGGCAAACATAAAGGGCGCATCTCGATTGAGTACGCCGGCCCAGAGGACCTGGAGAGAATTACCCAAGTAATCGCCAACCTCCGTAGGTAAGGATCGTCGCCTACTACCAGACGGGCAGCTACGCCGCTGTAGGCGGAAACTAGATCTGCGCGGTAGCGTTCCGTGTGCCCGCTCAACAGGTCTGCTCGGTAAGCACCGTGAAGCTTCTGCCCTGTTTGTGCCCCGCACTGGCCCAAGTAGGTCAACAACGGAATGGTCATAGATCAAGACCGTAATGGTTCTGGCGATTGTGGAGATTCCGCTCGCATCTGCGCCGGGTAAAGTACGCAGTGAGCACGAGCTGATGTAGAGTTGCGAGCTAGTGTTTTGGTGCCAGGGTGTGCTGGAAGTAAGAACGGCGTCCTTTTACAGTGTTCCTTTTGTAGGTTGTTAGGATTCACGTTATCACTACGGAAAGTAAGGCGAACCATGGCCGCCGACTTTTGCGAACGTTGTGCGCGTTACCAAATGTTTCACGTGAAACAATTGGTTTCATGACAGGTCGCGCATTCAGTACCAGCATTCCAGTCCGATGGCACGCGCGCACGTACAACTTCATCAGCCCTTTCTGAATCGTGTGATGGCTGGGGTCTACGCAAACCGATATATGTCGCTCTGATGCACAGACACTAACGCGTCGTGAAGCCACTGAGCTAGAGACAAGACCGAGTGTTAGTTATCTAGAACGCGAAGATAGCTGCGGTTACTTCTTGTGCCAATGAATACTTGATTGAAAGCAATCTTCTCGATAGACGCTATTCCACAAATTGTTTCACGTGAAACAATTTTGCTTACCGCTCTTGGAATGCATGTGAACTCATCTGGTTGAGCATCAAGCTATTGACATTATTCCTCGGGAACGACATGCTTAGCGGATCGCTCTACGCTGTAAATGGACCGGGTTTCACATCAATGGTCTAGCGGATCGAACGGATGAAATGACCGGTCCAATGTGCCACTCATTGCACGACTTGAGTAGGCACCATGTAGATCAAAGCCAAGAACATTGAAGTTATCTGTGTGGAATTATTTTGTGTGGAACTCTTTCTACCCAATCAATTGTTTCACGTGAAACAATTGATTATCGCAACTTGAGCTCACTGGGTGACAGCAAGTAATCCAAGGCCGTACTCGTTTAAGGAGAGAGTGCGTGCGGGCGTTCGGACTTCTTCAGAGAGCGTGTTGATCTGGCGCATATGCAGATTCGCGAACCTGATTAAAGTGTCAATGCGGCAAATAGGCGAGTGATCTGATTCGTCGAGTCAGAATACTGGAACTATGCAAGTAGATAACTATGCATGGATTCTGCCAGAACGGTAATTAGACGACTGAACTAAAACGGCAAGCCAAGCGAACCATAAGCTAGAGCGATTCATTTTTGAACAGATTATCACTTTCAAAAGCATCGCGAACAGACCTTTGCCAGCAGGAACTGAGCATCACTATCCGTAAATTGTTTCACGTGAAACAATTTTGGCCAGCCCTTAAAGAGCTGGCCAAAAAGAGAAGTACTACATCAAGTCCTAGTCCCGATTACCCGCAGCGTACTGGGCTATATCTTCCAATACACCGCTAAGACTTCCGTATTCCTCAGCGGCAAGCGGGAACAGGGAAGTGTCCGTCATACCCGGGCTTACGTTGGCGTCAATGAACCAGACCGTGCCGTCTTCACCAAGGATGAGATCAATACGAGACAAGTGCCTCATTCCCACCGTCTTATGAACCTTCAGCGCTACATCGCTTACAGCTGCCAGCTCTTCCTCGGAGAGGCGCGCGGGTACAAAAAACTTAGATCGGCCCGTGTTGTAGCGGGCGTCGTAATCGTACCTGCCGTCATCAGTTTCGATCTCTACCGGAGGTAGCGCCACCGGCTCGCCAAGATCAAGCACTGAAACCGCGATTTCCTTTCCCGGAACGAACTGTTCAACCATCACGGTGTCTCCGTAGGCGAAAGCGTCAACCATCGCCGAGCGGAGCTCTTCCTCGTTAAATACCTTTGATAGGCCCAGCGCAGAGCCACCATCTGAAGGCTTAACGATCAGAGGGAAAGTAAGCCCGGCCTCATTATTGACAATCGACTGAATGATTGCGGGCGCTCCCACCTGGCGGAACAAAGCCTGCTTTAGTGATAGCCACTTCGGTGTCCTCACCCCGCTCAGCTGTGCCAAAGACTTAGCTGTTGGCTTACTAGACGCCAACGCGCACGAGGATGCTGTGGAACCAACGTAGGGGAACGAGATCAGCTCAAGAAGATCCTGAACCGAACCATCCTCGCCCACCGATCCGTGGATCAGTGGCCACACCACATCCGGCTCGAACTCAGCAACCGTAGGTAAAAACTGAGAATTCAGATCGCAAACCTCAACCGTGTGACCAGCATGGCGAAGTACTGTAGCCACCCGACGCCCAGACCGTAGCGAAACGTCGCGCTCGTGCGTCAAACCACCAGAAACAACCAAAATCTTCAAAGTTTCAGACACAGCGATCTCCTCACTTAAACCTGATCCGGAGCCGGCGCTGACACCGCGTCATCGGGCAACTCTGCGCGATCATTCGTGCCAAACATTTCAACCAACTCGCGCTCCGCATTAATCACGCGCGACAGGCGGCTAACGCCCTCACGAATCTCCTCGGGCGGCGGATAACAGAACGAGAGCCTCATGTGGTCGCCCCCTCGGCCATCAGCGTAAAACGCCGTGCCGGAAACATACGCGACCAATCCGGTTACCGCACGCGGAAGCATTGCCTTTGCATCCAGGCCCTCCGGCAACGTCACCCACGTGTAAAAACCACCCTTCGGAGTGGTCCACTGCAAATCAGGTAAGAAATCCTGTAGCGCGGTCATCATCGCGTTGCAACGATCCCGGTACATCTGCCTGTAAACCTTAACCTGGCCGTACCAGTCATAATCAGACAAGTACTGTTCAATAGCCATCTGCCCAACCATGGACGGCGAAAGAATCGCAGACTCCGAAGCTAAAACCAGCTTGTTGCGAATAGCGTGCGGAGCAAGCGCCCAGCCGATCCGGAAACCAGGAGCGAACATCTTCGAGAACGAGCCCAGATAAACCACGCCCTCGGGATTGTAAGACTGTAGCGCTGGAAGTGGATCCGAGTCGAAGCCAAGCAGCCCGTACGGATTGTCCTCAACAATCAAAATATGCTCGCGGCGACAAATCTCGACGATTACAGGACGGCGCTGCTCCGAAAGAGTTACGCCCGCCGGATTGTGGAAATTCGGGATCGTGTACAAGAACTTAATCCGGCGCCCCTGTGCGCGAAGCCGGCGGATCATCTCTTCAAGTGCTTCGGGAATCAGGCCATCCTCGTCCATGTCCACATGGACAACTTCGCCCTCGTACGCGCGGAACGTGCCGAGCGCGCCCACATACGAGGGAGCCTCCGCCAACACGACGTCGCCCTTCTCCAAGAAAATCTCAGAAACCAGATCCAACGCCTGCTGCGAACCAGTGGTCACAACTACATCATCAGGATCTGCATTAATACCGTCATACGTCATCACCTCAGTGATGCGCTGGCGAAGATCCTCCCACCCCTGGCCAGAGCCATACTGCATAGCCTGCGCGCCGTGACGAGAAATGAGTGTGCGAGCGGACTCAGCCAACGAATCCAGAGGCAAATCCTTAATGTTTGGCATGCCTCCAGCCAAAGACACTACTTCTGGCCTCGAAACCACGGCGAACAGAGCGCGGATTTCTGACGAACGCAACCCATGAGCTCGCGCTGCATACGCTCCGTGCCAGGGGTCTAGCCAAGTACCTGAATCGGAATGCGGATCTGGACGTTCAACCAATGTAGTAAATCTTTCAAAGCGAAGGGAAAGTTCTTATCTCTCGATTGTGCCACCCAAATCACAAGGAACCAAAGAAAAACCTCGAAAATAAGACAGCGCTTCAGGTCTGCAACTACAAACCAGACTCGATGTCAGCCTTCAGCTTGGCCTTTGCGCGACCACCAACGATTGTCTTCACCGCTTCGCCGCCCTTAAACAGGATCATTGTAGGAATCGAAACGATTCCGAACTTCGTGGCGAGCGTGGGATTATCATCGACGTTTACCTTGCCAACAACAATCTTGTCTGAAAGCTCGTTTGCAATCTCATCCAAAATCGGAGACATCTGCTGGCACGGGCCGCACCATGGCGCCCAAAAATCAACCAGCACCGGCAACGCAGAGCTGTTCACTGCGTCTTCGAAATTGGCATCCGAAATCTCGATTGTCTCAGCCATTCTTAACCCCTAACTAAGCGTTACAACTATCTACAGGTTCTCCAGGTAATGCTGTGCATCAAGGGCGGCCTTCGCGCCCGTACCAGCAGCCGTGATGGCCTGCCTATAACGGGGATCTGCAACATCACCACATGCAAACACGCCCGGAACGGAAGTGTTCGTAGTGGGATCAGCCACCTTGATGTAGGCGCCTTCCAACTCAAGCTGATCTTTCACCAGTTCCGTACGCGGATCATGACCGATAGCAATAAACAGACCGTCAGCGTCAAGCTCGCGGCGCTCACCCGTGACAGTGTCCTCAAGAATCAGACTCTGCAGGCTCGTTTCACCCTTCATGTCCACAACAACAGAGTTCCACGCGAACGAAATATTCGGATCCGCAAGCGCGCGCTCCTGCAAAATCTTCGAAGCGCGAAGCTCATCGCGACGATGAATCACCGTAACCTTGCCAAACCGGGACAAGAACAGGGCCTCTTCCATAGCGGAATCACCACCGCCAACAACAGCAATCTGCTTATCGCGGAAGAAGAAACCATCACACGTAGCGCAGTATGAAACCCCGCGACCAGCGTAAGTTTGCTCGCCCTCCAAACCCAGCGTGCGGTACGCAGCACCAGTTGCCACAATCACCGCGCGAGCCTGGAACTCCTCGCCGTCCGAAACAACAACCTTCACATCTGATGCAAGGTCAAGGCGCTCCACGTCTTCCATCCGCACGTCAGCACCAAACTTCTCGGCCTGTTCCTGCATCTTCACCATGAGCTCCGGACCCATCACTCCCTCAGGAAAACCCGGGAAGTTCTCTACCTCCGTAGTGTTCATGAGTGCTCCGCCAGCCGTAAACGAACCGGCAAAAACAATCGGCTGCAAACCCGCGCGCGACGCATAAATAGCTGCGGTATAACCAGCGGGACCGGAACCAACAATGATCAGATCATGGACCATGAGACAAACAACTTTCTGTGCAAAACAAAAGGCCTACACGCAATAACACTCTAACTAACCGCTTCGCGCGCGTAAATATTTCACGCGCGGCGCAAAAAGCTCAACGAACGTCTATTTGAGATCTGGTTCGCGTCTAGTTGAGAGTGAGCTCGTCAATCTTTGCGCGGAACTGTCCTTCGTCATCCGTGGGAAGAGCCACGAAATCTAACGTCACCGTGGTTCCCACAGCTGGTTCGGACGGCGTGAGAGTAGTGGTCTTAGCCATCTTCGAGGACGTCAAAACGGGCGTCGCAAACGGATCCGAACCATCATTCACCCGCAAATCTACCTGCCCACCATCAATCGGACCCTGGAAGCTAACGCTCTTAACAGAGCTTTCCTCTGCCAAATGAATTACCAGGCGAATGCGATTATCCTCAGGTAGTTCGGGCTGGGCAAAGTAGCGAGTTTGCCACCTGGTGGACTGATCTCCATCAAACAGGTACTGCGCCCATTCTGGGTGGTCACCGTCGTCGTTGTTATATGAAATAACGTCAATCGAAGCGATCTTGGGTGCGCCCGCAGGTGGTGGAGTGGGAGCCTCCGACGGTGCTTCCTCCGTAGCCTCAACAACTTCGGTTGGCTTTGGCTCAATGTTGAAAATAGATGAAGAGAACGTGTGCGTGCCCGCCATCGTAGTTAGCGACACGATCGTAGCGGCCACCATCAGCGCCGCAAACAGCGCAATCGTAGGCCGAGTTGGATCGATACTCTGGCCCTCGTTCAAAGCATCCACAGTGGAACGAACCGAACGCATCGAGTTTTGAATAACCCGTGTGCCCGAAGGCAGTTTCATAATCGAGGAGCCACGCCGCGTGAAACTAACTTTCTTTGGCAAATCCGAATCGACGGCCTTCAAGCTGTCCGTGTCCCCAGCCATCCGTACCGGCGCACCTGTGGGCGTTGCTTTCGGAATGCTCGTAGAAGAGCGCTCGCGGACAGATTCCTCCTTCTTCGAGGCTACTGCCGCGCTCTCGTCGTCGGAAGGTTCGCCAACGCTGGGCAAACTCTCGGAACTGTCCGAGTCAGAAACGGCATCATCAATGATGTTGCCCCAGCCGGTCTCCACAGGTTCCGGAAGCTCCTCTTCCTCCTCTTTTGCAAGCTTCTCGAGGCGCTTAGCCTCCGCTTTGGCCCGGCGAGCATTCTCTCGAGCAGCGGCTGCAGCAGCAATCTTTGCGGCCTTTGCTTTAATAAAGCTTTTCGAAATATTTGCTAAATGTTTAGTTTCTTCTGTGAGTGAATGATCGGCGACGGCATCCTCGCTTAGATCATCATCCGAATCGGAGATCGCCTGAGCTTCCTCACTAGACTCCGAAGTCTTAGCTTCATCCTCAAGTGTGGGGGGAGGGGGCATTTTCGGAGAGCGCACGCTAGGGAAACGCTCATCTAAAGATGAGATAAACTCTCGCGTCTCATCCGAACTTTCGGTAGCGTCATTCTCCACGATATGCGCATCGGGCTCGGCGTCATCGGAGGTGGGCGCGCTACCGTTCAGCTCATCTTCAATATCTGACGTTTCCTTACCGCGTCTGCCTGCCCAGGAAAAAGGGTTGCGCAAACGACTAGCCAAGCGGCCCGAAACCATCTTGTCGTTCAAATCCTCAAGCAGGGCATCAAAAGATCCACTGGTCTGCTCCGGCGTGAACTGATCGCCGCGATCCTGCTCAGAATCGAAATCCTCATTCGACCCAAGATCGTCTTTAGACATAGAGCCCCCTCAATAACATCAACTGCAAGACTAATACACGCACGCAAGGCAAACCCGCGCCGCCGCCCAGTGTCGCTCAAAACCCGCCATCGGTGGGGCTCTAGCAAGTCAGATCCTCAGTTAGGACGGTACGCGGGGCTACCCGTTGTCGGTGAAGCCTTCACCGTCGCCCGAAGCTGTCTCCTCGGATGCAAATCGGCGGAAATACGGGATTCGCGACCCTAACATTCCTAGAGCCGTCTGGAAATTTTGACGATCAATCGTTGCTATGAGCGCGAAGTATCCGACGCTAACAACCACGGCCACCAGAACTGCGCGCCAGAAACCACCCCAAATCGCACCCGTTACCGTGTTTGACGTATCAAACGCGCCCACAAAATGCAGCGCCCCCATACCTAGCAGGCCAGCGCCAACCGCTATCGCGCCATACTTCACCATATCTCCAATAACCACCCACGGATTCGCCTGCGGCAACCTCGCGCGAACAAAATACGTCGACAAAACACCCTGCACAATGCGCGAGACGGTCTCGGCAAATAGCGCCCCAAACAGCCAGTACACCGGAGGAAGGAACATCATCAACGTCCAGCCTAAAACCACCTGGCCCAGCGTTGGCCAAAGCACCGTATAAAAGACGGGTCGGCCATCCTCCATCGAATAAAACACGCGTTGACTGAAAATAATCACCACGGCGCCCGCAAGACCCGGCAAAATAATCACCAGAGCGTTCGCATACGCAACCATCTCTGAAATCGCGTTAGACGGCCCCAAAATCTGGAAAACCGGGATCGCCGCCGCGCCCAAAATCGCTGCCATCCACATCGTCAACAACAGTGAGGAGCGCACGCCAATCTGATAATTACGCACCATGCTGGTCTGGTTACCATCAGCCGCTGCCGATGCGATCTTTGTAAACAGCGCCGTAGCAATAGATACCGAAACGATAGACTGAGGCAGCATGTACACCGTAAACGTAATGCCCAGCGCCGCAGTTGACGCCGCAAAAACACCGGTTTGCGCACTCCACGCGTTGGCCGCTGCCGCGATGTTCGACGTAGACAGGTAGCCCACCTGACCTACAACCAGCGTTGCGAACACCCAGCCCGCAATCTTTGACGCTCTGCGCAAGCCGGTGCCTCGGAAATGAAAATCCAAGCGCAACCGCACACCCGCGCGTCGGAGCGGAATGATCAGCAGCAGGGCTTGCGCAATCACACCCAACGTTGCCGGCCCCGCCAAAAGCGCCGTGCGCTGGAAATCCCAAACCGACGGGTCATTCACGTCCGAGGCCGTACCGTACACGGCAATGAACACGATCAAACCGATAATCGCGATCACATTATTAACTGCCGGCGTCCACATGTACGGGCCAAAAATGCCGCGCGCGTTCAAAAACTCACCCAAGAGGGCATATATGCCGTAGAAGAAAATCTGGGGCAAACACCAAATGGCAAACACGATTGCCAGCGACTTCCACGCCGGAGCCATCAAGCCGGCCGTCAAATTCACCAAAATGCCCGCGGCAGCAACCATCACTATCGTGATACCGAACATGATCAGGCCAGCCAGCGTCAACAGGCGATTCACGTAATCCGAGCCAGACCTCGTTTTAAATGCCCGCACAATCTGCGGCACCAAAATCGCATCCAGCAAACCCGCTGCCAACAGGTTAAACACCACGTTCGGCAACGTATTCGCTACGTTAAACGCATCATTCGCCCCAGCAGCACCCAACGCGGCGAGAAGTAGCGCAGTACGCAAAAAGCCAAGCCCTCGTGAAAACGTGGTGCCCAGCGCCATGATCGCCGAAGACCTAAACAGGGAGGACTCCTTCGGATCACCCACCGGCTGGTCGTGATCGCCAGCCAACTCGGCCTCACTCATCATGTCCTCCCAAACTCAAATCAGTAGGCGCACCCTCGTTCACGTGCGGTGTTTCCAAACCGCCGCTCGCACCTTCCTCGGCGATATCCACGCGGCGGCCTCGCCTAATAGTGCGCCAAATGCCCGCCGCCAGCAAAAGTGCCAAAGCAATCGAGAAAACGAGCGTACCCGTAGACTCCCATTCCGCGCGAACGCGAATCTGTAACCGTGCCGCATCATCGATCACGAGGCCATTTGGGCCCTTTATTTTAACTTGAACGGCGACATTACCTGAACCAATCGCGCGAACCGGAATTTCCGCCAGCGATGAGCCGCGCGCCGGCACACTAACATCAACACTCTTCTCGATCTGCAGGCGCGGATCAGGTGAAACCAGCTCCACAACCACATTCACCGGCTCATCAAGCGCCGAACTAACGCGTACAGGTAAATGCGCCTTGCGATCCAACAGATTGATGGGGGCAGACTGCTCAACCTTCACGGACGTCGCCAACGCCTCGGCTTCCTCATTCACTCCCTTAATCAACCGCGAGCGCAAGTCTGGCTGTTCTCGCAACGCCAAAGATGTCGCCAGCAACACGCGAGAGCGCTGCTCTGCAACCGTGCCCGTCGAATCCTCCAGCGCCGAAGTCATTGCAGCCGTAGACTCAATCGCTTCGTACAGAGAACGAACCTCCGCGTCCGTGATGCTACCCGCCGAAGGAACCAGATCCGGCAGGGCAGTGCGAGGCTCGGGCGCACCCGACATGTCTTTCACGTCCGCCACGGAGATTGGGTTCACCCAACGGTCTCCCAGCGCCGCCTTCACCCGGGCCACGGTGACCTCGCTATCCGGATTACGCTGCGTCAAAGCAAGTACGGTGCGTGACTGGTTGGGTAACTGGCGCGTAATAATCGCGGTGGTAGAACGAATCATCTGCTGAACATCTAGCTCATCGCTCTTAGAAGTAGAGGAAGAAGAAAGAAGATCCGACAATGCGTTGTGTGCAAGTAAAAGGTCCGTGCCGGGCTCCTCTGCGTTCACCGCACTGCCGGTCTGTGCGTCGTAGCGAGACCACGCAGACGGGTCATAAGTGAGGACATCTAAAGGCGCCAGTCCCTGGCCCGTGCTCACAACCGTCTGATCGGCCCACAAATCCACTACCTGGCGGTCAAGCTCTTCCACCTCTGGCAAAACAAAATCATCCAAAACCTGCAAACCGGCCCCGCGCGTCACCGGCAGATTTGTTGCCGACTTCGAATCTTGCACCAACTGCACAATCTGTGAACGCTGCGAAAGATGGGCAATACCAGCCACATCCGCATCCGCTGCCGGTAGTGAAATCACCGGACCCGCACCCGCCTTCACCAGACTCCGAGCGAAATCCTCCTGCTCAAGCAAGCCCGCTCCAACCGCAAGCGTCACGCCCTCAACACCAGCTAAACTTTGCGCCACACGGACCTGCCCGCCGCGAGCATTCGTCGCCCTAACCCCCTGGTCAGTTTCATCCACACCCATAGCAATTGAACTGACCACAGAAAGGTTCAAAGGCTGGACCTCGTAACCCGAATCCCACAGCAACAAAGACCTGTCCGAGACCACGCGGCCTTCTACCTCAGCCCGCACCTCGATGCCTCGCGGCCCCCAAAAAAACGGGGAATAAAAAGGTAAATCGTCCGTGGGGATAGAAATCGAGAACGGAGTTGGCGTGCCCGCCTTCACATCCTTCAGCGTCGTTGCAGCAACAAAATCACCCGCATAATTGAAATCCTCTAAATATGCCTTCGCATCCGATACCGTCACCATCGAATCTGCGCGCACAAACACGCTCAAGGTCGCCTCGCTTTGCGCCTTCGCAAAACTAACCGTGCCAGAAACCTTCACACTCGTCTGATTCGTCACAACACGGGGCGCTAGATCATCAATCTCCACGGTGTATCCAGACTCGGGGGCCGCTGGGGTTGCTACCGCCTCGAACCCCCCAAAAGCGCCGCAAACAGCGGAAACCAAAGCTCCCGCCAGCAGTATCGCAATGCCTCTAAAACGCCCGCTCACACGTTCGCCTCTGGGTACAGCAAATCCAACGCGATTGCCACCACGCGCCGCTCATTCGGATACGCCAACATTCGCGAAACCTTATCCAACGGGAACCACGCGGCGTCCTCGGCCTCTTGATCCGGATCATTCTCTACGGTTACCTCGCCCGACACGTACTCGAGCAAATAATGGTGCACCACCTTATGCACCCGGCGATCTCCCGTAGAAAACCAGTAATCAATCGACGTCAAACCCGTCACCAATCGGCCCGTGATACCGGTTTCCTCAGCAATCTCGCGAACCGCGGCTTCCTCCGCCGACTCTCCGCGCTCAAGATGGCCCTTCGGCAAACACCACTCGATATTGCCTGCCCGATTACGTCGCGCAATCACAGCGACCCACGGCACGCCTTCGCGCACCTTAATTACCAGGCCTCCAGCCGACGTCTCATCCACAACCGGCAAATGCCGCGCGCTCACCCTAAAACCGCGCACCGAAAAATGGCGACGCGGGGGACGCGGAACACCCATCCGAGGAGTGCCGTCATGAATATCCATGCCCCTACTCTATGACGTGGCGCGTCCGATATACCGAATTGGGAGGATTCATGGCACGCTAATAGGGATGCTAAAGGAACAAGAAATCAACAAACGGGTAACTAAAGCAAGCCAAAATGCAAACACGCTTGACGCCGTGGGGTGCGGCGACCTCGAACTGCTTCGTAGCAACGCTCAAGAAGCCCTCGCCGAACTTCCCTCACAAATCATCGAACTTGGCCACGTTTTTCACGAGGCCGGATTTGAACTCGCCCTCGTAGGCGGACCAGTACGCGACGCGTTTCTTGCCGTAACACCTCATGACTTCGACCTCACCACAAACGCCAGACCTGATGACACCGAACGCCTCCTTGGCATCTGGGGCGACAAAACCTGGGACGTCGGCAAAGCCTTCGGAACCATCGGGGCGCGCAAAGGCGACCTCCAAGTTGAGGTCACCACATACCGCACAGAAGCATACGACCCGAACTCACGCAAACCCCAAGTTGAATACGGCGACACACTAGAAGGTGACCTCACCAGGCGAGACTTCACCGTCAACGCCTGCGCCATCACCCTGCCCGACCTTGAACTCGTAGACCCGCACGGCGGCCTCCAAGACCTCGCAGATGCCGTTCTGCGCACGCCCGTGACCGCCACGCAATCCTTTGACGACGACCCCTTACGCATCATGCGCGCCGCACGGTTCAGTGCCCAACTTGGCATCGACGTGTCCGAAGACGTCATGAAAGCCATGGAGCAGCAAGCACCCCGCCTCGAAATCGTCTCCGCAGAACGCATCCGCTCCGAGTTCGAACGGCTACTGACATCCCCTAAGCCACGGCGCGGCCTCGAACTCATGGTCCACACCACGGTTGCCGACATCGTCCTGCCTGAACTATCCAACCTCCAAGACCTCAAAGACGAGCACAACAGACACAAAGACGTCTACGAACACACCCTCACCGTCCTCGAACATGTAATCGCCCTCGAATCCGGTCCCGACGGGCCTGTTCCCGGCCCCGATTTCATCCTCCGGTTCGCAGCCATAATGCACGACATTGGCAAACCTGCCACGCGCAGATTCGAACCCGACGGAACCGTCACATTCCACCACCACGAAATCGTCGGCGCGAAAATGACCAAAAAACGCATGGTCGCCCTCCGCTTTGACAAAGCCACCACCAAAGCCGTTGTCGAACTAGTGCGCCTGCATCAACGATTCCATGGTTACGGTGAACAACAGTGGACCGACTCTGCCGTACGCAGGTACGTTACCGACGCCGGTCCCTACCTCGAATACCTCCACCGTCTCACCCGCGCCGACTGCACTACGCGCAACAAACGCAAATCCGCATACCTCCAAGCCGCCTACGACGACCTCGAAAATCGCATCCACGAACTCCAAAAACAAGAGGAACTAGACGCGGTACGGCCCGACCTGGACGGCGGTGAAATCATGCGACTGCTGCGCCTAAAGCCGGGTCCGCAAGTTGGAAAAGCATACAAATACTTACTCGAACTACGCATGGAACGAGGCCCCCTTAGCAAGGCGGAAGCCGAACACGAACTACTAAAATGGTGGGAATCGCAATAAATCCGTGCACAATTACTACATAGACGAAACGAGGAACCCGGCATCCGATAGCCGCCGGGCAATGCTCTAGAAAGGTGGTTCACATGGCTGACAGTCGCGAACCTAATAAAAACAGCAACCGGAAACCTTCCGGGCTGCCTTCGCGCCGCTCCATCCACCACAAGGGCTCGACCGCCAATACCGGATCTAAGGCGTCCTCTTCTATTCCTAAGCGCCCCCAAAGTAAAGCCGCCGATACAGCGCCGCCTTCGCCTCGAAAAAATACAAACAGTGCGAGTAAACCGAGCGGCAAAACCGGCAAGAAAACCGCGAACAAACCCGCTAGCAAAAACGTCAAAAAGACAAGCGGCGGGAAAAAGAAGAAATCTACCGGCGCGCGTATTGGAATCGGCATTCTCATTACCATCCTCATGATGGTCATTCTTGGCTCCGTCGGGTTTATGCTCGCTTACGCCTCCGTTACTGTGCCAAAACCTGGAGAGTTTGCGATGGCACAAAAAACGACCGTCTTCTACTCCGATGGTGAAACCGAACTGGGCACCTTTGCCGAAATTGACCGCACCATAATCGACACCTCAACCATTCCCGACTACGTTGGGAAAGCAGTCAT
Source organism: Gleimia europaea (assembly GCA_002871995.1). Taxonomy (GTDB): domain Bacteria; phylum Actinomycetota; class Actinomycetes; order Actinomycetales; family Actinomycetaceae; genus Gleimia; species Gleimia europaea. The sequence continues at coordinate 395,795 of PNHW01000002.1, forward strand.
AGCTTCTGAGGATCGAACTTTCTACACCAACTCTGGTATCGATCTGAAGGGCGTAGCCCGCGCCTTCATCAACAACGTACGCGGTGGTTCTCTGCAGGGTGCCTCCACACTCAGTCAGCAATACGTCGAGCGATACTACCTGGACACCACCACGAGTATCCCGGGCAAGATTAAAGAAGCCCTGCTAGCCCTCAAAATCAACAGGCAGCAATCCAAGGAGGAAATCCTGGAGAACTACCTGAACACCATCTACTTTGGGCGCGGCGCGTACGGAGTAGAAGAAGCTTCGCTCAAATACTTTGGGCATCCCGCAACAGACTTGACATTGAGCGAATCAGCCATGCTTGCCGGCATCATTCCCGCGCCCTCCGCGTGGGATCCTGCAGTAGACCCCGACATGGCACAAGCCCGCTTTGACCGCGTCCTTAAACACATGGTTGAAGATGGTTGGATCACTCAGGAAGAAGCAGATAACACCGCCTTCCCCGAAACTATTGACCCGCAATCTGAAACCAGCATGACTGGCTGGAAGGGTCACCTAATGCAACAGATCCGCAGCGAATTTGAAAGCCGTGCAGGCATCACGCCTGAACAGCTGGATTCGGGCGGTTACGTGATTGTTACAACTTTGGATAAGGACCTGCAGAACTTTGCCGTTGAGGCAGTTAATGAACTTCCGGACGATCACAATGCAGGACTTCAGGTGGCTCTTTCGTCCATTAACCCAGCCAACGGAGAAATACTGGCCGAATTTGCTGGGGCCGACTACCAGGAACGCCAATCCAACTCCGTTACACAGGACAGGGCAATGGCAGGATCAACGATGAAGCCATTTGGCCTCATCGCATACATGCAAGCCGGTGGAACAATCGAGGACATGTACAACGGCAACTCGCCGCTACAAATCACCGACAAGCGCACCGGAGAAGTCACGCCCCCGCTCAGTAACTATGGAGACTACTCATTCGGCTACGTCAATATGATTCGTGCGACCGCGCTATCCATAAACACCCCATTTGTTGAAATGAATAACGAAATGGGGCCGGGCAAGACGCGCGAGGCTGCAGTTAAGCTTGGCCTTCCAGAAGACACGCTGGGCCTTGACGACACGATCCGTAATATCCTCGGATCAGCATCACCGCACAATCTGGACCTAACCCGCGCATACGCCACAATCGCGTCGGGAGGCCTTCGTAGCACGCCTCACATAATTAAGGAAGTTACCCGCTACGACGGCGAACAAATTTATCAAGGCCCTACAAGCACCGAGCGCGTATTCGACTCCGAAATCATTTCCGCTGCGCTTCCGGGCATGCAGGCCAGTGCCCAGTGGGGATCCGGTGAAAAAGCTGGAATAATCGGTCGACCCGTTTTGGCCAAGACCGGTTCATCTGAAGAAAATCGTTCTGCACAGTTCGCAGGCGCAATCCCGCAACTTGCAACCGTCGTGTCCATGTACCAGATCGGCGAAAACGGCAACGAAGTCTCCATCACCCCATTCGGTGGAGAATACGAAGTCACCGGATCCACATGGCCGGGTACCGTGTGGCAATCGTACATGTTGAAAGCGATCGACAAGTACGAGGTCGCAGACTTTGACTGGTACAAGCCTGACTTCCGTAAGTCCACGTTCAAAACTTACACGCCTCCAACGGAGACTACAGCTACAGAAACTAGGAGTACAGAGAGGAACCAGGAACCAGCGCAGACGCAAGCTCCGAACGAAACAGGCGCAACTAATCCTCCCACCGAGCCAGCAACTGAACCCGGTGAGGATCATTAACCCATAGGTTGGACGGCGCCTCGTCAGGGGCGCCCTTCAATTTCGTAGGACATAAAAGGTGCCGCCCTCAAAATCATGAGGGCGGCACCTTTTATGCGTAAACTACTTGGCGCTTACACGAACCTTGACTCGTGCGGAAACCTCCGGGTGGAGGTTGACGGTCACGTTGTGGTCGCCAACGTACTTGATAGCCTTCTCCACGACGATCTTGCGACGATCGATGTCGATGCCGGAAGCTTCCTTGATAGCGGAAGCAATATCACCGGTCTTGACAGCGCCGTAAAGGGCGTCGGTGGTGGAAGCAAGCTTGAAGATCTCAACAAACTTGATTTCCTGAAGCTGGTCACGAACCTCGCGAGCGTCATCCACGTTTGCGATTTCCTTCGCACGCGCGCGCTCAGCGATCTTGTCCAGTGCCTTCTGTGCGCCCGGCGTCCAACGCTCAGCTAGACGACGCGGAACGAGGTAGTTGCGAGCGTAGCCGTCCTTAACGGTAACGACGTCACCAGCAGCACCGAGGTTAGGGACATCGTGGGTCAAAATTAGCTTTGCCATTATTCAGTCTCCTCCCTCTTTAACGTCCGGAGCTCGAGTACGGCAGAAGAGCCATCTCGCGGGCGTTCTTCACGGCCTTCGCGATCTTGCGCTGCTCCTGAACAGACACGCCAGTTACACGACGGGCGCGGATCTTGCCGCGGTCCGAAATGAACTTGCGCAAAAGCGCGGTGTCCTTGTAGTCAATCTTTTCAATCTTGGCGGACTTTAGCGGGTTCGCCTTCTTCTTAATCGGCTTATTGCGAAGTTGAGGCTTCGCCATGGTGTCTCCTAAAAATCTCTCGCACTAGCGTGCGCCCTTGTTGTTGAGCAAAGTTAGATAAGAACCGTTAGAACGGAGGCTCCGAATCGAAGTTCGTGGAACCACCCGTTGCCCACGGGTCATTAGAAGCCCCGCCCTGAGGCGCGTCGTAGCCAGCGTCACCGCCGTAAGACGGTCCGCTTGAACCAGAGGAATCTTGCATTCCGCCCTGGTTGTATCCGCCGCCGCCCCCATAGTTGGACGGGTTGCGGGTAATCTGCGTGCGCGCGTAACGAAGCGACGGGCCGATTTCGTCGACCGCGAGCTCCATGGTAGTGCGCTGCTGGCCATCACGGGTCTCGTAGGAACGCTGCTGGAGACGCCCTTGAACAATCACGCGTGTTCCCTTAGTTAGGGAGTCCGCTACGTTCTCTGCAACATCGCGCCACACAGAGCAGCGCATGAACAGGGTTTCCCCGTCCTTCCACTGCCCAGAGTTGCGGTCAAAACTACGCGGAGTAGACGCAACGGTGAAGTTAGCAACCGGTGCGCCCGACGCGGTGTAACGAAGCTCCGGGTCGGAAGTCAGGTTGCCGATGATCGTGATTACGGTATCTCCAGCCATCTTTGGCTCCTCAGATTCTCATCCAGTGTTACGCTTCCGGGCGCATCAGCTTGGTGCGCATCACGGATTCGTTTAGTGACAGCAGTCGGTTGATTTCCTTGGAAACTTCCGGCGTGGTGGTCATGTCTACAACCACGTAAATGCCTTCAGACTGCTTGTTGATTTCGTAAGCAAGACGACGCTTGCCCCAAATGTCGACGTTCTCAACGGAGCCGCCAGCCTCGGTTACCTTGGTCAGAAGCTTCTCCATCGAGGGGCCGACGGTGCGCTCATCAACGGTGGGATCGAAGATCACCATCAGTTCGTACTTACGCATGTTTCCCCACCTCCTCTGGTCTCAACGGTCACGGTAGTTCCGTGACAGGAGGGATATGCGAATCGGTACACAAATGTGCACCGAACTCTCATGCTACCGTGATGGCCCCTTATGTACCAGACCGCGCGAACAAATGTGAGCAACTCCCACGAAAACGCGTGTTACTGAGTCTCTTCGGCTTGAGCAATCCATTTCGATCCGCGAGCGCGTAGTCCGGTAGTGAGCGCACGCGCTCCCATGAATATGCCGGCAAATGCTACCCACACCCACATAAGTACTGTGGTTTGCGTAGTGGCAGTAAGGGTCTTCTCATCCGCGAAAACCTCCAGGATAATCCACAAAACGGGCAGGTATGGCACCAGCGTGAGTATGCCGGCCACAGCGAGGAAACGGTTGTCTCCCGCGCCTATCAACACGCCATCCATCATGAAAACAAAACCGGCCAGAACTTGGAAACCGCCCGCAATCCACAGGCCGCGCATAGCTGCGCTGTGCATGGTTGGGTCGGTTCCGAAGATCCATGGAAGTAGGCCGGATGCAGCGATAATCACAAGTCCGAGCACAGCGCCAGTTGCAACACCCCAAATAGTGATGCGGCGAACGAGCGCGCGGGTTCGTGTACGGTCGCCGGTACCGATGGAGTAGCCGGTTAATGACTGGGCGGAAATTCCAAGAGCATCGAGAGCGAAGGCCGCGAAGTTCCACACGGTGTTTACAACCTGGTGGGCGGCGAGGGCAATCGCGCCCGCACGCGTAACTACAGCAACGGTTGCGAGGATCGCGATGCGCAGTGTCAGAGTGCGCACAAGTAGTGGCAGGCCAGCGTTTGTAGCGCCTAGCAATCCTCCGAATGATGGCTTCAGGCTGACGCCCTCACGCCGAGCGCCTTTAACCACTACGGCAACGAGGATGATCCCCATCAAGGTTTGTGCTATTGCGGTGCCCAAACCAGAACCGGCAATCCCCATGTCTAGCCCGTAAATGAAGATCGCGTTTAGAGCTGCGTTGCCGGCTGCACCTGCCGTGGCAACGTACAGCGGGGTTTTTGTGTCGAGGAGACCGCGTAATGTTCCCGTCGCTGCAAGAACTACGAGCATGCCTACGAGTCCGGGTGATGAGTACTGCAGGTAGGCGATGGCGTGTGGGATAACAGCAGTGTCGGCCTGGAACCAGCTGATGATGATGGGGGCTGCCAGAATGAGAGCGCTCGCGGTTATGACGCCAAGAAGTGCGGCTAACCAGATTGCCTCAATGCCTGCACGCAAGCCAGAAGCAATATTCCCTGCACCTAGTGCTCGCGCGGTGATCGATGTTGTGGAGTAAGCCAGGAAAATGAATAGGCCTACCGCCGTCATAAGGATCGTTGAAGAGAGGGCGAGGCCCGCTAGCTGCTCCGTTCCTAGGTGCCCCACCATAGCCGAGTCGATGGTAGTGAACAGTGGCTGAGCCAAAAGTGCCCCGAGTGCGGGGAGGGCGAGACGGAGAATCTCTCGATTGAGCTCTAAACCTTCAAGTTGCGGTTCAGTCTTACTTGAGTGTTGTGCCAAAGTTATCCACCTATTTACCTTCGACTTTTGTTCCACAGGGTGTGAACAAAACTGTGGATAATTTGGCGCTGTTCCAAGGGTTTGAGAATGGACATCGTTGACACGACTTCCACACAATCCACACGTTATCCACAGGTTTTAAACAATTTATGGGAGTTATCCACCGAAAATGCACAAGTTATTAACATTTAGGGTTTTTGGAGTTGACCTTTCGGGGATAACCTTACCGGTATTAACTGTTTCCCTCAGTAACTGTTGATAACCGCGCCTGTGTGCAAAATAGAGCGTGTCTCTAGCGCGGCCTCACTAAAATCGTGGGCGCAGGGTGCATGTAACTAAAAGGCGGTTTTTGTGGCAGACCAGTCGGGTTTTGATCGAATCCCCCCGCAAGATATTGAAGCGGAGCAATCCGTTCTCGGCTCCATGATGCTTTCCAAGGACGCCGTGAACGATGTCATCGAGGCGATGGATAGCTCGGACTACTACCGCCCGGATCACGAGATGATCCATAACACGATCATGGAGCTGTACTCCCGCGGCGAGCCTGTGGATACCCTCACAGTTGCCGGTGAGCTCAAGCGCCAGGGAAATCTAAGCCGTCTGCCAGAGCCAACGTACTTGCACACTCTGATTGCTTCGGTCCCGACGGCTGCAAACGTGGGTTATTACGCGCGCATTGTGCGTGAGCGGGCGCAACTGCGGCGTCTTGTGGAGGCAGGCACTCGTATTGTTCAGCTCGGTTACGCCGAGACGGGCGGGGATGTTGATGACATTGTGGATGCCGCGCAATCTGAGATTTATGCGGTCTCTGAGCGGCGGAGCACTACGGATTATGTGCAGCTGTCTGAGATCGCAGATCCATTACTTGCCCATCTTGATGAGCTTGCGCAGAACAAGGACGTTTCGAAGGGCGTGCCTACGGGTATTGCAGACCTGGATCACCTCACTACGGGCTTACAGCCGGGCCAGATGGTTATTGTTGCCGCTCGCCCGGCAATGGGTAAGTCAACTCTCGCGATGAATTTCATGAGGGCGGCGTCGGTGCACCACAACATCACCTCAGTGATCTTCTCGTTGGAAATGTCACGAGAAGAGATCGGTATGCGCTTGATTGCTGCCGAGGCCGGAGTGCATTTCGGCAAGATGCGCCGAGGGGAGATGGAAGATCGCGACTGGACGCGGCTGTCGAAGACGATTTCTAACATCTCAAAGGCGCCGTTTTTTATCGACGATTCGCCGAACATGGCGATGAATGAGATTCGCGCGAAGTGTCGCCGTTTGAAGCAGCAGCACAATCTTGGACTCGTCGTTATTGACTACCTCCAGCTGATGTCGTCAGGCAAACAGGTGGAGTCGCGTCAGCAGGAAGTCTCCGAGTTCTCCCGCTCTCTCAAGCTTTTGGCCAAAGAGTTGGAGATCCCGGTGGTTGCGGTTGCGCAGCTGAACCGCGGTCCGGAGCAACGTACGGATAAGAAGCCGATGATTGCCGACCTGCGAGAGTCGGGCTCGCTGGAGCAGGACGCGGATGTGATCATGCTTCTACATCGTCCGGATTATTACGATCAGGATGAGCGCCCGGGTGAGGCCGACATTATTGTTGCCAAGCACCGCAATGGTGAGACGGGAACGATTCCGGTTGCTTTCCAGGGTCATTACGCGCGTTTTGTGGATATGGCAAGGCAGTAGTTTGAGTGTAATCTTTGCGTTGTAGGTGCGCTCTCAAGGCGCTTGCTTATGCTTTTCGAACTATTTATATCGAGGTGGAAATGTCGTCGAGCAATCCAGTTAAGGTCATGACGATCGCAGGCAACGAGGCAACTGGCGGTGCCGGGCTACAGGTGGATTTGAAGACGTTCCACCAGCTTGGCGTGTTTGGTATGGGTGCGGTTACTTGCATCGTGTCATTCGACCCGAAGAATAACTGGGCTCATAGGTTTGTTCCGGTTGATCCGCAAGTGATTAAGGATCAGGTTGAGGCTGGGGTTTCCACGTGGGATGTGGATACGGCGAAGATCGGCATGCTTGGCACTGTGGCCACTATTGAGGCGGTGCGCGAGGCGCTGGCGACAAACGAGTGGAAGAACATTGTTCTTGACCCGGTTTTGATTTGTAAGGGCCAGGAGGCTGGTGACGCGCACGATACGGACGAGGCGCTCAAGACCAAGGTGTTGCCGCTGGCAACGGTTGTGACGCCGAACTTGTTTGAGACGGAGCAGCTTTCTGGCATTGAGGTGCGCACGGAGGCCGATTTGGCTCGCGCGGCGCAAAAGATCGGCGAACTTGGTCCGAAGTATGTGCTTGCTAAGGGTGGCATGCAGCTTGGAGGCGACGAGGCCGTTGACTTGCTGTGGGACGGCGAGAAGATCACGCGCTATTCCTCGCCGAAGATTGGCGATGAGCGTCCAACGGGCGCGGGTTGTACGCTTGCGGCCGCGATTACGGCTGAGCTTGCTAAGGGCTCGGATATTTACGAGGCTGTGCGCGTCGCTAAGGAGATTGTGACGCGCGGTATTGAGGGAAGTCTTCCCGCGCACACCCCGTTTGATGCTGTGTGGCAGCAGGCCTAGTTAATGGTTACTGGCGCATGAGGCGATGTTGTTAGCTACTTGAAAGTGGCCGCGAGTTTAGTCTCGCGGCCACTTTTGTGTGCATCGTGCGTGGAGGCTGCAGTTGGATGGGTCATAAATGGGCTTATCCGTTGCGTGCGGGAATGTAGTTGTTAAACTGAACCTAGTCGTTCAAACTTGAACAATCATGTTTTGAGTCTGATTTTCTACCTAGGAGAGCCATGCAGTTTGGGATTTTCACCATCGGTGACATTACTCGTGACCCGGTAAACCACACCGCACCCTCAGAAAACGAGCGCATCAAGAACACCGTTGAGATAGCAAAACATGCCGAGGAAGTCGGCTTTGACGTGTTTGCAACTGGTCAGCACCATAATCCTCCGTTTGTGGCGCCCGGCAACCCGCCGACTCTTCTGGCATATTTGGCAGCGCAAACCGAGCGCATCATCCTTTCAACCGCGGTCACCTTGATTACCACGATGGATCCGGTGCGTCTGGCTGAGGATTACGCTTATTTGCAACATTTGGCTGATGGTCGAGTGGACCTCGCTCTGGGGCGGGGAAATACCGGCCCGGTATATCCGTGGTTTGGAAGGGATATTCGCGAGGGCATCTCGTTGGCGGTTGAAAATTACAATCTGCTCTACCGTTTGTGGCGCGAGGACGTGATCAACTGGCAGGGTAAATACCGCACGCCGTTGCAGGGATTCACTGCCACGCCACGTCCGTTGGATGGGGTGGCCCCGTTTGTGTGGCACGGGTCGATCCACAGTCCCGAAATTGCGGAGCAGGCCGCGTACTACGGTGACGGCTTCTTCCATAACAACATTTTCTGGACGAAGGACCACGTGATCCGCATGGTGAACCTGTACCGTGAACGCTACGAGTATTACGGTCACGGGAAGGCGGATGAGGCGTTTGTGGCGCTGGGTGGACAGGTGTTTATGCGGAAGAATTCGCAAGACGCCGTGAATGAGTTCCGCCCGTACTTCGATAATGCGCCGGTTTATGGTCATGGCCCATCGTTGGAGCAGTATCAGAGTATGACGCCGCTGACTGTGGGGTCGCCGCAGGAAGTTATTGATCGCACGCTCGAGTTCCGCGAATGGGTGGGCGACTATCAGCGCCAGATGTTCCTGATTGACCATGCTGGTTTGCCGCAAAAGACGGTATTGGAACAGCTTGATATGTGGGGTGAGGTTCTTCCGGTTTTGCAGGCGGAGTTCGATTCGATGAGGCCCGCGCATGTGCCGGATGGTCCCACTCACGAGTTCCTGGTGGAACGCGACCGTGCAGGTAGGGCGCCGATAGCGGGTGGTGGCCCTGGGTCACAGGTGTTTGCGGATCGGTCCGAGCGTGGCGAAAGCGGCTCGAAGTAGAGCATTTGGAGGAAAGATGAGTGAGATTTTTGAGGGCGGAGCGATTGACTCTACGCGTGATCCGTTCACTCCGGCTTCGCGTCGCGTGGTGGTGGTAAGTGGTGGCCTGTCCGAGTCGGCGTCGTCGACGAGGCTGGCTAAGGCGCTTGCTGAGGCAACCTCGAACCACTTGTCCCAGGAGGGTGTGGGCGCGGATGTGCAGGTCGTTGAGTTGCGGCCTTTGGCTGGTGCGATCATGGACGCGATGCTGACGATGAACCCGGTCGGGGATTTGGCTGACTCGTTGCAGGCGGTGCGCGAGGCCGATGGTGTAATAGCTGTTTCGCCTACATTTCAAGCGTCTTATTCAGGTTTGTTCAAGGCGTTTTGGGATTTGTTTGAGGATCCGCTCCGTGAAAAACCGGTGCTACTGGGCGCTACGGGTGGCACGGCTCGACACTCGCTGATGATCGATTATGCGATGCGCCCCCTGTTTTCGTACCTGCGGATGGACGTACTTCCTTCGGCCGTGTTCGCGGCGTCCGATGATTTTGGCGACGTGATTGATAAGAATGACGGCACGCGCGACGCGCCGTTGCACGAGAGGATTCAGAGCGCGGGTGCTCAGTTCGCGATGGCGCTAGTTGCTCGTCCCGCGATTGGTCGGGCGGAGGCTGACGATAAGTTCAAAAACGTGACGCCACTGGAAGAAATGCTGGATTCCCTTGGGTGAGTTGAGTGAAAAGGACGCGAGGCCGCGCGCTAACATCGCAGCTTCCTCACCGGAGGAAGCGAAACGCAAGGTAGCTACGTGGCGTGCTTGGCGTGTCTATTTTGAAACTACGGCACGCGCGCAGGACGCTATGGAAGCGGTGCTTCGCGAGGGCGCTGGCGTGACGCTCGCGGAATATAACGTGCTCGTGTTGTTGCAGGAGGCCGAGGGGCGCAGGTTGAGGTTTAAAGACCTCGCCGCCAAGATGTCGTTCTCGAAATCCCGCTTGTCGTACCAGGTGAAGGTGCTGGAAAAGCGCGGCTTGATATGTCGAGGTGATGTAGAGGGTGACGCTCGCGGATTGTACGTGCAGCTCACGGAAGCGGGTTGGCATACGTTCTTGGAGGCTGGGAAGTTGCATGCGCGTCAGGTCGAGCAACTGATGTTGAACGAGTTATCGACGGGGGAGGCCGAGGTGATTGAGCGCGTGTTCACCAGGCTTGCCAAGCGCTTGGAAGAGCCTGCTGAAGCCTAGCGGCAGGTACATATATGTAACACGCAAATTATGAAAACCGCGCCATTTTCATAATTGGTTAACAGGGTTAAGCCGCACTAATTCAACGATCTGCTGGCCTGCACCATTGCGCAACTGGCACGTGCCTAGCATGAACATATGGTCGAAATAAGAATTCATGGTCGAGGCGGACAGGGTGTTGTAACTGCCGCGGACCTGTTGGCAATGGCGGCATTCGAAGACGGCCACCACGCGCAGGCTTTTCCTTCTTTTGGGTCTGAGCGTATGGGCGCCCCGGTTGTGTCTTACTGCAGGATCCGCGATGAAGTGATTCGCAGTCGCGAGCCTGTGCTCTCGCCAAATGTGGTTATTGTTCAAGATCCAACTCTTTTGCCGATTATGGACGTGTTTTCAGGTTTGCAGCCGGACGGCTACGGCCTTGTGAATTCAGCAAAGTCGCTGGAAGAGCTCGGACTAGCCGAGTTGGAGGAACGTTCTTTACCGGGACATATTGTTACGATTCCAGCCACTGAGATTGCGTTGGAACACCTGGGGCGTCCGCTGCCTAACGCGGTGCTTTTGGGTGGTGTTTCGGCGCTAACCGGAATTGTGCGTTTGGAGTCGGTGCTCGGCGCGATCTCGGGCCGATTTGCAGGCAAGGTTGGCGAGGCGAACCAGGAGGCCGCGAAGGCCGCATTCCGTTTGGTTGAGGAAATGAAGGTAGATAATGCTTGAGCAGATTGAGGGCTCGCAAGCCATCGCGAAGGCTGTTGCTGCGTGCCATCCTGAGGTCGTTGCGGCCTACCCGATTAGTCCGCAAACCCATATTGTGGAGGCCATTTCAGCTCTGGTTAAGTCCGGCAAGTTGGAGCATTGCGAGTATGTGAATGTGGAGTCGGAGTTCTCTGCAATGTCGGCATGCATTGGTGCGTCGGCGGTGGGCGCGAGGGCGTACACGGCTACGGCGTCGCAGGGCTTGTTGTACATGGTTGAGGCTGTTTATAACGCTTCGGGTCTAGGCTTGCCGATTGTGATGACGGTTGCGAACCGTGCGATTGGCGCTCCGATCAACATTTGGAATGACCACACGGATGCGATGAGCCAGCGCGATTCGGGTTGGTTGCAGCTTTACGCGGAGAACAACCAGGAGGCCGCGGACTTGCACGTGCAGGCTTTCCGCATCGCGGAGGAGCTTTCGTTGCCCGTCATGGTGTGCATGGATGGCTTCATTTTGACTCACGCGGTGGAGCAGGTGGATGTGCCCGAGGCTGGGCAGGTTGAGAAGTTCTTGCCGTCCTATGAGCCGCGGCAGGTGCTGGATCCGTCCGATCCGGTTTCGATTGGCGCGATGGTGGGTCCGGAGGCGTTCACTGAGGTCCGCTACCTGGCTCACGCGAAGCAGTTGCAGGCGTTGGAGCTTATTCCGCAGGTTCAAGAAGAGTTTAAGCGGGTGTTTGGCCGCGATTCTGGCGGTTTGGTGCGCCCGTATAAGTGCGAGGACGCGGAAACGATCATCGTGGCACTTGGATCTGTACTCGGCACGATCAAGGACGTCGTTGATGCTCGCCGCGCTCGCGGCGAGAAGATTGGCGTTCTCGGCATTACCTCTTTCCGTCCTTTCCCCTCCGACGCGGTTCGTGAGGTCTTGCAGGGCGCGAAGCGTTTTGTGGTTTTGGAAAAGGCGTTCTCGGTGGGCATTGGTGGCATCGTGTCATCGCACTGCCGGGCGGCAATGCGCGGATTGAACTTCACCTGTCACGAGCTGATCGCAGGCCTGGGTGGCCGCAACATTACCGCGGGCTCGTTGCATGAATACCTCGATAGGGCGGTTGTTGACGACGTCGATCACCTCACTTTCTTAGATTTGGATAAGGAACTCGTTGAGCGTGAGTTGGAGCGCGAGGCACGCACGCGTCGTTCGGGTGCTCCTGCTGAGAACATGATTCGCGACATGCAGGATCGGGTGAACGCGAAGTTGGATTTGGAAGTTTCTACGAAGGCGGATAACTGATGAGTACTGATAGTGGAGTACGTGAGGACTTTCCGCAGGTGCGCCAAACTGCTATTCCGGCGCGAGAGAAGGTTAAGTTTTACCAGGTTGGCTCTTATGCGGTGGGTAACCGTCTGGCTGACAAGCAGTTGCGTTCGGTTCAGTCGGATCCGGACCGCTATAACTCGCTGACTTCCGGTCACCGCGCTTGTCAGGGATGCGGTGAGGCGTTGGGCGCCCGCTATGCCCTCGATACGGCGATGCGTGCAACCGATAAGGACATGGTGGCTATTAATGCAACCGGATGCTTGGAGGTATTTTCAACGCCCTATCCGGAAACGTCTTGGACTATTCCCTGGCTGCATTCCCTGTTTGGCAACGCGGCGGCGGTGGCAACGGGCGCGGCCGCAGCGTTTAAGGCAAAGGGCCGTACAACGCGCGTGGTGGCTCAGGGCGGTGACGGCGGCACGGTAGATATTGGCTTTGGCCCGCTGTCTGGCATGTTTGAGCGCAATGATGATGTGCTTTACATCTGTTACGACAACCAGGCGTACATGAATACGGGCGTTCAGCGTTCGGGTGCTACGCCGGCGACGGCGCGCACGGCTACCACCCAACCGGTGGGTCCGAATCCGGGCAACGAGTGGGGCCAGGGTAAGGACATGCCGCGCATCGCGATGGCTCACGAAATCCCGTACGTGGCAACGGCAACCGTGGCGGACTTGCGCGACTTGGAGTACAAGGTGAACCGCGCGATGCAGTTCCACGGAGCGCGTTACATTCACGTTTTGGTGCCGTGTCCGCTGGGTTGGGGCTCGGCCTCGGCGCAGACGGTCCATTTGGCACGCCTTGCCGTACAGACGGGTATTTTCCCGGTTTACGAGGCCGAGTATGGTGAGGTCACTTCGGTGATGAAGCTACGTAGGCCCACCCCGGTTGAGGAGTATTTGAAGCCGCAACGCCGGTTCGCACACCTGTTTAAGAAGGGTGGCGACCAGGAGGCGATCAGGCGCATCCAGGCGGGTGCGGATAGGAATATTCGCCGCTACAACCTGGTGGATGATGAGGATTATGACCTCGCAACTGAGCGTTTTGTGGAGTTTGAAGAGGCTCGCTACGGGTTCAGGAAGCCATTTGATGAGTTTGACGAGGGCGCCACGGAGCAGACGGACGCGACCTCAATGCAGGGTGAATACTCTGCGGGCACGCAAACGCGCGCTGACGGGGCTGCAAATGTGAAGGCTGGCGAGGGCGCTGGCATGGCGGATAAGCAAGGACAGAACTGACGATGAGTAAGAGTGATGTGACAAGTGAGGCCGTAGACGTTTCGGCGGCGGCACGCAGTGACGCAACTTCTGGCATTAGTGGTGATACGAAGCCGTTTGCTATCACTTTGGACGTGGGTTCGTCGCTGGCAAACGAGACGGGTTCGTGGCGCACGGAGCGTCCGATCTACGTGGATTTGCTACCTCCTTGTAATAAGGCGTGTCCGGCTGGTGAGAACGTTCAGCAGTGGCTTTACCACGCCGAAGAGGGTGACTACGAGTCCGCTTGGCGCGAAATCATGGTGAACAATCCGATGCCTGCCGTGATGGGGCGCGTTTGCTACCACCCGTGTCAGACGATGTGTAACCGCGGCAAGGTTGATGAGACCGTGGGGATCAATGCGGTTGAGCGTTTCTTGGGCGATAAGGCGCTTGAGGAAGGCTGGACGGTTGAGCCGGTGAATGCGGATACGGGTAAGAACGTGCTGATTGTTGGTGCGGGCCCGTCCGGCTTGTCCGCGGCGTATCATCTGCGCCGTTTGGGCCATAACGTGACGATTTACGAGGCTGGTCCGATGGCTGGCGGCATGATGAGGTTCGGTATTCCGTCTTACCGTCTGCCGCGCGGCATCCTTGAGGGCGAGATTCAGCGCATCGTGGATATGGGCGTGAAGATTGAGCTTAACCGAAAGGTTGAGAACGTTGAGGACGTGACGGACGACTTTGACGCGGTGTTCCTCGCGGTTGGTGCTCATATCGGTAAGCGCGCTTACGTGCCTGCGGGTGAGTCGGCGAAGATCATGGACGCAGTTTCGATGCTGTCTGAGGTGGAGACGGGTGACAAGCCGCTGCTGGGCCGCCGCGTGGTGGTTTACGGTGGTGGCAACACTGCTGTTGATGCTGCTCGTACGGCTAAGAGGCTTGGCGCGGAAGAGGCTGTGATTTTGTATCGCCGCACGCGTGACCGTATGCCGGCGCATGATTCTGAGGTCAAGGAGGCCGAGGAGGAAGGCATTATGATGCGCTGGCTGTCCACGGTTAAGCACGTGGACGGCGGTTCGATCACGATTGAGAAGATGGAGCTGGATGAGAAAGGTTTCCCTCAGCCCACCGGCGAGTTTGAAGAGCTTGGCGCGGATTCACTGATCATGGCGCTCGGCCAGGAGGCCGACCTGTCGCTGATTGAAAACGCTAAGGACATTCAGATTGAAGATGGCGTGGTACAGGTTAATCGCCAGATGATGACGGGCCTGAAGGGCGTGTTCGCGGGTGGTGACATGGTGCCATCTGAGCGCACGGTTACGGTTGCGATTGGTCACGGCAAGAAGGCTGCTCGCTACATTGACGCATATCTGCGCGGAGGCGAGTACGAGCCGGCGGTCAAGCATGATGACGCTGCGTTTGAGCGCCTGACCACCTGGTATTACGCGGATGCGCCAAGGCGTATGCGCGCTCGTTTGGAGGGGCCGCGCCGCGCGTCTACGTTTGATGAGGTCGTGAAGGGTCTGGACGAGGATTCGGCACTGTTTGAGGCTCGCCGCTGCATGTCGTGTGGCAACTGTTTTGGTTGTGACAACTGCTTTGGCGTGTGCCCAGATAATGCGATCACGAAGATCAAGCCGGGCGAGTACGAGTTCAAGTACGACTACTGCAAGGGTTGCGGAATTTGTGCCGAGGAGTGCCCGTGCGGCTCGATCTCGATGGTTCCCGAGCAGGTTTGATTTTGTGATGCCTTGGCCGCTTTGCGGTTAGGGGGAGCGCGGCGGTTTTGCCGCGCTCCCCTCGTTTTTGGACTGGGTGACGGCCAGACTGCGCGCCTTTTGTCGCTGTTATACTTTAAGCGTGCAGTTACAGAAGATTTCCATTGTTGTGCCCTGTTTTAATGAGGAGCAGACCCTACCTGAGCTGGTTCGCCAGGTGGAGGCCGTTTTTGTGGACGGTCCGCAAGATTGGAACCTCATTTTGGTTGATGATGGGTCTTCGGACAATACTGCCGCGGTGATTGAGGAGCTTGCGGGCAAACATGACCGGGTTCGCGGCGTGTTGTTTTCGCGCAATTTCGGGAAAGAACCGGCTATGCTCGCTGGGCTGGCGTATGCCGATGGTGACGCCACTTTGATCATGGATGCGGATTTGCAACATCCGCCCCGGCTGATTCCTAAGCTGATTCAGACGATGGAGGAAGAGGGCGTTGACCAGGTGGTTGCGCTTCGCAATCGCGATGGTGACTCGAAGCTAAGAACCGCTTTTTCGCGCATGTATTACAGGCTGTCCAACAAGATGATGGAGGAAGTGGAGCTCGTGGACGGAGCCGGCGATTTTCGTCTGCTTTCGCGCCGAGCTGTGGAAACACTCCTCGCTCTCGATGAGCGCTCGCGGTTTTCAAAGGGTTTGTTCTCTTGGATCGGCTACCCCACTTCCTACGTGAAGTATGAGAATGAGCAGCGCATTGCGGGGGCTTCTTCTTGGTCGTTGAAGTCTCTGTTCAACTACGGTTGGGACGGGATTGTTTCGTTCAATGCGAAGCCGCTACGCATGGTTGCGGGTCTCGGCGGTTTCATGTTTGCCCTGGCCCTTGTTTACCTGGTTTGGCTAATCGTCAACTGGTCGATTTACGGCGTGCAGACTCCCGGTTACGTTACGACTATTGCGGCGATCATTGCGTTTTCAGGCATTCAGCTACTTGCACTGGGTGTGATTGGCGAATACGTGGGTAGAATTTATCGTGAGGTCAAGCATCGTCCTCATTTTGTAGTCGATAAAGAGGTCGGATTCTAAGAGGCCGGTGCGCGCGCGAAGGAGCGAGGCATGGCGCAGCAGGTTACGTTTGAAGGCGCGACGGGGCTGAAGCTCAGCGGGGTGTTGGATACCCCTGATAGCGAGCCGAAAACTTGGGCTATTGTTGCGCATTGTTTCACGTGTAACATTTCTGTTCCCGCGGTGTCACGGATTGCGAAGGCCTTGAAGAATCGCGGGATTGGCGTGTTGCGTTTCGATTTTGCGGGGCTGGGAGCGTCGGCTGGAAACTTCACAGAGTCCACGTTTTCTGCCGATGTTGAAGACTTGAAAGCCGCGTGCCGGTGGATGAACTCGCAGGGACGCACGGTGAAGTTGTTGGTCGGTCATTCACTTGGCGGCGCGGCTGTGCTTGCGGCAGCTGGGGATTTAGATTCGGTTGTCGCGGTTACAACTATTGCGGCGCCCTCGGATCCGGGGCATGTGGCTGAGATTTTGAAGGATCGCTTGACGCCGGTATTTCAACAGGGCACGGCTGTCATTCAGATTGCGGGTCACGAAATGCTAGTGGGAGCACCAATTTTTCACGACCTTAAGAATCAGGACGATTTTCATAAGAAGATCAGTTCGCTCTCTGCTGCTCTGTTGGTGATGCATTCGCCTCAAGATGGGGTTGTGGACGTGCATAACGCAATGGATATTTACCGGTCTGCGCAGATGCCGAAGAGTTTCGTGGCACTAGACGGAGCGGATCATTTGTTGACAAGGCCGGGTGTAGCTGCCTGGGCGGGAGAGATTATCGCCAGCTGGGTGTCTCGTTACGTTTAGTAAGGCTGTGCACTCGGCTTTGTTTCCTCTGGGTGTGGCTGGCTTCATTAGACCTGTGTGCAGGTGGATGCTTGCATACTTGTTAGACTTTGGACGCTAGCGATCTGAGGGGTTTGGTATGCGCGCGTTTTCGATTAGGGCACGGCTTCTGTCCGGTTTGGTTGCCGCACTGATGATGAGTGGTCTAGCGGCCTGCTCAAGCGCGCCTAATGGCTCCTCTGAATCCGCGTCTGAACTTACAGAGGCCACGCAGCCCGCCGCGCCTACTGAAACGGTTGCTTTTGATACGGATGTGGAGGTTTCAAAGGCGCTGTTTGATCAGGCTGAGGCCGCGGTGGTTGCATCTACAGAACCGGTTGTGCAGGCGCGGGCGGCCGCGGTGGCGCGAGCTCTCTCAATCCCGATGTTGACCGAGACGGACGCCAGTGACGTGGGTGCGGAGCTAACTCGTTTGGGCGTGAAGACGGTATTGGCCGTGGGCGCAGTGGACGTTGTAGCTGATGTGGATGTGATGACGGATGCGGGCAACGTGCAGGCGCTGAGCACCGTTTTGGGTTCCGAAGTCCGCGTTGCCGATGAGTTTGGCGTGAATGATCTGCTAAGTCTTGATCCAGCCAATGTGGCGGTGCCAGAGTTTGAGCCACAGCCTGTGGCCGAGAACGTCACGGAACTCCCCGCTCAGACAGAGCAAACCGGCGGGGAGGAAATCGAGACGGGACATACTGAGGCAGCCCCCACCTCGCGAGTGGTGGAGCTAGCTTCCCTTCCGCACGGTGAAACGGGAAAAGCGAATCCAAATGCGGTTGGCTTTGCCACGCAGGATTCTCCTTTGGGCGTGGTAGCTAACGCACTGACTGCGGGACTTGACGTGAGCGTGCTGGCGCAGGCTGATCCGCGTGCGACGAGTGAGTCAATGAAGATGATGCGCGAGGGTAGGGTTGCGGTTGGTTTAGGCCCGGATTTTGGGGGAACGCAGATGCTGGCCCAAACCGCCCACCTGGCGACTTCTGCGGATGAGTTGCCGGGCGGGGGTGGCCTGGCGTTCCCCGGCAGGCGAATGGTGGCCCTGTACGGCCACCCGAAGCTGGCGGCTTTGGGAGTGCTAGGTGAGCAATCACCTGCCGAAGCAGCACAACTGGCATTGCGGTACGCGCAACAGTACCAGCAGTTCAGTGATGTGTCGGTTATTCCGGCGTTTGAAATCATTGCGACGGTTGCATCGGCAGGTGCGGGAGATGACGGCCTTTATTCGGATGTGACGCCGGCAGCTGATTTGGCTCCGTCTGTTGATGCGATTACAGAGGTGGGTGGCTACGCGATTATCGATCTGCAGCCGGGGCATGCGAAACTGCTTGATCAGGCAAAGCTTTACGCGGAACTGTTGAAGCGCCCGAACGTTGGATTGGCGCTCAATCCGGAGTGGAAGTTGTATGGCGATCAGGTGCATTTGCAGCAGGTTGGCCACGTTGAGATTGCGGAAGTGAATGAGGTTTCGCAGTGGCTCGCCGAGCTTGTGCGCGATAACAATCTTCCGCAGAAGGTGTTTATGTTGCACCAGTTTCAGTTGCAGATGATTCGTGATCGTGACCAGATGGTGCAGTATCCCGAGCTTGCAACGGTTGTTCACGTAGATGGGCACGGAAGTCCGGAAGCAAAGATGCATACGTGGGACGTGATTCGTGAAGACATGCAGCCATGGGTTTGGATGGCGTGGAAGAACTTCATCGATGAGGACAAGCCGATGCTGAACGCGGAGCAGACCATGGGTATTGAACCGCACCCCTGGTTTGTGTCGTTCCAATAGTGAGGTATTCGACATGATTCTTGCGGGCAAGTTCCACTGCCCGCATGTTTTGTACCTGTGTGTCCGCAGTGGGCCGTTGAATAGATAAAAGGACGTGCCATTCGGCCCAATTTGCCTCGTAAGTGTGAGCTAGACTATAGGGGCGTTAAGCCGCGCTCAACGAAGAGCTGGCATTTGTAGATATGGATGAGGACGCACTATGACCCCCGGATCTAAACAGGTTCGGCGTCGTTCAGCCACGCCGACGGTTAGGAAGTCCGCGCCCCGTAAGGCGGGACCAAAAGCAGTGATGGCTCAGCAGACCACCAAACTTCAGCGATTTGGTCAGATCGCTGCAGTAATAGGCTTTATTGTTCCGTTTGTTGTCGATATTCCGGGTCTTGATCCGGTTGGGTCACGCATGTTGGCGATCTTCTTGGCCGCGATCATGCTGTGGGTGACCGAAGCTATCCCCCTCTCAGCTACCGCTGTGCTCGTGATAATGGCAGAGGTTTTGCTGGTTTCTGATCAGGCTCTTTTGCCGGTTCCTGATAGTGTGCCCACTTCTGCCACGTTCTTTGCATCCCTCGCTAACCCGGTGATTATTTTGTTTCTGGGTGGTTTCATGCTTGCGGATGGAGCAGCAAAGTTTGGTGTGGATAAGGCGATTGCGGCGGTTATGTTGAAGCCGTTCTTGTCCTCTCCGAAGATGATGTTGATGGGCGTCATGCTGATCACAGCCGTCCTGTCGATGTTTATGTCGAATACGGCCACAACAGCCACAATGTTTGCGGTGTTCATGCCGGTTTTGACGCAGTTGCCCGAGGGGAAGTCTAGAGTTGGCCTGGCCCTGGCGATTCCGGTGGCCGCGAACGTGGGAGGTATTGGTACGCCCGTGGGTACGCCGCCCAATGCTATTGCGCTAGGTGCGCTCCAAAGCGCAGGCATTCACATTTCATTCATTGGTTGGATGGCGCTGGCGATCCCACTAATGCTTGTGGTGCTGGCAATCTCGTGGGCATGGCTAGCATTTGCTTACATGCCGAAGGACCTCAAAATCGAGCTTGATCTAAGCGCCAAGTTCGATCGTGGTCGAAACGCAACTATCTTCTATGTAGTAGCGGGGATAACCGTGCTGCTGTGGATGACGGAGCCGCTACACGGCATTTCGTCTAACACAGTTGGTTTCGTACCCGTGGTGCTCTTGATGGTGACGCAGGCGATGTCGGGCGATGATCTGCGCAACCTTGACTGGCCTGTGCTGTGGCTTGTGGCGGGTGGTATTGCCCTGGGTATTGGTGTGGGTAAGACGGGTCTTGACGCTTGGATAATTGGCCTCATTAATTGGGAGGCCGTGCCGGTTGCCCTGCTTATGCTGACTCTCGCGGGAGTGGGCTTCTTGATGTCAAACGTTATTTCGCACTCGGCCGCGGCAAACCTTCTGATTCCGCTCGGCATGGGCCTGGGGGCATCGGTTGCGGCAACGTCGGCCGAGATCGCGGTGGTGTTGGCACTGGGCTGTTCACTTGGCATGTGCCTACCGATCTCGACGCCTCCAAACGCGATTGCCTACTCGACCGGCGAAATCAGCACGCCACGCATGATCAAGACGGGTCTTGTGGTTGGCGTTTCGGGCACGCTGCTGCTCGCTTTTGTGATGCCGCTGTACTGGGGCGGGGCAGGCCTGTTGTAACGCGAGGCGTTTAGCGGAAAGCAGGTAAATGTGAGCGTAACGCGCGTGGGCGGCGATTCGGCCGAATACATGCTACATATTTTGGCCGTTGCCGCAAATGAGAGCGATCCGGTTTGCCAGGCGGCCTCTGATATTGAAGGGCAGCTTAAAAACTGTGACGTGCGTGTTGCGTTCGGGTTTGAGCAGGTGGAGAGGACACTGGCGTCACAGTGCGAGACAAGCCAGTGCCTAGTTCCGGGCGTCCTCATTTCCCCGCATCTTGGAAATGTGGACGAGGTGGTGGATCGCCTACGTAAGTTTAGTGTGCTGGCGCGCTCTGGCTTTGTGTTGATTACGGATAAGAAGCGGCACGAGGACGTGGCCCGGTCTGTGAATGATGGCTCTTTGGTGTCGGTGGTGGCGGTGCCGTGGACTCCGCCCGCACTGGTTGAGCAGGTTTCGGCGGTGATCAACAGGTGGTTGTTCAAGTATTTGCCGGACGCGGAAATAACGCGGGTGACTGCCGGGTTTGATGCGTGGGATGAGCCGCGAGCGGGTGATTTGCTGTACGGGTTGGACACTCCGGGTGAGCAGGTACAGCGCGTGCTCCTGGAGGGCATTGAGCGGATTTTAGGGCCGCGCCCACGCATGGTGTTGCCCGAGGGTGTGGACCTGACACGTCAGGGCGAGTCTGTGGACGCGGTGTACCTGGTGCTCAGCGGTTCGGTGGCTTTGCATCGCTCCTCCCAGTTTGGGGACGTGCTTTTGCATCATGCTACTTCCGGGCCACTTATCGGCTTGCTGTCGTTGGCCCGCCAACAACGAGCCATGTTCACGTCCACCACCACAACGCAGGTGGAGTTGGTTCGCCTGTCTATTGAGCAGTTGGAGTTCGTGCTCCAACATTCTCCCGATACTTCAGCCAACTTGGCGGTGGTGGCAATCCAGGCTCTTACCGCCCGGCTGGTGCGTGCCGAGTACCTCCATATTGAAAACCACGAGCTGGCCGAACAGCTTGAGATGGAGCGGAAGAACCTGTCTGAAACGCTTCAGCAGCTTCGTTCAGCGCGTGAACAGCTGGTGGAGCAGACGAAGTTCGCGATGCTCGGTGAACTTTCGGCCGGTATCGCGCACGAGTTGAACAATCCCGTGGCGGCGCTGCAGCGAGCCACCGAGCATATTGCCAGCGATGTGGCTACTGTGTTGGGCGCTCGCGGTGGTATGGAGGATGCGGCGGAGGCGATGGTGCGCGCCCGCGATGCGCGTCCGCGTTCGACTGCGCAGGAGCGGGCTTTGGTGCGCGAGGTCATGGCTTTAACTGATGGCAACCGGGAGCTGGCGAAGAGGCTGGTGGGCGCTGGCATTACGGACCCAGACAATGTGCGACAGGTGTTGCGCGGGCAGAAGAAGAGCAGGTTTGGACGCGGCTCGGATGACTCGTCGTTGGAGGTTATTGAGGCTGCGGCTGGAATCGGACGGTCGGTGCGAAACTCCACGGTTGCCGCGGGACGGATTACGGATTTGGTGTCTTCTTTGAAGGCGTATGCGCGTCCGGATACGTCCCCTGTGGAGGGCGTGGATCTGGATGAGAATATCGAGGACGTGCTACGCCTAACCGCGCATCGCATGCGCGGGGTTGAAGTGGAGAGCCACTTCGCGGATTTGCCACCGATCCGCGCATATCCGGCGCGGCTGGAGCAGGTGTGGACCAATCTGCTCATTAATGCGGCAGAGGCGATCCAAGACGAAGCTGGAGAGGTGGCGCAGGCGCCCACCCCCTCGCTCCCGGCGCGCGGTGAGGAAGCGGCGAAGATTGTGGTGGAGACGTCCGCTCCGGATGAAGCGCACGTGCGGGTTGCCATTACCGATAACGGCCCGGGCATCCCCCAAGAGCTTGTGCATCGCATTTTGGAGCCTCATTTCACTACGAAGGGCGGCCAGGTGCGGTTTGGGCTGGGTATGGGAATGTCGATTTCGAAGTCGATTGTGGATGATCACGACGGCTCGCTTTCGATCGCGTCCGTGCCAGGGCGCACGACGATTTCTGTGGTTCTACCCGTTGCGGGGTCAGATGTGGAAAAGTTGTTGTTAGAAGATAGTGGAAACGAGGAATGATGAAGCTTGCGATCTTGATTGTGGAGGACGAGCCGGAGGTTCGCGACGCGCTAGAGCGTGACCTCGAGTCGTTTCAGGGCGTATGCCGCATTGAGGTGGCTGATTCAGCGGAGGACGCGCGCCTTGCGATTGATGAGATTGAAGAGGACGGCGACGTGCTTGCGCTGGTTCTGGCCGATCACAGGTTGCCGGGAGAGTCTGGCGTTGACTTCTTGATTGCGCTGGCCTCCGATGAGCAGACGGCAGATACGCGCAAGGTGCTGGTGACGGGCCAGGCGGATCAGGAAGACACGATTCGGGCGCTGAATGAGGCGAGCTTGGATCACTATTTCACAAAGCCGTGGAACGTGCAGGAACTTGTAGACGAGGTGCGCGAACAGTTGACGGACTACGTGATCTCGATGGGCGTTGACCCGCTGCCGCATATGCGGGCGTTGGATGCTGTGCGCGTGATGGATGCGATCCGTTAGGCACGTGCCTCCCGCTCGTGGGGGAGTGCGCCCGATTCGCGTGGGCGTTTCGGATTTTTTGACGCTTCGCGACGCCCTGGTGAATCGGTTTCCAACCCTGGATGAGGCCGTGATTGAAGCAATTTTTGCGTCCGGGGATGTGGTTGATTCGCGAGGGAGGAGCTTGGATGCGGACGCTTCTACGGTAAGTCTTTCGCAGGGCGTGTGGATTTATAGGCCAATCCCGGATGAACCTTCGAGCGCGATTGAGGTGGAGGTGCTGGCTCGCGGTGAGGGGTGGCTGATTGCGGATAAGCCGCATGATTTAGCCACAATGCCGCGAGGTAGGTTTGTGGCGCGCACGCTAACGGTGGCGCTTCGCCGGCAGGAGGGCAATGATGACATCGTGTTTGCGCACCGCTTGGACCGAGCCACGGCCGGGGTGATTTTAGCGACCTCGGATCCGGCTAAGCGCGGCATGTATCAGCAGATGTTTTCGCGCGGCGAGGTGAAGAAGAGATACCTTGCGGTTACGGGTCTCCCAGCGGAGGACGCTGCGGGGTTGCCGGGCCGAGAGCCCTCTGGCGTGGATAGTGCGGGCGCATTGGACGTGAGCTGGTTTGCGGCTCGGGCGCACGAGAATGTTGCAGTATCAGGCGGCGTGGATGAGCGCGGCCCCTACCTGTGCGTTACTTCGCGTATTGAAAAGCGCGGAATGAGGGTTTTTAACGAGGCTGGTGAGCCTAACTCGCAGACGATTATGCGCCCCGCTACCGGTTTTGTTCCCGAGGCTTCCGGGCCGGTGCGTGGAGCGGGTTTGCAGGTGTGGGACGTTGAGCCGGTGACTGGGCGCACGCATCAGATTCGCGCACACTTTTTTGGGGTGGGTATTCCGATTGTGGGTGACCCGCTGTATGGAGGACAGTTTGCGGCAAAGTACGGGCTAGACGAAACCCCGCCGGGATTCGCGCAGCTACAGTTGCTGGCGAAGAATCTCGAGTTCACTGATCCGCAAACGGGTGAACTGGTCTGTGTGTCTAGCCGGCGAGGGTTGGAGTTTGCAAAGCCGGGCTGAGGTTAGACCTTGAGACGGCGTTGAAGTAGCTAATGATTTAAGGAAAGGCTCGCTCGAAGGAGCGAGCCTTTTGCGATCAATTAGACAATTTGCAAAATGAGGCAAAGAACAAAGTCAATAGATGGTAAAGTAGCTTTATCTAATCGTAAAAGAGGATAGGGGGTTGCGATGTTTGAGATGAGTGCGGCATTCGATTCACAATCGGTGAGTCTGGACGCTCCAGTTGGTGTTAGCTTGACCAATGCGTTCGCTCGCTGCGCACAGAGCGCCGGCGTGGAACAGGTTGATCTTTCCGGCCTGCGTTTTGTTGAGGCCACGGACTCCTCTTCGCAATCCCTTCTTGCAGATGCTCCCGCTCAGTCCGCTTTGAGTATCCACCTTGGTAACCCAAGCGAATCCGCGGCGCTGCCCGATCTTGGTATGGACCCGCAGCTCCTTGAAGTTAGCATCTTGGCGGCACTCCAACGCACGGGCAGAGAAAACCTGGACATCGTGCAGCTAACCGGACAGTGCGCCGACCATTTGCTGTCGCGCAAGCAGGTGCAGACGCTTCGCTCCTTGAAGGATGAGGGCCTGGTTCGCAATTGGGGTGTGCGTGTGCGCACGGTCCGTCAGGCAATGCGCGCAATGTCGATAGTGGGTCTTAGCTACGTCTCGTTTAACGCATCGGACTTTGGGGCCGAGGCCACCGCAGGAATCCTCGCGGCGGCGCGCCGAGCGGGAACCACCGTGATCGTTTCGGTAAATGCTGATACGCCCGCCCAGACCATCTCTGGCTTGCGCCACAATCCGAGTGTTCTTGGTGTGTTGATTGAGGTTAATTCCCTGGAAGGTCTGGCAAAATCAACTTCCACTATCGAGGAGCTACGCCGCTTCAGCAACGTTTTGCGCATCGCTTAACAAGAGCCTCTGCTCTCACGAGTTTTGCTTGGAGTGCAGCACGGTTTGCCGCGGGGACATCTGCAGCTGATGGTTTACGCAGAGGGCGCCTGCCGATTTTTACCGGTAGGCGCCCTCTAAAATATGAAGACGAATGCTTTAGTGGTCTACGCGTGAAAGATCGGCGGTTGCGGGGTCTACCATTTTTGAGCGGGTAACTATCTTGTGGCCGATCCACAGCAACAGGAACGCGATCAGACCAACGTAGGTTGAGAAGATTGCGCTAACATTGAACTGGCCGGAGAAGATCTCCATGTTCTGCCCGAAGATAATGACCAGAACCATGATGAGGGCAACGATGGGGCCGAGTGGGAACAGCTTGGAGCGGAAGGGAAGCTCGGCCGGATCGTGACCCTGGACCTTCATGGCCTTGCGGAAGCGGTAGTGGCTCCACGCGATGCCCGCCCACACGATGAAGCCGGACAGGCCGGAGACGGTGATGAGCCACAGGTAAGCCGCTCCATCGCCAATCAGTGACGTGTTGAAGGCGAATGCGCCTACCGCGGTGGTGGCCAGGAGGGCGGGCATGGGGACGCCGCGTTTGTTTACCTTGGTGAAAATCTTGGGGGCCTTGCCCGACAGGGCTAGCGAATACAGCATCCGGGATGAGGCGTACATGCCGGAGTTTCCTGCTGACAAGATCGCGGTTAGCACCACTGCGTTCATTATGGTTGCCGTAGCCAGAATGCCCGCGCGCTCAAAAATGAGGGTGAAGGGCGAGATGGAAATGTCGCCAATATCTGCCGCTAGTAGGTGCGGGTCAGAGTAGTGCAACAGGAATCCGATGACAGCAATCGCACCAATGTAGAACAAGGTGATGCGGAAGAATACGGTGCGCACAGCCTTAGGGATGGTGCGCTCAGGGTTCTCGGCCTCGCCCGCGGCAACCGCAATAAGCTCGGTGCCTTGGAACGAGAAGCCCGCGATCATCATAATTGAGAACCATCCCAACCATCCGTTAACAAACGGGGCGTCACCAGAAGTCCAGTTTTGGGTGCCGGGGGACGGGCCGCCCAAAATGCCAAAAATCATGGCAACGCCAACGATCAAGAACACGATCACCGTAACGACTTTGATGAGGGCGAGGTAAAACTCGGTTTCCCCAAATCCCTTAACGGTGAATGCGTTGATAAGGAATAGGACGGTGAGGAACACGGCTGACCACACCCAGGAGGGCACGTCTGGGAACCAGTACCGCATGACTAGCGCAACGGCCACGATCTCTGCGGCCAGGGTGATAGCCCAGTTGAACCAGTAGTTCCATCCGGTTGCAAAGCCAAATGAGGGTGAGATCCAGCGGGTTGCCCAGTTCTCGAACGAACCAGCGGTGGGTAGCCACGTGGACATTTCCCCCAGCGATTGCATCAGCAGGTAGACCATGAAACCGATGGCTGCGTAGGCGGCTAGGGCGCCACCCGGTCCCGCTTGAGAGATGGAACCGCCAGACGCAACGAGGAGGCCGGTGCCGATAGCGCCGCCCATAGCGATCATGTTCAGGTGGCGAGCCCCAAGCTTTCGCTGCAACTTCTCCGGGTTTGACCCAGACTCACCAGCCTGTGGTCCCGATGGGGTATTTTGAGGAGCGCTCATCACGGTTCCAATCTCGAATGCTATTTTCTATTGGGAAACTTACAGCAAAACGCTTCGCGCTCCGAAGGGCGCTTGTTTTCTGCCCGAATTGTGGACGATACCCGCAAGTAAGGGCGCGTTCAATTCTTTGTGCCGAGTGCCGCAAATCCAGGCGTGTGTGCGCGTGGTTTGAGTTTTGGCTCGGGCCCTGCTTGATAAATTTGGGGCGGAAGGAGCTGCTATGAGTGTTAGTGAGCGTTTGGAAGAACTTGGTATCGAGTTGCCGAAGGTGGTGGCTCCTGTAGCGGCGTACACGCCGGCCCTCGTTTTTGAAAATACGGTGCGCACGTCCGGTCAGTTGCCGATGGCGGACGGGCGGGTGACGTGCCAGGGCCGCGTTGGGCCGAACCGGACCAGTCCAGTGGAGGCGTACGAGGCTGCGCGCCTGTGTGCTTTGAACGCGCTGGCTGCCGCGGCTGAGGCTGCCGGGGGAGTAGATCGTATAAAGCGGGTGTTGAAGGTGACGGGTTTTGTGGCTTCCTCGCGCGCATTCCACGCCCAACCGGCCGTGATTAACGGGGCGTCGGAGCTGTACCAGGAGATTTTTGGCAGCCAGCACGTGCGCTCCGCGCTTGGAGTGAACGCACTCCCGCTCGACGCTTCCGTTGAGGTTGAAGTCGAGTTCGAACTGCAAGATTAGGCAAAGAGCCGGTAGCGAGATTTTGCTACCGGCTCTTGTTGGCTACTTGGCTACGCCCTCTTTGACGGCGGTTGCGAACCACCTGGTGATTGACGTGGGGTGCGTGATTGCGGTGCCAACCACGGCTGCCCAGGCGCCCGCTTCCATTACTTGACGGGCTTGATCAACCGTGTGGATGCGGCCTTCGCACAGCACGGGATGGTCGGGGAATTCCTCGACGATGCGGTGGAGCACTTCAAAGTCGGGGCCATCGGTTTTGGGTCGTTCACCGGTGTAGCCCGAAAGCGTGGTGGAGAGAATGTCACTGCCGGCCTCGGCGGCCATAACAGCATCCTCAAAAGACCCGCAATCAGCCATCACAACAGCGCCTTCATCGTGCAGGGCCGCCACGGTTTGTGCGTAGGTTAGGCCATCTGGGCGGGGACGGCGCGTGGCATCAAGAGCAACAATGTCGGCTCCGGCCATCATGCACGCACGCGCATGGCGCAACGTGGGGGTAATGAATACGCCGTCGTGGCCGTCTTTCCACAGACCGATAACGGGCACGTCCACCTGACCGCGAATCGCAGAAATATCGGCTAGGCCCTGGCAGCGAATAGCCACCGCTCCGCCCTGCTGCGCGGCAAGCGCAATCTGCGCCATCGTTTCGGGGTGGCGCATTGGCTCGCCCGGGTAGGCCTGAACCGAGACCACAAGGCCGCCTTTGATCTGTTGCAGAAGGGTGTTTGCCCTATCGTTCATTTTCTACTCCTTCAAGTTTGGAAGCGGCCCAGGTGGTGGCGCCAAGTAGGGGAGCGTCAGATCCGAGCGTGCCTTCAAGTATTTCGATTTCTTTAAGAATGGGCAGGGCTCCGGCTTGGAAGGCATTCTTGAGCGCGGACCACCAGATCTCGCCCGACCTTGTGACCGAACCCGATAGAACCACCGCCTGAGGGTCAACACAGTTCGCGATCCCGGCAATCGCATCGCCCAGCCCGGCGCCCGAATCTGTCAGAACCTGAGTGGCAAGGGCCTCGCCAGCCTGCGCGCGCTGAGTGATTTCTCTCCCGCTCTTGGCCTGGTCCTCATTCGCACTTGTGCGCGCATTGTAAAGATCAACCTGGCCGGTGCCGGACGCAACGGACTCGATGTGTCCACTAGCGCCGCACGAGCAGGGGAAGCCGGCCGCGAGCGGGTGGGGAACGTGGCCAACGTGTCCGGCGGCGAAATGCGCACCCATGTGGAGCTTGCCGTCTGCAACGATAGCCCCGCCAATGCCTGTGCCAACCGCCACCGCGAGTACAGAGCCGTATTCCTTCCCCGCCCCGTAAGTACATTCGCCAAGGGCGTGAGCGTGCACGTCGTTCAAGGTGGCCACGGGCAAGCCAAATTCTTCTTCTACCAGCTTTGCCAGCGGCGTTCCGGCCCAGCCTTTGATCAAATCCGTTGCGGAAATGATCGCTCCGGTTTCAGTGTTCACAACGCCTGCAGATGCAATGCCGATAGCCGCAGGGGCTTCATTTTCGAGGGCGAGGCAACGTCGAACTGATTCAAACACGGCCTCAACTACGGCCTTGGACCCGGACCTGGCGGGGGTGGGAACCTCGGACTTGTTGCTAACGAGGGGGAGGGGGCTGGCAAGCTCCACGATGGCTGAGGCTATTTTGGTGCCGCCAATGTCGATGGCGATAAAACGCCGGGGACTGGTTGTGGCTGAGGAGGTTGGTGCCACCGCTGGCTCCTTTGCGTGCACAAAACGTTTCTCTCAAATCCTAACAAATAAGACATCAGACGAAAGGGGTGTTGGTCTTGAAAATGGAATCGCGCTCGCGGGCGAGCGTTAATCTGGTGGGGTGGCACTTACAGATCTAACTTTGACCGAGATGCGCACGTTCCAACCCGACGTGCACATGCCCTCTGACTTCACCTCGTTTTGGGAGAATACGCTGGCACAAACCCGCCAGAAGATCGCTCGAGGCAACCTTGTTTATTCGCTCACCCCACTTGACACCCCGTATAAGCAAGTAGAGTATTACGACCTCGAATTTCCCGGTTTTATGGGGGATCCAATCCACGGCTGGCTGTCCGGGCCGGCCGGTTTTATGCAACAAAGCGATCTGCCAATCATGGTGCAGTATCACGGCTATGGAGGAGGGCGAGGAATCCCCGGTGCCTACCCACACTGGCCGATGGCCGGCTACGTGCACCTGTCGATGGACTCGCGCGGGCAGGGTGGTGATTTTGGAGGATACGCTGCTACGCCGGATCCTCATCCAGCTTCTCCTCACGCTCGCGGCTTCATGTCGAACGGGATTGAAAGCAAGGAAGACTACTACTTCCGCAGGCTGGTAACCGACGCAGTAATGGCTGTGGATACTGCGTTGGAGCTTCCGTTTGTGGATAAGTCGCGGGTGTTCGTTACGGGTGCGTCCCAGGGCGGCTACCTGTCCATCGCGGCGGGGGCCCTTCATGATCGCGTGCGTGCCTCCATGCCCGATGTTGCGGGCTTTTGTTACCTGATGCGGGGAGTTGACCTCACGGATGACAATCCGTATCGCGAACTAGCGCGCTTCTTCAACACCCACCCGGGCTCCGTAGACCATTATGAGCAAGTACTGAACTATTTTGACGGCGTGAACTTTGCACGCATCGCTCAAGCCCCGGCACTGTTCAGCCTCGGCATGATGGACGTGACGGTGCCGCCTTCAACCACATATGCGGCTTACAACGTTTATAACGCGCCCGCCGAAATGGAGGTTTACCCCTACGCCGGGCATGATGGCGGCGGCCTGCATCACTTCCTAAAACAGGCTTCATGGGTAAGCCAGTTTGTCTAGCAAATCGCAACCAAAGCCGTGAAAAGGCCCGCTTACATTCCGATAAGTATCGGGGTAAGCGGGCCAAATGCTAGTAGGTGTTAGTACCTGATTGCGTCGATTGGTTTTACCTTTACCGCGATGGCTGCGGGAATGATACCTGCAAGAGCTCCCACACCGGCCGCGATGAGAACGCCCAGAAGGGCGGCGGTCATCGGATAGGGGATGGATGAAATTGGGATCGGGAAGTCTAACCAGTCATTCGGGGCAAGCCGGATAGTGAGGATAGATAGCAGCACGCCGGTAAAGCCGGCGGCCGTAGTGGCCACCACGGATTCGAGGAACACAGAGAAGAACACGCGCCGAGCGGATGCGCCCATTGCGCGTCTAATGCCGATCTCGCGAATGCGTTGGCGAACCGTCACAATCGAAACGGTTAACAAACCAAACGCGCCTAGCATAATCACAATGCCACCAATGATGGAGACGATGGTTGTGATGATGGCTCGCTGCCCCTCGCCCACATCGGATTGTTCACCGGACCAGTAGCTTTCAACTTGCCAGTTAGGCCCAAGTTGAGACTTCAGCGTTGCTAGTACAACATCGTTCGCATTTTCTTCTTCGCCAACGGGAACCAGTGCGCGTAGCTCGCCAGATTCCAGATCCGGAGCGGCGTTTTCTCCCGTGGCAAGACGAGGCTGTGAACAAATCAGGCCGTCGTAATGCATGAAAATCTCGTTTTGATCCCACCGCGTTTGCCCTTTTACAACGCCCACCACGGTAAGGGTTAAGCCGGGGTCGCCCTCAACAATGATCCGCGGATAGTTAAGCGGATTGGGCCTGCCCATGTTGTCCCACAGCTTCTCGTTGATCACAACAGGATTCATCTGCAGCATCGCGTCGGCGTCATTAATAAAACGCCCCACCAAAAGCTGGCGCGCAAAAAACTTGAAGTAAATCGGGTCAACGCCGCTTAGTTCCACCTGCTTATCAAAGCAGTCTTCCTGTTTGTAATCGCATTTGGAGGACCACGAGGAGGTGCGTATGTTCGGAGATACTCTCACCGAACGCGACCAGTTGGTGATCTTTAGGTCCGTCATGGTTGCGCGCGCGGCCGCCCCGAACTTGCTTGTACGCGTGCCGGTGGAATCCTCTACGAGGTCGGCGCTCTTGCCAAACTGCGGTTGATCCGACCCAGCGCCGTAACCGGCGGGGCCGTACGGACCGTAGGGACCAAACTTGCTTTCTGGATTGGCGTTGTCACCGCTTGAAGGAGTGGCTTGGAAAGTGAGGATACCCGGTCGGTTTCCCGAGATTGTTTGGAAATACTCGTCGGTTGCAAGTGCCATCGAGCCTAACGCCAGAACGGTTGCCATTGCCCATACGGCTACGGCCACACCCGTCAGCGATAGTACAAACCGACCCTTGTTAATCTTGATCTCGCCCCAGGCCTCGATTAGGGCGCTCAGAATCTTGTTCACTGCGCCTCCACCTCTAGGGACCGGGTAGCTAAAGCATCGCGTACCTGCTCATGGCTACGTTTAACCAGCACGCCCTCGGAAATTTGATAAATCTGCCTCGCGCGAGCTGCTACCTGCATGTCGTGCGAAATGATGATGAGGGCGGAGTTCATTTCTGCTGCCACTTGCTCCAGCAGGTCCATAACCATACTGCCGGTTTGCAGGTCGAGGGCGCCCGTGGGCTCATCCGCGAGGATCACTTTTGGCCTGCGCACGAGGGCGCGAGCAATCGCAACGCGTTGCTGCTCACCACCCGATAGCTGGCTGGGCATTGCCTCTAAACGGTCCCCTAAGCCCACAAGCTCAAGCATTTCTGCAGCCAAACTCGAGCGGCGAAACAGCGTTTTTGTTGAGGACGAATACAGTAGCGGCACCTCTACGTTCTCCAGGGCAGTGCGTGCATTAAACAGGTTGAACTGTTGGAATACGAAACCAAACGAGCTGCCGCGCAGAGCCGCACGCTTGCTTTCGGAGAGCTTAGCTACGTCCTCGCCGGCAAAAATGTATGAACCCGAATCAGGTAAATCCAACATGCCAATGATGTTTAGTAGCGTCGACTTACCCGTTCCGGACTGGCCCACAATCGAAATGTGATCGCGCGCGGACACGGTTAGGTCAACCCCGCGCAAAATCGGGAGGGGATTGCCGTTTTGAAGAGTGACCGTTCTGGTTACACCGGTAAGTTCTAACACGGTTTAACCGACTCCACCCGCGCCCATGTCGTCACCTGCCGGATCATTATTCTGGTTGTCCTGGCGGGGGACGAACTCCAAAATCTCCTGGCCTTCCGTTAGGCCCTCTTTGATTTCAATGAGGTAGCCATCCGAAATGCCAAGCTTAACCTCAACCTTTTCGGGCTTTTGCGTAATGTCGTCCGTGGGGAGGTAGACCGTGCCCTTCTGGTAGCGGCCTTCCACAGCCGTGACCGGTACGACGAGGGCGTTCGTGGCCTCGCCGCCGTGAATGAGTAGCTTGGCCTTCACGCCGTCAAACACGAGCTCTGATTCGGGAATATCGCAGCGTAGCTGAGGGCCAGAATTACTTTGCTCTTCGCCCTCTTTTTGAGCAGGGGAGCCGGTTACGGTTTTAAGACCGGTGCATTTGAACGGTGCGGGGCCGCCGGTGACGGCCAGTTCGGCCTCCTCGGGAACGCCCTGAAGCGAATACAACTGATCGGGCGTCACGGGAACTTCTGCGTGGAACGTGTCGGGCACGATAGTTGCAACGGGCGTGCCAACCTCAACCTGCTGGTCGATGAGGGCATCCAAAGAAATCGTGCCGGGCGACGCCGTAACCACGTCGTGATAAGTCACAACCGCGGCAGGGGGCGGCCCCGCTTCACCATCGGGGCCCGGATCGGGAGTTTCCGGAACTTCCTTTTGCATGATCTGCATGATGCGATCGCCCGCGTTCACCTTTGCGCCGTCCTCAACAAACATCCAGACGACGGTACCCTGCGCCGTTGCCTTCACCGTTTCAGACTTGTTTCGTACAACCGACGCATCCAGCGTGACCTCGTGCGAAATATCGGAGCGCGTCACTTGTGTGGTGGGGAACGTGAAGTCCCCATTTCCCACCAAATCCGGCGCCTTTTGTTGGTCTGGAAAGAACGCGAACTTAACTAGCGCAACGGCGATGACCACCCAGACTAGTAATCGCAGGATCTGCATTATGAAAGTTCTAGTGGGGTGTGCGTTCATTGGGCGCCCTCTTTGGCTTCGCTTTAGTTAGGTATTTATGAGCATATTACTTTGTGGGTGGCCGAAATTTTCAATTCCGCACCAGTTAAATCTGCGCGTGTCGCTGTGCATCCTCATTCAGCGGCCGGAAAAGGGAAAAGGGAATGAAACTGAACCATACGCCCGCGGTTTCTCGCTCCCACAGCATTCCGATCCCATTTTCGAGGGCAACGATGCTCTGGTAGCCGTGGTGGCGCGGATTGATCGCTAGGCTAATCCAGTTTGGTTTTGCATCCGGGCGCGTCAGGCTTTGCGCGTCGGTTCGATACAACGTTCCGCACCCACGGTACGGCAACATTCGGGAGGCGTTAGCAAAATATATGAAGCCTTCGTGGGCTGTGGCTGCCGGTTGGCAAAAAATCTCCGAAATCTGTGTCTCCTCCGTGACCTCGCCCCAAGTTAGACCCCCATCTCGTGAAACCGCGCGCTGGACGAACGGGCGTTGCGACCTCGAAAACATCACAACGTCTCCATCGGGTAGTTCAACTACCGCGGACTCTGACATCGTTGCCGCGGGATTAGTGAAGCGGCGCGGATCCACCTGCTTCCCCTCAACCGTGCGTGCGTCATTAGTGGAAGCGGAACGTTGCCACGTTTTGCCGTCGTCATCGGAGTAGATTACCGCGGCCGAGAATTGCGAAGCGTCCTCGTTTGAAAAATATACGGGCACCAGCAGCCGGCCCGCGTTATCCCCATGGCGCAAGCGGATCCCCGCGCCCGGTCCGATTCCCAGAAACGTCATCCACTCGTCTTTAACATCGGCAGTTAATAGACGAGGACTTGACCAGGTTTCTCCTCTATCCGAAGACGTCACGATAGCGATGTGCCCCGTTGGGACTACCGTTAGCGGGCCTCTTCCAAGAATTTGCGGTCCGGCCTCAGCAACAAACTCGGTGGGCTCACCGTCTCGCGTCATCACCGGTGTTGGCCGCTCGGGCCAACCTCCGGGCACCAAAAACTCCTGCCCGTCTTTCGCTTGTAGTAGCAGATCTTCTCCGTCATGGCCGTGACCCGGCTGCGAATTCAGCAGACCGATGCCAGATGGATACAGGTCAAACAGCAAGTGGATGCGGCCCTTGGCATCCTCCACGCACGCCGGATCCGTAACCGAAATTGGCTCCTCCGGGTTTGACGGATAGCCAGCAATAGTTTGCGGATCAGACCACGTGTTGCCCTCGTCGTCAGAAAATGACGCGACAATCTCGGTTACGTTCGGAGAATCATTTGGTAGACCGTGGCGAGCATCCGCAAACGCAACCAGGCGCCCGCTACTGTGGCGTAAAAGGCTAGGAATCCGGTGAAAAATCCCGTTTGGGAAGAGGTCGAACACGGGGTTTTGAAATACGCAGGCGCGCCCACTCAGAGCCGCAATCTGCTGATCGTTTAACGCTGGGTAGATGCCGCCGCGACTAACCTCGCCCATCAGACGCTCGCCGTGCAGCGATTGCCCAACCATGAAGCGATCAAAGTGCGGTGCAGAACCAGGAACATGGCCCGTCAACCAGCCGTCCACAAACACCTCGATTGCTCCGCCTCCAAATGCGATTACGAGGTCGTGCCAGCGCCCATCAGACCAAGCACCAGCGCACTCCATCCGGGTAGCTGCCGCGGGTAGCTCCACTCGGATGCCTTCCTTATTCACGAAAGCAGTGAGCGTGGGTTTGCCTTGGCTTTGGGCAGCAAACACGGTGCCGTACTGGCCTTTCCCGCGCAGCCGGAAGCGCGCGTGTACCGCCCATTCGCGCAAGTCACCAATGCGTGCGGCATCGCGTTCATTGAGCTCCATTGCCGCGAACTCAACCAACGCGGCCGGTAGGGAGCCACCTTGCCTTACCGCGCGAGCAACGTCCTCATACGCGGCTTCAGTTAGCGTAATTGAAGAATCCGCATCCACCGGGTCGCCAACGGTTACCGGCGCAGACCACACCTCGTATCCGTCCAAGAAAATGCGGGTAGGCCCGCCCGTATAAACCGCAACCGTATGCTCGCCTCTTAGGCGCGTGTCCTCTATCGCGTAGTGAAAGGGTCCCGGTTTGTCTCCCGAGAATACTAGGCAGTCACCATCCACCTCGAGAGTCCAGCCAGGGCCGCTCATAACCGTGGCCGCACCGCCAGTCCACTTCGAAAACCAAACGTTACCGGGCATAATCATCGTCGTCCCCAAAATAAACGTGGCGCTACCCCATGCGAGGCGCGCCGCGATGAAATGTTCATTGCTCTAAAATCAGCTGAGATCAAGAATGTTTGCAAGAGGCTCGTAATGAGCGTAAACGGCAGCGCGATACGCATCCGCGTCACCAGCCTGCGCAGTTTCCAACATGAGGGCGTGCGCCTTCGCGGTCGATACCAAGTCCGGCCGGATCGTTTCCTCCATGTCTGGAATGAAAGACTGGTGCACCATCCACATTGCCGCAACCAGCTGATTTAGCAGGCTGTTGTCTAGGTAGGAGGAGAGCCCATTGTGGAAAGCAATGTCCTCCTCCAGGTAGGTCTGCCCGGCCTCGGCCTTCTTAATCATCACCTGAACTAGCTCTTCCAGCTGCGGATTAGAAGTTCCCTTCATCTCCCGCGCCAAGCTGTCACTCATCCCTAGATCAATGTACCTGCGAATAGCTACAACGTGTCGCAGCGATTCCGATCCTTCAAAATGGTCCAGGGCGTAGCGCAAAACCAGCGTTTCAACCATCGGCTGAAGCGACATTTCGCCAACGAACGAGCCGCGTCCTTGCTGGACGCGCACAATATCTAAAGCTTCGAGCTTACGAATCGCCTCGCGCACAGAGGAACGGGAAACGCCAAGATCTTCGCACAGCTGGATTTCCGTAGGAAGAGGATCGCCAGGTTTTAGCTGATGGTCGAGTATGTACGCCTTCACCGCATCCATCGTGGCTTTGGATCTGTGAACAGACGCAATTCGGCCGGACTCAGCCTTTTTCGGCAAGTTTTTTGAAGTAGTCCCTAAAAACACTTGCATCAGGTTGTCTGTCATCATACGATTATCCTAACTGATACGTAGCAACGATGCTTATTGTTTCAGAAGTGAAGCGAATCCGTTTCATTCCCATCTCAATGGAGAGGAAAAGTTATGAGTTCTTCGAAACGCTGGGCCAAAGTAGCCGCAGTTGCGGCAGCCGCGGCACTCGCGCTCTCGGCTTGTGGCGGAGGGGCAGACAAAGGCACCACAGAAACTACAGGTGCGGCCGGTGATGGTGCACCCACCGGCACCCTGAACCTGGGTGTAGCCTACGAAACCACCAACTACGATCCTTCCACCACGTCCTCAGCCCTCGCAATGGGCTCGAACTGGCACGTAATGGAAGGCCTGTACGAGTTCGACATGGCAACCTACGAGGTCTACCCCGCACTTGCTGACGGGGAACTCAAGCAGGTTTCCGAGACCGAATACGAAGCCACGCTCCGTGCGGATGCCAAGTTCTCCGATGGCACTCCCGTCACCACAAAGGACTACCTCGAGTCCTGGGCACGCACCACGGACGCGACCTCCATCTACCAGCAGTTCTTCGCAATGGTTGACTCGGTAGACGCCAAGGACGACTCCACCCTCGTGTTCAAGCTGAAGTACCCGTTCGCCAACCTGGCACAGCGCCTCGTGAATGTTAAGGTAATTCCCGCCTCCTCCACGCAGGAAGAGATGACGGCATTCCCCGTTGGTACCGGCCCGTACAAGTACGAATCCATCACCGACACCGCCATTGAAGCCGTTCCGAACGAGTTCTACAACGGCTCCAAGCCCGCAACGGTAGAGAAGATGCACTGGGACATCCTGAAGGATGACTCGGCCCGCCTCTCCGCAGCACTGGGCGGCACCATCGACATCATGGAAACCGTTCCCTCGGCGCTGAAGTCGCAGGTTGAGGGCGCCGGCTGGACCATCCAGGAAACCCCGGGCTACAACAACGCGTTCCTCATGTTCAACACCTCGAAGGCTCCCTTCGACAAGCCGGAGGTGCGTCGGGCATTCCACCAAGCCATCGACCGTCAGAAGCTGGTTGAGCAGGGTCTATCAGGAGACGCAGTAGCATCCACCTCGTTCCTGCCCGAAGTTAATCCGGCATACAAGAAGGCCGCTACCCAGTTCGACTTCGACACCGAAGCCGCCAAGGCAGCATTCGCAGATGCAGGCCTCACCGAAATCACGCTGATCACCACCGACCACGCGTGGATCGCAAACCTCATCCCGCAAGTTAAGCAGGACCTCGAGGCAGCCGGCCTGAAGGTAAACGTACAGTCCATGGCATCCTCGGACCTGTACGCAAACTACGCGGACGTTGACGCCGCAACCTACGACGTTGCAATGGCACCCGGCGACCCGTCAGTATTCGGACAGGATCCAGGCATCATCATCGACTGGTGGTACGGCGACAACGTATGGACTCAGAAGCGTACCTTCTGGCAGACCTCGGATCCGGAGAACTACAAGAAGCTCCGCGACCTCGTAACCGAAGCCTCCCAGCTTGAAGGCGATGCAGCCAAGGCCAAGTGGGGCGAAGCTCAGGATCTAATCGCGGAGAACGCACCCCTCTTCCCGCTGTTCCACCGCACCATGATTACCGGTGTGAACGAGAACAGGGTCTCTGGCTTCCAAGGCATCGGCACCACCGGCCTTGAAGCACTTGGTGTAACTGTCAAGTAACACGTAGCTAACCAAGGGAGGGGCGGGATTACGTCCCGCCCCTCCCTTCAGCTTTACAATAAATCCCATCAAAAATCTGCGTGAGCTCTTAGCGAAGATAGAACAGGAAATGGGTTGTGAACAATCTTCTTAGACTTCTCGGACGGCGCCTCGTCGCCCTCCCGATCATGGTGATTGGAGTGACCTTACTGGTCTTCTTCATCATGTACCTGTCGCCTATTGATCCGGCCTACTCGGCCCTAGGCGAATTTGCCACGCCAGAGGCGTTAGAAAAATACCGGATCGACAACGGCCTAAACGATCCGTTCCTAGTTCAATACCTCAACTACCTGGCAGGCATGATCCAAGGCGACCTCGGATCCTACGGTGTTGGTAGCGCAAACCGCGTCTCCGACCTCGTTGGCACAGCACTGCCAATCACACTACAACTAACCTTCTTTGGCCTCATCATCGCGGTCATTTTCGCATTCCCCCTCGGCATCATCGCCGCCATCTACCGCGGCCAGTGGCCAGACCAGGTAATCCGCGTACTGTCAGTCATCTTCCTTGGAACCCCGTCATTCTGGTTGGCCAGCCTCCTCGTGCTCGGCTTCGTAGGATCATCCCTACCCGTGTCGGGCGCCCTGCCCTCAATCACCGGCGACTTCTCCGGCTGGTTCCTCCGAATGCTCCTCCCCGCCATCGCCCTCGCCACCCCCGTCGTTGGGCAAATGACCCGCGTGGTTAGGACATCAATGGTTGAAGAACTAGACTCCGATTACGTTCGCACCGCACTCGGCGCCGGCATCCCCCGCGCCGTCGTCATCTCACGCAACGTGCTGCGCAACGCACTCATCACGCCCGTAACCGTACTCGGTCTGCGCGTCGGCTACCTGATCGGTGGCGCAGTAGTTATCGAAATCATCTTCAACCTGCAGGGCATGGGACGTGTGCTCGTCACCGGCATCCAAGCGAACTACGTGACCCTGGTGCAAGGCGGCGTGCTCGTTGTGGCAATCGCATTCATCATCGTCAACATCATCGTCGACTTGCTCTACCTGCTAATCAACCCGCGCATAAGGTCGGTGTAAACAGTGATGACTTCAAAAAAGAAAAAGCTAGAAAAAGTCACTCAGCCGGGCGTTAAATTCACGCGCTTCAAGAATATGTCGATCGGTTCGCGCATCTCTGTTTTCGTGATCGCGTTCGTCGTCATCCTCTCACTACTTGCGCCCCTAATCGCGCCCTACAGCCCATCCCAAACCTTCGCCAACTGGGTATCCCCCAGCGGTGAGCACCTGTTCGGAACCGACCACGTGGGCCGGGACATTCTTTCGCGCCTCCTATACGGTGGCCGCTACTCGATTGCCATCGGCCTGTTCGCAGCCCTCGGTGCCCTCCTCGTCGGATCAATCATCGGCGCAATCGCGGCGGTCTCACGCAAATGGGTCAACGAAGTCATCATGCGCATCATGGACGTCATCATGGCGGTTCCTGGCATTGCAATGGCTGCCGTCATGGTCCTCGTGTTCAGTAAACGACTGGACGTAGACAACGTAGGTGGCATCGTCGCCGTCATCGTCATCGCAATTGGTTTCGTCTACACGCCCCAAATTGCACGCATCGTCCGCGCAAACGTCATGAGCGCCTACGGAGAAGACTATGTGCGCGCAGTTATCGTTTCCGGTGCGAGGGCCCCATGGATCGTGACCAAGCATGTTGTGCGCAACACGGCGGCACCCGTCCTCGTGTTCGCAACCGTCCTAGTCGCCGACGCGATCATCCTCGAAGCTTCCCTAACCTTCATCGGTTCGGGCTTGCAGCCAACCATGGTCCCCACCTGGGGTAACGTGCTTTCCGAAGCCTCATCGTCCGGCTCAATCCTGGCGGGCATGTGGTGGACCGCAACATTCCCCGGCATCATGATCATGCTGACCGTCCTTTGCCTCAACATCCTGTCCGAAGGCATCACGGACGCAATGGTGGCAGCCCCCGCATCCAGCCAGAAGGTGCAAGCCGTGTCCGGCGAACGGAAGGAAGACCGTCTACTCCTTGACCCGCGCCTCGCCTATGCCGAGCAGGCCGAATCCCTACAGGAGCGCATCAATCAACTAGCTGTCGTTGAACGCGAACGCACCGACCGGTTTGCCCCCGTAGAAAGCGGCAAGGTGCTACTCGAAGTCAAGAACCTGTCAATCAAGTTCCCTCGCCACGGCGACGTGAACGTTGTAGACGGCGTCTCATTCTCGGTCCGCGAAAACGAAACCATGGGCCTCGTAGGAGAATCCGGCTGCGGTAAGTCCATCACCGCGCTCACCATCATGGGCCTAATCGACCCGAAGGCACAGATCACCGGTGAAATCCTCTACCAGGGCCGCGACCTGCTGAAGATGACGCCCAAGGAGCGCCAGAAGCTGCTCGGTCACGAACTGGCAATGATCTACCAAGACGCCCTATCTTCGCTCAACCCCGCAATGCTGATTCGCTCCCAAATGAAGCAGCTAACCAGCCGCGGCGGCACCCGCAGCGCAGAAGAACTTCTCGAACTCGTCGGTCTGGACCCCAAGCGCACGCTCGAGTCCTACCCGCACGAACTCTCCGGCGGTCAACGCCAGCGCGTCCTCATCGCCATGGCCCTAACCCGCGACCCGAAACTCATCATCGCAGACGAACCCACCACGGCACTCGACGTCACCGTTCAACGCCAAGTGATCGATCTGCTCAACGAGCTTAGAGAAAAGCTCGGCTTCGCCATGGTGTTCGTGTCACACGACCTCGCCCTCGTGGCCGAAGTCGCCCACAAGATCACCGTCATGTATGCCGGTCAAGTTGTAGAGCAGGCAACCACCTCGGAACTGCTCACCAACCCGGTACACGAGTACACGCGCGGCCTCCTCGGCTCCGTGCTTTCAATCGAAGCCGGATCGGGACGCCTCCACCAGGTTCCCGGCACCGTGCCGTCACCGCGAGACTTCCCCGACGGAGACCGCTTCGCGCCCCGCTCATCACACCCGGACGTCGGCCTGCACACCAAGCCGATCACCATGAGCATTCCGGGCGTCAGCCACAGGTACGCAGCTGAGCCAGACAGCGCTTGGATTGAGGCCGGCTACGAGCCGCCCAAACAGCCAGGCAAGCCAGTTGAAACCGAGTTGAATGAGGAGGCAAAATAATGGCTAGCAAAGCTTCAATGCCAGAACTCGCCCCTTACGATGGGCCCATCATTGAGCTACAGGACGTCAATGTAACGTTCAAAACCCGTACCGGCTCGGTTTTTAGCCCACACAAGGTTCACGCTGTGCAAGACGTCAGCATGAAACTTATGCCCGGCAAGGTCCTCGGCCTCGTGGGTGAATCCGGCTCCGGAAAGTCCACTACCGCCAACGTTATGTGCGGCCTGCAGTCCGCAACGTCGGGCAAAGTGTTCTTTCGCGGCGAAGAAGTCACCAAACGGTCAGCCGCTGACAGGCGCAAAATCGGGCGCGTAGTATCCGTAGTATTCCAAGATCCCGCAACCGCATTGAACGCCCGCATGGCTGTACGCGAGCAGCTGATGGACCCTCTTCGCGTCCACAGAATCGGTAGTGAAGCTGATCGGGAAGCCAGAGTGGAAGAACTCATCCAGATGGTGGGACTACCTCATTCGGCTCTAGATGCGCTTCCCGGACAACTTTCTGGTGGCCAGCGTCAACGCGTCGCTATTGCGCGTGCCCTCTCGCTCAGCCCAGACGCGATCATCGCAGACGAGCCCACGTCTGCACTAGACGTGTCAGTGCGCGCTCAGATCTTGAACTTGCTGATGGATTTGAAGAACCAACTCGGCCTCGCAATGGTCTTTATTTCTCACGACATTCAGACCGTCCGCTACATTTCCGACACTATTGCTGTGATGAACTCCGGCAAAGTTGTGGAACAAGGCCCTGCGAAGCAGCTGCTCGAAAACCCACAGCATCCATACACAAAGACTCTTCTCGGTGCGGCACCATCACTGCTACACCCGGATCTAGGAACCCCTAAGGCTTGAGGAAAATAATGAAATTCCACGGAATCATTCCCCCTGTTGTAACCCCACTTACCGACGATCACGAACTTGATGTCGTTTCTTACGAGCGGTCTTTGAATCGTATGATCGAGGCCGGTGTAGACGGGTTATTCGTACTGGGATCGTCCTCCGAAGTTGTGTTCTGCACGGACGAGCGGAGGCGCCAAATTGTCGAAACGGCACTGCGCGTTGCCGATGGCCGCGTGCCCGTCATGGTTGGCGTTATTGACACGTCCACTCCTCGCGTCCTCGAACACGTGCGCGTTGCGGAAGAAATGGGTGCCGACGCGATCGTTGCCACCGCCCCGTTCTACGCAATCGTTGGACAAAAAGAGGTTGAGCGCCACTTCCGCCTCATCCACGAGGCCACCGACCTGCCAATCTTCGCCTACGATCTGCCGCAGTGTGTCCACATCAAACTGCAGGGCGACATGCTCGTGCGACTCGGCGTTGACGGCGTACTAGCCGGTGTCAAGGACTCCTCGGGAGACGACGTAAGCTTCCGCTACCTGACGATGGCTAACGACCTTGCAGGCCACCCGCTACAGGTATTCACCGGACATGAAGTTGTAGTTGACGGCGCATACCTGTCCGGCGCGGACGGCTCCGTTCCCGGCCTCGCCAACGTTAACCCGGATCTGTACGTAGACCAGTGGAAGGCATACCAGGCCGGTGACTGGGATCGAGTTCGCGAACTCCAAACCCAGGCCGCACGCCTCATGCGTATCACTTCGGTGACCCGCGGCGAGTTCGGCTTCGCTGCCGGCGTAGGAGCGTTCAAAACCGCTCTTAACCTGATGGGCGTCTTTGACTCCGCGCAAATGCCAGAACCAGTACTGCCTCTGGAGGGCGAGAACCGGGTAGCAATCGCCCAGGTTCTCAAGCAGGAAGGCTTGCTGTAAAACTGCAGGAAGACCTACTGTAAAACCGTTCGGGTCCGAGAAATAAAGTTTCGGACCCGAACGTAAAACATGGGGACGGCCCGAGCTTTTACTCGGGCCGCCCCCATGTCATCCCATCAACACAATGCAAGGTTTTCAGTCTCGAGGAAACAAATCTGAAAACAGCGTCTCGCCGATCTCCTCAGCGATTAATTAAAATGTAAGTCCCTATTCTGGGTAGGGCTTAAAACTAACCTGGAAGTTTCTTGGGAAAAATTTGGTGGACCACTTTCGTGGTCCACCAAAATCAGTATTCAGCTAAGTAGCGCGGTTACATGCTTCGACGCACGATGTCGAGCGTGCGAATGTTAAACATTGCAAAGCGTACAAGCTGGTAGGGAATGAAGTTCCGCTTGAAGGTCGTGTACTTGGTTGGAAGCGGTGCGCGTGCAAGACGTGCAGCCGTTCGTGGGTCAAGCTGTTCGACAGTCTTCATTGCTTCCGCAGTTTTTTCTGACATGTTGATCACTCCGGCAGTAGGTTCCAGCCCGGAAGAGCCTTCGCCTTGTAGATGAACAGGTAGTGGTACAGGATCTTGACCCAGTGGCCGAACAGGCCGAGCTCACCCTGCGTGAGGGTGGGGTGACGGCCCGTTTCGGGGTACACGGTGTTATCCGGAACAACCGGGTACATGACCATCGCGGCAGCGGAGCCGGAAAGCATGTTACGACCGGTAGAAGCATCACAAATCGCGCCGAGATCACCCAGGGATGCCTCGCGAAGCGGAGCGTTGGGATCGTTTAGGCGATCGAGGATGGACTCAGCAACCTTAGCTGCCATCGTGCCCGAAGGCTGGCCGGTGCGCGGAGGCGCCGGAGCAATCATCGTGCCGTTCGGCGTCTTGGTCGGCTCAGAAATTGCGTGCGGCGGAGCGAACGCAATACCAACAGCAAACATGTTGCCGTAGGTCGGGTTCTGGTAGGTGCGTGGCCAGTCCTTTGCACGCCACTCCTCGTAAGGCTTCGGCGTGTAGTCCGCGTCAACCTTCATGAAGCCCGCCGGGTTGAAGACAACGTCAGAAATGTCATTGCCCTCGCGGTCGAATGCCTTCATCGGAATACCCGTGAACGGAGGTAGAAGCATAGCGAAATCGTAGTCGAGATCGT
Organism: Gleimia europaea; assembly: GCA_002871995.1. Classification (GTDB taxonomy): domain Bacteria; phylum Actinomycetota; class Actinomycetes; order Actinomycetales; family Actinomycetaceae; genus Gleimia; species Gleimia europaea. The sequence goes on from PNHW01000002.1 coordinate 439,910, forward strand.
GCTCTTCACCGTCAGCGTTCTCGTACGTCAGCTTGTCGGCCTCGATATTCTTGACCGCAACCTGAGCAATAGCCTTAACGCCACGCTCGCGGAAAATGGACTCGGTCCACAGCTGCGAGGTGGTGTAGTAGCCGTCCTGCTTGAACGTCATGCCGCCAACGCCGAGGTCACCGAGCTTGGGCTCGTTCGTGATGTAAACGATTTCAGCCTTGTCGCGCACGCCGTGCTGACGAAGCTCGAAGTCGGTGTTGAAGGTGTATTCGAAAGCAGCGCCCTGGCAGGTGCAGTTACCGGCGCCGGTGCCAATAACGAAGCGGAGGCGCTCGCCATTCTTCATGCGGTTAACGGCGCGAAGGAACTCTTCGCCACAAACCTCAGCGTGAGCGTCGGTGCACACGGACTGCGTGTAGCCGCCGTCTGGGCCAAGACCCGGGGTTGCCGCGAAGTTCAGCTTCGGGCCGGTTGCGTTAATCAAGTAGTCAAACTCAACGCGATCCGTCTGGCCTTTATGAGCCGGATCGGTGTATTCGAACTCTACCTGCGGACGCGGGTTATCTTCCGTGCCCTCCGGGTAGATGTTGTGAGCGGCCGCCTGGCGGAAATCGATGCCGTACTTTTCGTAAAGCGGGCGAAGTTCGAAGACCACCTTTTCACGAGGCATTGAGCCCGTGCCAACCCAAATGTTGGACGGAACCCAGTTCCAGGTTGGTTTTGGCGAGACTACCACGACTTGATGTTCTGTGTTCTTTAGCTCTCTTGCGAGGATCATCGAGGCCGTGTGACCAGCGATGCCTGCACCAAGAACGACAATTTGAGCCACGGTGTTTCCAATCGTCGGAATTGAAATATGACAACAATAAATTAAGCTCATCTGACACAACTTTGTGCTCTTAATTCACTGCGCTGTGTGGTTGAGCTACATCCTCAATGCTAACAGGATGCCTGCGTGTTAGCCACGTCACCGAGTCGAAAAACAGCTCAAAATATGTGACTTCGTATACGACGCCTCGAAAATATGTGATTAGCGTCTCATGTTTGTGTGGGTGAAGTGGGCAGTGAACCCCCTCTGAAAGCGCCTTGATCCAATCCAAGAAGAGACGAAGGGCGCGAGCCGAAGCCCGCGCCCTTCCGCCCAGCACTGGTCTATAGCGCTGCGATGATGTTTTCTACCGAAGCCTTTGCGTCTCCGAACAGCATCTTTGTGTTCTCCTTGAAGAACAGCGGATTCTGTACGCCCGCGTAGCCGGTGGCCATGGAGCGCTTAAACACGATCACATCGTGGGCGTTCCACACCTTCAAGACCGGCATGCCGGCAATCGGCGAACCCGGCTGCTCAGCTGCAGGATTCACCGTGTCATTAGCGCCGATGACGAGGACGACGTCTACATCACCGAAATCGTCATTCACCTCGTCCAGTTCCTTAACGATGTCGTAAGGGACCTTCGCTTCAGCCAGTAACACGTTCATGTGGCCGGGTAGGCGGCCGGCAACCGGGTGGATGCCGAACTCGACCTCGACGCCCGCGTCGCGGAGCTTGCGAGTCAGATCCGCAACCGGGTACTGCGCTTGCGCAACAGCCATGCCGTAGCCCGGGGTGATCATGACGCGCTTGGCGTCCTTCAGTAGCTCGGCAACCTCTGATGCTTGGATCTCTTGGTGAGTGCCCTGCTCTTCGTCGCCGGAAGTTACCGCGCCATCGGAGCCGAATCCGCCCAGGATTACCGAAATGAACGAGCGGTTCATGGCCTTACTCATGATGTAAGAGAGGAAGGCACCGGAAGAACCAACGAGGGCGCCCGTAATAATCAGCAGGTCGTTGTTCAACATGAAGCCGGCGGCAGCCGCAGCCCAACCGGAGTAGGAGTTCAGCATCGACACAACCACAGGCATATCGCCGCCGCCAATGGCTGCCACGAGGTGGAGGCCAAACGCCAGAGCGATAAAGGTCATCAGGATCAGCATCGCTGTTGCGAGCGGCGTGACACCACCCTCGCGAATAAATACCACCATGATGATCAGCGTCACCACGAGGGCTGCCAGGTTGATCCAGTTGCGGCCGGGTAGCATCAGTGGGGCGCCCTTGATCTTGGCCGACAGCTTCAGGTAGGCGATGATCGAGCCCGTGAACGTGACCGCGCCAATGAAGACACCCAGGTAAACCTCACCCAGGTGGAAACCGCCGAGTAGCTCCGCCTGCGCATCTGGCGCCAGGTATGAGTTGTAACCCACCAGCACAGCAGCAAGGCCAACAAACGAGTGGAGTAGCGCGATGAGCTCGGGCATGCCCGTCATCTCGACGTTGCGCGCCTTCCAAATTCCGATCATTGCGCCAATTAGCATCGCCACCGCGATCAACAGTGCGGTTACTGCCACACCGCGATCAGGGTTGGAAGATATCGCTAGCGCAATCGTGGCGATGAGCGCAATGGTCATACCAATGATGCCCGCATTGTTGCCTTTCTGCGCGGTTTCGTGCTTAGAAAGGCCTGCGAGGGCGCGAATAAATAGCAGTGCCGCGATGATGTATGCCAACGACACGAACGTTTGGACGCTCGATGCGGAGGCGGCTTCAACGGGAGCGGCGGGAAGCAGAGTGCTCGCTTTAATGAGAGAAGTAAACATCTATATCAGTCCTTCTTGAACATGGCGAGCATGCGGTGCGTGACCGTGAAGCCACCAAAAATGTTGATGGAAGCCACGACAATCGCAATGAACGACAGGGTTGAGACGAGGAGGTTGCCGGAGCCAACCTGCAAGATTGCGCCCACCAGGATGATGCCGGAAATCGCGTTGGTTACAGACATGAGGGGCGTGTGCAGTGAGTGGGTGACCGAGGTGATCACGTAGAACCCGAGGATAATGGCCAGCGCAAGAACCATATAGTGACCGAGCACGGGCGCGGGTGAAACCCATACCAGGGCAAGGCCCAGAACTGCCGCTACCAGAGTCCAGATGAACCGGTTGCGCTTCTTAGCGGCCTCCTTCCGTGCCTCTTCTGTAGCTTGAGCGGCTTCGAGTGCCGGGTCTGGCTTGGGGGTAGCAGCGGCGGGGGCCGCCGACACCTTTACCGGAGGGGGTGGCCACATCACATCACGCAGATGCGTGATGGTAATGCCGCGCACAATCTCGTCCTCGAGGTCGAAAACGATCTGTCCGTCCTTTTCCGGCGTCATGAGCTTGAGCAGGTTCACAATGTTTTGGCCGTAAAGCTGCGATGACTGAGCGGGTAGCCTGCCCGCAAGGTCGGTAATGCCCAGAATGATCACGCCATTTTCGGTGACTACGCGCTCGCCGGGAACCGTGAGTTCGCAGTTGCCGCCGTTTGCGGCGGCCATGTCGACGATGACCGAACCGGGCTTCATGCCGGCCACGGCCTGGGCGGTGAGCAAAAGCGGCGACTTTCGGCCCGGCACGTTCGCCGTGGTGATGACGATATCGGAGGCCGCGGCTTGCTCGGTGTATAGCGTAAGTGCGGCGTCACGCTGGGCGTCGGTCATCTCCTTAGCGTAACCGTCGGAGGAAACTTCGCTGGCTGCTGGAATGGCAACAAAGTTGGCGCCCATGGATTCGACTTGCTCGCCAACTTCTGGGCGAACGTCGGTGGCGTATACCTGTGCGCCCATCGAGTTTGCGGTGCCGATTGCGGCCAGTCCGGCAACGCCCGCTCCAATCACGTAAACGCGTGCGGGTGGCATCTTGCCAGCGGCCGTGACCTGTCCGGTGAAAAGACGGCCGTATTCGGCAGCGGCTTCAATGATGGCGCGGTAGCCGGCTACGTTTGCCATTGACGAGAGCACGTCCATGGATTGCGCGCGAGAAATGCGTGGAACGGTGTCCATGGCGAGGGCGGTTATGCCCCTGCTAGAGAGCGCTTCGATAAGCTCCGGGTTACGTGCGGGAGCTAGGCGTGCGATGAGGGTCGCGCCCTCGTGCATCATGTCTAGCTGACTCGTGGTGGGCGCATCGAGCGCTAGCACGATGTCGGAATCCCAAACGGTCTCTGACGTGGCGATGCGCGCGCCGGCTTCTTGATACTGCGCATCGAGGTAGCTGGCTAACTCTCCGGCGCGTTCTTCGAGGGCAACTTCGTAGCCCAGTGCTATAAGTTTTTTGACTGTATCGGGAGTGGCCGCCACAAGTGGTTGCCCGTTCCCTTCTTTTGGAACCCCTATGCGCAAAACTGCTCCTTTGTGTTCGAGGTTAAGGCGGCTTTACCGGTTCTTTAGTCCAAGAAGCCGCAACTACTTACGAGAATAGCGGGAAGGCAAGACGATGCAAACGCCGCGTTGGGATTTCCCATAATCCAAAATGGCGTGTTGAAAACGTAGTGATTTGCGCGACTTTTCGCCCTGTTTTGCCGCGTGGTACGTTGTGCGAAGGAGTTGAAGGAGGATGTGTGGTCGCTGGTGATCCGTGGGATGAGGGCGCGCCGGCTAACGCATTTGAGCGTGCCGGCAGTGAGTATCAGGATTATCGTCCTTCGTATCCGCCCCAGTCAGTGAGGGCAGCCTTAGGCGTTGAGGATGCACGTGGCTTGCGGGTTGTGGATGTGGGCGCAGGCACGGGTAAGTTTTCGCGCCGGGCGTTGGAGGCCGGGGCGCGCGTGTGGGCGGTGGAGCCCGCGTTGGCGATGAGGCGCCAGTTGGCTGCTGCGCAAAAGAATTACCCGGATGATCTGCAGGTAATTGAGGGAGTCGCTGAGGCTACGGGTCTTCCACAGGGGTTTGCTGATGTGGTGGTGTTTGCGCAGAGCTGGCATTGGGTTGATCCCGGCGCGGCACTGGTAGAGGCGGCAAGGCTTCTGCGCCGAAATGGGCATGTTGCGATCGTGTTTAACCAGATGGATGTGTCGATTCCGTGGGTGCATCGCCTGACTCGAATCATGCGTTCGGGAGATGTTCACACTCCCTCGCGGCCCCCGATACTCGGCGCAGGATGGACAGCGCCCTCGTTGCATAAAACTGATTTTGTATCCGGCCTCGATATTGAAGGAGTGAAGGCGCTGGCGCGCACACGCTCGTCTTACTTGAAGTCCACGCCGGCGAACAGGCAGAAGATGCAGGCGAACTTGCAATGGTACCTGGCGGAGCATCTTGGCTATGGCAAAACGGACGTTATCGAGATCCCGTATTACACACTTGTGTGGAAAACGACGCTGAAATCTGGAGCATCTGATATCTAACAGCTCACAAAACGGCTAATTTCTCCAGAGAATGGACGGATTAGCGGAGATTTCAGCAATCTTGATAATAATGTGACCGTCCGATTTTCGTTTGAAAGATGGTGCGCAAAATGCGTAACAGTCGCACGTACGTGCTTGTAGTAACCGGTATGGCTTTGTTCGCAATGTTTTTTGGTGCGGGCAACCTTATTTTCCCCGTCATGATTGGCGTGGACGCTGGCGTTTCGTTCACGCCCGCGATTCTAGGATTCCTAGGAACCGGTGTGCTACTACCTGTTCTAGGCATTGTTGCGGCCGCTACGTCGCAGGAGGGCGTGACGGGCATTTCGTCTCGCATTGGTAAGTATCCGGGCTTGGTGTTCACGATTGTGATCTTCCTGTCCACGGGCATGCTGTATGCGATTCCGCGCGTTGGCACGGTTAGCTACGAGATGGCGGCGGTACCGCTGATTGGCGCTGAGCGTGCGGGCTCGGGAGCGCTAATGATTTACACGGCAGTGTTCTTCACGGTCACATTCTTCTTGGCGCTTAATCCGAAGGGATTCTTGGATCGCATTGGTGCGTGGCTGACGCCGGCATTACTTGTCTTGCTAGTGGTATTGATCGTGTCTGCCATGGCAAAACTTCCTGTAGCGATGGGAGAGCCCACCGCAGAGTATGCCCAAACTCCGTTTGCTGAGGGCCTACTGAAGGGCTACTTCACGATGGATGCGATCGCCTCCCTGGTGTTTGGCATTGTCATCATCTCCTCGCTTCAGCACTCTGGCTTGTTCAAGACGAAGAACCAGGTTTTTGCTGGCACCGCCACGGCAGGCGTAATCGCGGGTGCGCTCTTGGCCGTGTTTTATCTTGGTCTTGGCCAGATCGGTATTCGCATGAGTCCGTTTAACCCGGATAACGGTGCCGAGGCCTTGGCCATCGCTTCCGTGGAACTGTTTGGGTCAGGACGTCAGGCACTGTTCGGCCTGATCGTTGTGCTCGCTTGCCTCACTACCGCGGTTGGCCTGGTTGGAGCGTCATCGCAATACTTTATGACGCTGTTCCCGCGTATCTCGCGCATCCAGATGGTTTCTATCCACGTGCTGGTTTCATTCGCCCTCGCAAATCTCGGTTTGCAAACAATCCTTAACGTGGTGGCTCCAATCAACCAGCTGATCTACCCGATCGTCATCTGCATCGTCTTCATCGCCCTGTTCGATATTTTTGTACCGGGCGAACTCTACTGGACGTACCGTCTAGCAGCATGGCTTGGCGCGTGCTTTGGCGTGTTGGAAGCACTGCGTTCGATCGGTGATTCGTTCAACTGGCTACTGCCGTTCCTGGATTCGTTCCCGCTAGGGCCGGTCAACATGTCGTGGGTTACTCCCGCGTTGCTGGGCTTTGCTATCGGCCTGATTATCGACACTGTTAAGGGAGACCACATCTGGACCAAGCGTCCAAACCAACAGTCTGTGGAGGCCTAACTCGCACTTGTCCCATAAGATCGAGAGCGTGGATACAGCTCGCCAAACAAACGTGGAGATTGCACGCCAAAGCACGTCGCGTCTCAAGCGATTTGTATCCACGCTCTCAGATTTTTCACCATCGTCGCGGGCCGGAATGGCGCTTACGGCGATAATGTTCGTAATCTCGATGTCGCCGTCTTTGTTGCCACGTATGTGGTGGTGGCAGGGCGTGGTTTCCGGCATTGTGATCGAGGTTAGCTACGCGGTTGGTGCGCTGGCTGGCTGGTTACTGAATCGTATTTGGCGCGGCGCTGACGTGCGGATCAGCGCGAACCCGAAGTGGGTGAGGGCCGGCAAATGGTTGCTCTCGTTGTCCATCGGCGCATGGGCGGTGTGGATGCTGGTGAGATCGTTCATCTCAAACAATCGCGCTGCCAAGCTCATGGGTTTCACCCCTCTGAGTGTTATTGACTATCTGGCTGCAACCGCGATGGCCGTATTAACCGCCGCGGTAATCGCAGGGCTCGCGATTTTGATTGTCGGACTGTGGCGCTGGGTCGCGAAATGGGCGTCACGCCTGCTTCCTAGGTGGGGTGCGGGCATTGTAGCTACGGTGATTCTCGCTGTGCTGTCCACTTTCTTGATCTCAGACGTGTTGTTCACGCGCGGCATGGAGTACACCTATCGCACGTTCGCGGCAGTGGATCAGGCGGAAGAGGCGGGTGTGACTCGTCCGGTTTTACCGCAGCGGTCGGGCTCGATCTACTCGTATGAGAATTGGGACAACATTGGCAAGCAGGGCAAAAGATTCCTGTCTAAAGGGCCGCGAGCGCAACAGATCGAGGAGGTGACGGGCCGCGAGGCGATGGAGCCGATCCGTATTTACGCGGGTTTGGCCGAGCATCGCAGTTTGGAAGAGAGCGCCCGCGTGGTGGCTGCCGAGATGCAGCGCACGGGCGCCCTGTCGCGTTCGGCGCTCATGATTGTGACCACTACGGGCACCGGTTGGGTAGAGGAATGGTCTGTTCAGCCGTTCGAGTATTTGACCGGCGGAGATTGCGCGATTGTCGCAACCCAGTATTCGTACGTGCCTTCTGCCATCGCGTTCTTGCGTGAGTTCGACCAGCCGGTTACCGCCTCGAAAATCTTGTTTGAAGCTGTGATGGATGAAGTGAATAAGCTTCCCGAGGATGAGCGTCCCGCGGTTTATCTTCAGGGCGTGTCTTTGGGCGCGTTTGGGTCGGAGTCGATTTTCGAGGATGAAGCTAGCCTGCTCGAAAATGTGGATGGCGCGGTGTGGGCGGGAACGCCTAATGTGACGCGGCTGTGGGAGAAGATGACGCGCGAACGTAATGGGGGTAGCCCAATGATCGCGCCGGTGGTGAGTAGCGGTCATAATATTCGTTTCGCTACGAAGCCGGAGGATTTGCGGGCCGATATTTATGGGCGAGACCTGCCCCAGTGGCAGTATCCGCGGGTTGCGGTGTTGCAGCATGCTACGGACCCGGTGGTGTGGTGGAACACGCACATTATCCGTCGCGAGCCGGATTGGCTTAAGGAGCGTCCGCCTTCGGATTTGAATCCGGACATGCAGTGGACGCGCCTCGCCACGTTTATCCAGGTTACTGCGGATCTGCCCGTTGCCGGTTTGGCGGCGGACGGGCACGGCCACGTTTATCACCGTGAGTTCATTCCTGCGTGGGCCGAGGTGCTTGGCCTCGTGAATAATGAGGAGTCGCAACGCTATACGGGAGTAAATCCGTATCGTGGAGCGGATATTTCGTGGTTTGACTCGAGTGTAGAGAGCGCCATTTCTGCGGCCATTAGTAGTGATTTGTACGACTAGCAGATAGTGAGGGGCGGATGGTTTTGGTGAGGTCCTTTAGACCACTGATTGGTTTAGGGTTGGCCGCAGCATTGGGGCTGGCCGCTTGTTCGCCTTCGCACGAGGCCGAGCCGGTTGTCGAAACGCAGCCCACACTTGCGGCTACGCAGCCCACTGAGCCTGAGGTCCAGCCGGTGACTTTCGCGGTTGTGGGCACGGGTGATGTGCTGTCGCACATGCCGGTGGTGGAGCATTCGATTCAGGCTGATGGTTCTTATGATTACGCGCCGTTGGTAGCGGATATAAGGCCGTTTATAGAGGGTGCGGATTTGGCGCTTTGTCACCAGGAGGTTCCACTGACGCGAGATGAGGCTTCTGCGCACGGGTACCCGGTTTTTGCCGCGCCGGCTGGGTGGGCTAAGTCAACGGTTGATTTGGGGTATGACGGTTGCTCAACGGCCTCGAATCATTCGTGGGATCGAGGCTGGGATGGCCTGGTTGAGACGGTGGAGATTCTGCAGGAGAACGGTCTGGGAGCTGTGGGCACGTCGGTGTCTGCCGAGCAGTCTCCCATCCAGTATTACGAGCTTGAACGCGCGGGCCGCAAGATTTTAGTTGCCCACCTCGCGTATACGTACGGGTTGAACTATGAGTATGTTCCCGAGGTCGAGCAAAACCCCTGGCTGGTGAACATCGATAACCCGGACCGCATGATTCAGTTGGCAAAGCAGGCGCGAAGCGAGGGAGCCGATGTAGTGATCGTTTCCGCGCACGGCGGCATTGAGTATCAGGCGGAACCATCGCAACAGCAGGTGGAATGGGCGCAAAGGCTTGCAGATTCTGGCGTGGTTGATCTTTACCTGGGCCACCATGTGCACGTGCCGCAACCGATCCAACAGTTTGAAGGCGGAGTTGAAGGCCAGGGAATGTGGGCGTTCTTCGGTACGGGCAACCTCGTGTCAAACATGGGGCCGCACATGGGCTGGGGAACGCAGAACGGTTACATTGCCCAAGCAACCATCACGGTTCCCGCTAAGGGAGCTGCCACTGTGGATGAGGTGGGCTATACCGGCCTCGTGTTGGATACGGACACGAACCACGTGTACGTTGCTGCGAATTACAATCAGGCGGATCACCCGGAATCACTTCTGTCGAATCAGACAAATGCCGCGTACTACGGGTATTTGAAAGAGGTGATGGGGGACGCGAAGGAGATCACGCAGGCGCCCGCGAATCCGGCCGTTCCTGCAAGGGTGATTGAGCGCCGCTAGTTAGATCAGCACGTAGAACGCGCTGATGAACAGGAATTGAGCTGCGATTGCTGCCCATAGCGTAGTGAACATGCGACGCAACGCGAAAGTGCCGGCGCCGAGAACGGGCCCGAGGATTACGAGAATCACGCCGTTAGTGAGGGTGGGTGCGGTGGTGGCGATGGGAATCATCCACAGGATTGAAAGCAGTAAAGAGGCAAGCAAAGGTTTCGCGTCGTTGCGGGCAAGTTTGCGAGCCTGAGCAATCACGAGGCCGCGTAGCAGGTATTCTTGCGTGAATGCCCAGCAGAACGCGGCGAAGAGGCCGGTTATGGCACCCGTGGGGGTGACTTCGCTGTCGGCAAGGCCGAATGTGATGACGATGAGGGCGCCGAGTGTTGCGAGTGTTCCAGCTAACCACCACAGGCGTGAGATGCGTGGTTGCACGTTGATTTCGTAGAGTGGTTCGGGTTCTGACGATAGCGCGGTGCCCAGCAGAAGATCATCCGAGGTGTCGAGGGGCGGCGCATACGTAGGAGCCTTGCCCCCGTTCTTGGGGAGCACGTATTCGGGTTCGCGCCAGATGATGTGCGTGAGGTGGGCGCGCACCGCGAAGTACTTGACGAGCATTGTCCCGAGAATCATGGGGATTGCAACCTCGTAAATGGCGAACATCGGCTCGCGCAGACGCAGCAGGGCGGGAAGGGGCTCGTAGCCGTTGGAAACTACCCAGAAGTGGCCGGCAAGGGTAGTTGCGAAAACAAGGGCGTATACGGCGAAGTACTGGAGCAGCAGTCTGATCCAGAGCCTTCGCGTTTCACTTGCCACGGTTTCGCCTTTCTTTCACGGTTACGATGATGAGGGCGATGAGGACGGCCGCGAATGCGAAGAAGAGCCATCCGGGCACGCCGGCAACGCTGCTTATAATCTTTGATTCTAGTTCGACTTGTTGCGTTGCGGTGAGGATGGAGGGCAACCCGGCTTGTCCGCCAAAGAATACGAGTACGGCTCCAAGAATGACGAAGATGGTGCCGGAAATGATGTTCATGCGAGTGGTCCACCGGCCAAGTAGTTTGGCGGGTTTGGGTTTGAGCCAGCTCTTTTCACTGAGGTTGAACAGTTCCCATAGGAGGGCGAGGAGGGCAACGGGCAGGACCATGCCTATCGCGAAGGTGGCCATGAGCAGGGCGCCGGTCAGAGTGGACCCGCCAAGGGTGGCGAAGGAGAGAACCGCACCGAGGATCGGCCCGGAGCACCCCACGCCGGCGATGGCATAGCCGATGCCCAGCAGGAATACCGCAAGGTTGGTAGGCGCCCCTGCACCGCCCTCTTGATTGCCCGCTGATTTAGGGGCCATGAGCGAGGATGCCCAGCGCGGTGTGGGTATAGAGATGGCGAACATTTGGATGATGCCGAGCGCCATGATGAGCAGACCGGCTACCAGGGTCACTGTTTGAGAATAGCTGCGGATGAGGGCTCCGAGGCTACCCGCGAAAGCTCCGAGAGGGACCAGCACGATGATGACGCCGAGGGCGAATACGAGGGTGCGGGCGAGCAGTGTTTTTCGCGAGGTGAAGGCGTACGCGAAGAACGCGGGGAGGAGCATGGCAGCGCAGGGCGCGAAGATCATGAGGGCGCCGCCAAGGAAGGCAGCTAGGTAGCTGATTTCCATGGATTATCCTGCTAGTTCTAGCTGGCGCTGGATGGTGTTGATGAAGTAGTCGACGGGTTGGGCACCTGAGATTACCGCGTCATTGATGATGAAGAATGGCGTGCCGGTGATGCCGATTTTCATCATGGCATGGTCGGTTTCTTCTTTGACGGAGGCCGCAGTTTCGGGTGCTTTGTAGTCGGCTTCGAATTTGTCTAGGTCGGTAATACCAATGGCCTGGGCAATTTCGAGGATTTTTGCGTCGTCGTAGGTGGGGTGATTGCCGGCTCCGGCCATGTCGTAGGCGGTTTCGGTGTATTCCCAGAACTTGCCTTGGTTCGCGGCGGCTCGTGCGCCGTGTGCGGCTTTGTCGGACCCGTAGTTCGGGAAGATGGTGAGGTCGTGGAACTCGATGCGCAGTTTGCCTTCGTCAACGAGGGGTTTGAGCTGCGGGTAGACGTTGGTGAAGAAGACGGTGCACATGGGGCAGGAGAAGTCTTCGTAGGCCACCATAACGACGGGAGCATCCACTTTGCCCAATGCGCGCGGATCGCCGTCTTCGCGCCGCGGTTGGGCGCGAAGTAGTTCCAGAATTTCAGGCTTTTCTTGCGAGTTGGAGTATTGGGGGCGCTCATCCTGCGATTGCGCTGCTTCGGGTTCCGTCGCGGCCGTTGTCTGCTCGTTAGGTACTGGCTGTGCTTCTGGCGGGCTAACGCTTGCGCGACCAAGGAAGAACGAGATCACCATGGCGAGGATTATCGCGTTGACGATCAGGATGTTCTTGAGAGTGGTGGTTGAAGTCTTTTCCATGTCTAAACACTCACATAACTTGCGTGGCTTGTCATCTTCGGCGGGGATTATTAGTTGTTTCGCGGATTGGTGTGCCCGCGTCACGGATTTGGGGGCTAGATGAGGTTGCGGCGCTGCAGGATGCGCAGGGCGATCCAGCCTAGTGGCGCCCTGGCGTAGAAGGTTACGAGGCGGTAGACGAGGGCAGTGGAGATGGCGATACCGGAGGGGATACCCGCGACGGTGAGGCCGGCCGTGAGTGCGGCTTCGACGGGGCCGATGCCGCCCGGTGCGGGGATGACGGAGCCGAGGGAGGTGGAGGCAAGGAATGTGATGGCCAGTGTGGTGACGTCAAGACTGTAGCCGAATGCGGCGAGGGATGCGCCGAATGCGGCAACGTAGGAGACGGTCATGATGAGGTTGCCTAGGACACCGATAGCTAGTCGTTTTGGCTGGCTGGCTACCCATACGAGGCGTTCCCAGATTTGGTTCCAGCTGGGCTGGATTTTTTCCCAGATCATGTTGCGCAGTTTGGGGATGACGAGGATGATCGCCACGATTGTGACTACTGTGCCTATCACGTAGACAAGGGTGCCGGATGGAATTTCAAGGGTTGTGGAACGTCCGGTTACAAGGATTACGAGTAGTAGCGTGATGACGGTTGTGGCGAACTGGGTGAATTGGATGAGGGCAACCGTGGCTAGACCAACGGGTGTCGAGACGCCGCGCTTATTTAGGTAGCGCAGGTTGAGGGCAGCGGGTCCAATACCGGCGGGGGCAACGAGGGATACGACGGAAGCACCAATTTGGACGAGTGTGGTTTCACGCAGGTGGAGTTTTTCAGGTACGAACCAGGACAGCGGCATGGCGGCACCCACGTAGGTGAGTAGGCCGAGGGCGAAGGCGCCAAGAATCCACCAGGGGTTGGCGGTTTGCACGGCCTCGTATACGGCTTCGAAGTTGAGGGATCCGAGGATGACCCACAGGGCGATGACGCCAATGATGGCAAGGATGACGGTTTTGAGCGAGAAACGAGTGAGCGGTGTTTCGGGCACCTGTTGGGGAGGAATCTCGCCAATCATGTTTTGCCGCAGTTCGTTCAGAAGGCCGGAGCGGCGTAGCTTCGCGCGCGTGGGGGCGGGGAGCGCAACTTTTTGAAGTACGGGCGCGGTGAGTTGCAGGGTGAGTTGGCCGAACACGCGGTTCGCGGAGGCGAGGGCGCGTTCAGGTGTGGTGATGAGGGCGAGGACGGTGAGCATTTGTGCAATGTCAATGTGGCGGTTGACGTTGGAGGTGGCAACTTGGCCTTCGTCCCAGCCGAGGATCCACGTGCGGTCGCCTTCATCTACGGCTAGTGAGGTGGCGGTGATGGAGCGGTGGGCGATGCCGCGGTGGTGGGCTCGTTTTAGTTCGGTGTAGAAGCGGTCGAGGATTTCGTCGGTGATGCGTTCGGGGGGAAGTTCGGTTAGGGGGGTGGCGTCGAAGACGGGTTCTTGGACGGTGAATACGGAGCTTCCGGCGGAGGTGACGGCGATGGGCTTGGGCGTCATAACGCCGGCGTTGTGTGCGGAGATTTTGACGAGGAGGCCGCGTTCGGCCGTGGCTTGTAGGGATGGCGCGATCCATCGACTGAGGTTCTTCAGCCGGATGTTGCTCCACAGGTCGTGGATGAGGGAGGTGTATTCGGTGTCGGGGTCGAGCACGATGAGGTCGTATTGGGTGCCGGTTGTGTCCCAGCAGACGTAGTGGCGGTCGGATTCGGCGGCGAGGCTTTTCAGAGTGCTGAATTCGAGGGTGCCGGGGTCGTGTTCGGCGGCAGCTTCGGGGCTTTCGATGAGGGGAAGGTAGGCGGTGCTCCAGCTGTTTTGGTCGCCGGTTTTTTCGGTGACGATGGTGGTTTCAAGGGGGTGCTGCTCGGTGTCAAGGTCGGCGCGAACAATGCGCGTGGGCGTGATGCCGATTTGGAGGAGTCCGTCAACGAGGTCGGTGGGGCCGCCGCGTTCTTCGCGGTAGCCGAGGACGTAGCGTGAAAGTAGTCCGATGGCTCGCCCGATAAGGAGGGTGACAAGGGCGGAGGGAAGGGTGAGGGTGCCGCGGAGCACGTAGATGAATGCCATGGCGTAGAGGAATATCCACGTGTAGCGTACGGCTTTGGATTCGGAGGCTTCGGATGCGCTGGTGAGGAATGCGGCGAGGACGGCGATGAGCGTATCGAGGGCCAGGTATGTGCTGGTGATGCTGGTGATGGTTAGGGGGCCGGTGATTTCGGAGGGGAGGTGGGGGCCGGCGGAGATCAGCGCGATCATGAGTAGCGCGGTGACGGTTGTGGTGATGATGGTTTCAACGATTTGACGCAGCCGTCCGCGGATGGCTAGTTGAACGATGATGAATATGGGGGCGGCCAGGACCACGACGGATTCGACGAGGGTGAGGGGCAGGAGCAGGATTTGGCGGAGTACACCGGATAGAGCGCTACGGACGTCTTCGGTGACGGCGATGGTAGTGGATTGAGCGAAGGCGCCGATGAAGATGATGAGCGCGATGGCAAGGAGTGCCAGGGTAGTGTCAATGAGGTCGCGGGTGCGACGTACGCGAGTGCTGCGCCGGTCGGCAACGAGCACGGGGCCGCGTAGGCGCGATACGGGCGTGGGCTCGTAGCTTACTGGGGTTGCGCTCATGGTTATAGCTTACGTTGAGTTGGCCAGATAGTGGTTTTTGGTGAACCTAACAACACTTGTGTTTTGCGTTGAGGCTTTGTTTGCGGGCGCGGTTAGGCTGTTGTCGAACTGTTGTTAGGGGGATTCCTTGTCGCTTACTTTTGCTTTTGCTGATGCGATTTCGGATTTGGTTTTGCAGGTGGTGCCGGGTGCGCCGTCTTGGTTGGAGACGGTGATTGAGTGGTTTAAAGATCCGGAGACGCTGCTGGTGGCGATGGGGCCGTGGGTTTTGGCTGGCGTTGCGCTGATTGTGTTTATTGAGTCGGGCGTGTTGTTTCCAGTTTTGCCGGGCGATTCTTTGGTGTTTTCCGCGGGTTTGTTGCATTCTCAGCTGGGGTTGTCCCTGTTTGTGTTGGTGGCGACGATTACGGTGTGCGCGGTAGCGGGCTCGCAGGTGGGTTATTACATTGGACATCACTGGGGCAGACGCCTGTTTAAGGATGATGCGCGGGTTTTGAAAACCGAGTATTTGGTGCAGGCGGAGAACTTTTTTGTGCGCTACGGGGGACGCTCGTTGGTGATCGGCCGTTTTGTGCCGTTTGTACGTACGTTCGTGCCGATTGCGGCAGGTATAGCGCGGTATAATCACATGCGGTTCACGCTGTGGAACCTGCTGGGCGCACTGCTGTGGGGTACGGGCCTCACACTGGTGGGAGCGGCGCTGGGCGGTGTGGCGTTTATTCATGACAATTTGACGGTGATCATTTTCGTGATCATTTTCGTGTCGCTCTTGCCGATGGTGTTCGAATACGTGCTGCACCGTATTCGTAGCAAGAATGAGTTTGATGTGGCGGAGCAGATTGCCGAGGCTGTTGTTGGCGATGACGAGGAGGCACCGTCCTCATCTGCCTCTAGCTCTTTTTCTGATTCGGAGTAAAACCGGCGTTAGGTTAGCGGATGGACTGGGTTTTACAGCTACCAATTTTGGTGGCAATGCTGCTGGTTGTGGCGCTTCCAGGTTGGATGTGGTTGCGCGTTTTTAGCTTCCGTTTTGCGGATAGGCGAGTGGGCACACTGGTACAACTTGCCACCGCTCCGCTCCTCGCATTTGGCTTGCTTGCGGTTTTAGCTAATCTGGCGCCCCGCTTGGGTATCCGCTGGTCGGCGGGCTTCGCGGTGACTACGCTCATGGTGGTTGCGGCTGCTGGATTTGTGGTTGATTTGATTGTTCGTCGAGGACGCCGCGCGGTGGCTGCCGGGACTTCGCCTGCGAGGTGGGATTGGCCCCTGATTGGCGCTATCGCGGGTGCTGTCACGATTGCGGCTCTACCGCTGCTGGTGTTTGCTGATCCGCGTAATCCACTGCAACAGTGGGATCCGTCGTTCCACTACAACGGCGTGTGGCAGATGGTGCATTCGGGCGACGGTTCGCTGTTTGGTTTGTCTCCGATGTTCTCCCTGATGGGCGAGGCGCGCACCTACTATCCGTCTATGTGGCACGCGTTCGCAGCTTTGTTTGCAACGCCTTCAACTGTTGTGCAGACGGTGAATACGTCTTCCCTGGCGCTTTTGGTTTGGTGGATTGTGGGGATGGCGGCCTTCGCTCACTACCTGTGGGACAATCGCGTGGCAACTCTTACTGCGCCGGTGCTCGCGTCGCTTACTTTGAGTTTCCCAGCTGACTTCGTGTCGATGTACGCGCAGTGGCCTAACGCGGTTTCAATGGCGCTTCTGCCCGGCCTGTTGACGCTGGCATGGGTGGTGGGAAACGCATGGGTGCGAGCCCTGTTTTCTTCCAATCAGTGGCGCGCCACCACGCTTTGGACCGCGCTGTTCCTGCTCGCTGCGCTGGGTGCGGTTGCGATCCATCCGATTTCTTTCTTCAACGCGCTAGTGTTCGTGCTTGTTCCCTTCGCGGCTGCGATGGTTCGCCTGATGCGGGGTGCGCGTAAGGCTGGTCGCCGCGGCCTGGTCGCATTTCTGGGTGTATCCATGGGCGGGGCCCTCTTACTGACGGCGCTCGCGGTGTTTAATCCGCGGACTCTTGCCACGGCTACTTTTGAACGTGAGCGCTCATTGATAGATGCACTGGTACGCCCGTTTATGCCGGTTCCGCCGTTCCCGTTGGCACCGGGTTTTGTACTTGCGATGGCAGTGTTTGCCGGATTGTTAGTGCTTGGTTTGATGCGTGCGCGAAAGCTTTCAAAGTCCCGCTGGCTGATTGGCACGTGGGCGATGTTCGCGGTTCTTGTTTTCTTGGCGTACGCGCCAAACTTCGGCCTGCAGATATTAACCGGTCCGTGGTATTCAGATCCGCGCCGCTTGATGGGTGCAATGCAGGTTGTGATGGTGCTTTTATTTACGCTGGGCGCTATGCGCTTTTCGGCGTGGTTGCGGCAAAAGAAGTCAATGCATAGGGCTCTTCCGGTGCTGCTGATAGTCGTATTGAGTGGCGTTGGCGCTATTGATTCGAGGTCATTGGCAGTGCGTTCGGTTTATGACCCGCAGAATCTGGGCCCGGCAGGTATGGCGTCTAGTGAGCAAATCGATTTGTTCCGCGCGGCCGGATCTGTGCTGCCCGGTGACGCGTTGGTGCTGGGTGATCCGTCGGTGGGAACAGTATATTTCCAGTCGCTGGGAGGCGTGCGCGTGGTGTTTCCGGGCTTGTCTAACGCGGATGTAGATGCGGACGTGCGTGCTTTGCAGTGGAATTTCAATCAGCTACACACAGATCCAGCGGTGTGTGAAACCCTTAACCGGATTGGCGTAACCCACTTTTACGAGGGTGCGGACAGGCCGTACTATCGCACGCTGCGCTCCGAGGTTCGCCCGGGTTTTTACGGGGTGGATACGTCTCACGGTTTTGAAGTTGTGAAGAGCGTTGACGGGGGAACACTGTACGAGCTGACGGCCTGCAGGTAGTTAAATTCTGCAAACCTCCGGTTAGAATGTCTGCAAATATCCGGCTAGACCGCCTGCAAACCTCCGGCTAGCCCTCTTGCAAGCCTATTTTTCCGCGCTGCGCAGTCTTAGTGAGTTGCTTACGACGATGACGGAAGAGGCAGCCATGGCGGCTCCTGCGATCATGGGGTTGAGGAGTCCGGCGATGGCTAGGGGAATGGCCGCAACATTGTAGGCAAATGCCCAAAACAGGTTCTGTTTGATGATTCGCAGAGTCTTGCGGGAGATCTTGATAGCGGTTGCCGCCGAGCGCAGGTCGGATCCGGTAAGCGTGATGTCAGCTGCCTCGATTGCTACTTCGGTACCCGAACCCATGGCCATGCCAAGGCCTTGAACACCAGCTTGGGCAAGAGCAGCAGCATCGTTCACACCGTCGCCAACCATTGCGACGTTGCGTCCTTGAGCTTGAAGACGGGCTACGATGTCGCGTTTTTCATCTGGCAGAACGTTCGCGTAAACCTGGTCGATACCTACCTCTTTCGCAACCTGGTTGGCGGCATTTTCGTTGTCGCCGGTCAGTAATGCAGGTTCGATGTTCAGCTCTCGCAGTTGCGAGATAGCCTCGGCAGACGTTTCTTTGACCTCGTCCGCAACGGCGATTACAGCGGTTGCAAATCCTTCACTAACGCGGGCTTCTTGCCAGCCCGTAGTGGTTACCGAGGTGTGTGTCGCCCCGCCTTCGCGCATTAGCGTGCGGCCCGTTAAAGAGGCCGTGTATCCAGCTTTTTCAATGGTTTGAATCAGTTGCTCATTGGTAATCGCTGCGTCGTCAAGAACGACGTGAGCTGCTTCGGTGGCCAGGTTTACTTGCGCGCTAACTCCTGGAATTTTGCCAAGTTTGCGTTCCACTCGGTTCACGCATGACGCGCAGGTCATTCCTCCAACGCTAAGGTCCACGGCCCATTTGCTGGCCGCAGAATCGTTAGAGTCCACCGCTACTACTTGGTGTTCTTCTCCCAAAATCACATTGGCGAGGTCAGTGGCTGCAACCACTGAGACCGTGGCGCCGCCGCGCTGAGCGTCTGAGACAGCTTCCTGGACTTTCTCCAAAGAGAAGCCAACCTCTTGGATCCACGCGGGGCTGCCCACAAATACGCGCTGGCCCTCAACCGTTGCGGAAACGCCAGAGCCGGCATGGTTTACGAATCCTTCGGCTTCGGCGTCGGCCTCGAAGGTGTTTGTAATTGCAGTGGCAACGGGGTGGGATGAACCCGCTTCCACGCTCGCGGCCATGCGCAGGGCTTCGTCTGGCCCAAAGTGGGATGCTACGTGCATTTGCGCTTTCGTTACAGTTCCCGTTTTGTCCAGAACCATCATGTCGATTTCGCGCGTGGACTCAAGGATCTCGGGGCCTTTAATGACGATGCCTAGCTGGGCGGCACGGCCGGATCCAACCAGTAGCGCGGTTGGGGTTGCTAGGCCAAGGGCACATGGGCATGCGATTACTAGTACGGCTACGGCCGCGGTGAACGCGGGTTGGACGCCGGGTCCAAAGACCAGCCACCCGATTAGGGTCAGGATGGCTATAGCAATGACGACGGGTACAAATACTGCACTGACGCGATCGGCTAGGCGTTGTACGGGGGCTTTACCAGCTTGTGCGGCGGCCACCATCTGGCCGATGCGAGCCAGTGTAGTTTCATTACCAACGCGCGTAGCGGTAATGGTTAGCTGCCCGTCGGTATTGATCGTCGCCCCGGTTACCGCATCGCCTGGGCCAACGTGAACGGGAATGGATTCGCCGGTAAGTAAAGAGGTGTCGAGGGCGGCGTGGCCGGTGTCGATAGTGCCGTCAACAGGAATCTTCTCGCCGGGTTTAACCACGATCTTGTCGCCAACTTGGAGGGCGTCAACGGGTACAACTTCTATGCCGCCCTCTGGTTTTACGCGGTTGGCGGATTTAGCGCCAAGTTCCAAGAGGGACCGCAAAGCATCTCCTGCGCGGTAGCGCGAGCGGGCTTCCGCGTAGCGACCGGCAAGTAGGAAGGTGACCACCATCGTGGCGGCCTCAAAATAGATTTCAGCGTGGTTAGTGGAGGCGTGTCGAGGCATGAAACTCATGTTCATGGTCATGCCAATGTGGCCTGCTCCGCCAAAGAATAGGGCCCAAAGAGACCAGAGCGTGGAGGCAATCACACCCATGGATACCAGCGTGTCCATGGTCGAAGAGCCGTGTCTTGCCGCTCTGGCGGCCGCAACGTGGAAGGGCCACGCTGCCCACACCACGACGGGTGCGGACATTGCGGCTACCGCCCACTGCCAGCCGGGGAATTGGAGTGCGGGAACCATAGAAAGGGTCATCACAGGAGTCGCAAATACTGCGGCTACGATTAACCTCTTCTTTAGGTCTTTGGCGCGCTCACGGGTTGCTTCACCAACTTGTGGAGATCGGGCTGGCAGCGGGCTTGAGGTCATCGGTTGATACCTGCGAGTTCGAATCCGGCCTCGGCAATAGCCTCACGCAGCTCATCGTCGCTGACAGTGCCGGTGGTGCTTACGTGCACCTTGGACGCTACGTCGGCGCTACCGGAAAGGTCTACGTTTACAGATTCGACGGCTCCGATTTCAGATAGCTCCTCGGTTACGGACATGACGCAGTGTCCACAGGTCATGCCTTTGACGTCAAGATCAATGTTCGTCATTTGCTTCTCCTAGATGTAATTTTGCGCGAATATTCGCCTAAAACGCGTGTTCCACGTTCAAGAGTAGCCCCCAAAGCCTGCAGTGTCGACAGGTAGAGTGGGGCGCTAAAGTGGTGTTCATAACCAGGTATTTTCGTCTCGGAAGGATGGTGTTATGGCCAGCAGGTCGCGGCTTTCTCGACTTCTCGCGCGCCGTGAAGCACTGCTTTCTGGGCGTTTTTGGCAGCGTTCGCCGATAGCGGAAGACGCGGATGTGACGCCGCGTAGGCACCGGCAGACGCCTAGGTATTACGGGGCGCGCAGGGTGCCCGAGACGATGTGGCTGGGTGACGCCCTAGATGTGTTGGGGCCACTGGTTGCACAGGTGGGGGCACATTTTGCACTCTCAATGATTGCCGAGGCCGCCCCGCTACCTCCCGCGGCGAAGGCCATCATAAGAGAGTTCTCTGCTCGCCAGGGTGAGGAGTTGTTGGAGGACGCACAGCGCCGGTTCTTTGATAATCCGGGTTTGGACACGCTGGTGGTGCAGGCCTTTGCGCGGGCGTGGCGTGTGCCGGTAAAGGCTGGCAGAGGTTACCTGCGCGCGAAGATCGCACTTGGCTTGGATGGGGACGGCCGGGCGGCAAGAATGCTTCCGCTGGTGCCAAAGCGAGATTTTGAGGCGCTGATGGTTAGCTATCTGACCATTGGTACAGCTGTGGGCTGGTTCCGTGGGGGAACGGTAACAGCGAATTTGTGGTACCGAAACGGCGAGTTTTTGGATTTGCCCACGGGCATCCCTAACGTGCGTCCGCGCAGGTTGGAGGCGCCGCGAACGCTCACGGACATGGCGGCTGATATTGACGACATGTACTGGATTGAGGGCATGGGCCAGCCGGTGAAGATCACGAGCGTGGGCGAGGGGCAGCTTCGCAGGTGGTTGATTTCGCTCCCCGGAACGGACCACATGGACCCCGCGTCTACGCTGAATCCCGCGGATCCGGAGACGAATGTGCGCGAGGTTTTGGGCCTTACATCAGCAATGCAGTCGGGTGTGGTAGCGGCGCTTCGCCACGCGATGGCGTTGGAGGGAGTGAGTGAGCGCGACATGGTGCGCGAGCCGGTGGTGATAATGGGCCACTCGCAAGGCGGCATGGTGGCGCTTTCTTTGGCGGATAAGCATCCGCGAAAGGTGAACGTGCGTGCAGTGGTCACTTTGGGAACGCCGGGCCGTAGGCTTCGCGTGTCGCGCGATGTTGCGGCATTGACGTTGGAGCATGACCAGGACGTAGTTCCCTCGCTTGATGGCCGCCCGCGTCGCCGGGTGGATGATCGCGTGGTTGTGGGCCGGCATTTGATTCGCCCCCGCACTGGCGCTCTCTTTTATGCGCATGCGTCGTCGACCTATACGGAAACGGTTCATTTGATGGAGCGCCACGCAAAGGTGTCACCGCAATCGCGGATTGGGCGAATGGTGGAGCGCATTGAACCATTTTTGCCGCGTGAGGGCGAGCCCTCCCGCGTGTATGTGTACGAGGTGGTTCAAGAGCTGCTGAGCGGTTCGGGTCCTGATTTAGAGGAGGCTATTGAGGTGTTTGCGGAAATGCCGGAGGGTGTTTATCCTCCCTCGCTGGTTGGTAGTGAGGTTAGTGATCGCCGGGTTACCACTTTGGTGCGGCCAGCACTGGCACAATGGAAAGAGCGCAGAATGGGTAAAGGGAGGCGCGATGACTGATCCACGGCCGCTGTCTGGCATTGATAGGTGGCGCAGGGTTGTGCGCAGCATGGGTGAGAACTTGCCGGTGAACAAGTTTGAGGCTGGTGCGCGCCGCTCGCGCAGAATGCCAACTATTAGTAATCCGGTACTGATTGGCGGCCTGGGGGTGGCGGCTGTAGGTGCGGGGGCTGCGGTGAAGTATTTGAAGCCGATGGCCGCGTCGAGGCAGGATCAGCAGCTGCTAAAGCTGTTGCACGCCAAGTTGGAGCGAGTGCCGGGGCTCGCAGATATTGGTGTGGAGACAAAGCAGTCGTTTGGTAAACCCCTGCTTGTACGCACGTCGGTTGAGCTCTTGCAGATGCCAGTTTCGCCAGCGGATTTGTTGGAGCGCGTGGCTCGCTACGTGTGGGATGGTGCGCCCAAGAGTCCGGTTGCACTGCAGGTGACGCTGTCGAGTCCGGGTGAGCAGTGGACTTTGAAGGACTTGGATTTCCCAGATGAGGTTGCGCGCCCCTACGAGCTGTATGAGAGGTTTGGAGCGCCGGCCGCGGATCCTACGTGGAAGCCGTGAGTTTTTCTAAGAAGCCGCAAACACGGCCAACCCGGCGTAGTCAGAATTGTTAGGAGGCGCGGACCCTTGCGGTGTCCGCGCCTCCTCGTTTAAGTGCGCTAGTCCACGTAGTTGATTACGTCTGCGGCGAGCCCAACGTAGGTTGCGGGGGTGAGCGCAAGCAGGCGTTCCTCGACGTCGCTGGGCATGTTCAGGCCCTTGATGAACTCACGCATTTGGTCGCCGGTTACCCGGTTGCCGCGAGTGAGTTCTTTGAGGCGCTCGTACGGATCTTCCATGCCGCTGGCTCCCGCGATGGACGCCGCGCGCATGGCCTGCTGGACGGCTTCGCCCAGCACCTCCCAGTTACCGTCAAGGTCGGCGGCCATCTTCTCAGCGTTAATGTCAATGCCGGCCAGGCCTCGTTGGAGGTTATCGAGGGCAAGTAGGGAATGCCCGATGGCAACGCCAATGTTGCGTTGCGTGGTGGAGTCGGTGAGGTCGCGTTGCATACGCGAGGTCACCAGGGTGGATCCGAGGGTGTCAAGGAGGGCACTGGAAATCTCCAGGTTCGCCTCGGCATTTTCAAAGCGAATGGGGTTCACCTTGTGCGGCATCGTGGAGGACCCGGTGGATCCTTGTGCCGCGAGGTTTTGGTGGAAGTAGTCCAGCGAAATGTAGGTCCACGCATCGGTTGCGAAGTTGTGCGCGATGCGGTTGTAG
Organism: Gleimia europaea; assembly: GCA_002871995.1. Classification (GTDB taxonomy): domain Bacteria; phylum Actinomycetota; class Actinomycetes; order Actinomycetales; family Actinomycetaceae; genus Gleimia; species Gleimia europaea. The sequence goes on from PNHW01000002.1 coordinate 463,281, forward strand.
CGCGCAATGTCGGCGTACAGTTCGGCCTGCCAGTCGTGGCTCTCAATCTGCGTGGTAACGGGGTTCCAGGTGAGCCCCAGGTGCTGCACGAATCCGCGCGAGATCTCAAACCAGTTGGCGCCTGGAACGGCCACAATATGGGCACCAAAGGTGCCGGTGGCGCCGTTGATTTTGCCCAGGTATTCGGTGTTTTCTACGCGTTTGATCTGCCTGCCTAGGCGGTAGGCAAATACGGCGAGTTCTTTTCCGATTGTTGAGGGGGTGGCCGGCTGTCCATGCGTGCGTGAAAGCATCGGTACGTCCGCGTTCTCGCGGGCACGGGTAAGCAGGTCCTCTTTGAGGGCGCGGGCGGCGGGTAGCCAAACGTTTTGGATGCCGGCTTGAATGACGAGGGCGTAGGCCAGGTTGTTGATGTCTTCGGAGGTGCAGAAGATGTGCACTACCTCGTGCAGGCTCGGCAGGCTGGTTTCGCCAAGTTCGGAAGGCGCAGCCTCGAGCCGGTTCTTGATGTAGTACTCGACGGCTTTGACGTCGTGTCGCGTGACGGCCTCAGTTTTAGCAAGTTCCGCGATGGTGCCCGAGTTGAAATCGCGGGTGAGTGCGCGCAGGTAGTCGCGCTCGGGGTCGGTGAGGCTCGGAGCCCCGGGCAGGACGTTGTTGTCCAGCAGGTAGATGAGCCATTCCACTTCTACGTATACGCGCGCGCGGTTTAGGCCGGCTTCGGAGAAGTAGTTGGTAAGTGGTGCCACCGCGCCGCGGTAGCGTCCATCTAGTGCACCAAGTGCGATTGGGGGCTGCATTTGAGCCATGTCTTGCATTGTTTCGTTTGCGTACGCCATGTCTTCATCGTGGCATAAAACGGGCGGATTTTGGACGCTGGTCCGGCTTTTGGCTAATCGTCCACAACACTTGCGTGTGCGAGCTTGTCCACGACCTCAAATATTGATTGTGCTACGGGCTCGAGAAGGCTCTTAGGTTTTGCACCATGGATGCGATTTTGGAGGCCGAGGCTGGCCTGCAGGCTTTAGATTTGGCGATCTCGTACGCGGCGGGCTTGCGCATGGACTGGGACGGTGAGGCCGCGAGAGCGGCAAACGCAGCGCTGAACGCTCAAATAGGACAACTGGTGGATTTGCGCCACCGCCTGTTTGACGCGCGAGAGGCCGCCGTTGCAGCTCGGGTGAACTATTGCGCGCAGATGAGCGCCGCGTGTTTGGGGGCGCTGTGAGCAGTGCAGTGTTTATCGACTCGGGGCCGGTGCGCGTGAACGCGGGAAGTGTGCGGGATGGGGCGCGCTTAGTAGGGCTTGCGGCTGGGGCACTAGATTCAGCTCGGGCTCGGGTGATGGCTAGCGCGGGAGCCCTCCAGTTTGAACCGTTGTTTTCCACCGGGTTTAGTGGCTTGCTTAATGCGGGAGGAGCAGGCTACTTGCACGCAAGCTCGCAACTGTCGGACGTGGCCGGCTTGCTTGAGATAGCGCGGGAAAACATGAGCTGTTTAGCGGCGAGTTTAAGTCTTGGAGCGGACGTGTATGAGGGGGCCGAGGGGGCATCGACCCTGACATTTGCACAGATGCTCGGCCTGCAGCCAACCAACCTGGGGATAGCTGATCGCGCGCAGGCAGGTATGAGCCTTTTAGGCGAGCACCTGAGCCCCCTCATTTCGAAGGCAGATTGGTATGCGCGTGCCCTGATCGCAGCCGCGTGGGGCTTTTCTGATGTCACGAACTATCGCGTAAGTGCGGCCACGTCGTTCGCTGCGCTCGCGGCACAGCGTGGGCGCTTACAGCGGGGTGGGGACACTCCACTGGAGCGTTCAGCGGCAATACTCACGCAGGTTTACCCCACGCTTGAGAAGCTAACGGGAACATACAAAGACAACCTGGTCATGCACCGATCTGAATCTGCTACCCCGGCCCTCGTTTGGAGCCGCGACTCGTACAAATACGGTCTTGAGGGGTTTAACTTGCGCCGTGACGCAAAGCTTTCTTCCAACGTTCAGCAGGTGCTATACCCGCCGCTAACTGCAACGATCCTGCCGGTGCGCGGGCTTGGTGGCCCCGCTTCAGGCCCACCCTCCAGGGTGGCCACACCGCGCAAGGCTAGCGACTTGGTGGAACGGGTGCGTGAAATGCGTATGAATCCAACTGCTGACGGTGCAAAGGGTGATGACTCTACGCACGGCGAGTTTGAGATTTTGCGTCACAACAACGGGGAGGGAAGGCCCTCTTGGTCGGTGATCGTGCGGGGCACGCAGCAGTGGGTGCCGGGCACACCTAACCCGAAGGATCTGCAGGCGAATCTGCAGCTCTTGGCCGCGGTTCCGGCGGATGAACAGTCGGCGATCATGGCGGCGCTGGAATTGGAGGGTGCGCAGCCCGGCGATGTGGTGGAGCTTGCCGGGCACTCGCAGGGTGGCATGGTGGCAGGCGCGATGGCGGCAAACCCGGTGTTCAATAGTCGCTTCCAGGTGGCCAGTGTGGTGGCGGCTGGATCTCCCATTTCAACGATGCCGATTCCAAACTCAACACTGGTGCTTTCCTATGAGAATGCCGATGATTTTGTGGCGTCTTTAGATGGGGCGAGGCAACAAACCTCACCTTCGAAAATCGCGGTCTATTCGCCCGGGAGGGCGAAAGATGCACATTCGCTAACCCAGTATGCGCTAGATGCGAGAAGCGCGGAGAGGCAGGGGAACGCGGACTTGCAGGCGTGGAATGAGAGGCGTGAGCGTGCCCTTGGGCTCACCGCAAATAGTGAAACAACCGGCCAGCGCTACACGTTTACAAGGCGGTAACGCTGGCCGTCCTACAGCAAGATTATTTCTTCGACCCCACTGTGGCGCCCAAAATAGCGCCGGCGATGGACGAGAAAATTGCTGTCACTACCGCACCAAAGAGGGCGGCCCAGAACCCGGTCACTTCCATGCCGTAGCCAATCTGGGTGGTTACCCAGCCGGTCAGCATGAAGATGAGGGCGTTAACCACCAGGGAGAACAGGCCGAAGGTGAGGATGTAGATCGGGAATGTGAGCACCTTTAGCAAGGGGCGCACAACCAGGTTAAGCGCTGTAAAGACCAGCGCAATAACGGCCAGAATCAAAATGGCCTGCACGGCTCCCTCAGAAGAAGGTAGCGTAATGCCAGGAATTATGAGGCTGGCAAACCAAATGCCAACCATGTTTGCAAGTAGCAAAAGTAAAAAGCTCATGCTTCCAGTCTAGGCACGTAGCGCCACAGCCGCGCCTTGACAGTAGACGCCCGGTTATAAGGTCCACGGCAAAGTGGCGAAAACCAGCAGTGAAAGAACTGTCTCCAAGACCCCCACCACGGCCGGCCTCCACGGTTTGTTGCGAGTTTTAGCAAGCCAGGGCATTAGCGCCGCGCGCACGCACACCACCACCCAGGCCAGGGCGTGCCAAAGCGAAATCCAGCCCGATAGTGCAAGCGCGAGTGCCATCGAGGTTGCCACTACGTGTCCGATTATCGATCCCCACAGCCAGCCGGCACGTCCTCGTTCGCGAATTAGAGTTTTCACATACGGCACCGTCAAACCAAAATAAGTGCCAAGCAGACCCGCCATTAGCCACGACTGCGTGTCGAAGTGAGTGAACCACGGCTGTAGCAGTGGCGCATTGACGGCCACGGGGAGCACCAGAGCCGCGGCTGCGATCGTAGAAAAACGGGAAGCGAGCTCGCGTTCCTTTCGGTTACGCACACTGAGAAACCAGTAGCCAACCAGAGGGGCAAACAGGATGCTCCACCAAAGCAAGTGAGGTGAAGTTACAAGGAGGGCGCCAGTGAATGCGGCGGCTACCACCCCGTAAGTGATTGTTGCGGTGCGATAGCGAGGGCGGAAGCGGGACTTAATGTACTTTTCACTGACGCTAAACAGCAGGAACCCGCTGATCCAAGCGAACACAAGAAAAATATGTGAGGGCGTCTTGGGTGTAGCGATGATGAGGCCGGCGGCAAGTGGCATGAGCGCCATGGGCCAGGACCCGTGTTGGTCTGGAATCCAGCCATTTTGGAGGAGGGGAGACCTCTTTCTTCTTGCTGAGCTAACGCTACTCATGCCCCAATTAAACGCGAGCAGAGCGGCGAGCAAACGGGGCGCGTGCCCTTCGGCAACTACTAATGCGCGTGATATGGGCTATTGCGAGTGGCGTTATGAGATTCAGACAGAGCGTCACAAAAGCGGGACGCACAAGACGTGCGTCCCGCTTAGGTGATGAAACTATCTAGCTGAATCGGTTACGGTTCAACTTGTTTATCGCTTGGCTTCACGTCCCACTGAGGGTCAGACTGAACGCCCTTTTCAACCAGCTTCGGATCGGCAGAAAGCGGTGTGCGCAGCTTCGGCCAACGCTTGTCTACCTTCTTCCACCACGGCATGTAGCTTACGTAGCCGTCAACCGGAGGCGTGTCGGATTCGGGTTCAAATCCAAGTTCGCGCGGGGTTTCGGGGATCATGTCGGTCAGGAAGTACTTGTCCTTGTCATCACAGTGATCCTTAACGAGGTTCCGGAAAGCACCCATCTCGAAGAACAGCGCGTTGGTGATCGGATTGCGACGGTGCTTCACCACCTTGTAGAGCCAGTAGATGAACACGCCAATGTTGAACGCAAGCGCCAAGCCGGAGCTGAAAATGTTCGCATTCGGATCCATGGTTGCGAAGTTGTGCATCGCCCCCGGTGGCGTTGATAGATACGGGAACCAGTTGTAGAAGCTGATCCAGAACACCAGGGTGAAGCATCGGAACCAGATCCATTGCCCCTTAGCCCATGTGAATGCCGGGATTGTGCAGGCCAGTAGCAGCGCTAGCGTGCAGTACCACGTGTAGTCCGCCAGGGAGTTGTACAAGAAGGCGTGGTTCCACAGGTCGTAGGCGATGATCCAGGGCCACACCTGGTCAACCCAGAGCAGGCCTTGAACCTTCTGCTTGCCCCTGGACGAGACAATGATCTTGCCCAGGCCGGTTACGGTGATGCAGTTGAGGAGGCCGGCGGCCGCGCTCATCAGGTTCCAGTATCCGCCGATGGTACGGAAGCCGGTTGCGGGGTCGATGCCTACGTGGCCGGCTGCGAAGTTAGCGGCAAGAGCCTGATACCAGGCGTCAGAGTGGAGGACTTCGGTGACTCCACGCGCCTCGGGTAGGCCGGCCAGCATGTCCCCCGAGTGAGTGTCATTAATGCCCTTCAAGCACTGCCAGTCCGCTGCGCACTGGTAGTACGTGTCTGCTTGGAAGTAGATCACGACGTCGCGGATGTTCGCTTCCATGATGTTGAAAACAAGACCGATCCACAGGGCTACGCCAAACCAAATGGCGTATCTGCGTGCTAGTTCAGGGTTTCGTTTACCTATGACCAGCAGTGTTCCTGTCATAGTTGCGGTGAGGACCATGAGGACGTATTTGCCAAACGGGAACCAACCAAAAACGGGTTCACCAACTATTGCGGCGTAGGGCATCATGAGGACGCCACCTACTGTCCACAGCGCAAAAATTGTCCAGTTCCATCGTCTGTTGATCTCAGCGATGGCAATTTGCGCTACAAAAACTACTATCCAGATGATCCAGACGCGAAGAGGTCCGACCTCCCATAGGAATAGGGAATCCATCTTTCCGACTTTCTTAATAACTGTGTTGGGATGATGTGGATCACATAAGTAAAATCCACTCAAAGCTTATCGCTGAGGAGGTTCTAAATTTTGAACTCAAAATTTGTTCAACAGATCCGCACAAAGCTGAACGAAATTGCAGGTTATGTTCAGGTTTTGTGATGTAGCTCAATGTTAATTTGTAATATGACCCATCAAATCTTTGGCACAAATTTTGTCGAAGTTTACACAGTACATAGCAGGTGATTAATTTGGCCTCTTCAATGACGAAGAAAATATTAAAAGCTGCTGGCGTTGCCGGCGCCGCAACATTGGGAGGAATGGTTTACTTCTCCCAGTTCAGCGGTAAGGCAACAAAAGCGGAACAAGAGTGGGTGTATCCCGCGGATGACATTATCGATGCGAACTACACCAACGGACGCTCGTCGACCTACGCGATCGACATCGATGCGCCGGCCTACGCCGTGTACCGCATTTTCAAGCAGATCGGTGCGCAGAAGGCAGGCTCCTACTCTTCAGAGTTCCTAGAAAGAGCGTTCGCGCGGCTACCGTTCTTTAACCAGTACGAAATTCAGGAGGAGTTCCAAAACGCTGACGCTATTGCTCCAGGCGATATTGCGGCATTTGATTACCACGGCATGTCAATGGAGTGGGCAGACGTGGTTCCGGGCAAGTACTTGGTGCAGTGGGTTGACACTAAGAATCCGCCGGCTGCTCCCGGCTCGTACGCGTTCCGCTACCCGGGCATGAAGCACTATGCGGCGGCTTGGTGCTTCTACGTGGTTCCACTGGAGGGTGAGCGCACCCGCCTCATCAACCACTGGCGCATTGGTTTTGAGGACGACAACCTGTGGAACAACGCGATCAACTGGATCAACATTGAGCTGATCGGCGGCGTGATGGCACACATGCAGAACATTTACGTGAAGCGTGTTGCTGAGTTCCGTAAGAAGGAACAGTGGCATTCGAAGTTCATGCGCGGCGTTTTGGGCGGAGAGTTCTTCAAGTCGGGAACCCCCGCAAGCCGCTGGTCTGGCACCCCGCTGTTTGAGGATACGCAAACCCAGTGGTTCCGTTACGGCAGGCAGGCCCCCGCGGTTGCGGAGATCAGGCCGCCGGTTACTGACAACCCGGATTGGCCGCCAACGGGCCCAGATTCGCCTTGGGCGGACCGCGTTGATAAGGAATACTTTGACGGCTGGTCCGAGCCGGAATTTAGCTGGGATGAGCAGATTCGCCAGAAGATGGAGAAGACGTACCTTCCCGGATGGGGAAAGGATAATTAACCGTGTTACCTTTGCAAGCCAATCTCTTCTTTTTTGAAGTAGGGCAGTGGTGGGATTACGCGATGCTGGCCGTTGTGATCGCCGCTTTGGCGTTCCTGGCTTGGATAGCGGTGCGTAGCAAGTGGGCGGCAATAGCTTTGTTTATTGTCATCCCCGTATTGCTAACCATTTTCTGGTGGCCTTACTCAACGCAGGGCACTCAGAGTGCGGGCTGGTTCGCGATTGTTAAGCAATATTCCGCCCTCCTCGGTTCACTGTCTCTGGTGGCGCTGCAGTACTTCCCTAAGTTGCGGCGTAACAACTACTATTTGCTGATTCCGCCGATCATCCTTGCGGTTAACATCCTGGAGGCCGTGATTCGTGACTTCCAGTGTTACGGCATTCATGGTGCAGACCCGGTTAGCGGTATCTGGACTATGGGTGGCCCGTGGAACATCATGAATGCTATTGCAGGCATTTTGAACATGATCATGATTGCGGGCTGGGTTGGGATCTACGTTTCGAAGAAGGACAAGCACATTATTTGGGCTGACCTGACGATTTGGTGGATCATCGGCTACGACTTGTGGAACTTTGCATACGTGTACAACTGTCTGTCTGATCGCGCGTGGTATTCGGGTGTTGCTCTGCTTGCGGCATGTACCATTCCTGCGTTCATGAAGATGGGTCGAGGTGCTTGGATCCAGTACCGGGCCTACACCCTCACGTTCTGGTCTGCGTTTGTGCTCACGTTCCCACGGTTTACCTATGAGACGCAGTTCGCGCACGAGCACAGCCAAAACCCGACGGCAATGTTCACCATCGCCTTCTTGGCGCTAGCGTTCAACGCGGGTCTGTTTGTCTACCACATCTGGTGGATTGCCAAGACGAAGCGTAACCCGCTAAAGGTTGAGCTTTACCCGGATGCATTTGGCAACCCGAAGCTCATTAGTGAAACGGCTACCGATGAGGTCAAGCAGCGGATCGCAAACCGCATTGGCAAGACGGTTCAAGAGGCTGGTTTTAGCCGGTAGTGGTTGAAAAGAGCTGATATTGGTTGGAGGGCGCGGCGGCGCCCTCCAACTTTTTGTTACGAGGTCGCGGTCTGCCCCTCGCCTCAATAAAGAGGTTGTTAGATGCCGAGTACTGCCTTGGCTACGAGGAAGTAGATGACCAGACCGGTGGCATCCACCAGCGTTGTAATGAATGGGTTTGCAAACACGGCCGGGTCCACGCCGATCTTGCGGGCGATGAGGGGCATGGTGCCGCCCACGGTTGCAGCTAGAGTGCAGATTGCCAAGAGGGTTAGGCCAATCACCATGCCGATCTGGGTGCTGTAGAAGACCGACGCGGCTAGGAATCCGATCGCTCCGAGCATGAAGCCGAGGAGTAGGCCGATGCGGATCTCACGGCCCATGACTTTTAGTACGTCGCGCGGGCGCACATCACCGAGTGCCAGTGCGCGTGTCACGGTTGTTGCCGCCTGGTTACCCGTGTTGCCGCCCGTTCCGATTAGAAGGGGAACGAAAACGGAGAGTACAACCATTTGCGCGATGGTATCTTCGAAAACTTCGAGCACCTGAACGGTTAGCGTTGCACCGATTGCGAGGACGAGTAGCCAGACTATTCGCGAACGCACGATCGATAGGATTGGGGCTGCAAGGTAGGGGTGGCGTAGGGGTTCGGTGCCTGCGATGCGCGCGTGGTCTTCGGAGTCTTCTTCTTCAAGAATTGCGAGCGCATCGTCAACGGTGAAAATACCGACCAGCCTGGATTCGGCGTCAACAACTGCGAGGGCGAGGTGGCGTTGATCTGCGCATCTGCGCGCTGCGAGTTCCGCGGAGTCGGTGGCGTTCACGTATTCGGGGCGAGACATGATGGCACCCACTAGGGTGTCGTCGGTTGCGCGCATGAGATCGCGGAGCGAAACAATGCCCACGAGCTTTCGCTGGTCGCTGACAACGGGCAGGGTGTAAATGGTTTCTGCGTTGTCGAGTTCTCGGCGCGCGGTTGCGATTGCTTCACTAACGGTGAAGTTTGGGTGGAGCCGCACAAACTCGGGGCTCATGCGCCGCCCGATGGAGTCTTCTGGGTATCCGAGGACGATGCCGGTGAGTTCAAGCTCTTCAGGTGAAAGGCCGGCCATTAGGTTGCTGGCCACAACCGCTGGAACTTCGTCTAGTAGTTCGGCACGGTCATCTGGGTCCATCTGTTCAAAAAGCGCTGCAACTTCAGTGTCGCGCAGGCTTCCGATGAGGTCTGCCTGCATTGATGGCGGCAAGAGATCGAACACTCGGATAGCAGTGTCTTTGTGTAGCATGCGGTAGATGACCGCGCGCTCCTTCTCACCAAAGCGCCCCATCAGTTCAAGAACTGTGCCGGCGGAGAGGTCGGCAATAAGTTCAGATAGCTCCGGCAGATTTTCCGAGCCTAGTGCTCTAGAAATTTTTGTTTCGAGGTCATAGGTGAGCCGCGCAGACATAGTTACCTCATATCGTCGGAGTTTTTGTGGGAAACAAAAAAGCTAGGAGGCTCAAACTCCTAGCTAGTGTGTCGGGGTGGCGGGATTTGAACCCACGACCTCTTCGTCCCGAACGAAGCGCGCTACCAAGCTGCGCCACACCCCGTGTCTCTTGGACTCAACAAGTATAACCAGCGGGGGCCAAACCCCAAAATTGAAAGGAATGCGTTTACCTCACATTCCAGCGGTTAGGCGCGGGCCGCCGGCCTCATTTCGATAATGGAGGCTTCTGGTCTGCACGCGAAGCGAACCGGCGCGTAGGGTGAGGTCCCCAGACCCGCGCTCACATGCAGTGGCGACTCTTTGCCGGCAAAGCTCCAAGCGGCCATGCCGGAGGCAAGCTCGCGCGGCAGGTCACAGTTTGTAACCAAGGCGCCGTACCCGGGCACACACAGTTGCCCTCCGTGCGTGTGTCCAGCAAGAATCAAGTGCGCATCGTCCGAGGTGTATTCGTTCAAAACCCTCTGGTAGGGGGCGTGCGTTATGCCCAGTCGAATCGTGTCAGCCGCGTACCAGCCGTCCGGCAGCTGCGGGATGCGGTCGCGTTTGATGTGCGGGTCATCAACCCCAATCAAGCCAACTCGCACCAGGTCAGTCTGGCTAGCGTCGCCCTCAAAAATAGATCCCTTTACGGGCACGTCAATGATTTCCGCCTGATTAGTTAGATTCACCCAACCTGCGGATTCAAAGAAATTGGCGAGTTCTTCCCACGGCAAGTCCGGAACGTTTCTCTTCTTGCTGTGTTTTGACGGACCGGTCAGGTACGTGGACCAGCGTTTCTTACGCGGAGAGTAGTAGTCGTTTGACCCAAAAACGAATGCTCCCGGCCGGTCCATTAGAGGCTCGAAAGCGCGCCTAACCATGTCCGCGCCTGCAATCGATCCAAAGTTGTCACCCGTTGCAACCACGAAGTCGAAATCTTCATCTGCGAGTCCCCGAATGAAGTCCACGAGGAAGTCCTGGCCAGGGTACAGGTGAGGGTCCGCGATTTGCAGTATGCGCAACGCCGGGGTTTCGAGGCCCTCGGGAAGCTCTACCACGTAGCGGCGCAACGTCGGCATGCGCCGCTCAATTTGCGTCCACGCGGCCACGCCCACACCGGCCGCGGTAGCAACGACCGCAGCTGAACTAAGCAACTTCTTCGCGCTCATGTTCCTCCGTACGCGTGAATCCGCGCTCAATGCGCGGATTCACAGGCTTTAGCCATCTTCTAGTCCTTGTTATCGTCCTGGTTTTGCGCCGGCTGCGTGGGCGGCGCGGGTGGCGGTGGCGTGGCGCCAAGCTCGGCCTGCGGGAGGTCTATGTAGTCCATTCCCTCGGTAGCGCGGTTCATGTACGCGCGCCACACGGGCCCGGTGAACGTGCCGCCGTATACGTAGCCCCACTGCACGCCGTTGGCGTAGATGCCGTTCATTGGTTGCGACGACGCCCGGGCGTGTCCCGCCCACACAACCGTTGAAATCTGCTTGGTTGCGCCAGCTGCCCACAGGTTAGCGTTGTCGTCAGAAGTACCGGTCTTAGCGATGAAGGGGTGACCGATAGCGATATTCGCGTAAGAGCCGGAGCGGCCCACCCTTTGTAGCACGGTTGAAACCATGTTCGCTTCCTTAGCGGGAACCGCCTGCTCGCAGGATGGCTTGTATGCCACGATCTGTTCACCGTCACGGTCAAGTACTTCGTCAACCGGTAGCGGCTGGCAGAGCACTCCCTCGTTCGCAAGCGCGGCGTATGCGCCAGCGAGGGCCAGTGGGGTTGCGGGAGCGCCGATTATCTGCGGCGGGTACGGCTTGTGCGGCGAACCGTCTGCCTCTGCGATACCAAGCGCAGCCATGCCGTCAAAAATTTCGCACATGTTCAGTTTGGTTGACATTTCCGCGAATACACGGTTGATTGACAGCGAAGTCGCGTCTATCACGTTGAATGTGCCGCCCTTGCCCGCAAGGTCGCCAACCGTCCAGTCGGATGCGTATCCGGGGCCGCATGGGATGTTGAACTCAGAGGCCGCGAAGTGCGAGGAGTGTCCGCCCACTCGCTCCCACGCGCCGTGCCCTTCGCGGAACCACTGCAGCATAGTGAAGGGCTTTAGCGTTGATCCTGCGGAGAAGCCGTCGCCGCCGCCTTTTTCCTTCTCTACGTTGAAGTTGGACTGCGTGGCCTGCGGGTCACTTTCTGTGGGAACACCAAAGTTCGTGTTTTGCGCCATCGCAAGAATGCGTCCGGTGGATACCTCGCGCGTGACCAACGCCGTGTTGGCTCCAGATGCGTCATTCACACCAATCAGCCCCGTGATTTCCTCGAACGCGGCCTGCTGCATGTTTGAGTTCAGCGTCGTTTTAATGGTGAGGCCACCGCGAAGTAGCTTTTGTTTACGTTCGGCCTCGTTGGCGCCAAACTGGTCGGAGGCCAGCAGATACTGGCGCGCATACTCACAGAAATATGCGGCGTTACCCGCGCCCGCGCAGCCCTGTGAGCGGAAGTTTGGCTTCAGCATGTCGGCGATAGGGATTGCGGTTGCCTGATCATACTCTTCCTGCGTGATCTTCTCTTCGGCAAGCATCGCGGCAAGTACCGTGTCGCGCCTGTTCTGCGCGGCTTCGGGATCGTTAAGGGGATCGTACTGGATGGGTGACTTAACCATGCCGGCCATCATCGCGGCCTCGGGAATCGTGAGGTCTTTTGCGGACTTTGAGAAGTATCTGCGTGCGGATGCTTCCGCCCCGTAAACGTTCGTGCCAAACGGGGCGATGTTCAAATACCCGGTCAGAATGTCATCTTTTGACATCTTTTGTTCAAGTGCGAGGGCGTAGCGGGCCTCGCGAAGCTTACGGCTGATGGTCTGCTCGGTTGCCGCGTCGATCTTGTCCTGATCACCCTCTTGTAATCCGGCCTCGAGGAGGGTGTTCTTCACGTACTGCTGGGTGATGGTGGAAGCACCCTGCGTGCTCTGATCTGAAACGTTGTTGATGGCGGCGCGGGCCATGCCGTTCGGGTCGATTCCCTTATGCTCGTAAAAACGCCTGTCTTCAATGGAGATAATCGCGTCTTGCAAGTGGGGCGAAATTTCTTCGAGGGGAACGATGATTCGGTTCTCGGCGTAGAACGTTGCCAGCACTGAGCCGTCGGCAGACAACAACGTGGATTGTTCGGAAGGGGGGAGGATTTCAAACTCGGCGGGTAGCGCGTCAAACACCTGCGGGCCGGCTTTAGCTACAAGACCAACTCCGCCTGCGGCAGGAACAACGAGCCCCGCTAAGAGCACGCCAAAAAGCGCAGAAGCCGCCAAGAAGGTAGTAAGCAACGTGGCGAACTGACGTTTTCTGACGTGACGAGAACCTGAATTCGACATGATTCAAGCCTACTTTGAAAACGCTCTTTTGTAACGACCGGGCACTAAACGCCGCGAATTAGAAAAACTTTGTAATCGGACTTTAGCCTTATGGATTTGGCAACTTTTTCTGCTAGGCGCGGGCGATTTGCGCAAACGTCTGGTTCTGGGCGGCTCGTTAATGGATTTCAACTTGCTCCCGAACCCAAAATGTGTGTATGGTCACATCAGATTCAGTGCTTGAAGCACATGCGAACAATGGGGTGAAAATGAGCTACGCACACTCGGACAAAGATCAAAGTTGGGCGGCAAAGGCGCTTTGCGCAACTGAGACTCCGGACGCGTTATTTGTACAGGGTGCGGCGCAACGCCAGGTTCGTTCCCGCTGCATTGCATGCCCAGTTCGACTTGAGTGCCTAGCGGACGCGTTGCAGTCCGAAGCAAACTTCGGCGTTTGGGGTGGTCTTACAGAACGTGAACGCCGCGCGATGCTACGCTACTACACTCACGTAACTGACTGGCGTACGTGGATCATGGAGTCTGATGACCCGCTCGCGGAAGAGCTCCGCTCGCCGCAGATCCCCCGCGTCTTGGCTCGCGTTCGTCGCTAGCCCGCATACCTTTTCCAGGAGTGACCTATGACTAAATGGGAATACGCAACCGTACCTCTAATCATTCATGCTACGAAGGCGATCCTTGACCAGTGGGGCGAGGAGGGCTGGGAGCTCGTTCAGGTTGTGCCGGCACCCAATAATCCAGACAACCTCGTGGCGTACATGAAGAGGCCAAAAGCTTAGGCCGCGCGTAGTGCCCACACGGGTTTAAAAAATGAGGGAAGGTTTCACCTTCCCTCATTTTTGTTGTTCAGGCTGCTGCCTCGTATATCGAACTAGCGCGCGCGGCGTGCCAGACGATCGAGGTCAAGAAGCGTAACGGCGCGGCCTTCCAGGTGGATCCAACCGCGGGAGACGAAGTCGGCAAGCGACTTGTTAACGGTTTCACGAGAAGCGCCAACCAGTTGGGCGAGCTCTTCTTGCGTGAGGTCGTGCGGCACGTGAACGCCATCTTCGGCCGGGGTTCCAAAACGATCCGCAAGGTCTAGCAGGGCCTTAGCGACACGGCCCGGAACGTCGGAGAAGACGAGGTCCGCAAGGCTCTCGTTGGTGCGACGCAGGCGGCGAGCCAACGCGCGCAACATGTGCTTGCCCATCGTTGGGTTCGTATCCAAAATCGCGTTCAAATCAGCGTGATCCAGATGCAGAAGCGTTACCGGCGAAACCGCGGTTGCGGTGGTGGAACGCGGGCCCGGATCAAACAGGGTCAGCTCACCAATGATCTCGCCGGGGCCAAGCACTGCAAGCAGGTTCTCGCGCCCATCCATAGAGGTGTGGCCGAGCTTAACCTTGCCTTCCGTGATGATGTAAAGACGGTTGCCAGGCTCGCCCTCTTCAAATAGAACCTCCCCGCGACGCAGGGTGGTCTGTCCCATTTTGGAGCGCAACGAATTTTGCTGCGCTTCATCTAGCCCTTCAAACAGAGGGACTTGGCTGATGTAGTTTCCTTCCACGGTCACCTTCATTCTCCGCTAAAGCGGCTAAGTGGTTATAAGCGTATGTACGCCCCCGTAACGTGGATGTGCGCACCTACACACCAGTTTAACCGCTCTTCTTGCGTTTATGAGGAAAACAACACATGCCTTCACGATTTGGTGCATGCGGCGCACGTTTGCCAGGCGCTAAACTTCGCGGTTTGTATGCTCTAGGTATGAGCGTTCAAGAAATCAAAAGTCAGCCGGAAGAAGCTGCGCAGGTACTGGCCGATCTGTATCCGGACGCGAAGTGTGCCCTGGTGCATGAGAATGCGTTTGAGTTGCTCGTAGCCACTATCCTGTCTGCGCAAACCACTGACGAGCGGGTGAACACTGTGACCCCCGCGCTGTTTGCCGCCTATCCCACGCCGCGCGACATGGCACATGCGAACGAAGCTGACATTGCTCAGATAGTGCGGCCCTTGGGTTTTCAAAATCGGCGCTCAACCCAGTTGCGGCAGATGGCGCAGGCGTTGGATGAAAAGTTTGCCGGCGAGGTTCCAAGCTCGCGGTCCGAGCTTGAGTCTTTACCCGGAGTAGGGCGCAAGACCGCGCACGTCATCATGGGTAACGCGTTTGGGATCCCCGCAATCACCGTGGACACGCACGTGGGGAGGCTGGCGAAACGGCTCGGCTGGTCCAGCGCCAAGACGCCTCTTGCGATCGAGCGGGACATCGCGAAAGCGCTACCGGGGCAGGACTGGACCGTGCTGTGTCATCGGCTTATCGAGCATGGGCGGCGCGTGTGTCACGCGCGGTCCCCGCAGTGCGCTCGCTGCGTCCTCGCCCCCCTTTGTCCTTCTGCGCAAGTCGATTAGAACCAGCGGGTTAAAGCAGATCGATTAAAGAGGCTGGGGCCCAGCTCGTGCAGCCAGCGGGAGTTTCAGTCGGTGCAGGCCTTGAGGTGGTTAAGGACGGCCTCGTTCAACTGCTCGGGCGCTTCCTCGGTGGGGAAGTGGCCGCAATCCAGTTGGAATGTAGTGATCGGCTGTTTTGCCCACTGCTGGTCGCGCAGGAACGTTTTTGGAGGCCGCAGCCCGTCCTGTAGACAGATGACGCGAGAGACGGGCATGTCTACAATCGTGTCGATGCGAGCGCGGGTGCGCCGGGTCAACGAGTTCGCGCGGATCACGGCCTCGAGGGCGGTTTCAGTTGCGAATGGGCGGGAGAACGCGTAGCGGTACACGCGCTCATCAGCCTGCAACTTGGACCTGTTTTGTGGCGCTGCCCAAGAAGCGGCGGCGTCTGCAACAATCTTGCCTGAACGCAGGTTTCGCACGTTAAACCACGGGGCGCGGATCTTCATCGCCGTGCGGCCGGCCGCGCTGAATGGGGAGGGGCTGGAGCGCTCCAGGTTTAGAGGGTGGGGCTGCGCGATAGACATGAGGGAGGCAACCACGCGCGGATTCGTAGCGGCCAGAATCCACCCGAAAATACCGCCCATGCCCTCGCCTATGATGTGTGCTTTTGCCACGTTCAAACTGCCGAGCACCGCGGTTACGTCTGCCGCCATGCGCACCGGATCTTGACCTTGCGGCTGCAGGTCGGAGGAGCCGAAGCCGCGCAAATCCATGGCCCACACGCGGTAGCCCTCGGCTGCCAGGTGCACCAGCAGGTGGCGCATCGAGTACCAGGTGCGCGGAAAACTGTGCAGTAGCATCACGGGTTCGCCGTCGGCGGGTCCCATTTGCGCCAGGTGGAAGTTCGCGCCTCCCGCATTCACGGTGATGTGCTGCCATTCGCCCTCGGGCAACAATAGTGACCGGCCATCCGTGTTCGACGTGGATGGCCGGTCTAAAAAGTTAGAGCTCATGGCTCCAAGTTAGCTAAAATCGTCCTCATTTTCGAGGGCGGTTAGCCTGCGCAGTTTACTTCTTCTTCAATGTTCCGGGGGCGAGCTGCTCGATCTGGGTACGGATCTCTTGCTCGCGGCGTCCGTCGCGGCGCGCGAAGATGGACGTTAGACCAATGATGAAGAGGATTAGGCCAGATACCGCCATAACGCCCGTGTATCCCGTCCACTGAATGTGGTGGGCCACGTTGCCGCCAAACGCGTTGAAAGCGGTTAGCCAGTTGTAGGCGGGCTCCATGAAGTCTGCGGTCACCGCAGGTGCGGCGAGGAAGAAGATGCCGCCGGCCATCGCCAGGATGCCGAAGATGAGAGCGCCGAGCGAAGACCTGATGGTCAGCATTACCACGAGGATTGCAACGATTACGCCAGCGCCAAGTTCAATGAGTGCCGCTGGGTTGATAACGCCGGTTGCAACCGGGTTGTCCTGCGCCAGCGTTAGGCGAGCGGCCGAGTCGGTCAGCAGGTACCAGGCGGCGGGAACGCCGATTAGTGTGAGGAAGAATGACCAGACGCGGGCTCCAACGCGCGATGGAACTTCGGGCACCACCGTGGCTTCTTCGAAGATCGATTGGGTGTCGTTTAGCTCTACTGGTTCGCGCGGAATCCACGAGGATGTTGCCTCGGGTTCTTCCGTTTCGGTGACCTCGGGGCGCAGTAGCGACTTGCGACGCACCTTCGTGGCCTCAATGTCGTCTTCTGCGTCTGCTCCGGCTGTAACTGCGGCCACTCCGGCAGCGGCGCCGAGTCCTGCGGCTAGCTCAGTATCGGGCTGCGCAATGGGTGCGGCCGGCTCGGATGCCTGCTCTGCAACAGGGGCACCCGCTGGCTCGCCCGCGGGATCTGCAACGGCTTCGGGCTCAACATCCGGGAAGGCGGGTACTTCGCGCATACGCTCGTATTCGTCCTCGGGGGTCTGGCGACGCTCAAGTACGTCGCGAGGAATATCGTTGCCACTCGCCGCTACATGCGGGATGGAGTTTGCCGTATCCGTGGCTTTAGGAAGTGAGGTTTCGGTCTGTCCCTCCCACGCGGGTGCTGGTTCAGGAGCGGGCGTCGGCTCTGGTGCCGCCACGGGTTCGGGGGCGGGGACGGGATCTGGCTGGTGCGTTGCAACCGGTTCCGCCGGTGCAACCGTCTCGCTCTCGGTGTCCGCGTCGCGGGGGGCCACAGGGGCAACCGTGGTTTTTGCTTCAACGTCTTCAAGGACTTCGTCGCCAGCCGAGCCAACGATGTCTTCCGGCTGATCGTCGCCAAATACGGCGGCGCCCTCGTCGATCGTCAAATCCTCGTTACCAGCATCGAGAGTGCTATCAGCTTCGAGCGGATCTGAGGGGGCAGGTTCTGATGCCGGATCAATGAGGTCGGGGTGCTGTGCTTCGTCCTCTACCTGGCCGCCTAGATCCCACGTGGGGCGCTGTGCCTCATCGGTCTCGTTCGGGTCGTCAAAATTACGATCAGCCATGAAATCCTCCAATAATCTGTCGCCAACTGCGCGCGCGGGGGCACACAATGAGCCATAACACCATGATTACACGCGGTTTTTTGCAAGACCGAGGCTGGGCCGGCGTGTTGAAAAGACGATTTTAGATAGTGACTGAGTTGATGCTGGTAGGGATCCAAGTGTCGGGGTTGGTCGAGATACTAATCGAATACGTGCACGTTGCGATGATGAGGCCGAATACGCCCAGTACAGGCATTGTGTATCCGATTGAGATCATGAATGGGTCTTGGGGCGTAACCAGTTTGTTGGTCAGAAGTGAGAACAGTGGCCCTAAGAATAGTGCGGGGATGAGGAGTAAGAACCACGCTACCAGTTGAACGGCAAGAACCGATTTGTATGCCATCGCTGTGAACGCCATGAGGGCAAGGGAGATTAACAGCACCAGAAGCCAGTCACTTCCGGAAAGTTTTGGCATGAGCTGAGGCACGTTCAAAATCGTTGGCGTGATCGTATTTGGGGAGCTTGCGAGCACTAGGAAGATTAGAGAGAGTGCAAAAAGTAGCGTGACGATGAAGTAGCCCGAAAGAGCGGCCGGCCCAGGCTCTTTCTCTGGCTTGAAGTTATTGCGCTTACTCTGGCGTCTTTTCGCGAGCGTGACCATGAGGGCCGTGAAGAGGATGACAAAGGTTTGTAGCGGAAGTTGTTGCCACATGAGCAGCGCTTGGGTTGAGCTGGTTGGTGCCGGCGAGATGATTGAGTTTCCGATGAAAAGGGCTGCGAACGCGCCGGCCCACGTGGTTGCAATCACGATGCCAATCGCAGACCAGCGTGTGAGGTAGGCGAGGATGATGATCAAGATAGCAACAACGAGGATGCCTAACTGACCTGTGGGCGAGCCGAGGGGAATACCCGTGATGCTTCCCTCTTGCAGTAGTGCCGTTGAGTTGTAGAGCAGGGTCAGGATGATTGGCGAGACAACAAATGAGAATACTGCGATGGTGCCCCGGCCCAGCAGGGCTTCGCGTTTTACGAGCGGGGCGTGAGCACGAACGTTTTCGGCAGTTAAACTCATGCCTACACTGTACCCAGCTAAGCTAAGACCGTGGTTGAACCTGGTATGTCGAAGTTCGCGTCACTGGCGGCGTCCGCGCAAATGCGGGATTTGTTGCGCGAAATTGATGAAGGTGTTGCGCGCATCCGTTTTTCGGAGGGGTTGCGCCGCGGCTGGGAGGCGGCGCGGGCGGAGGCCGGCGTGCAGCTCGCCCACTATGAGGCGGCCCTGGTGGGGGCGCGCACGGATTTAGCGCAGTTGCGTTTGGCCACAATGGGACGTGTGTCGGCGGAGGATCCGGCAGTACTTGCGGCGCTCGATATTTGGAAGGCGCACCGCCTGGCTCAGCGGGATTGGGCGCCGTTGAACTCGCGGCAGCCGGTAAAAACTGTGGGACACCCGTTGCCGCAGGTTCTTACGGCAGCGCACAAGGCTCTAACCGCGCGTCTTTGTAGCGCGGGCGTGATCGCTGAGGATGACGTTGCCACCCTTAAAGATCCGCGGGCGCTCACGGCCGTGCGGGCCGTGTTGGAGGCCAAGTTGCCGGCTCCCATGCGTGCGGGTCTGCTCATTTGGTTGTTTGCGAATAGGCCGCTGTTTGCTACTCATTCGGAGCAGCTCGGCCGCGTCCTTGCCCGCCATCATCTGGTGGTGAGCGGGTTCGAGCCCAGTGGCACGCTGTTGATTTCACGCCAGTTGGCGGGGGACGCGCAGGCGAGCCTCGCCCTCAATAATGAGGATCCAGAGCCCTGGCTGTACGCCTATTGTGAGACTATGGCCGCGGCGATTGACCCCACGCTAGACATGATTAGGGGCGTTCAGGCCGGAAAACTGCCGCAGTAGTTTCCACAGGTTCGGCGCAGCGCGTCTTACCCACAACACTGCGCAAGTGAGCCGGAAGCTTTCACGCCCCCGCATTTTCATGGCTCTATGCGCGTGTTTTTGAAAGTGGAAGACCAGGCCAACGAGGTTGTTCGCGTCCTGCAGTTGATGGGGCATACGTTCGAGTGGTTTGGCGAAAGCGTGCCGAAACCGGGCGATTTATTGATTGTTGAGGACGAATCGGGACCCACAGGGGTGCGGCCCGGCGTGAATGTGGTGCGCTTGGGCGTGGATGTTGTGCTGCCCGGGGGAGAAGCCCAGCTGATGAGGATCATTGACGCTGGTTTTGCCTCTGGCAGGTTTGCGACGGTCGTTTTTGCAGGGGTGCGCGGAGGGGTAGGAACAACAAGCGCGCTGGCCCGCACTGCAAAAGGGCTGAAGCATGAGTCGGTTTTTGTGCTGGATTTGGGTGATGATCCAACGCTACGCGTAGCTTTGGCTGATACGCGCGTGACGCTGCTGACGTGGGATGACGTGAATATTTGCGAGGACGTGGTGCTATCGCGCTTGCCCCGTGGAATCCTCGCAGTTGTGGGGGCTAATGGTTGCACCCCTCCTCAGATAGCGGAGGTGGCGCCGCTTGTACGCGCCTTGCGCCGCGTGGGTCCGGTTCTGATTGATGCGGGTAAATGGACCCGTCAGGCGGCCCAGTTTTGTGCGCATGAGGATGCCCGCCCGGTGCTACTAGGTAAGGCCCGGGCCGCGCGCATTCAGGTTGAGGCTGCGCGGCAGCGCCTGGTTGATTTCGGTCTTGCAGACCGTGCGGTTTGGCTTCCAAAAAACCCGAAGCTAAAGGATTTGGAGGTGGCTTGTGCGAGCTAGGGATCTGCAAAACCGGATTGCACGCGGAGAAGTGCCTGCCAAAGCGGTTGGACAGGCGGCCTCCCCGTTGGCGGGGGCGAGCGCATTGGTTAGCTCCGCGTGGACCTTGGACGCAACTATCGCCGGGCCCGGCCCGGCTCTCATGGAGTTGATCTCGCAGGAGGGGGTTAGCGACGTCCTCGTGAATGGAACCACGGTGTGGGTGGATCGGCGCGGACGTATGGAGCGGGCGCAGGTTGAGTTCTCTTCCCCGGCGCAGGTGCGGGAGTTAGCGGTGCGCATGGCGGCAACTGCGGGCACGCGTTTGGATGAGGCCATGCCGATTGCGGATGGCACCCTGCCCGACGGCACGCGCTTGCACGCGGTTTTGTCTCCGCCCGCGGTGGGCGGGCCACTGATCTCTTTGCGCACAAAACGGCGCAAGTCTTTCACCTTGGAGGAGCTACGCCAGAACGGCACGTGCGCGGGGCCAATGTTTGACGCGATTGTGGGGCTGGTTGAGGTGCGCGCAAACGTATTGCTGTCGGGCGCGACGGGCACGGGCAAAACAACGCTGCTGTCTGCGATTTTGTCGAAGGTGGATGCGGGCCAGCGCATCATTTGTATTGAGGAGGTTCCAGAACTCTCTCCCACTCATCCGCACGCGGTAACGATGTGCCAGCGCGGGGCGAATGTGCAGGGTGAGGGCGAGGTGAGCCTGGCGGATTTGGTGCGCGCCGCGATGCGGATGAGGCCGGACCGGTTGGTGCTTGGCGAATGTCGCGGGGCAGAGGTGCGTGACGTCCTCACTGCTTTCAATACGGGCCACGAGGGCGGGTGGGCAACGATCCACGCGAATACTGCGGCGGATGTGCCAGCGCGCTTGGTGGCTCTTGGAGCGCTCGCAGGGATGACTGACTCAACCGTGCACGCCCAGGCGGCCGCCGCGCTAGATGCGATTATTCACGTGGAGCGCCGCGCTGATGGCAAGCGCGAGGTCGCTCAGATAGCGGTGGTGGAGCCTGGCACTCCACTGCGGGTGCTGCCGGCTTTAACCCTTGCGGGCAGGGGGTCGGGGTTCGCGGCTCTGCAGGCGCGTCTTCATGCCGGTGGAGTATCTGGTCTTGGATCAGTCCTTATGACGACGGATATGGCGACGCCCGGCGGAGTCGTTTAGATGAGTACGCTGGCCGCGTTGGCGTGGACGTTTTTGTTCGTGCTTTTCGCTTCATCGTTGGTGGTTCGCAGGCGCAGGGAGAACCGGGCGTTCACCGCTTGGAAGGGCGCGAGGAAGGTGGAACGCAAGCTCGCGGCAGACGTGTCTGCTGCGATGCTGCTTGCGGACGTGGTGGCGCGTTTGCGTTCGGGAGCGGGTGTAGAAGCGGCTTGGCGCGGCGCGATTCTAGACGCGGGTTTGCCGTGGGGCGGGATGGATAGTCGGGGCGTTCCACAGTTGCCCAGGCAGTTGCGCGGATCGGCTCCGTCGGTGGAGGCGGCGTGCCGGTTGACGCATCAGATTGGGGCGTCGCTGGCCCAGATTTTGGAGTCGATTTTGGAGACGATTGATGAGGTCGATGCGGCGAATCGGGATCGGGAGGTGGCACGGGCCGGGCCGGAAACCACGGCGAAGTTGCTGACCGCACTGCCTCTTTTGGGCGTGGTAGCGGGGTTTGCGGTGGGTGTGGACGTGGTGGGGCTTTGGTTTGCGGGCGGCGTGGCAACGGCTGGCCTGATTGTGGGGGCCGTGTTTTGGGTGGCGGGTGTGGTGTGGGCGAAGCGGTTGATTGCGGCGGCGTCGCAGGAGGGGGAGCGGATTGACCCGGTGGTGCTGGTGGATCTGCTGGTTGCCAGTTTGAGTTCGGGAGCGTCCATTCCGCATTCGTTGGACGCGCTGGGAGTAGCTTGCGGGGAGTCTCAGTTTGAGCGTTGCGCAGCTTTGCTTCGAATTGGCGCGCCTTTTGATGCGTTGCAGGAGCAGGTTAGCGACGATGCGCTACCTATCGTTGCGGCGTTGCGGCCGGCGTGGACTTTGGGGGCGTCGCCGATTCCAATGTTGCGGCTACTTGGTGGGCGGATTCGGGCGACGAGGGCGGCCAAGGCTCGCGGTGAGGCGCAGAGGCTAGCTGTGCGCCTGGTCCTTCCGCTTGGGTTGTGCCTGCTGCCCGCGTTCGTGGCAATCAGCGTGGTGCCGATAGTGGCGTCAATAACCCTGCCCGGGTTCTAGGGGCGTTACGCCTATGCGTCGGCCGAATCGTCCTCGTCGCTTTGCTTGGCAGTTTGGGACACGACGATCAGTTCGGTGCCCGATTCTCGGCAGATTTTAAGTACGGAACGCGATGGTTCAACGTCGGTAATCAGGTAGTCGAAATCGCCAAGTTCAGCGGTTTTGCACAGTGCGCGGCGAGTGAACTTCGTATGATCAGCCACCAGAATCCGAACCTGCGCGGCCCGCAGCATCGCCTGCTTCGTTTCCGCTACGTAGTCGTACGGGTTGTAAACCGCTCCGTCGGTGATGGCCGTGTCGGACATTAGGCAGAAGTCGGCACGGAACCGCTCCACCTCGGCAACTGTTCGCGCGCCATAAAACGAGTTGGACCACGGCGAATAGCGTCCGCCCAAGCAATGCAACTCCACCATGGGGGCTCGCCCCACCGCCTGCACCACGGCCAGAGAATTTGTGATGACCGTAAGCGGAGAGCGCCCCGTCAGTTCGTGAAGCGCAGGCAGGCACGAGGAGGAGTCGTCAATCAATAGGGATGAAGCACGCGGAATCAGTTCGCTAATCACCGGGGCAAACGATTCCTTAACTTCGGTCAAAATGCCGGATCGGAGCATGGAGGAAAGGTCTACAACGGTTGACTCCGCCGGCTCCACGTACCCGCGGCCCAGACTAACCAGCCCTTCGCTGACCAACTGGGAGACGTCGCGGTAGACGGTGACAACGGAGACGTCGAGGAGCTCTGCAAGCTCCTCGACGTCTAGGCCGCCAGCTTCGAGCACGGCGCCTACCAGCCGAGCTTTCCGGCGCTCTTGTGCACTTAGCTTTTTCAAACAGTCCTCATTACTTCTTGTGCGGGACTACCGCCACCTTGATTCCGGTGCCATTAGCCGCCACGGTAATAGCTTCATGAACGTCTGCGAGCTCAAACGTGTGAGTGTGCAAAGACTTCACATCTATTTTACCCTCACCGATAAGGCGTAGCGCTTTTTCATGCGCTGCACGGCCCGCGTTGGACGCGCCGGTGATAACGAGTTCGCGATAGTGAATGAGGTTCGGATCGATCTGCGCTTTTGCGACCTTAGAGAAGCCCGCGAAAGCGTTTACGTGACCGCCCTTGCGCATGCACAAAAGCACGTCCTCAACAAGTTCAGGCCTGCCAATGCAGATCACGCCAATGTCTGCGCCTTCTCCGTCGGTCAGGTTTTTACAGAACTCAGCGAGGTCCGTCTGCGTGGGGTCCACAGTGTGTGTGGCACCCATCTTCTTGGCGAACTCGCGCCTCGACTCTGACGGGTCAGAAACAATGATGTTGCTGGCTCCTGCCAGGCGGCACACCTGAGTGTGTAGCAAACCGATCGGCCCAGCACCAGCAATGAGAACGGTGTCTCCAATGCCGGGCTGGTAGTTGTGCGCGCCATTAATCACGCAGCCAAGTGGTTCGGCCAAAGCAACCTCAACGGCACTTAGATGCGAGGGCGCTTTAAACACGCCACCTCGTTGCAGCGCCTCGGCGGGGATGCGAATGTATTCAGCCAGGCCGCCGTTAATCCCGTATCCGAAGATTTCAGAGTCGGTGCACAGGTGTTCCATTCCGCGGCGGCAGTAGTAGCACTGCCCACACGGCACGGTTGGGAGGACGCCTACCAGGTCTCCAACTTCGAAGCCTTCAACTTCGGAGCCAACCTCTTCAACGTACCCAGAGATTTCATGTCCGAGGACGATGCCAAGGTCGATGCCCGCGGTCTTCTCACCGCGGAGAATGCGCCCATCCGTGCCGCACACGGTGTTTGCTCCCACGCGGAGAACGAGGCCGTCGGTACCTGCGCTAGGCTTCTCAATTTCTCTTAGTTCGAGCTGTCCAGGTCCTGCAAAAACCGCGGCTTTCACTTGGCATCACCGTGAACAATCGCAGAGAGTTCCTTCATGACGCCAGCCATATCTTCTACCTGCCAGACGTTGCGGCCGTAGATCAGGCCGCGAGCGCCCGACTCGATGGCCTCGCCAGCTAGGCGGCTAACTTCACTGCGGTCAGCTGCGGAGCCGCCGAGAGTAAGAACAGGAATGTTACCAACCTCTTCAATCAAAGTGCGTTCAGCTTCAACATCGCCCACGTATTCGGTCTTGATAGCGTCAGCACCGATCTCAGCGGCAATGCGGCACATCTGGCGCAGGAGCTTGGGGTCCTTTTGGTCTTCGTTTTGCAGGCCCCACAGGGTTGCTTCAACAATCACGGGCAGGCCAATCTGGTGAGCTTCCGCGATGAAATGAGCAACTTCCTGCACGTTGTCGTAGAACATGCCGTCAGCAGCGGGGCGTCCGATCAGGTACATGCATACGGCGGTGGCGCCAAGTTCAAGGGCCTCTTGAGGAGTGGTGAGAACCCGGTAGGCCTCTCCCATCTCCTTCTTCATGTTCGGGTCCAGGGTGGTCCAGTCTACGCGCAGGATCGGTTCGGGGCCGCCGCGCCGACCAAACAGGTGTGCTCCCTGCTCAAGCATTCCGCGGTTTAGGAGGATGCCTTCGGGGTTGCCCTCAACGATTTTCTCTAGCAAATCTACGGGATTGCCCAGCCCGTCGGGGATTGGCAGAGACTGGCCGTGGTCGAATGCCACAATGAATGACCTGTTGGTATCGCTGTCAAAAATTCGTGATAGTCGAATGTTCTTGCCTTTCATGTTTTCTCCTAATATTCTTCGTCTACTTCGGGGTCTTTACCGAGTCGGCCAACTGCGATCTGATCGAGCGTGCGCATGTTGTTCTCGCTAAGTTTGATGCGCGGGGCCGAAAGATTGTCTTTCCATCTGTCTGGGTTTGCGGACTTAGCTACCGATGAGATTCCGCGGGCAGAAGCCCACGCGATGCACACCGCGGCGGGCGAGCAAGAGTGCTCAGCGGCAATCTTCTTGACGTCAGGGTGTTCAAGAAGGCCCTTGCCGCGTCCAATAACTCCCCAACCTTGCGGTGCAATGTCGTTTTCAAGGCAGAAATTCACGAGGTCGATTTGCGCAAACCCAGGGTGTACCTCGAACTGGTTCACTGCCGGGTATTCGCCGAACTCCTCGCGGATTTTTTGTAGGTGCGCGATGGGGAAGTTGCATACGCCAATGTTCTTGATGAAACCTTCTTCACGTAGCTGCATGAGCGCCTCGTAAGACTCGAGGTAGAGCCCTAGGCGCGGTAGGGGCCAGTGAATGTGGTACAGGTCGATGTAGTCCAGCCCAAGGTTTCGTAGCGTGGCAAAAAATGCGCGTCTAGCCTGCTCTAACCCTTGGTCGCCACCGCGCAGTTTCGAGGCAACAAGTACCTCTTCTCGCTCCACGCCGGAGTTTAGGACGCCTTGCCCTACTCCATATTCGTTGTGGTAGCGCTGCGCGGTGTCGACCATACGGTAGCCGTCGCCAATTGCACGTGCTACGCAAGTGGCTGCGTGCGCGTCATCTAGCTTCCATGTGCCATACGCAACGGCTGGAATTTTCATACGGGTTTTCTCCTTATCGACGCTGAATGTCGGCAAGCTTGTGGCTCATCGGAGCCGTTGCCGGGTATAGGTCGAGGTAGGTTTGGAACATTTCTGAGTAGAGCTCGAGGTTGTCCTCATTTGGCACGATTTCACGCTCGGCTCGGTTCCAAACGGCGGTTTCATCTACGCATCCGGCTGCCATTGCGGCTAGTAGTGCGTCACCGTAGGAGGCGCCGATCGTTACCTCGGGGATGTACTGCTTAATGCCGATAATGTCGGACATGATTTGAGGCCAGAGCCCGCCGGTGGTTCCGCCGCCAACAGCCCAGTATTCGGTTGCTTGGCCGCCGCAGCCCCGGATCGTTTCCAGCAGGTGGCGAGAACCAAATCCGGTAGCTTCAAGCGCGGAGCGGTAAATGTCGCCCTGCTTGTGTGTAAGGTTCAGGCCGGCCAGAAGGCCGCGCGCGTCCGGATCTGCAATAGGTGTGCGTTCGCCCGAGAAGTAAGGCAACATGATCAGGCCGTTCGATCCGGGTTTGGACTGCGCGGCCATCTCGGAAAGCTCGTCATATCCGAGGCCGGTGAGTTCGCTGATCCACGTGGTGAGAGAGCCGGTGGTTGACATGCCGCCCGATAGGTTCGAGGTGCCTTCGAGCAGGCCTGCGCAAGACCACAGCGACGGGCCCTCGAGAGCACGGTCCGAGATCTGTACTGCCACCATGGTGGAGCCGTACATCAGCATGACTTGACCCGGCTGGCGCACGCCTACCGACAGTGCTTCAACGAAGGCGTCAACGGAGCCTACGGCCACGGGGGTTCCGGGGCGGAGGCCGGTGATGCGAGCAGCGTTATCGGTGATGCGGCCGGCAATCTCGTTAGACCACATCAGGC
Organism: Gleimia europaea; assembly: GCA_002871995.1. Taxonomy (GTDB): domain Bacteria; phylum Actinomycetota; class Actinomycetes; order Actinomycetales; family Actinomycetaceae; genus Gleimia; species Gleimia europaea. The sequence goes on from PNHW01000002.1 coordinate 490,195, forward strand.
GCGGCATTGGAAGATCGCCGCAAATGTCCTCGACCCACTCATCTACCCAGTCGTTGGTAAACGGCGAGTAGAGAGGCTCGCACATGGATGCGGCCAGGTGGTCTAGTACGTATTCGCCCGTCAGGTGGAACACGCAGTAGGTGTGCGCCATCAGGAAGCGGCGAGTCTTGGCCCAAACCTCGGGCTCGTTGCGCTTAACCCATTCGATCTTCGGGCCCACGGACTGGGACGTCATGCCGTTGCCACACTTCTTCAGCACGGCCTCTTCGCCGTAGCGTTCGGTGAGCTCGTCAATTTCCTTAGAGGAGCGGGTGTCAACGCCGTAGAGGATTGCGTTGCGCAGCGGCGTGCCGCGCTCATCAGCGGCGAGGAACACGGGGCCGATGCCCGAAATACAAAGACCTGCTACGTCGCCCTTCGCGCGGGTTGCGAGTTCGCGGCAAATTTTAACAACGTCGGACCACCACACTGCGTCCGCATCGTGTTCTGCCCATCCGGGCTTGGGGAATGAGGTTTCGTGCCTAACTACTTCCGAGTAGAGCACGTTGCCCTTGGTGTCTGAAAGCACGCCTTTAGTGGAACCGGTGCCAATATCAATGCCTATAACTAGATCTGCCATGGCTTTAATCTCCTTTGACCTTGCCAGCCATCGTTGATCGCTTGTTGCATTCAACGCCACCAAGTTATCAAGAAAATGATATACGCGATACTACTTTTGAGAAAAAGCTTTAGAACTTTCCAATTCGTTGCCAAATTTCACCTATACTCGGCGCTATGAAGCCTGATACCTCATTTGTTGGATCCGACCGAGACTCTCTGATTCGTCTGGCCCGCGCCATGGGGCGCGTGGACGCGATGGCATTTGACGTGGACGGCACGCTTGCAGACGCAAGCTCGTACGTTCCAAAAAGCACGATCAGCGCGCTGGCCCGCCTCGCAAATGCCGGTGTTCAGCCAGTAATCATCACCGGGCGCGTGTACCCGGCCGCCTCGAAGATTCTTCATGACGCGCACTGCCCGGGCATTGTCGTAGCCTCAAACGGGGCGGTAGTGGGCGACTGCGAAACAGATGAAATCTTGTACCAGCACCCTATGGAGCCGGAGTTTTCGCGCGGCCTCATAGATCTTGGCCGTAAGCACGACCTGTCGATCACGCTGTTCCTGTTCAATTCCATGGTTTCTGATCGCGACGACTTTTCTGCCCGGTTCTTGAAGGACGCGAATGAGGGTCTGGCCGTGCGGATTGAGGACATCGATCAGATTGATCCGGACCTCATTTTGAAAATCATGTACGCCCATCCCGATCCGCAGGTGCTTGACCAGCTGACTCCGGAGCTTCTTGAGCGTTTCCCGGATTTGCAGCGGTCTTTGAACAACTACTTTGAGATTGTTTCGCCCGGCGAAGGCAAGAAGAAGGCGCTACACATTGTGGCGGACAAGCTGGGTTGGGACCTGGAGCGTGTTGCTGGATTTGGTGACGGCGGCAATGACGTGCATTGGATGCCTGAAACCGGCTGGCCCATCGCGATGGAGAACGCGCGCGATGAGGTGAAGGCGATCGCTCGCGGCGTCATTGGCCACCACAACCACGGGGGCGTTGAAAACTTCATTGACGCCTACCTGCACGTGCACGGCTAAACGTAGTTTTGATTGTTGAGGCCGCCTCGAGCATCTGCCGGGGCGGCCTTGCCGTGTCCCTAGGTTGAAAGCTACCCACAGGCCCGGCAAACCGGGGCGTGTCCACAGCGGTTGCAAGGGGTCCTCGAATGCCGCTTTGGAGCGCGAAATAGTTGCGGTGACATATCGAGAAGGAGGGAAAATATGTCACCACAAAAACGAATTTCCATGCGGATGTTCGCGCCCTATTGGCAGGGTCGTTCTATGCGCGGAGACATTGATGGCGCGCGGCGTGATTTTGATGAGGGTGGTTTTGTTACCGCGGAATACGCGGTGGGTATTTTGGCAGCGGTCGCGTTCGCTGGAGTTTTGCTGGCGGTACTGAAGTCCGGGGCAATCAAGTCGATGCTCACGTCAATCATCCAGTCGGCGCTCAGTGTCTAGGTTGAAGGGCGAGGCGGGGATGGTGACGGCTGAAACCGCGGTTACTATCCCCGCACTTCTCGCAGTTTTTGCTCTGATGATTGCAGGAGTGTCAGCCGCTACTAGCCAGGGTCAGGCATGCCACGCGGCGCGAACAGCTGCTCGGGCAGTGTCCGTTGGCATGAGTGACGCGCAAGCGTCCAGCTTGGCAGTCCAGTCGGTTTCACGCGAAGCAAGCGTGTCGATCGCGCACGCGGGAGCCGGCGCCACGGTAACCGCGGCGATGTCTGCGGGCACCCTAGCAGTGCCGGTTCGGTGTGAGGTTTCCGTGCAAAAAGAGGCCAGCTTTGCACCGTGATGAGCAGGGAGGGGCGGCTATGAAAGCGGCGAACACGGCTGCGCTCACACGGGGCGGTAGCCAGCGTGTGGCCCGCGGATTACCTGCTGCGGCGCAACATTGGGCTTCTAAAAGGTGTGCGCACAGCGAGGCGGGCAACGCCACTGTGAGGGCGATTGCGGTTGTGACAGCTCTGGTAATGATTGCGGCCGTGGCAGCACTTGCACTTGGAGTTTTGGCCGCAAAAACTAGGGCGCAGGCGGCTCTAGACCTAGCCACGCTAGCTGGCGCGTCGGCATTGATCGATTCAGTTGGCGCTACCTACGGGGCTGATCCGTGCGCGGTGGTGAGCCAAGTGTGTGCAAGCAATGGCATCGCGCTGACCAGTTGCGCGGCTGACGGGCTCGACGTTGTTACCGCAGCCAGTGTGCGGGTGTCCTCGTATGACGTACATGTGCGCTCGCGGGCAGGCCCCAAGAACCCGCAGGTGCTTAGCCAAGTTCAGTTTGACCATTGATGATGCGGCTTAGGCAACGCCGGGCCGGCTAGGCGGGGCAGTGCTCGATCAGATAGCGCAAGAGGGTGCGGGCTCCTGATTTAGACAGGGGTTCGTTGCGGTTGCCACACTTGGGTGATTGCACGCAGGAGGGGCAGCCGTCCTCGCAGGGGCAAGCCTCAATCACGTTGAGGGTTGCCCGCACCCACTCGTAGGCATTCTTCCAAGCGTGCTCGGCAAAACCAGCGCCCCCGGGGTAGGCGTCGTGTACAAAAACCGTGGGCATGCCCGTTTGTTCGTGGTCGGCCGCCGATAGGCCGCCTAAATCCCAGCGGTCACACGTGGCTAGCAACGGCAAAATACCGATAGAGGCGTGCTCTGCCGCATGCAGAGCGCCGGGCAGGTCCGCGGCTGACACTCCGAGCTTCGCGGCCACGGCCTCGTCGATCTGCCACCACACGGACATGGTCAGGAGCTTTTGTACCGGCATGTCCAACCTGGTGTTCGAAATGAACTGCAGGCCGGGCAGACGCAACGTGTCAAAGTCGGTGACTTGGGAAGACACTTCCACTTCACCAAAACTCCACGTAACCGCACCATCGCTCCAGGTATCCGCGGCGTTCAGGATCTGCACGCGCGACTGCACGGTTGGGCGAGTGCGCAAGTCGGTCACCACCGGGCGCACCAAAGCCACGCGGGTGCCGCCCGTAGCTGCGCTGGTTGCGCCCGAACCTGTGCCGCTCAAAGTACCACCCGCAACTGCGGGCTGCGAAGTCAGCTCGGTGACTTGGAAGGTGCGGCCTTGATGCACGTAAATCGCCCCCGGATGCACTTGCGCGCTAGCCTGGTCTGATGCAACGGTGCCAATCACGGTGCCCGTGGCTTCTTCCACCACCTGCACCTCCATTGCGCTGCCGCGCAATTCCGTCAGGTCGTGAGCGCGCATCGGTAGCGCCACGTTCCAATACCATCCGCTTGGGCGCCTACGCAGGTAACCCTGCTCCGCCAGCGCGTCAAAAACCGTTGTCGACTCCAGCCCAAACAGTTGCAAATCCGCCTCGGTTAGCGGTAGTTCGCTCGCTGCCGCGCACAGGTGCGGTGTCAACACGTACGGGTTTGCCGGGTCAAACGTGGTGGCCTCGGCTGCCTCTAAAATCAGGTTGGGATTGTGGATGATGAATGAATCAAGCGGATTATCCGAGGCAATCAGCACCGATACTCCGTGTGCGCCGGCCCTGCCCGCACGCCCCACCTGTTGCCACAGCGATGCGCGCGTTCCCGGCCAACCGGCCGTGATCGTCGCGTCCAGGCCAGAAACATCAACGCCGAGCTCCAGCGCGTTAGTGGTTGCCAGCCCGGCCACCGCGCCCGTGCGAAGCGAGGTTTCTAAAGCGCGACGCTCCTCTGGCAAATATCCGCCGCGATAAGACGCCACTTTAGACATCAACTGCGGTGCCCGCGTTGACAGCACGTCCCGCGCCTTCGCCGCAACCGATTCCGCGGCCGCCCGCGAGCGCACAAACGTCAGCAGTTTTGCGCCGCGTTGCACCATTTCGGCCATCAAGATAGCGGCCTCCGAGGTAGTAGACCGGCGCTGCATGCCCGCTAAGAGCACGCGGGTTTCCTCCCCCTCGGCCTCGATGGCTGCAAGGAAGTCTTCAATCGGCACGTCTTTTGGAGCCATGAATGCCGGCTGCCAGAGCACCAGGTCTTTCGGGCCGGACGGCGAACCGTCTTCCGTCACCCACACGACCTCGCCCTCGTGAACTCCAATCAGGTTCGCGGCAGTGCGTTCGGCCTCGGACACGGTTGCCGAAAGCATGATCACAGTTGGATCCGCGCCAAGGTGGCGGGCAATGCGTAGCAGGCGGCGCAGAACGAGGGCGATGTGCGCTCCGGTAACGCCGCGCCAATAGTGCATTTCGTCGATCACTATGAACCGCAGACCAGAAAGCAGGCGCGTCCACCGCTCGTGACCGGGCAGGAGGACGTGGTGCAAATAGTCTGGATTTGTGAGGATCACGTCGGCAAACCCGCGAGCCCAATCCTTCGCTTCGCGAGGCGTGTCCCCATCTGCCGTGCCGATGCGCACCGAAAGAGGCTCCTTGCCACCTGCAATCACGGCTTGCAAATGCTGCAACTGGTCCGCTGCCAGCGCCTTCGTTGGCGTCAAGTACAAGGCGGTGGGGCGGTGTCGCATCTGCGAAAGCCGGGTGCCAGAATCCTCCTGGATCGCAGACAGGATGGGGAGCCAAGCGGCAAGTGACTTGCCCGAGCCCGTGCCCGTAGAAATCACGGTATGCCAGCCCTCGTAGGCGGCTGTGGCGGCCTGTGCCTGGTGCGACCACGGCCGCCTAATTCCCATCCGCTCATAACTGGCCACCACGCGCGGATGCGCCCACTCGGGCCAATCAGTTAGACGCTCCTCGCGCCCCGGTACGGTAAGGGTGGAAACCAGGCGGTCGCTTGTGCCCGCAATCGAAGACAGTGCGCCCAGCAGGCGCTGCGCCATTGATTCCGCCTGCCCGCCCATCACTAGTTCGCTAACTGCGTTGCAACGCCCTTAGCTATCGACTGCATGAAGTTGATGCCATCCATTCCAGAGGCCACGCCAGCGGAAATGTTATCCACCAGTTGCTCCTCGTTCATGCCCGCATCCACCGAGCAAATGTAATCCGCACAAACCTCAATCATGCCGTCGTTTACAAGCGTGTAAATCGTGGGGAAGTAGCGCTCCCGGTTCCACTGGTCCGCAGCCGTGAACAGCGTTGCCATCGCCTGCATCGACATTGGCAGATCCGTCTTCCACAAAATCCGAACCGACAAGAACTTACCCGCGGTGGTGAAAGCAAACTGGAACGGGAAGCCCGAGAAGTTCGCCAGGCCAAAGCCCTCCTCCTCGAACACTTCAAACGAGGTGCCCATCGACTCAACCGCGTGCCCGATGCGCTCAAACGTTACCGGTGAGGGAACCTTCGGGTCATCTGATACCACGTGCAAAGTCATCGGCCTACCTCCTCTTCATCGCGCGGTACATCAACGAGGTGAGGAAGCGCTTTTTCTAAATCCTGGAAATAGCCGAGCACCATGGTCAGCGCCGTCTCGTAAAAATCTGTCAGTTGCGCCTTTGTGGCACCCTTAGAAATCACGAGGCTGGATTCCGCTCCCACGCTGAACTCGGCGGCCTCCTTTAGCGGAATCAGATAGGCCTTAGGGCCAGAGCGCTGCACGTTACACGCGTGCACCTGCTGAGTGAGCAATCCAAAATCGTCCTCGGACTTTGAAATGCCGCGCCAAAGCCCGCGAATTTGCAGGATTGACGGCGAGGAGAAGTTTACAAAAATGAGGCCCGTCTGCGCCGCAAATACGAACTCGTGCTCACCGTTTTCGTGAATGTCGAACCCATCTTCTGAGTTATCAAGCTCGCACAGGAAATGTCGGACGCGTTCTGGTGTCACTAGCGATGGGATTTCCGCCGTCACTGCCACTCTCCTCGTATCAGCCTCAAACTCTTTTCATCTGATAACAGGTTAGGTGAGGTGGATCGCTCGCGCGCGTCGAATCGAATCAAATGGGGCGGGATGAGATTATTATTCACTGGTAACACGTGGAGGGAACAACAGTGAGTGACCAGGGGCAAACCCCGATATTCACAGCGAATAGTCGGCGCACGCTACGCGTCGTACTCACTTTTGGTGCGCTCTTAGCGCTACTTCTGCTGGCCATCGGGGGCTTGTATACAAGCACGGGCCAACTTTTAGATCAGGCAGCATTGGACGTTGCAATGCAGCGCGCCTCCAGCTTTGATTGGGTTAACGGCGTATTGACCAACTCGATTTCGCTGTACACCGTTGCGATTGCCGCGGGCGTAATCATGCTGATTGCGGCCGTGCGAGGACGGTTTGCGCTCGCGCTGCGTGCCGGCGTGATGATCCTCGGAGCTAACCTGATGACGCAGGTGCTGAAAACTTACCTGCTCCATCGCCCCTACCTGGGGATAGGTTTTGACCTGCCCAACTCATTCCCATCGGGACACACCACGCTCCTCGTGTCACTAGCGTTGGCACTCGCGGTTGTGCTGCCGCGTGAAATCCGTTCAATCACGGGGTTCGTGCTGTCGTTTGTTGTGGCCGGCCTGGTCATTTCAATAGTTATCCTCGGCTGGCACCGGCCCCTCGACGTTATCGGAGGCATCCTGGTGGCGTTCATGTGGGCGATGGCGCTTGCGCCGCAGGAGGAACCCAGCCCGCCCTCGGACCGCCTAAATACCGGGGCAATCATAGGCTCTGTGATAGTCCTCGTTCTGTTGATTACCGCGTTCGTGATTAAGCGCGACCAGCTGGCAGCAACGCTCTCACACGTCTCGCAGGGCGTGCCGGTAGACGCTTTAGCTGCCGGATCTCGCGCGCTTGCTCACATATACACCGCCGGCACATGCGCGATACTTGCCGCCCTGGTTGTATTAGCCATTAACCTCGTGGTCTACCTTCAAACCGGGCGCAAACGCGCATAAAACGAGGCCGGGACGCGCCCGGCCTCGCTCATGTTATCTGGATCAACTGCTACTTCTTGGTTGAATCTGTAGCGCCGCGCCAAATGTTGATGCCGGCTTCAACCGCGTACTGGTCGATCTGCTCGATTTCTTCGTCGCTGAACTCCAGGTTTTCGGTGGCCTTGAGGTTTTCCTCCAGCTGTTTCACCGAAGAAGCACCAATCAGGGCCGAATCCACGCTGTAGCCATTCTGGTCGCGGAGCACCCAGGAGATCGCCATCTGGGCCATCGTCTGGCCGCGCTGCTCGGCGATCTTTGACAGTTTGCGTACATGATCCAGGTTCTCTTCGCGAAGCATGTCGTGGCTGAGCGACTTGCCTGCCGCCGCCCTCGAATCCGCAGGAATGCCGTGCAGGTAGCGTCCGGTAAGCAGGCCCTGCGCCAGGGGGCTGAACACGATCATGCCCATGCCTTCGCGCGCACACGTCTCGATCAGGTTCGGCTCGCCCTCCTCAATCCACCTGTTCAACATCGAGTAGGACGGCTGGTGAATAGCCAGCGGCGTGCCCAGGTCGCGCATGATTGCCTGCGCCCGCATCGTATCTTCTGGCGAGTATGAAGAAATACCCACGTATAGCGCTTTGCCGGCTTTGACCGCGCTGTGGAGTGCAAGCATGGTTTCTTCAAGGTCGGTGTCGGCGTCGGGGCGGTGAGAATAGAAAATGTCCACATAGTCCAGGCCCATGCGCTGTAAAGACTGATCCAGCGAGGCCGTCAGGTACTTACGCGAACCGCCGTTGCCGTAGGGGCCGGGCCACATGTCCCAGCCGGCTTTGGAAGAAATGATGAGCTCGTCACGGTAGGGAAGCAGGTCTTCGTGCAGGATGCGGCCAAAGTTCTTCTCTGCGCTACCAAATGGAGGTCCGTAGTTGTTGGCGAGGTCGAAGTGGTTAACCCCCAGGTCGAATGCGCGACGAACGATGTCGCGCTGGGTTTGTAGCGGCTTGTCGTCCCCGAAGTTGTGCCAAAAACCAAGTGAGACGGGAGGAAGTTGCAGGCCGGTCTTGGCCAGGCGACGGTATTCCACGTTGTTGTAGCGGTCCGGAGCTGGCGCGTACTCGTTGACGCCGTAGTTTTGGATTCTGGAAGCCCTCATGTTTCCCTCTCTGCGCGTTTTTGTGATGCATTACACATGCGCGCGACGCAGAAAATAGCGAATACGTTCTTGTTAATCGTACCTATGTGTCCGGCGGGTTTTTGGGTTGGGGCGAGAATTGCGCGAAATGCTAGGAAAACTAACGTCTGCCTCGCCTCGAAAATCGGTTTAGAGTCCGCGCCACGCCGAAACGATATACGAATTGACCCCCTATCTAGTAGTTGCAACAGTGTAACTACACAACATGTAGGGGTTGTGGTGCGGTTTCGATGTCATGCGCCAACTCTTACGTAACGATGCAAAACCCCAACCCAAAAGGAAGCAGTGAGCGAGTATGCACTCAGAAAATGGCGCCGTTCCGGTTTACAACGTGGACGCAATCTCAACCATCGACGAGTACCTGGATCAGTCTGACTGGCGTGTAAACGCGAATGCGAACCAGGATTACTCCGTGGGCGGCCTCATTCTCAATACGGCTGGGAAAATGGTTGCAAACTACTGGCTCACGCGTGTTTTCAGTGCCGAGGCCGGCGCTGCGCACCGCGAGGGTGACATTCACATTCACGACCTCGATATGTTGTCGGGCTACTGCGCCGGATGGTCCCTCAAACAACTTCTGCAAGAGGGCTTCAACGGGGTTCCGGGCGCTATCGCATCCGCGCCGCCCAAGCACTTCTCGTCCGCCTGCGGCCAGATTGTGAACTTCCTGGGCACCTTGCAGAACGAGTGGGCGGGAGCGCAAGCGTTCTCCTCGTTTGACACCTACATGGCGCCTTTCGTACGCCTGGACAACATGAGCTACGAGGACATCTTGCAAAACATGCAAGAGCTTATCTACAACCTGAACGTGCCCTCGCGTTGGGGTTCGCAGTGCCCGTTTACGAACCTGACGTTTGACTGGACCTGCCCGGAGGATTTGAAGAACGAAACTCCCCTCATTGGCGATGAGCTGTGCGACTTCACCTACGGTGACCTGCAGGCGGAAATGGACATGATTAACCGCGCGTTCATGGAGGTCATGACGGGCGGTGACGCGGACGGGCGTGTGTTCACGTTCCCGATCCCTACCTACAACATCACTCCCGATTTTGATTGGGAGGGCGAAAACACGGATCTGCTGTTCGAGATGACCGCGAAGTATGGCCTGCCCTACTTCCAAAACTTCTTGAACTCGGACCTTGATCCGGGCATGATCCGTTCGATGTGCTGCAGGCTCCAGTTGGATCTGCGTGAACTGCTCAAGCGCGGGAACGGCCTGTTCGGATCGGCAGAACAGACCGGTTCGATTGGCGTTGTAACGATCAACATGGCGCGCCTCGGATACCTGTTTGCGGGTGATGAGGACGGCTTGTACAAGCGTTTGGACCAGCTGATCGATATTGCATCTGACACGCTGGAGAAGCGCCGCAAGGTTGTGCAGCACTACATGGATAACGGCCTGTTCCCTTACACCAAGCGCTACCTGGGCACGTTGGATAACCACTTCACCACTATCGGCGTGAACGGCATGAACGAGATGGTTCGCAACTTCACGCTGGATGAACATGACATTACGAGCGAGTACGGCCACGACATGGCGGCGCGCATCCTCGATCACGTGAATGAGCGCATGGTTCATCTTCAGGAGAGCACAGGCAACCTGTACAACCTGGAGGCCACGCCCGCGGAGGGCACCACTTACCGCCTGGCGCGCGAGGATCAGAAGCGTTTCCCCACCATCATTCAGGCGGGCACGCCGGACGCGCCCTACTACACCAACTCTTCGCAGCTACCGGCCGGTTACACGGATGATCCGTTCGAGGCCCTCGAAATGCAGGAGGAGTTGCAGGGCAAGTACACGGGCGGAACGGTGCTGCACCTGTACATGGGCGAGCGAGTCTCCTCGGCTAAGGCTTGCAAGGAACTGGTGCGCCGCTCGCTGGCCGCGTTCAAGGTTCCCTACATTACGATCACTCCGACCTTCTCGATCTGCCCAACGCACGGTTATCTCGCGGGAGAGCACTTCGATTGCCCCAAGTGTGCGGATCGCGGACGCGAGCAGGCATGCGAGGTGTGGACCAGGGTTATGGGCTACTTCCGCCCCGTAACTTCGTTTAATACCGGCAAGCGGTCGGAGTACAAGGAACGCCAGATGTTTACTGAGCAGGCGGCAAGCGAGCACGGCCCGCTGCGCTCTCGCGTTGCACAAAAAGCGCAGCTGGAGGCGCAAGCATAGTGTTTGAGGCGGATGCGCGGGACCTACAGATTGCGGGTCTCGCGCCCATGTCTACCGTGGATTGGCCAGGAAAACTCGTTGCCACGGTGTTCACGCAGGGGTGCCCTTGGGCGTGTGGGTACTGCCATAATCACGCGATCATTGACACGCGTGTGCCCGGCGTTGTTGCGTGGGATGAGGTGGTTGCTTTGATGCGCCGCCGCCAAGGCCTGCTCGACGGCGTGGTGTTTTCTGGGGGAGAAGCCACGCGCCAGCGCGCCCTGTTGGCAGCCGCGGCTGAGGTGAAACAGATGGGTTTCGAGGTGGGCCTGCATACTGCCGGGCCGTACCCGAAGCTGCTTGATGAACTGCTTGGCACCGGCCTGGTTGATTGGGTGGGTATGGATGTGAAAGCTACCGCGCAGAACTATCCTCGCGTTGTGGGGCGGCCCAACTCGGGTGAGAAGGCGTGGGAGTCACTGGGCATCCTGCTTCGCCGCGCCCGCGAGCAGGATTTTGACTACGAAGTGCGCTTAACGGCGTTCCCCGCCTCGTTTGGTGACGAGCTGGACGTGGCGCGCGGATGCTTCGAGGCCGGCGTGAAATCGTTCGCTCTCCAGCAGGCGAGGGCAGAAGGGGCGCCCGATAATTTCCAGGCGGATCTGCCCGGATGGCAGGATCAATTCGATGCGCTCGCTCGCGATATCGGCGCTCTTGGCTTTGATTCCTTCATTGTTCGCCCCGCTTAAACTCTGGAAATGCGCTAGGTTCATGGAATACTAGCCACGTCAGATATTTGCCTATAAGGGGACTTCCATGAACACGGATCCGACTGCTTCACCGCAAAGACCGGATTTAGCGCAGATTGCCGCCAACCCGGCAACGAACCTGGAAGTTTTACGCACGCTCGCTTTTGAATACCCAAAGTTGCGTCCGGTGATTGCGCTGAACCCATCCACCTATCCGGGTCTTTTGGAGTGGCTGGGTGAATTTGATGACGAGGCCCTAAAGGCTGCCCTGAAGCAGCGTGAGGAATCCGGCCCGGTCTACCCCTCTGACTCGGCGGGTGCGCCGCTCGCGGCCGGCGCGGCAGCTGGGGCGGGTTCGCAGGAGCCGGTGCGTAACTCTGCACAGACTGCGGACGCAAGCGAGGAAGACTCACAGCAGCATTCGAATAAGACTGGCCTGATCGCGCTGATCATCCTGCTTGTTATTGCGATCCCATTGGTGTTTGTAGCTGCGAAACTGCTTGTTGGCACTCCCACGGCTCCCCAGCCGGAACCCTCTACTACTGTTTCCGCAGAGTCGGAGGCCACCGCCACTCCCTCGGATACGGAGGCATCGGAGGAGGCCACCACGGCCGCGGAAATCAAGTTCCCGGCTCCTGGAGAGGCCGCAGATTTGGAGCTGGTTGCGGCTCCCTCGGGAAATATTCTCTGCAAACTGGCAGACGGGTCGGTGGCATGCACGGTTTTGCAAACCCAACAAGGTATGCATGGCGGGGCATGCGATGACGGATCTGTAACGGTTGTGGCAACCGCGGAGGGCGTTAAGCGCGATTGCTCGCTGCGCGTGAATGCGGAGGGCGCAACCAAGGTGGATTACGGGCAGTTCGGCAAGTCCGGGGACGTTGCGTGCGGGTCTCAGTACAACGGCATCTCGTGTTGGAACGTGAAGACGGGCCAGGGATTCGCCGTATCGCGACAGGGCTGGGCTACAACCGATAAGGGATTCGTGCCCGAAGACCAGTTCCCCTGGGTCCAGTAGGTCCGCGGGCGCTAAACCTCCACGCCAAGCTTTTCGGCAACGGCGGTGAGGATTTGCGAGGCCCCTCCCTCTATTCGTAGATCGGCATAGGCATCTACCTGGGTGGGGCCGCGGTTAATCACGACGATTTTGGTGCCGGGATTTCGCAGCCCCTCTTGAGCTACCCAAACTCCTGTTCCCACGATCATCGAGGAGCCAACTACCAGTAGCACGCCTGCTTCGCGCGCGTATTGGAACGCCAGGTCCATGGCGTCTGCGGGCAGCATCTCGCCGAAAAATACCACTGAGGGTTTTAGCGGGCCGCCGCACTTTGGGCACGGTGCAACCTTGAAGGTTGAAGCGTTAGCGCCAGCCTCGTCCACGTTGGCGAGGATTGCCACGTGCGCCGGATCAGGGTCATCCACCACGTCGGGGTTTAGTTTGCGCAGCCACTGGTCAACCTCGCTGCGCGGATAGTTGGCGCCGCACATGACGCAGTCCGCGGTATCGAAGGTTCCGTGTAGCAGGGCGGGGCGGTCAATGCCGGCTCGCACGTCGAGCCCGTCCACGTTTTGCGTGGCAATGCCATTTACGTATCCAGCTTTTTGCAGGGCGGCAACGGCCAGGTGTGCGGGGGTGGGGGATAGGCCGGCAACGGTTTTCCAAGTTTCTTGGTTGCGTTGCCACACCCAGCGCTGCCACTTTGGATCCGACATGAATAGGTCGAAGTCCACGGTTCGGCCGCCGGAGGATCCTGTGCCGCGGTAGTCGGGGATTCCCGCGTCGGTGGACATGCCTGCTCCCGCGACGATGGCGGTGGTGTGTCCGCGCATCATGTCCGCAAGTGCATCAACTTTTGCCTGGTTCGTTTCGCTAAGTTGCGTGTAATTAGTCACTTCAGATCACCCTATTTCCCATTGTAGGCGCGGAAAACCGCAAAATGTCGCGGCTAAGTGAGGGTCTATTAATTTCCGAGGACTCCGGCCCGCGCCCTGGGCGGCCACGGGTTGGACACGAGTTTGGTGGATTGGGGGCAGGGCGATACCGTGGAATTCCGGTCGGGCTAAGCGTGTGTTTAGCCGTGGTGACAAAACACAGATCGGAATTCCATGAGCACATCTGCTTCGGGGCGCAGGTCCCAGCTTCAAAAGTTCTTTTCGTGGCGACTTCACGGGGATGGGAAGTCGATTTCTCCCGGTGAGGTAGTGATGCCGTATGAGCGTCTGACTTGGCCTCGCACTATTGGTATTGGCGCGCAGCACGTTGTTGCAATGTTTGGTGCAACGTTCCTGGTGCCGTTGCTGACGGGTTTCCCACCTAACACGACGCTGTTCTTCACGGCGATTGGAACCCTCCTCTTCCTTGCGATTACTGCCGGGCGCCTTCCGTCTTATCTTGGTTCTTCGTTTGCTTTGATTGTTCCGATCGTGGCCGTGTCCCAGTCTTTGGGCCCGGCTTTTGCTTTAGGTGGCATCATTGCAACGGGTGCAACGCTGGCGACGGTTGGCGTGATTGTGCATTTTGCGGGCGCGCGTTGGATTGACGTGGTTATGCCGCCGATTGTTACGGGCACAATCGTTGCGCTGATTGGTTTTAACCTTGCGCCGGCCGCGTGGAACTGGGTGCAGCAGGCTCCGGTCACGTCGGTGATTACGATTGTTGCGATCTTGTTGACCACGGTTTTGTTTAAGGGCATTATTGGCCGCTTGTCGATTCTGGTGGGCGTGCTGATTGGTTATGCGGCCGCGGCGATTCAGAACGAGGTGGATTATTCCGCTATTGGTGAGGCCGCATGGTTTGGTTTGCCGCAGTTCCACGCGCCGCAGTTTGCCTGGTCTACGCTGGGCCTGTTTGTTCCGGTGGTGTTCGTGCTGGTTGCGGAGAACGTGGGTCACGTTAAGTCGGTTGCCGCTATGACGGGACAAAATCTTGATGATATTACGGGCCGCGCCCTGTTTGCTGATGGCCTGTCCACGATGATTGCGGGCTCTGGTGGCGGTTCGGGTACCACTACTTACGCGGAGAATATTGGTGTTATGGCTGCTACCCGCGTGTACTCGACGGCTGCGTACGTGGTTGCCGCACTGTTCGCACTGGCACTGTCTTTGTTGCCTAAGTTTGGTGCGATCATTTCAACGATTCCCGCGGGCGTGCTGGGCGGTGCGGCCACGGTGCTGTACGGCATGATCGGCATGCTGGGCGTGCGTATTTGGGTGCAGAACCAGGTTGATTTTGCTGATCCGGTGAACTTGAATACCGCGGCAGTGGCAATGATTATTGCGATCGCAAACTTCACGTGGGTTCCGGCTGGCATGGAGTTTGGTGGTATTGCGCTGGGCTCTGCGGCAGCGATTGGCGTGTACCACTTGATGAGGTGGATTTCGAAGGTGCGGGGCACAAACCTAGAGGCGGCTTCGCCGGCCTCGGCGCCCGCTGGTACCGATCTTGAGTGGGAGGGCTACGCGTCCCGTCACAAGGGTACGGGCCAGCAGTAACAACCGGCAGAGAATGTTAGCGGCTTCCCGTAGTGGGGAAGCCGCTAACTTTTTGTGCTTGAGTTACTCGCTAGGTTCAGGTTCTGTGGCCTGCTCAGTTCCGGTTTCGCTGGGCGAGGTTTCTTCTTCGCCGGGCTGCTCGGTCTCATCCTCGGCGGGAATCAGCTTGCAGTTTTCTACCTGTTTCAACGGCTCAGTGTTTGAGAGCAACGCCGCGACTTCCTCGCTACTTGGCAGGTCGGTGAAGCGTTCGCCCAGAATAATGGTGACGCTTGCAGGGTCGGACGGCGCGTAGCGGACCGTGGAATCGGTGAACGCGCGTGCCAGAGTGTAGGCGGCTACCACTTGGGAGCGTCCGGCTGTGAGCTTCACGGTTCCGTAGAACTGGCCTTCGTAGTTGCCCGTCGCGTCAATGGTTACGCCCTGTTCTTCTAGCGACTGGGCAATCGAGTTTGCCAGTCCGGGCCTGCCGGTGGCGTTTAGGACGGTTGCGTGAATGCCGTCGAGGCTTGCAGGTTTTGAATCTTCAGGGAAGCACGGCACCTCGCCCGCCTTCGCTTCATCTTTGCCCTGCGAAAACTCGTTGAAGAACGGGGTGGGCAAAATGCCTGTGAAAACAAGCAGGGACAGCAGAGAAAGGGCAACCATGATCGAGGCGATCACGGAAAACGCAAGATTTTGACGCCGCTGGCGTGCCTCTCGAAACTGTAGGCGAGGGCTGGTTTTGCGCGGCTCTACTGGTTGTGGCGAGGTGTGATTCACCCTGTTAACTCTAGTCTAATTGGGCGTTATTGTGCACCAACCTGGGGCCGGCGGCGCGCCAATAGTGCGAAGCTTTGAGCGAGCGTGTAAGTCTTAGGGGAGCGCATTCGCGTCCAACAAGCTATTGCAAGGAGTTCAAATTGGGTTTCCTCAATGAGGATTTGCTAGAGCGCATCCATTCGCGTGCGGACCGTTATGATCGCGAGAACGAGTTTCCGTTTGAAGACTATGAAGAGCTAAAAGAGGCGGGCTACTACGGCGCATTCGTGCCAAAAGAGTATGGAGGCGCAGGCCTTACGCTCGCGGAAATTGCAAGGGAACAGACGCGTCTAGCTAAGGCGGCTCCGGGCACGGCGCTGGGCATCAATATGCATCAGATCATTGTGGGTTTGGGGCGCCACATGGTTTCGCGCGGCAACATGAAGGGCGAGCAGATTCTTCGCGGAGCGGCCGCAGGCGAGCTGTATGGCTTCGGTATTTCAGAGCCGGCCAATGACCGCGTACTACTCGGTTCGCTAACCGAGGCGCGCCCTGATGACCAGGGTGGCTACTCGTTTTATGGCAAGAAGGTGTTCACCTCGCTGTCGCCGGCGTGGACCAAGCTGATGACGTTTGGGTGCGATTCCGCTTCAGAGGATGGTCCGAAGTCGGTGTTCGCATTGTTGTCGCGCGAGGGCGGTGGCTTCCAGATTCTGGATGACTGGGACACGATGGGTATGCGGGCCACGCAATCTAACTCCACGGTGCTTGAGGGGGCTCACGCGGATGAGGACGCGGTACTTGCGCGCATTGACGAGGGGCCGTCGCTCGACCCGGTATTCCTCGGCATTTACGCAAACTTTGAGATTTTGCTGGCTGCAACCTACGCGGGCATTGGCGATCGCGCGGTTGAGGTTGCGGTAGAGACGGTGAAGAAGCGTCGTTCGGTTATGAACGATGCGCCGTATTCGGATGATCCTGATATTCGCCGCATCATCGCCACGGCAGCGGTGGAGATGGATGGCATCCACCCGCATATTGAGCATATTTCTAACGCGTTTGAGGCGTTCGAGGATCGCGGTTTCTTGTGGTTGCCGCAGCTTTCGGCAGTTAAGCATCGCGCGGTTGAGGCCGCGTTGTTCTCGGTGCGACAGGCTGTGCGCGCGTGTGGTGGTTCGTCTTACTACAACTCCAGGGAGCTTTCGCGCCTCTATCGTGATGTGGTTGCGGGCTTGTTCCAGCCCTCGGATGCGGAGTCCGTGTATTCGGGTTGGGCAGCGATGCTGCTGGGGCCCAAGTCTAAGTAGCTTCGGCTTTTTGAGGGGATCGGGTGCTCGCCCGGTCCCCTCTTTTGTTTGCATGCGGTGCGGGGGCGCGGTTTTTGCGCAAAGATAGAGGAAGCCGAAGGAGTTAGTGATGTCGCTAGGTGTTTATTCTGAGGTTGGGCAGTTGCACGAGGTAATCGTGTACCGGCCGGGTAAAGAGATGGACCGGCTGACGCCCTCGAATATTGAACAACTGTTGTTCGATGACGTGTTGTGGTTGTCGCAGGCGAGGCGCGATCACAACGCGTTTGTGCAAACGCTTGCTAGTCAGGGCGTGAAAACCCTGTATTTGAATGACTTGTTGAAAGAGGCCCTGTGCAATGAGGAGGCTCGAAAGTACGCGATAGATGCGGCATTCTTGGATGACTATTTCGGGGTGAGTGCGGCCAGTGCGTTGCGTGAATACGCGTCGGGGTTGAGCAGTGATGACCTGGCGGATTTGCTGATAGATGGGCTAACTAAGCAGGAGCTTGAAGACGAGCTTGGCCACGTGGAATCAACGTATTTTCACCGTTTCCACGGCGATGATTTGGTGGCGCCGTGTTTGCCGAACTTGTATTTCACGCGCGATACGTCGATGTGGATGTACGGCGGCGTGTCAGTTAATGCGATGCAGATGAGGGCGCGCCGGCGCGAAACGATTATTTACAACGCGGTGTATGGCTGGAATCCGCGGTTTGTGGGCGAGAATTTCAAGTTTTGGGCGCGGTGGAGCGTTCGTGACGCAACGGTAGAGGGCGGCGACGTGCTGGTGCCCGGCAGGGGCGTTCTGCTTGTGGGGTTGTCGGAGCGCACAACGCCGGCCGGTTTGGAGGGTTTGGCGCAGGCTGTGTTTGCGGATCCGGATGTGCATACGGTTGTGGGCGTGATGATGCAGCAGGAGCGCGCTCAGATGCATTTGGATACGGTGATGACGATGGTTTCGCCGGACACTTTCATGGTGTACAAGCATTTGGGACTGTTGGATACGGTGGTGATTCGCCGGGGTGCGCGCGGTGGTTTGGATGTGCGCGTGGAGGATGCGGCGAATATGCATGGCGTGTTTGCGAAGGCGTTGGGGGAGCCGGATTTGCGGTTCATTTCTACGCCGGAGACGGGGCCAAATGCGGAGCGGGGCCAGTGGAATGATTCGTGTAATCTGTTGGCGGTTCGTCCCGGGGTGGTGCTTGCGTATGACAGGAACGAGGCTGCCAACGAGTTTCTCTCGGCACAGGGCGTTGAGGTTTTGACGGTTCCCGGCGGGGAGCTTGGCCGTGGCCGAGGAGGCCCGCGCTGCATGTCTTGCCCAATATCGCGCGACCCGGCCTAGTGTGCCGGGCCGCGGAATCCAGTGTTACCGCCCTGTAATCCCCCACTCGGAAGGGATCCCAACCCTACGAAATTCGGGCAGGAGCGCGGTTGCGCAACCGGCTAGCAAGTTCAAGGCAATGAACATCGCCAATGTGGTGGTGTATCCGAATGCGTCAAGACCAACTCCAGCCATAATCGGCGCAAGAGGTAAAAGCCCGGCGTTGATGAGGCCGGCTGCTGCTCCGATGGATCCAATTTGATCTTCTGGAATTTGCGCGATGGACCACCCCGATGCGGCGGAATTAAATAGGGGCACACTTAGCGCTGCGATCGCCACAAACATGAGAACCACGTAGAAGTCGTCGATCACAAGCAGGGGAGTGAGCGCCACACCCTCAAAAATTAGGGAGGCGATGGCTAGTTTTCCCGTGGGTATGCGGCTAGTTATTCGCCCTGCTATCAGCGATCCGATGATCATTCCAACAGCAATAGCTGTGGATACAAGTCCAATCCGAGCCTCGTTTGCGCCACTTGCGGCAAGACTCAAGATGAGGGTTTGAATGGTTCCATTGAGTGCGGCCGCGGTAATGGCGACGAGTACGGTCAGAGTTGTGATGGTCGGGTGGTGTTTCAACCATCTGAAGCCTCCCGTGATCTGATCGCGTACGCGAAGTGCTTCGGTGGTTGCGTCGAAGTCTTCTCCTGATAAGGACGTTGCATTTGAGGTTTGTGCTCTGCCCGGCCTCAGGTCAGCTTTGATAGTGCGCGAGAAAAACCAGGCAATAGCATGTCCGATGGTTTGCGCTGCAAATGGGGCCCAGACCGAGAGGGCAACGAGAAATCCTCCCACCGGGCCTGAAGCCATCTGTATGGCTCCGTCTCTCGCTTGATTAGCGGCGAGGGCGCGCGGTAGCTGCTCGCCCGGTACGAGTTGGCGTAGCGCGGGAATGGAGACTCCGCCAAAGAATCCACTGCGTAGACCGGATAGTGCCGCAAGTGCGAACAAAGTGGCCGTGTTGAGGTTGCCGGTTAGGTAGGCAACTATGGCGCTTGCCCAAATGAAGACGCCGAGCCCGTGCCCAACCACAAGTAGTTTCTTTCGGTCAACACGGTCGGCCACTACTCCTCCGGGCAAGTACATGAGTAAAGAGCTGATCATTGAAACGCCGCCTATGGCTCCGGCAAGGCTGAGTGATCCGGTGATTGCAAGCCCGATGAGGGGCATAGCGAAAGCTCTTATCGCGTTCCCAGCGTCTGCCGCGACGTCTGAAACGAACCATTTCAGGTAGTCCGAATTGCGGTGTAAAGGTTTCACTGCCGTGCTGTTTTCTGATTTTGTATGGGTTGCTTCGTTGATGCTCATGGCAACAACCATAGATCAGCAAATAAGTTTGCGCAAGAAACCTTGCGCAAAATATTCTGTATTGTTTATTTATGGCGACTAACGGCGAAGTTTTGTTAAAGACGCTGGCAAATCCAAAGCGAATGGATATTTTGTACCAGCTTGCATTTCATGATGAGGGCGCCCGCGTGAGTGATCTGGCGCAAGCGCTAGGGGAGGCGCCGAACTCGGTGTCTTATCATGTTCGCGAACTGGCAAAAGCAGGAATTGTTGAAAAGTTTGATGCTCCGGGTGGCGACGCGCGTGAGACTTGGTATCGCGTTGCGGGAGGGGGCATCAAAGTTGATTCTTCCACTGAAGCCGGTGGCAGGGATCTGGGTGCTGTTATCGAGCAGCTTTATGATTCGGTTGGCAACTCGTCGGTAGTTGGTCGCTATCGTGCAGCAGCTGCAAATGCTCCGGGCGGAGATGATGTTGTCTTTGGTTTTCAAAATGTGCTCCGTCTAACCGAAGAGCAAAAGAACGAGCTTTTTGCAGGGTTGCGCAGTGTTTTGGAGCGTGCGATGAACCAAAATGAAGAGCATAAGAAGCGTCTTGCCGATGCGAGCGAACGCGAAGAAACGCTGCAAAACACCGAACGTGTATATGTGAGTGTTGATTACTTCCCGGTGATAGAGCAGGGCGAGTAGGCGGATTCCTTTTATGTTCGAGGCCCCGGCTTGGTGTCGAGTCGGCCGCGTGCGGGTTTGATGGGTAGCCGGACTGGTTGCGCTCGTTAGTGCGTAAAAGTGAATGTGCGGATCTGCTGTTCATGTTTAATCGCTAAAAGTGCAGAAAATCGATTTCTATTCATGTTTAACCCTTAAAGGTGATAATCTGGCGACTCTGTTAATGGATAAGCGGAAAGGGTGAACATGGGTATCTTCACTGAAGCTAAATGGGAAGCTGACCCCACCCTCCCGGGACGAGCTAACAGGCGCGGCGGATCGTACTGGTATTACTTGCCTGACCGGTTAACAACGCTTCAAGTCTCGATCAGTCCTCAGCTTAGCGAGGAGATCGCTGCTGTTGAGCGCCGCGTCCTCGCCCTAGCGCAGGCAGATGGCATCACGGAGCTTGAAGATTTGTCCCGCTTCTTGTTGCGTTCCGAAGCCATCGCATCCTCGCAAATCGAAGGAATCGTGCCCGCGGCGAAACAGGTCGCTTTGGCAGAGATAGGTGAAGCAGAGGATATTCGAGGAATCTCGGATGCGGCGAAGCTCGTCGCCCGGAATATGACTGTGGTTCGAGAGGCATCGGATCGCCTGGCTCGATCGCAGGGTGTTGCTATCACCGATTTAGAGCAGCTGCAAAGAGCGTTACTGGGAGCTGATCATCCGGCAGTTGGGATCCGAACGGTACAAAACTGGGTGGGAACGTCAAACTATCATCCAATCGGCGCGGAATATGTGCCGCCGGCGCCACGCCTTGTTCCCGACTTATTGGAAGACCTACTGTCTTATCTGAATGGTGCGACGCACGGTCCGCTTGTTCAGGCTGCGCTAGTTCATGCGCAGTTTGAATCTATTCACCCATTTGTTGATGGCAATGGGCGTGTTGGGCGTGCGCTGATCCATACGGTTTTGACTCGCCGCGGCCTCACTTCAAGTCGCCTGCTGCCGGTTAGCCTCGTGCTGGCAACATTTCGAGAACAGTATGTAGCCGCTTTGAACGATCTTCGTTTTGAAGGATCGCCTGAAGCGCCCGAGAATGCTAGGCGGATCGCTGAGTGGATAAGAATATTTTCGAGGGCGGTGGACGAGGCTGTGACGCAGGCTGAGGACCTGCGGGCACAGCTGTCGCTACTGGCTGAGCAGTGGCGCGGGCAGCTCGAGGCTTTCCGAGCGGCTAATAATTATACGCGCGCGTTGCGTTCAGATTCGGGCGTGGCGCGTATTTTGGGGCGGCTTGCGGGCACTCCGGTTTTGACGGTTAAGACGGCAAGCCAGATTTATGGCTTGTCGGTTCAGAATGCTTCAGAGGCGTTAACTCAGTTAGCTGATGCGGGTATCTTTTCTACTCGTTCGATTGCGCGTGGAACTACGGCGTTTATTGCGAATGAGGTTTTAGATCTTGTAACGCTTAGCGAGCGTAAGCTTGCATCAACTCAGTTTGATACGCGAGTAAGCAAACCTGTGAGGCAGGTTCCTAGGTTCCCTCGCAGTTGAGCACGATACAGGGGCTCCCTCGTAGTTGAGCCCGATAGTTATCGGACGGAAGCGCGCCCGCCTCGTGGGCTGATTTGAACTCGTTGGCAGGCTTGAACTCGAGGTCTGGTTGAGCTCCCGCGCTGGTGAAGATAAAGGATCCCTCACGTACCCGGCAGAGCTACCGTATCCTTGCTGCCTTCCGGCCCTGGGGAGGTTCGGGTGATACCGTCACGCGAGGGATCACGCTCAGTCTACTAAACCGCGCGGCGATTACAAAAGGTGGAGGCTTGCCGGCTGTTCGGTGAGGAGAAAGTGAGTGCCTGCCTGCAGGTTATCAACGGTTGAGGTGCAGCGGTTCCTGCAATGGCTTGAAGCTGAATTGTTTAGTGCCCGCATCGTTTACTTCGGTGGCGCTGACGCCGTAGACTTCGCGGATAAGTTGCGGCGTTAGGATTTCCGTCGGGTTTCCCTTGGTATGCAGGTGCCCGTTTTTGAGGATGATGGCGTTGTCGCAGTAGCGTGCAACGAGGTTGAGGTCGTGCAGGATAATAACGGCGGTGTCGCTGACTTTCCTGATGACATTGAGAATTTGGTGTTGGTATTTGACGTCCAGATGATTAGTGGGCTCATCAAGAAGGATGCATTTGCATTGTTGAGCGAGTGAGCGGGCGATGAGGACGCGTTGGCGTTCTCCTCCAGAAAGGGTGTGAACGTATCGGTCTTGGGCATAGCTCATTCCGACGGCTTCGAGGGCTTCGCGCGCAATTTCATGGTCGGTGGCGTTGTAGCCTTGGATGTCTTTGCGGTGGGGTGCTCGTCCAAGTAGCACGATGTCAATGACGCGGGTTTGGTCCATGTCTTGTTCGAATTGTGAAACGACCGCGATGCGTCTGGCAACTTGGCCTGGACTGAGTGTGCTCAGTGGATCACCGTTGATGGTGATTCTCCCCTCGGATAGTTTTTGCGCAGCGAATAGGGATCTCATGAGGGTGGTTTTTCCAGAGCCATTAGGCCCGGCGATTCCGAGGATTTGTCCTCGAGGTACCTCAAAAGAGACGTTGGTGAGGACTTGGTTGTCCCCAAACCGGACGCTAGCGTTTTCTATCTTGAGGGGAGAATCGCTCATCGGTTTATTTCCCTAGTTCCTTCAACTGCTTGGCTAGCTCAAGGGTGCCGTGTATTGCCGTAGGCGAGGCGTAGGCAGCAGCTGATTCGGCGTAGATGATGTTGCCGTTCTTCACGGCTTTCATGTCGTTGTAGCCGGGAATTTTCGCGAGGCGTTCTAGGGAGCTTTCTTTTGTAGCCCCGCCCATGCCGGTGAGCACGATGATGACGTCGGGGTCTGATTTGACGAAAGCTTCAGGAGCAATGGGGCCTTGGTGTGGGTGGTAGTTCGGGTCAATTGCGGTTTCTAGGTTGAGGGTTTTGTTGATTTCTCCCACCACGCCCTGGTTGCCGTAGCTGAACAGCTCAGGATCTTCCCCGTAGTAGTAGGCGTAGGAAACTTTGCGTCCTTTACCGATTTTTTCGCTGCTGACTTGCTCAAGTTGGGCTTTGAGATCAGCAACCGTGGCGTCGGCTTTGTCTGACGTGCCCATGAGCTTGCCGAGCTGGGTCACTTCTGCCAAGATCGCGTCGAAGGACTCGTTTTCTGGTTGATCCGGGTAGAAGTAGGAGCATTCTGGTGCGTCAACGATGGCAGGGATGCCTTTCGCTGCGACTGCCTCAGGGCTTGAGTTTTCAGAGCTGAATCCGCCACCGTAGGCCAGGTCGGGCTCTAGTTTCAGCAGCGCTTCCATTGAGATGGACTCGTTGGAAAGCACGTCGATACTGTCTGCTTTTGAGCCAATCCACGCTGGTGGTTCTTCGCCCCATTCGTTGGCGCGGCCGATGATGGAGTCCTGCGCGCCAGCGGCGAACAGGTAGGCCAAGCCGGTTACACCCATCGAAACGGTTTTCTTCGGGTGAGTGTTGAAGGTTGTTTCTACTCCGCAGTTGTTGATGGTAATAGCGTCGTTTTCAGCGTTGGTGTTGGGATTATCAGTTTCTGAGCAGGCGGTTAGCGCGCCAGCGGCGAGCATAACGCCGAGAGTGCCGGCGATGATTTGTTTCTTCATCATCACGGGTTTTCCTTTCTGTTTTCTATTTGGAATATCTTTTGATTAGGGCCATTAGCATCGGAGTTCCTACAAGCGCGGTAAGGATGCCAATAGGTATTTCGGCGGGTCGGATTATGATGCGAGTGCAGGTGTCGGCTATGACAACTAGGAGTGCGCCGCACAAGGCGGCGATGGGTAGTGCGGCCCGCGTTGTGGAGCCAACCAGTTGTTTGGTGATGTGGGGAACCACAAGGCCAACGAAGCCGATTGCTCCGGTGAGGGACACGAGGACGGCAACGGTTAAGGCTACGACGAGGAACAGTAGATTGCGGTAGAGGCGGGGGCTTGTCCCTAGTGAGATTGCTGTGTCGTCACCAAGGTTGAGTATGTCTACCCTCCTGCCCCATATTGCGAAGCAGGCGAGGGCGACAATGACCACCGCGGTGGCAAGTGCGGTGTCACCCCAAGTGGCATTGGATAGAGAGCCGAGCGTCCAGAACATGACTGATTTGGTTCCGGCAGCGTTTTTTGCCATGAGTGTGATCAGGCTGGTCAGCGCTGAAAATAGGTAGGTGGTTGCCATGCCCGCAAAAATGATGCGCGTGGGAGTGATTTTCCCGCCGGCTGAGGCCAGAAGGGTGACGAGGATGATGGCTGCTAGTGCCCCAAGGAAAGCGCCGATGGTGACGCCCAGTGCGGATAGTACACTGCTGGAGGCGCCCAGGACGATGACGGCGGCCGCGCCGGCAGATGCACCCGACGAGATGCCGAGGATGTAGGGGTCGCCTAATGGGTTGCGTAAGAGTGACTGGGTGATGAGGCCGCATATGCCAAGTCCGGCACCAACTATTGCTCCAAGAACAGCGCGGGGGAATCGGACCTGCCCGATGATTTGGGTGTCAACGTCATTGGTGGGCGTGTGTAATAGGGTGGTTTTGATGCCTTCGAGCGCTGCGGATAGGGAGATGTCAGTGGCTCCTACGATTACCGCAACAACAAGGGCGCACACCAGCAGGATGGATAACGCGGCGGCTAGGACAAGGCGTTGATAGCGCTTAGTTAACATGGTGCGCTCATGCCTTTCATACTCGCACTACCTGTCGCAACATAACCCCCATGGATTTGCGTGGTCAGAGCAGTTCCGCCACTGACGTGGAGCAGATTTCCCTCAGATAAGCGGATCTGTTCTAGAAGCTGGGCATTGCCCGCGCATACCTCATTGCGCTGCAAAATCTGCGGGTTCACAAGCCCTCCTGGCTGGTGTGATAAAGCTGTGCGCTCTTGTCATGCTGAGAGAAACATGCCAAACTGCACTTAGGTAAGCCTAACCTAAGGTTAGTTTTGTGGCTAGTCCTGCTTTCTTCAGACACGCGAAGGTGGATAACCATGTTCATGAAGCAGCGTTTAGTGATGCGCGCAGCCGGGCTATCCGTGAGGATGTTGACTCCCGCCGTTTTAGTGGGCGTCCTCGTCTCTGGCTTGTTCATCGCCACTGCGGTATGTAACGCGATCCTGTTTAATGAACTACTCACTACCCGCCACATGCCTACAGTGATGGGCCTGATCGTAACTATCGTCATCTTGCTTTTGGTTCGCCCACTAGTGCAGGTGGGCGGGCAACTGTTACAAAACCGTGCCGGACTGGTGGTGAAAAGCCGGTTGCGCCGTGCCCTCCTTGAACAAATCGACGCTCGCGGTCCCATGCGGGCGGGGTTTGGCCGTTCTGGGCAAATCCAGTCGGTTGTGACTGATGGGGTCGAGGCAGTGGAGCCCTACTTCGTTAAGTACTTCACCCAGCTGGCGGTCACTGTTATTACCGCTACAGGGTTGACGATAGCTATCGGAGCAATCAGCCCGTTGATTGCGGGAGCGCTATTGATCTGCGGCGTCGCTATTATCGCTATCCCACGGCTATGGGACAAAGCCCTTTCCGATCGGGGGCAGTCCCACTGGATCGCGTATGAGGATCTCAACGCGGACTTTGTTGACGCCATGATGGGAATGGCAACGCTGAAATCGTTTGGGGCCGCCCAAAATCACGGTGAGAAACTAGCTAAGCAATCACGCCAATTGTTGTCAGCAACAATGGGCCAGCTTCGCCTTTCGCTGGGGGAAACCGGCCTGTCCAGCATGATGAAGGTGCTTGGTCCTGCTCTTGGCCTGGTTATTGCTATCAGCTTGATACGGGCCGGCGATATGCCGATGAACCACTTGTTCATCATCACTTTGTTATCGATTGAGCTGTTTCGCCCATTCACTGCATTGTCAACGTGTTGGCATGAGGCATTCTTCGGGATTTCTGCTCTGCCAGCAATGAGTGAACTATTCGATCAAGAGGGTGTCCAAACCAAACCCTCCGCAACGGTTGAACGTCACCATGATGGCA
The DNA here is from genome assembly GCA_002871995.1 of Gleimia europaea. GTDB lineage: Bacteria > Actinomycetota > Actinomycetes > Actinomycetales > Actinomycetaceae > Gleimia > Gleimia europaea. Next base: position 516,523 of record PNHW01000002.1, read on the forward strand.
CCGGGGTGTCCTTCATTGATACCAGCTACACGTATTTGGGTGCGACGAAGCCCGCGCTTTCAAACGTTACGTTCGACGCGCTGCCAGGGAAGACAACTGCTCTGGTTGGCCTGTCCGGGTCAGGTAAATCCACAGCATTAGGGCTACTGATGGGTTTTGACCATCCCAATAGTGGAACGATCACGGTTGGTGGCGTGCCAGCAGACCAACTGAACATTGCGCAGGTAGCTACCCTGGTTCCGCAAGATCCCATTATTTTCCCTGGAACTATCAGATCCATATTGGCTGAAGCTAACCCGAAAGCCGATGACGAGGCAATGATGAACGCCTTAACTTTGGCCTGCGCTAACGATTTGCACCAGGATGTCAGCGGTCAAGCAGGAAATGACAGTGTGCTTGACTTGGTGATTGAGGAGCATGCCCACAATCTTTCTGGCGGGCAGAAACAGCGGTTAGCGATTGCGCGTGCTCTGATTCGCCAGTGTCCACTGCTGATCCTCGACGAATCTACGTCAGCGTTAGATACCCAGACGGAAACCGCTGTGCTTTCCAATATTCGCCGTGCTTATCCGGATCTCACGCTTATTCTGGTCACCCACCGCACGGATGCCGCTGCGCAAACAGATCACGTTGTGGTGATGGGAGATGGCCGCGTGCTCTGCGCTGGTGCACCCCAGATTCTGGCTGGTGAAGACAACGCGTGGTCACAGCTTATCGACGCACAGTTAGGAGCCTGATCCGCCATGTTTTCTACGTTTAAAGACTTCACTGCGCTGATGAAACGGCTACGCGAATGTGTTCCCCTTTTCGTTTCCTCCACGATCTTTACCGCTTTGGCGCAAATCAGTGTTGTGGGTGTGTCGGTTACGTCCGTGTGGGTTTCAACCCGGTTCATTCTTGACCCGGCTCATGACCTCACGCCGCTGGTGACTTTGCTGTTCACTTTGGTGGTGGTTCATGCGGCCAGTACCCTGTTTGAAGTGTGGTGGTCGCACGAAGTTGCCTATCGAATTTTGCACACTTTGCGAGTGCACATCTATGGGGCTATCGAACGAATCGCACCACTCGGGCTCCACGGGAAACGCACTGGCGATGTGGCGTCAGCGGCCATGAATGATGCGGAACAGCTTGAGTGGTTTTATGCGCACACTGCGTCTACCGCAATCTGCGCGGTGTTCTCGCCAGTAGTGTTCACTGGTGTTCTTGTTAGCTTTGTGGGGCCGCTGGGGCTGATCATGCTAGTTCCCACTATCGCTATGATCGTATTCCCCTTCATTCTCATGCCCATTCAGCGTATGCAGGGCACACAGATGCGTAGTCAGCTAGCCGGGTTGCGGGTTGCGGTGTTGGACTCCATTCAGGGGCAACGTGAGTTGCGTTCCCTCGGAATGGTTGAGAAACAAAATCAGCTTATTCTTGACTTGACACGTCAAGTGCAGGCCACAAAAAATGCGCAAACCATGCGGCAAGCGTGGGAGTCAGCGTTCGCGATGATCGTTACCACGATCGGATCTACCATTTTGTTAATTATCCTCACTGGACGTGTGCTTGACGGCAGTTTGGATGCGGCGATACTTCCCGTTGCTGTGGTTTTGGCGGGGCTTGTACCCACGCCGGCCACCACGTTGGTGGGAATGCTTGGGCGCGTTGGAGAGATCGGTGCCTGTGCACACCGGATCAATACGATTCTTCACGTGAAAGACCCGATTCCTGCTGTACCTGAACCTCACCACACCGCCTATGACGGGGAGGAGAACTGTCTTGTTGTTGATAACGCGGTGTTTGCCTACCAGCTGGAGCTTCCGGTTATCAACAAAGTCAGCCTTACTGCTACTCCGCAACGTTCTGTGGCGATAGTTGGTAAGTCTGGGGCGGGTAAAACTACTTTGGCTAATCTCGCTATGCGCTATTTGGATCCGCGGTCGGGGCAGCTGCGTTTCGATGGGAAGAATTTGCGTGGCTATGAGCCGAACCGCTACCGAGACAGACTGGCCCTGGTGCCTCAGGACTGTCATATTTTTGCTGGAACTGTGCGCGATAATCTTATTTTGGCGAACCCTAATGCTTCTGATGAGGATATTTGGCGGGCTCTTGCTGATGCGGACATTAGCGAGTTGGTGACTTCGCTTGGCGGGCTTGACGCGAGGGTGGGTGATAGAGGAACCACGCTTTCTGGAGGGGAGCGCCAGCGCGTTGGGATTGCGCGTGCATTCTTGCGCAACCCGGATATGCTCATCCTTGACGAGCCGTTAGCTAATATCGATCCGTTCCTTGAAACGTCTATTGCTAAGAACATTCGCCGCGCGCGGGCTGATCGCACGACGGTTGTTATTGCTCACCGGCTTGCTTCTATCCGGATTGCTGACCACATTATTGTTCTTGAGGATGGGCGCATTGTTGCTGACGGGGCCCACGAGCAGCTCAAAAACAACCCCACTTACGCTTCTCTTCTTGGGAGCCAAATAAACTAGTTGGTTGACAGCTTGTTTCCACCCGTTGGCTTTTGCACCTTGAATTCGACACACCGGGAAACCTTATATTGGTTCCGCATCCGGCAATGCTCGTGGGTTGTGGCAACGCTGGGTCTCATACGCTGGCTCACGTAACCTCGCGGGTGGGTATCGTAAGCTGGAGCTACGCAAAGCCCAAGAAGGGGAGCTATACCTCGTCGATAATTTCCGGTACTCGATCGTCGAGTTTTCGACACGAAACTAAATTGGAAGACGTTATCAAACGCGAACCGTATTGGAAGCGCGTGCTTTTAGCTCGGTAGCAGGGTCTTAATGACAACTAGGATGAGGTAGTCATGAGTGGGTTAGACAAACGAAATGAACTCTCTGCAGCTCAGGTAAAAGCGATGTTGCTGGGGGCCGCTACTGGTGATGCTTTCGGAGTTCCTTTCGAGTTCCTCTTGGCAGATGATATAGCGCAGTATTCATTGGACAAGATGCGTGGTTCTGGTGATGAGATTCCGGTTAACTCCCATTGGGGGCAGAAAATCCCTGCTGGAGCCTGGAGTGACGATACTTCCATGGCAGTGGCTACGATGGAATCCATTATCCGCACTGGTGGCCAACTGGACTTTACTGACCTGATGAATCAGTTTGTGGCGTGGTGGGAAAAAGGGGAATATTGCGCGCTCGACCATTCTTTCGGTCTGGGCGGCACTGTTGGTATGGCGATTGGTCGCTTTGAGAATGGTGTGCCGGCGCTTGAGTGTGGTGGAACTCGTGAGCGAGATAATGGCAATGGCGCTCTTATGCGTATCTTCCCTGTGGTGCTCTATCTGCTAGCGAAGCGGGCTGGCCGTGCAGAGAGGTGGGAGACCATTAGTAAGGCTTCGCGCGTCACTCATGGTCACGCTATTTCACAGCTTTCTTGCATCATTTATGGTGAGTTTCTTGGCGCAATTCTTCGCGGAGACGAGGTAGAGCAGGCGTATCGAGCGGCTATCGATCTTCCTTACGAGGACTGGTTGCCGGGTGACAAAGAGTGGCAAACAGCTCTGACGGCACATAGGCGGATCTTGAGTGCAGAGCTAATCGAGCTTACGCCAAGTGAACTCAACGCGACTGGCTACGTGGTCGATACTTTAGAAATTGTCTTTTATTCTCTCCTTCATGCCGGTACGTACCGTGAGGCGATGCAGATTGCAGTGAGCTTTGGCTTCGATACTGATACTTACGCGGCAATCGCTGGAGCGGCTTTTACCAATGTGGAGGCGATACCGCCACAGTGGTTAGCACCTCTTAAACGCCGCGACTATCTTGAAGACTTAGCGCAGCGCTTTTCCCAAGTTTTGAAGCTGAACTAAACAAGGGAACCCAATTCGTGGCGATGGCTACGAATGCGACTACTACCGCAAGGATTAGACGCGCCAAAGAGGCAACTCGCGCCAGTTGTCAGGTGCGCCTATGCGAGAAAACGGCACGATGGGATTGTGCGGGTAAGTGTCGAACAGCTTCGGTAGTCGGTCGGCTGGAGACAAGTCCAGTTGGCGGTGCAAGTATTGGATAAGGGAGAGCTGCCCGAACACGCGATTCATCCCTCTAGCTACCGGGGCCAGCCTGACGTCATTGTTCAGTTTCGGTTTGATGTCGTAAACACGGTTGAACATCCTTGCATGATGAGCTGCATAATTACGCAGAATATTCAAGGATTTCATCCATGATTCAAGCTGAGGACCGGTTAGGCCGCAGGGCTCGGCAATCCGTTTGCGCACGATATTGGGTGACATGCTGTACAGGTACGACAGCATCCCCCAATCCATGATTTCGACAGCTGCCCAGATGGGTAGAGTCCCGCCATATTTGGATTTGTGGTGGACGACGAAGTCCTCCTTCGACGCTTTCAATGCCGACTGGTACTTTCTCAACCACACCTCGTGCACGCTACGCCCGTCTTTGTTTCGCTGCCGTGCCCGGGCACTCAAACGCTGGGGATCCAAATAGATCAGCGGGTCAAGGCGACCCAGTTCGTGACCGAGCTTGGTTCGAATAGCCAACTCCACGCGATCAAGCTCGATGAACACGCTGTGGCGCAATTGTTCATCAAACCCATAGAGGGCTACCACCAGGTCAAACGATGCTCCCTCAACGAATTCATCTCGGGCAGTGCCGTCGCCTTGGGAGAAACGACGCATCGGGTACCAGTATCCGGACAAACGGTAGTAGTTCAATCGCGCCAGCAACGTCTCAGCATGCTGGGGATCATTCACTCGCATCCCACGCTGACGAAGCAATTCGACCTGTTCACCGTAGGTCTTGAACTGCTTCACCTGCTCCACGCGCACCCCTGTTTGATACGAAAAACGAAGACCGGCCCTGGACTCCCACCGAGGCGGGTAGCGGAACCGGTCATGTTGGTTACAAGGCTACCCGGTTGATGGCGCCGAAGCAATAGCACGGGGCACGGAGCCATCGGTACATTCACACACCAGTGTGCCCTCTGACCCGCCCGGATTCGCCGGGCCTCGGGGACGTACGGGCGAGAGCATTCCTCACACCGTGTCCAGTTTCCGTGCCTGCCGTGACTGCCAGGTGAGAGCATGGCGCATCCCACGCTCGCGATTGTCTACCCGACTCTCAGACAAGGAGCCGATCATGGCTACCGCGCTACTTGCGTTCACCTACCACGAGTTCGACACGATCCGAACCCTCACCTCGGGCGGATAGATCCTGTTGTGTGGCAAGGACGTGGCTACCGCCCTCCGCTACGCCAATACGAAAGATGAACTGGCGCGTCACTGCAAGGGAATCGTCACTCACTACCACCTTGAGACGACTGGGCTCACGATCTTGAACTGCCAATCAAATACTTCAACCACGATTTTCAGGAGGTCACCCCGTGAACACCCCCTTTACCCTGCATGCCGCCACCCTCAGCGGCATGCAGGGCAACACGGCCCATTCCGCTGGTACACCCTCCTCAACCGCACAGAGGTCACTGAGAGGGCGACCTACTTTGTGTTTCGAGCTGGGCGGTCCCAGACTAATTCGCTCATTCCCTGACTAGATCAGCAATCCGTGCCACGTCACTATCTGGATCCTGGGCGGTCGTGTAGACGGTCACTTCGTAGTAGTTCGGATGCGAGATCTTCAATGACGACAGTGGTGCTTCTCTTAGACGAACGAGTATGAATCCCTCAGCTAGCAGATCCATGCTCTTGTTGTGGTCGATGTCGGCCTTGTCTCGGTGCCAGTAGCAGCCGTCATATTCGATGATGAGGCGTTTGCCTGAAGGAAGGCTGACCAAAATGTCAACGGTCCAAGATGAGTGCGTTTTGAAGTTCTTTGAATGGATTCGCGGCCCCGATTTAGCATTTCCCCAGTGCGCTAGCGCCGACGAATAGTATTCAAGCTCGATTTGTGATTTTCCGTTTTCGAGACATTCCGGGCATCGTGACCCGTTTACTCGTGCGCTTGGCATAGCACGCCAGACATGGCTTGCTTCGTTCCTGCAAACCCAAAGTGGGACTACTTCTAATTGCGTTGTGTTTGGTCGAATCATCCATGGAGATAGTTGATTCTCCGGTGACCATTCCTCGGCCAGCTCCGGATAGTGATATGCCAGTGAGTCAAGGATCGTACGGCAGATCGGGCACCGCCATCTTTCGTACTTGTCGCGTGCACGTGGCGTGGCTTGAAACTCGTGACCGCACACAGGGTCTTGCCACCAGACTGTACGACGAGACTCCGGCGAAATTTCTGCGAGTCGAAGGTTGCCGTTTCTCGTCGGGTGCCATTGACTGCTGATTTCGGGCGTCAAACGGCTTGACGATGGATCTGCATCCGCAGCTTTCGCGTTAGCTTTGCGCGTCTCAATCGCCTTGCACACAGAACAGCCGCCGAAGAAGTAGCTGCGCGCGTCCCGTGTGTTGCGGTGCCCGGCCGGGCATCGAAATTTATAGCCGGGGCCCCAGTGGTTCTGGATTACTGGCACTGTATCCGGCGGGGTATCTTCATCCCATGCCGATAAAAGTACAGGCACGTCCGCGATAGTCTTTCCAGTGAGCGCGGCAATCGCCCTTTCATGAGCAGCTTGGCTAAGCGAGTCGCACTGGGGACAGGAGGAATGCTTGTTTGTAACGTCAAGGATGCGAGCCTGAAATGAGTGCCCTTCAGGGCAGATCCACCATGCTTGCTGCCGCCCTTTTAGTTTCGCAGTTTTCCACAATGATTCTTCGTTGCGTTGATGATCCCACCAGCTAACTGCTCGATTGTCTGAGTTCTTCAACAGGTTTGCGCCTCGGGCTCTCTTAGTCCCTGCCGTAGCTGTTTTGGAGTTACGTCGGCAGGGACAACCCCAACCAATATCTTCGCTTCGCAGTGCTGCGATCCGCCCACAAGAGTTGCAACGAGTGGCGTGCGGATCGTATGCCAAACTGGGGTTCGTTAGAGGGCCAAGATAGGTGTACCCATTCTCTTCCGCCTTCTCCCGGATGGCGGAAATATTCACCGGGTCATCGGTGATACCAGGCAGGGCACGTGCATTCTATGCCCAAGCACGCCAGTAACACGCTCGGCAAACTGCCTCGCCAGCACCAAGCCGGCCAAGGACGTATTCAAAGCGATAGTGCGCTTCGAATCCACATTGCATACACCTAGTAAGTAAGGAGGCAGATGGTTTGGTGAAATCCTCCAGCAGTGTCAGGCCTCCTTCACCATAGATTTCGCGAAGATGAACGAGGCACCACGTTGGTTTGGTTCTCGTGACAAACGCTCCAGGACGGCTACACCCATCTACGTTGCAAGGCCTCATTGCTATATCTCACCTCATTCGGTTCCAACCGACGTTGGTTGAACCAATCAAGCGGCTAAATCGTATTTCACGCGCGTTTACATCCGGCGTGTCATGAAGGTTTCCATGACCTGGAGCTACCCGATCGCGTCGCGCAGTTTCGCATACTTTTTACAGCGCCTGCGGATCTCATCGAGTGAAAGTGTGGTGGCCACATCGCCTTCCTAATTGTCTAACGCAATATTAGCCGGGGCCCCGGACAATAATTTGGAAGCGGAGCGAGCCAGGTGCGTCCTCGCTCTGAAACAATCTTCTGGTATCGACTATTAGCTGCACTTTCCTACTGATTCGCGGCAGACGCGCTAAAACCGTGCCATTCCAACCTTCGCGCGCGATTTCAAGAACTTCCCACAAGCTTCCCACTCAACTTCCCAAAGTGGTATGTTAAGCGGGAAGTTAAGTGGGAAGTTAGTGAGCACTCGATGGACACCGAACGCTTAGAGCCAATCATCCACACATTGCGCCTGATCGGAACAGACAAGCAACCGATCGAAGTCAAGAGCAATGTTGGAAAATCAATTCGCGAAACACTCAGCGCATTCGCGAACGCCAACGGAGGCCTCATTATCGTCGGGCTAGATGAAGCAAACGGCTTCCTGCCCGTGGACGGCTTCGATGCAGCAAAAGCTCGGGACGCACTAGAAACTCGATGCGCCCAAACCACGCCCCCTGTACGCCCCCTCATCGACACAGTTCCCTTTGAGAACTCGTTGGTTGTTGTAGCGGAAATCAATGAAATGACTTCCGAAGATAAACCCTGCTACGTAACTGACCAGGGAAAATATGGCGGTAGCTACATTCGGGTTGGTGACGGCGACATCCGCCTCACACAATACGAAGTCGACCGCCTCATTGAGGAGCGGGCCCAACCCAAATGGGACGAACAGCCAGTAACAGAAGCGCAGCTTGAAGACCTGCATTCAGACACCGTGAATGCCTACATGACTGTTCAACGCAAACGTCGCCCCAAAACCTTCAATGACGGTACCGAAACCGCGATGAAACGTCTACGCATCCTCAAGGACGGACACCCAACCCTGGCGTCCTTGCTTGTCATGGGTGAGTATCCGCAAGAATTTTATCCGCGCCTCACCGTGACATTTGCGAGCTTCCCGGGCACAACGAAGGGCTCTGTCACTGAAGGAGTTCGACTCCTAGACAGTAAAACCCTCACCGGAACCATTCCAGAGCTCGTTGACGAAGGGATCGAGGTCGTCAAAAACAACATGCGCACTGCCGCTCTCATTGGCGAAAAGTACCGCTCAGATTTGCCCGACTATCCTCCTATCGCAGTACGCGAAGCGCTCGTAAACGCCCTCATGCACCGCGATTACTCGCCCCACGCGCAAGGCAGCCAAGTGCAAATAAACATGTTCGTTGACCGCCTCGAAATCACGAGCCCCGGCGGTCTATATGGAGGCGTTACCGTACGAAACCTAGGAAAGCCAGGCGTGAGTTCAACCAGAAACCAACGCCTCTCTTCTTTTCTTGAAGACGTGAAGTTTCACGCCGATGGAGGCGGAGAAGGCGTGGTCGCTGAAAATAGGGGCACGGGCATAACGGTCATTCAACGCTCGCTCGCCGATGCCCTAATGCCGCCACCTGAGTACATCAACCGGCTAGACAGCTTCACCATTATTTTCCGCCGGCGAAGAGTGGCAGAAAAAGAACGCTACGCAAGCGCATTTGACCAAGTACTCACCGCGTTAAAAGGGCAGGCGTCTGCCTCCACAACTGAACTCGTCAAGAGTACAAAACTGAGCCGCACAGCAGTGCAAAATGCAGTGAACGAGCTTATTTCCGAAGGTGTCGTCGAGCGCACTGAGCCGCTGAGAAGCCCTCGGCAACGCTACCGCATCAAGACGTAGCCAAGCACCAGAAGTCAGGTGCCATCAAACTTCCCACAAGCTTCCCACTCAACTTCCCAAAGTGTTATGTTGAGTGGGAAGTTAAGTGGGAAGCTGGAAAACGCGTCCCGGCTAGAGCTTTTCGCCTCGCTGAGCGTTCGAGGACTCCGGCCAAATAAGGTTGTAGTAGAAGACGTCGAGCTGGCCGACACGCCCTTTCAAACTTACAAACCAGGCTTGAAAGTGAGAAACAAACTTACACTAAACTTACAAATTTGTAAGTTTGAGAATTTGTAACTTTTAAATATTTAAAGTGTTAGTTACTTTCTTACTTTCCTGTGGTTGCGGGTGGATTTTTCTGAATATGCCTACCGGTTTTTCCAGTTGCCTCGCCCTGGCCGGTTTGCCTGCCACTCGTCGATAGTTTCAGGTAGCCAGCCGTATTGTACTGATGGAGGCTCGCCGATAACCGCGTCAGGCTCTGGGAGCCTACCGTCACGCCTGTAAGTAGTTGCCGTACTGGCTGCAATACCTACCCGTTTAGCTAGTCCGGACAGTGACAGGTATTTAATCATCTTGCCTCGCCTCTATTTTGACGCGGCGAGCGGCGGCGCTGATCGCGACGGCGGCCAGCGTGAGGACGCCGCATATGGCTCCTGCGACGAGGTGGCCTCGCAAGAGGCAAAGGCCGCTAGCCGCTGCGGCGGCGATGATGTACCAGGTTGTGTCTATTTTCATTGCGTATAATGATGGCTAGGCCCGGGGACGAAGGTACTAAGTCTACTTTCGGTCCCGTCGCCTTACTTCTTCTTTCGCTTTGGCTTTCTAGCCTTTTGGGCTTTACTTACCGCTGTGATCAGTCCGGCTGTAACTTTGATTACCGCGGCGGTTCCGATCAGGTAAGCCGGGGAATTGTTTCGCCACCATTCCTCCCTTCTTGATAGCGACAATACCTTGACGAACTGCATTATGGGAGTTTGTTATGGCCTTAATCGGTCATATGACAGAACAACATCAAGCGTCCTGTGGCCACGTCATCGCGGTGAATCAGCTCGGAATTGCCTCTTAAATTGTCTCAAGTCTCTAACTGTAAATGTTTCTGCTAAATCCAAGCTGGCTTTAGGTTCTGGCCGGGTTCTGCAAAAACTATCTTTATTAGCCGCCGTAGGTAGCATTTGCGACGGTGCGCGCCAGGGAAGGAATCTAGCTTTTGAAAGTCGTATTAGTCTCGATGGAGAGCTTCAGAACTAATCTTGCATCTTAGTTTCGAAAGATCTGGTTAAGAATCAGATTCGTCGATTGTGTTTTCGGAGAGGAGGGAGACTGCTTTGTTCGGCAACGCTAAAGAGTATTCATACCATTTCAAGACGCAGGTCGATAAAGAACAGGTAGCGCCACTGTTGAGTGATGTTGAATGGTATCTCAAGGTGTCGTGTTACCCGGACTATGGAACACAGATTTATGTGGAAGATTCTCACGACATGGATGAAATGCTGGAAGCTTTTCGTTCCGTAGGCTTATCTCCTGTTCCGGAAACTATTACGGACGAGCCGTGGGTGTATCGGCCGGATGAAGAAACTATTGAAGAATACGTGGCTAGATGCGGTCTGTAAGCTAATCGGCTAACTAGTTCTGCTCATCCCAACCGTAGGGTTTCATTACCCCCAAATTACCCCCAAGCCGCCTAACTGCGAACGTTTTAGCTTTATTTGGTTTGGTTTCGTTTGATGTTTAGTTGGTGGTGGTTTTCCGCGTGTTTGTGGGGCTTGTGGCGTGTTTTGCGCATGAAATAAGGCCCCGCGCCGTGTTGCGCGAGGCCGTTTGCGGAGGATGGGGGATTATAACCGACACGTCTAGTTTACCCCGTGTTTTCAACTATCCGGAAAAACCGGAAGGTTTTTAGGTTCTATGAGGGTTCTATTGGCGTGGCCAGTCGAGCATGTCGAGCGCGTAATCCGCTTCCTCGTCCGTGAAGGCATCACCCCTGTCATTAGCAAGAATCGCGAAAACTGCGGCGGGATGGGTAAACCCTTCCTCGTCCCTATAGTATTCCGCCCACTTTAGCGCGTTTTCTTTCCAATTAATCTCCACGGTGTCCACGGCGTATTGCGCGTCTTTCTCGAGGTAGTGCTCATCGAGGAGCTGCCTATATATCCACGTTTTAGACCTGTGTTCGGCATTGTTGATTTCGTAGGCGCGCGCCGTGGCGTATAGCTGGTCTACCGTGGCCCCTTCTTCCTGGAGGTTTAGCAGGTGTTGGTCTTGGCGCTCAAATTCGCGCTGCGCTAAAACATCTGCCACGCCCGTGGCCTCAATGGTGGTGGGCTCGGTTGCTTCTTTAATGGTGATTTCGCCTACCGTGTACGGCTCTGTTGTGCCCGCTTCTTTGCCCGTGTTGTTGCATGCGGCGAGGGCGCTCGCGGTGAAGGCTAGGCAGAGGGTGAGGATCGCGGCGTTGCGTCTCATAGCTGTTCTCCTTTGGGTTATCACGTCTTTTCATTATCCCAGTTTGGGCGCTACGTTTTCGCGCTCTAAGGTTTTGCGGAATGATTCGACCATGATTAAAGCCACGTCCAACTCATTCGCTATGGCGTGCACGTCACTACCGTAAAGCGCTTCCGCCCTTTTATAAGCGTCACGGCTTATTAGCATCCGCGCCGCTGTTTCGTTCACTTGCTGTTCTATTGCGGGCGTTTGGTGACCGTCATGCTCGCAAAGGGCGTGTGCGAGTTCGTGAGCCAGCGCAGCGGTTTTAAGCCTGGTGCTTAGTTTGTCGTTGATTATGATTAGGTGCTCGCGGCGTGAGTACAGGCCCCACACGCCTAGAGACGTGAGGTCTTGCTCTATGACGGTGAGGCCCATACGGGTAATCAGGTTGTCGAGTTGTTCGCGGGTTGTCATACGCGCATTATGCGCGATGGCACGGACATTATTTTATTCGTCGGGGCTTGGTTGGTCCTCGTCATGGCGCGGATCGTAAGCCTCGTCCATTGCGGCAGCATCTAGTCTTATCACGTCGTCAGGGCCTAGCCTGTGTGGCGGCTCGTCGTAGATAGTGCCTTCGTCTGGCATGGTGTCGAGTCTTCGCGCGATTTCGTCTACTATTTCGGCGTCGGTGTAGTCGCTTAGTTGCAGGTGCTTAAAATGCGCGTCAATATCGGCTTGTTTGATTAGTCCTAGCACCATTAAGCCTTCTAGCGCGGATTTGCTATACCCCCGCGCAATATGTACGACGGTTTCAGCGCTTAGCCGCCAATTCTGTACCTGCCTGTGCAGTGTTGGCTGGTTGATCTTTGCCCGTGTGGCGACCGCGTTTACCGTGTCGCCGCCCGTGGTCTTTTCGTACCATTCTTTGATGTTCATGCATTAATAATATCAGTATTTATACGCCTTGTATAGACACGCTATACAACTCGCTTGACATGTCTTTCGCTGTGCGCTACTTCGGTTATACCGAACGGATAGAAAATCATACGGATAGGATTAAGGAGGTTGAAGATGACCGAAAAAATCGAGCTAACCCAGCAATTCCGCTACATGGTCGAAAAAACCGGAATGACACACAGCGCGATCGCTAACGGCATGGGCGTTACCCGCCAATTCTTTAGCGCGGTTTGGAACGGGAAAGAAGAACCCACGACGCGCTTCGCGGTGGGAGCGATCAACGCGGGCCTAGCCCGTTCATTTGACGAGGTAATCACCTACAAGCCAGGCGAGGCCGAAAAGCTAAGCGCCTAAGACGCAGTGACAACAAGCAAAGAAAGGAGGGCCACACAATGCAGCAGCTAAGCATATTCGACGCGCTAGACACGCCAGCCCCGTCAAAGCCACAGGCCGCGCCACACTGCGACCTTGACGCGCTAGCAGATATCGCGCTCGTCTACACGACCACGGAGAAAGCAAATTCTACCGGCATCCGCTTCGCCACCAGCGTGGACGATGCTCAAAAGTTTTGCAGTGATGACCGTACTCGCGGCGTACTACACGGCACACAATGGGCGTTCATGTGGACCAAGGCCAGCACATGGATTCAAGTCCTATCAGACGCGGAAAACCCGGTTATTGACCTTGACGGCATGACCGACGACGGTTCTAGAGATGGGCTGATTGCCGAATTGGGTGTGTCGAAGATTGATTTAACCGAATTCCCCCGCGTGTTTGGGCCTTTGGGTGTGCGCGTGAAAAACGCGCCCAAACGAAAGGCCGCGCGATGAGCAGCAACACGTTGGAGGACGTTTTTACGGTAGAAGACCTCGCTAAGAGGTACGGGAAAACCGAGCGGACAATCCGCCGGCTTATCAACAAGGGTGAGTTTCCGGGCGCGAAGCGCACGCCCCAAAGGTGGATCATTATCCCGATTAGCGCGGTGCAAGCATATGAGGCGCGCGCGGTGGAGTACAGGCCATGACGTGGCAGGAACAAGCAGCGTGTGCAGGCTTAGCCCCGGATTTTGATATTACCGGCGGCGCTAAGCCACTCACCCGAGAGCGGGCAAAAGCTCACCTAATACGCGTCGCCACGGAAAAACGCCACGCTAACCCGCTGATGCTTTTTTGTGACGCGTGCCCCGTGCGGCGTGAGTGCTTAGCGGACGCGGTGGGCATGGAGGTGCGCGAGCTGCGCGGCGGCGCGGCCCCTACCTATACGAGCGCTTTTGTTGCGGCCCGGCATATTCGCGGCGGCCTTACCGGTAGAGAGCGGGCGATGCACTACGCGGAGCTAATCGAGGACGACCGCCCAGTGTGGCAGGGCCTCAGAGATGCCGCCCGGGAGTGGTTGAAAGATCACCGGGACCCAGTTTTAACCCAGCTTTTAAAGGAGAAACAGAAATGAGAGAGCTAACTAGCCCTATCGAGGAGCGGCATGAACATGCGGCGCGTGTGCTCGCGGTTATTGGAGCGTTTAAGAAACAGTTCGCGCCTTTTGAGAAGGCCGCGCGCGCGACTTTGGATGAGCTTTATGAGTCGGGCGAATCCCACGAGTTTAAGGACGATGAGGGCAATCCGATTGTCACTATTTCGATGACTGAGGCGCGCATCCCCGTGAAGGTGGCGGACCCGCAGGCGTTTGCGGATTGGTGCGACAGGCACGGCATTCACCATGGCGGACAGCTTCAAATGGTGTTCCCCCCTGAGTTCGTCACGCCCGCAAACCTTTTGAAACTGTGCGACATGTTCCGCGACGAATTCCCCGACGGTTTAGAGATCGACAACTCGCGGAATAAGGACGGGAAAGAGAAGGGCCGCGCGACTTTGCGCGTAAACCAGACCGCGCCCCAGGCCAGGGCTACGCGGGCGAACATTGACAACGCGCTCGTTCAACACGTGCTGCAGGGTGCGCCCGGGCAGATCACGAAAGCGGGGGAGGGCCAGTGATGAGCAACCGAAATATCCAACTAATCATGTTTGGCGCGGCTGGTTTTTTGGCGGGCACGATCATGCTTTATTTCACGAGTTTTGACCCGCAATCAGCTTACGCGGGCTATGCGCTCGCCCTCCATTTTGGCGGTTTGGCCGTAGCGAGTATCGGGCTGAGTGATGAGACGAAAAAAGCACGTAAAGACATGAGGAAAGACAGGAGCACGAAATGACCACGAAAATAACGCGCGAACAACTCAAGGTTTTAGAGGACGCCTACGTATTCGAGAAGCTAATTAGTGACGGGCCAGGGTATATAGCGCTAGGGCCATCGGTAGAGCCGCAATGGGAGAACGCTCTAAAGGGTGAAGCATTAGTAAACGCTAGAACGCTAGAGCGTGATCTTATCAGCGCCGCATGGCATGTAGACGACCCTACAGGCGAGTTCCGGCAGTCTCTGTATGAGATTACGTGTGAAGCGCTTGGTCTTGAAGACGCTAAAGAAGTCATAGACATGTACCACGTATGGGAGCTTGTTTATTACTTTGAGAGGGTCCTAATGCATCTGTATTTTATGCAAGCTCGCACTGAGAGTATCGCGCAAGACTTGGGCCAGGCGTACGACGACGACAAAAAGTTAAATGCCGCAATTGCCAATGTGCGCGACTTGTTTTACATGGTGCGACGCTGGGAAAAGGTGGCCGCGCAACGGTTTGTTGAAACCGGCTCAGCCCGCCCCGCAAGGGAGGCCGCAACCGGCGAACTCAAACTCTTACTCGACGAGCTAGAAAAGGACACGAAATGAGTACGGACCTGGTAAAAGCAGAAGCGCAACAGCTAGACGCCTACATCAAGAACGCGAGAATGTTGGCCGAATCGTCCATGTTGCCGCCCGCATATCAGAAACAACCCGCGAATGTTCTTCTAGCAATCCAAACCGGCGCTCCCCTCGGATTCACCGCAAGCCAGTCTATTAGCGGCATCCACGTTATTAAGGGCAAACCCACAATGAGCGCGGACATGACCGCGGCGGCAATCAGGCGCGCGGGCCATAAGCTACGCATTACAGGCGACGACACGCACGCCGTAGCCGTTCTAATCCGTAGTGATGACCCGGATTTTGAGTATCGGTGCGAATGGACCCTAGAACGGGCAAAGAAAGCGGGCCTACTTGGTAATGACACTTGGGCGAAATACCCGGCGGCAATGTTGCGCGCTAGGGCGATTACTGAGGTCGCACGGGCGGGAGCGTCTGAAGCGTTGTATGGCGTGGTTTACACGCCGGAGGAGTTGGGCGCTGAGGTTGATGAGGATGGCGCGGTTATTGACGCTGAGCCAGCCCCAACGCCCGCCCGCCCGTTGGTGGACGATAAGACGCTAAACGAGGTTGCAGAGTTGGCCGGCGCGTTGGGTTTGAAGTCTAAGGCCGTGCTTGAAGGCGTGGCTTACGTGACCAAGGGCCAGGAGCGGGTACAGCACCTAGAGGAGATGAGCCAGGAAGCGGCGGAAAAGCTTGTTGAGTACATGCGCACGCGCCTACCCGCTGAGCAAGAACCCCCCGAGGCTGTGGATGAGCAGCAGGAGGTTATTGACGCGGAAATTGTGGAGGACGGTGAGCCAAATGAAAACGCTTAATGCGCCCGGCGTTGCGCACGCCCCCGCCCGCGTTTCAGACCCTGAGACTAGC
The DNA here is from genome assembly GCA_002871995.1 of Gleimia europaea. Lineage (GTDB taxonomy): Bacteria > Actinomycetota > Actinomycetes > Actinomycetales > Actinomycetaceae > Gleimia > Gleimia europaea. The sequence goes on from PNHW01000002.1 coordinate 532,713, forward strand.
CAGGAGGCCGCGCGCCTTATGGATGTGCGCGGATCATGGCGGCAAGTCCTAAACACTGTGGAGCGCCTGGGCGCGTGTATCGCTTATGACGTGGAAACCGCGCTAGCCAGGCAGGTCAGCCCCTCACGCGTGCGCACGGCGATAAGCGAACTCACACGCTTGCAACTGATTACCTACACGGGCGAAACACGCCCCAGCCCGGTAAGTACACGCCGTTGCAGGGTGCTAACCCTGAACCCTGATGGTCTAGGTGGTGCGGCATGAGCGTACAAACCGTGGCCGTGCCTGTGGGTGCGCGCTATTGGATCAGCTCTAATGACCGGCCTGTGTGGCAGGAAAAAGCCCGGCGAACCGCCGCGCTAGTGAGAATCGGCGCTACCGCCGCAATGGCTCACCGGTTGAAAGTGGAAACGCCCGCGCGCCTGATTGTGACGGTACACATGCCGTCTGGCAGGAGATCAGACCCGCCCAACGCATGGCCAACCGTAAAACCCATCATTGATGGGTTTGTAAGGGCCGGCGCGTTTGAAGACGACTCGTCCGAAGAGATTCCCGAAATGGTGTTCAGGAAGGGCGAAAAAACCGGTGTGAAGAGCAACTACCGGCTGGTATTCGAGTTTCAAAGCATAGGAGAAGTGCAGTGAGGATTGAGCGGATGCATGACCTTCGCGAACGGTGGCTACGCGCTACGGCTGCGGCGTGTGGTGTGGACGCTGATATTGACCGCGTGCAAACCGTGAGGGGCATCGCCTATACGCGCGTGTTTCTGCCGCCGGACTATTACGAGAGCGCGGGCGCGAACCCTACGCGCGCAACGTATTTGACGGAGGGCACAAGGGCCGCGGACTGCCTAAGCGAGTTGTTAGAGCTAACGCCGCGCCTTCGTGACGCGTCCGACCCCAAACACGTAGACCCCATAGCCCTACTACAGGGAGACGCGCCCGGCGTGTGGAGCTACTACCTCGACGGCGTTTACGACGTGGAGCCGCAAATCGTGTTCGCCCGCGTGTTTAAGGACGGGCACAGCCTCGAAGTTTTCATACCTTACGACGCGGCCCTAATCGCGGGCGTTGAATTCCCTGACCTTGAAGCCGCGTTTGAGGCTGAGCGGGCTAAGCGCGAAGCGCCCGCGTGTGGGTATGAGACCACAGCGGAGTTTTACGGGAAATGACAGGAGCAAGCCTTGACAACTCGAACACGGAGGGAGGGTTTTCACATGATGCCGAGAAGTATTGACAGTGACGACAGGCTAACGGCGAGCGCGCGGAGCGTGCTTATGGCTTTGTCGTCTAGGGCTAACGAGAACGGTGAATGTTGGCCGTCGCTGACCACGCTCGCCCATGATGCGCGGGTAAGTAAACGAACCGCGATGCGCTCTATCGAACAGCTAGTTGAGTGTGGGTACATAAGCAAGGGACGACGGTTCAGCAGCGGTAAGGGACGCGCGCCAAGCGTGTACCGAATCTTGTTTGATCGTCAGGGCCGTAAGACTGTGGCACCTGGTGACAGTACCGACGATAAAGGGGAACATTTGTCACCACCCTCGTGCCAAATAGCACCGAACCATAGGGAACATTTGTCACCACCCTCGTGCCAAATAGCACCTGGAAGTATAGAAAGAGAAGTAGATAAAGGAAGTAAAGACAAAGAAGTAGAACCCCCTATATCCCCCAAAGGGGGAGACACCACAAAACCGACACGGGTTAAGCGTTATGAGTATTCGGACGAGTTCGAAACGTTTTGGAACGTCTACCCGCGTAAGGACTCAAAGCGCCGCGCCCTAACCGCCTTCAACAGCGCTTTGAAGCGCGCCACCCTAGACGAAATATGCGCGGGCGCAGCACGCTACGCGAACGACCCAAACAGGGAACCCCAATACACCAAACACGCCGCTACATGGCTTAACGGCGATTGCTGGTTAGACGACCCCCTACCCGCCCGCAGGGTTAGCGACCCGTGGGGGGATAGGGTACGCAGTGTCCTAGCCGCCGGCCAAACACAACCCCCGCCCCCAAATGTTGGTTACGGGTATCCGCCCCGCCTAATCAGTGGAGGCGACTATGACGACCTATAACAGGCAGGAATACAACCAGAACTACACGGCGGACGCGCTCGCCGCGCTAGTAGCGAAACAAACCGCATACGGCGCGTTTCTAGGCCCAGACGCGGTAACCCTCATAGGCGCGGAACTAATGGCCCAGCAAATAAACCCCACCAACACGGAGCTAGAAGCCGCGAGCCGCGCCCTGTGTTCGCGCCAGGTGGACGGGGCAGCACCGCCGCGCATCCCTGACATTATCCGCGCTATCAGGGCACAGACCATACAGGCCGCAATGAGAACGCTCCCGCCCGAACTGGCCGGCTTGTTAGCCCGCTTACCCGAAGCGCGGCATGAGGCGATCAAACGCGAGTATTTCAGCACCGTTAAGGCCGGCGTATCAGCCCCTGAAGCGGTAGACGAAATCACCCACAACCACACGCACGAACTAGCAGCGCCGCGTTACGTGGCTTACCAGTACCAAACCCAAATCAACCAATAAGGAGAAAACAATGGCATTCACAGGCACACTCACCGGAAACCTCGGACAAGACCCTCAAATGAGGTACACGGACAGCGGCAAAGCCCTACTACAACTAAGCATCGCGGCCACGCCACGCGGCAAGCGCCCTAATAGCGATCAGTGGGAGGACGTGGGCGCGCCCGTATGGTTTGCCGTCACTTTTTGGGAGCAAGACGCCGAACGCATAGCAAACCTACAACTGAACAAGGGCGATCAGGTTGCGGTTAGCGGAACCATGAAAATCAGGGAATACACCAGGCAGGACAGGCAGACCGCTTACAGTCTCGAGCTGCACCGGCCCCGGTTCCTTGGAGCCGTGCCCCGCCACCCACAACAAGCACAAGCACAAGGCCAGGCCGCGCTTGGCGAAACCGTCCAATGGGACAACCCCCAAGCCGGTAGCCCGTGGGAAAACCCGGAGGCCCCCTTCTAATGACAAGACCAAGCAACGACATTGAGAAAGTAGTGGACGCCGCGGCGGATGTATTAAAAGCGTTGAAACGCCTAGACACCGAACTAGAGCAACTCGCCGACAGCGACGACCCGTTTATTAGCAAAGATAAAGCGGCAGGACTCGACAGTTACCGCTTCATAACGCACTACACAATCAAGCAAACCCGCGATACGTGGAGATGGCTCACAGTCCTATACGAGGACGCCGCACAGCTAGAAGAAGAGATAGAGGCAGAAGAAAGATGGCGAGCCCTGCACTTGTAAAGAACGTAAACGCCACTTAAATATGAGCGTCGGTTGGACTGGTGGAGCCGCAGAAGGCTTCGACATCATCTTAGAGGACGTCGACCAAGTAGCGACGAAACCACAGACATTTAAGGAGATCACCCAATGGGGAAAATAAGCAACGACATCGAGCGGGTAGTGGGCAGCGCGGCGAAAGCCTTAACCGCGTTGCAAGACCTAGCCGCCGACCTCGACATGCTAAACGACATCGGCGAAAACGAAGCGGTAAGGCTCAGCTTCTACCGCTTTATGACCGACTACGCGATCACACAAGCCAGCGACATATGGGGATGGCTCGCGTCACTGTATGAGGCCGCCGCATGGATAGAAGAAGAGGAAATAGCAGAGCAATGCCAAAAGTAAGCGACACGATCAGCCAAGCGCTGGTATTGGCGGATAACGCGACGCAAAGCGCGGCGCGCCTAGTAAGCGCAATGGCGAAAATCAACGAGCTAGACAGCCTACTCATTGATGGGGGCGCGCGTCTACAAATCGAAGAAGACATTGAAGACACTATGACGATTCTTAACGGCTTAGGCCGCATTGCCCGCAATTTAGGCGATTTATACGAGTGGACTACAGGCCAATAAGAGGAAAGGCAAAACCAGTGACAAAAGCTACGAACACAATCAACTATGCGCTACTGCTGGCCGATAACGCGACGCAAAGCGTACTACGCCTGGCAGACGCGATAGAAAAAGTCAGCATCTTAGAAAGTCCGCTACTCGACGACATACGCGAAATATTCGAGCGAGATATGAGAAAAGCGCTGGAATCCGCGGACCTACTCGAAAACGCGGCAGACCATCTACACACACTATTCGCTATGGCGCTACTAGAGGAAAAGAAAGCCAATGGCGATTGTTGAAGCCCCGTGCGCGCGTTGCGGGCAAGTCCTAAAACTCACGCAGACATCGAGCCTAAACCGCGCGGACGGCACGCCATACGCCGTTTACTGCGCCACCTGTTACGAGTATTTGAAAAACCCCAACAACTGGAAACCCACCAATGACACCAACACCCCCTAAAATCGGCTCATTGTTTTCAGGTTATGGCGGGCTCGACATCGCCACCACCAACACGTTCGGCGGGCAGCTCGCCTGGTGGAGCGATATAGAACCCGGCCCTAAGAAAATCATGAGCCACCACCACCCGCACGCGCCAAACCTCGAAGACATCACCCGCATCAACTGGCATGACGTGGAGCCCGTAGACATCATCGCCGGCGGGTCACCATGTCAAGACCTATCCACCGCCGGCAAACGCCAAGGCATGAAAACCGGCACGCGCAGCGGCCTATGGGCATCCATGGCCGACGCAATCGACACCATCAAACCCCGCCTAGTGGTGTGGGAAAACGTATTAGGAGCCCTTTCAAGTGAAGCAGTTAGCAGCATGGAGCAGTGCGAATTCTGCATGGGTGACAGTGCGCCATCTTTGCGGGCACTGGGCCGCGTACTCGGAGACCTTACCGAAATCGGGTATTACACAGGATGGCAAACTCTACGCGCCAGCAGTATCGGCGCACCCCACCACCGCGAGCGCGTGTTCGTCCTCGCCATCCGAAACGATGTACCTGCGCACGCCGTGCGCGTCCGACAGCACGGGGGGGGGTAATGGCCGCGTCGAAAGCCGACAGGCTCGGCTACCAGGTCAAACTATCCTTCCAACTGTTCGAACTATTCCCCGCCGCCTAAAACCGTTCGGCCCCTACGCTAAGGCCGTCCACACGTGGGAAACCGTGCTAAGACGTGAAGCCCCACCCGTAAACACGACCGGCCCGAAGGGAGGGTGGCGCATGAACCCCGCCTTTGTTGAATGGATGATGGGCCTACCAGACGGGCACATAACTAGCGTGCCCGGCCTCACATGGCAAGAAGCCATAAGAGCTTTAGGCAATGGTGTTATCCCACAGCAAGCCGAAGCCGCGTTACGCGCCATAACCCGCATGCTACAAAAAGAAGAAGAATAAATGCCAGACCAAAACCGCCCCACCTGCCCTATCACGGGCCGCCCCCTGCCAGACGGGCACACAATCCACCCCAGCCTCGCCGGCGAAATACATGACGCGGCGAACCGCATCGCTGCGGTCATTCCCGAAACGTTTAAGCACACGCCCGCCGCCCACACCAGCGGGGCGCGCACCCAGCCAACCTCACGCCCACCCGCAAACCTAACCCGCCTTCAAACCCTCCAAACCCTCACCAGGCGTTTGTACGAAACCACGCGCCAACAAATCCAAGAGGCCACACACAAAGAACCCCCAGCAACGTGGCCCGCCATTACGCGCGCGTTACACGACAACGCCCGCCGCATCACGCAAACCCCAAACGCCCCCACCACCCACCCCCAAATCACGCGGCTACTCAACCAGATCGAACACACGCTAAAACCCGCCCCCGCCCCCTACCGAATCAGCATGTGTACCACATGCGGCGAAACCATGCCCACCAACACCACCAAC
>PNHW01000002.1:538574-555810 GCA_002871995.1 Gleimia europaea
AGCGCCTTCAACATCAACCAGGGCCGCGAACTACTACTCGACACCGCATACAACCACGCACTACTCACAGCAGAACAAGCCGCCCTAATCCTCACCGAACTCGGATACAAAACCACGCCGGCACAAATCCGCCAATGGAAACACAGAGGCAAACTACAACCAGCACGCCTAAACCCCACCCGCTACATAGCCAGCCACATAGCCCAACTCGCAAAACTTGACAAACGTCACACACTCATTGATATGCTTGACGCATAGCGTCAAAGCTATAAAAGCGTAAAAGGTGGAAGGACCGGGGGCTCCCGTATCCTACGCCGCCCGGAACCCGCGCAACGCGTTAGGCCACCCACACGGAAGGCACTAACAGGGGGCACCCTGACAAGCGCAACGCGACCCGGGCACGCAAACCCAATATCCCCCTCACCACACCAGGCGAGGGGGATAAACAATTCACCCACCAACACGCAAACCCCACACGCCATGACCAAACGCGCCCCATGGGCAACAAGCACCCGCAACAAACGCCTCCCCAACAACTGGCCGCAACTACGCCAACAAGTAGCGCGGCGCGCCGGCGGAAAATGCCAAGCCACCCACCACCACCCCCAATGCAACCGCATCGGCACAGAGTGCGACCACATCACCCCCGGCGACAACCACCACCCCGACAACCTCCAATGGCTCAACCACCACTGCCACAAACAAAAAACCCAACAAGAAAACAAAACGCGCCAACAAAACAGAGCGCAACAAAAGCAAAGACCACAAGAAAAACACCCAGCAGAAATAAACTAAAACCGCGAAACAAAAACACAAGCGAAACAAACAGCACACGCAAAACCAAAACACAAAACAAAAACACCAGCCACCAACAACCACCACCCCCACCGGGTACACCCCCCTCCCGGGCCCTCCTAGCTAACCGCCGGATAGCAGGAAAGCAACTGCGTGCGCCTTGTGTCGTGTTTTTCTAGGGCGTGTGTGCGTGCGTGTTAGCGTGTCTGAGCTGTTTTTGGCGTGTGGGTGTGGTGTTGGTGTGGGTGCGTGTTTTGGTTGCGTCTTATCGCGTTTTTGATTCTTTTCGTAACACTTTTGCCTATTGTTACGGGTTGCGGCGGCGTGTTTTCCGCGTAATAGCGGGCTTTTAATGGTTCTTTTCGTAACGCCCTTTTGGTATACTTGTGGTATGGACGTGTGTTTGTCGTGTGGCATAGAACTGCCGGCGCGAACTAGGCAGGGCAGGCCCCGAGCTTATTGCTCAGCGGCGTGTAGACAACGGGCGTACAGGTTGCGCGCTTCGTTTCCGGGTGTGCCTTTGGAGATGGTGCGCGCGCCGCGTTGGGTGCGCAGGGTTGGTAAACGCCCGGTTAGGGTTAATGGCCGCGCCGCGTCTTCTACCAGTCCGGGCACTTGGGCTACTTTCGCAGAGGTTGCCGCGTCTGATTGGGGTAGTGGTTTTGGTTTCATGCTTGGTGATGGTTTCGCGTGTGTGGATTTGGATAACGCGGTTAATGAGGCCGGTAGCGTGAAACTGTGGGCTCGTGAAGTGTTGGAGCTTTTGCCGGGTGGCCTTGTTGAGCGGTCTATGTCTGGCTCTGGTTTGCATGTGTATGGCAAATATAAGGAGCGTCCGGGCGCGTGTTTTGCTTGGGGTGATGGGCGTATTGAGTTTTACTCGCGGGCGCGGTTTATTGCTATGACGGGCGATTTTTTAAACGAGGTAGACGAGTTGCCCGATTTTGCGGGTGGTGGTTTTGAGTGGGAGTTCCTACTCGCATAAATGTTTCAAGGTTTTTAGGGGGTGTTAGTGGTGGCTAGTAAGTCTAAGCAGTGGAGGAAGCCTAAGCGGTGGAGTGCGAACGCGCGCGCAATGTGGGATGAGCATAACGCGCGGTATGAGTTTAATCCGGCTGAAACCCAGATACTCAGGGCCGCTTGCGACACTCTAACTATTATTGACCGTCTCACGGTCCTTCTGTTTGATCAGGAGGACTGGGAGGTTGTGGGCAGCGCGGGCCAAAAAGCGCTAGACCCTAAACTCGTTGAACTGCGCATGCTGCGCGGCTCATTGGCAACGCTGTTGGACAAGTTGAAGATTCCTAACGATGACGCGGCCACAGTCTCTAATGAGCGGGCGACGCAGGCGCGCGCGGCGGCTCAATCTAGGTGGAAGGTGGCGCATGGCGCGGCTTCTTGACACTGGCCCGGCGTTGGTGTTTTCGCGTGATCGTGAGTTTGCTGAGATTGAAGCGTGGTATCGGGCGAAACTAGAGAACACGGCCCCGCATTTCACCCAGGGTTTCGCGCCGGTCATGCTGGGTAAGGCGTGGAAGTGGGATAAGCGCGCCGGCTGGGATTTGCCTGAGTACACGATAGGTTGGCAGGTGTTGGCTTGGTGTGGCTACTGGCTGGAGCATGGGGGCGCGCCTTGGGCGTTCACCATGGAGCAGGCCAGGCTTGTGTTGTGGTTTTTCGCCGTAGACGGAACCAACCGCAAACCCGGCCCCGCAAGGTTCCTTTATAACCATGTTGTCCTTCAAAGACTTAAGGGTTGGGGGAAGGACCCGTTCGCCGCCGTGCTTAGCCTCGTCGCCCTGGTTGGCCCGTGGGTAGCGTATTGGGATGAAAACGGAGACTTACAGGCACGGCCAGAACCGGAAGCATGGGTACAAACAATGGCCGTAGCACAAGAGCAAACCCAGAACACGATGAAGCTATTCCCCGGCCTGGCAACACAGGAGTTTATTGACTATTACGGGGTGCAGATTGGCCGGTTGAACGTTTGGGCTATGGGCGGCGCTAGGCAGATTCAAGCGATCACGTCTAACCCGCTCACGGTTGAGGGCGGGCGGCCCACGTTCGTTATTCCGAATGAGACGCAGAACTGGACGGACTCTAACGGCGGTCACGAAATGGCCGGCGCACTTTCGGGTAACCTTGCTAAGGCTAAGAAAACGCGCCCGGCGCGGCGTTTGGATTTGTGTAACGCCTACCGGCCAGACATGGGCTCGGTGGGCCAGAAGGTGCGCGAGTCTTGGGAGGCCACCCAGGGAGACCAACCAAAATTCCGCGATTTCGGCCTGTTGTATGACAGTTTGGAAGCGCCAGAGGATGCGAAGCTAACCGTTGAAGACGCTCCCACAGTAGTAACCAACGTGCGCGGGGATGCGGTTTGGCTTGACCCTAAAAGGATCGTTGAGAACATTCTTGACCCGTCAAACCCTCCTAGTGAGTCGCGGCGTAAATGGTATAACCAGATTGTTGCGGCTGAGGACGCGTGGCTATCACCCTCAGAGGTCGAAGCAGTGACTACGGGCGATACCGTGCTTGACCCGGCGGATGAGGTCGTAATGTTTTTTGATGCGTCGAAGTCTGATGATGCCACAGCATGCACGGCGGTGAGAGTGGCCGATGGTTTCACTACTGTTGTTGGCATGTGGCAGAGGCCCCCGGGGAAACGACAGTTTGAGTACAGGGTGCCGCGTGAAACCGTGGACGGCGTGATAACTGCGTTTGTGGAGTCTCATAACGTTGTGGGTTTGTGGGCTGACCCGTCACACGCGCTCGATGATGAAACGTTGGAATCTTATTGGGAGCCGATGTTGGACGCGTGGCATAGGCGTTGGCGGCGACAGTTCAGGCTTTGGGCCACCACAGGCAAAAACGCGCACGCCGTTATTTTCGACATGAGCGACGCCACGAATCTAAAGCGTTTCGTTAGCCAGGTAGGGATCACCACTAACGACCTTCTGGACAAGCGGATTCAGGTTGATGACGACGCCAGGTTAAGAACGCACATGCTGAACGCTAGGCGCACACCTACACGCTTTGGCATGAGCCTATCTAAAGCACACAGGGAGTCACCTAGAAAAATCGATTTGGCGATAACCCTGGTAGGCGGGCAGTTGATGCGCCGCGAATACTTAAACACGAGGAAGAAAAGGAAAGGCGGGACGGTATTCATATGATTTTAGAATCTGATGTTATGAGCCCGGATGTAGCGGCGAGTCTCGTCAATGAAAAGCTGTTGCCCCTGGCTGAGCGCGACCGCATGCGCGTTGCTGAGGCTGATAAGGCGTTAAAGGGCAATCAGGCGTTTAATGAGGGTTTGGCGCGGGCGATTAAGGACGAACACAAGAACGAGGCGAAGTTCTTGAAGAAGATCGCCGCAACCCCCTTGTTGGAGTTGGTTATTAGTGTTGTCGTGCAGCAGACCGTTGCCGAGGGCGTGTCTACTGGTGGGGAGCATGCGCCGCAAATGTGGAAACCGTGGGAGGCAAACGGGCTACGCTCACGCCAACACGCCCTATACCACGCGATCCTTGCCTACGGCAAAAGTTACATGATGGTAACCCCGGGCATTATTGGCAACGAGGCGCGCGCCGTAATGGTGCCCCTATCCCCAGCCCAGCTGGTGACCGTGGGTACGGGTGAAGACGGGGCAGAGTATCCCGCGTACGCGCTACGCACCATGCCAGACGGCACGCTCAGATTGTATGACGCTAATAACGTGTACACATTCCACAAAGAAAACACGTACACCGACAAGGTCAAACTCGCTAGCGTGCAACAACACGGCCTAGGCGTGTGCCCCGTAGTGACTTATGGCGATTTCGACATACACGGCAACGCAATCAGCGAAATAGACCGTTACGAGCTAGTAGCACGCCGGTTCGAGAAAAGCGTTTTAGACCGGCTAATGGTGCAACAGTGGAACTCATGGCGTGTGAAAACCGCTACCGGCCTAGATGAGACATTGACGGATGATGAGCGGGCGAAAATCAAACTACACCTCGCGCACTCAGACATTTTGACGGGATCGGAGGGCGTGCAGTTTGGCACGCTACCAGAAACCCAAATGGACGGTCTACTACGCGCGGCGGAGGCCGATAGGGATATGTTGGCGGCGGTGTCTCAAACCCCGGTATGGGCGTTGAACGGCGGCCAAATGACCAATTTGAGCGCGGAGGCTTTGGCGGAATCACGGAGTATGAGCCGCCTAAAGGTCCAAGCATTCCAACGCTTGAACAATCGCGGCCACTGCCACGCGCTGCGCCTCGCCTCACACGTGGAAGGCCGGTATGAGGACGCGGCGAATTATGATCTGCAAATCATTTGGGATGATGTGGAGGCGCGGAGCATGTCGCAAATGGCGGACGCTCTAGGCAAAATCGCCACGCAACTACGCGTACCGGCGGAAAAACTGTGGGAGCTTATCCCCGGTGTTTCTCGCTCTACCGTGCAAGAGTGGCAAGCCTACGCGGAAGCACACCCAGACGCGGACACTATGCTCGCACAGTCAATAACAGCGGTATAAACCATGGAAGGATTGTTTGCGGATGCTATCACGCAAAAGCACGTGAGGGATCAGGCGAAACTGGCGCGTTTGGCGGATGCGGTTGTTGCTGAGTCTTGGAGCATGCTGGACCCGGCGAATCTTTCCGCGTCTGAAACTGTGTGGATTGACCGGTTGGCCGCTAGGGTTCAACGCCTACAACAAGCGTCGGTACAGTTGGCGGAGGAGTATTACCAGACCTACCGGGCGAACATTGTAGGCGCGCCACTACCCAAAACGCAGATACCCTTGCAAACCCTTGATTTTGAGAGGCTGCGCGCAACCTTGCATGTTGAGGGCGTGGTGAAAACTAAAAAGGCTATCGGCCGCGGCATCGACACGCAGCAAGCCATGCGCCTAGCTTTGAAGCGGGTTAGGGGTGCTACTGGCCTGGTAACGCGTGACGCGGGGCGCGGTCTTATTGTGGATATGGCTTACAACGATAAGGCGGCGGGCAGGTGGCGCAGGGTGTGCTTGAATCCTAGCCCGTGCGCGTTTTGCGCGATGATTGCCGGGCGCGGCCCCGTCTACAGTGAAGAAACAAGCCAGTTTGAAGCGCACGCTTTTTGCGGGTGCCAGCCCGAACCCACTTTCAAAGCGTGGGAGCCTAACGAGAAAGAAGCACAGTGGCGGGCCGCTTACATTGAGGCGGCGGAAACCGCGGACGACGCGGGCGAAACCCGCATTGCACCATCTAGGCGTGTGAAAAACAACGAGCGAGACAACATTCTCTATCGCATGCGCCGTCAGAATCACGCGATGTTTAGTGACGGCGTGACACCTAAAACCTAAAACCAGCATGTGCTGGTTTTTGCCCCGCTTATGCCCCTTGTGGTGTAGGCGGGGCGTTGTAATTGCGGGCCAAACACTGGTTAGGGAAGCACCGAAGTTTTAGCCCCTCAACCCCTCCTAGTAGAGAGAAGAGTCCCAAAAATGGCTGACACCACAATTGATAAATCTGTTGCTGATCGTGTTGCGGAAGCTTTGAAAGAAAAAGCAGACGCGGAAGCGGCAAAGTCGGAAACCCCGGAAAAGACGGAAGACGGCGCGAAAGACACCGGCGACACGGAAAACACCGAAGACACCGACACCGAGGACACCGAGGAAGAAGCGGACGAGGATGAGGCCCCGGCGGCTGACCTCGAAAGCGTCCTAAAGTCTTTACGCAAAAAGAATCGCGAAAACCAAAACCTAAGAAAACGGGTTAAGGACGCGGAAGAAAACGCGAAAGACGCTAGCACCCTCAAAACCGACAATCAGCGTCTAGCAACGGAAAACATGCGGCTAACTGTCGCAGTTAATCACGGCCTACCGATGGAACTAGCAAAACGGCTAGTCGGTGCGACCGTGGAAGAGATGGAAGCAGATGCGGCGGACATGCTGAAACTTTTCGCTAAGTCCGTGCCCGCGTCGAGTCGGCCCCGAGAGAACCTCAAACCCGTTCAGGCCGCGCAGCAGGGCGCGGAAACGGTAGAGGAACTCACCAAGATGATGTACGGATAACCAACACTTTTTAGGAGTAACCAATGGCTAACAAGCTATATACAGACACCCAGGCCGCGCGCTCGGTCCTAGCGTCCCTTCGCTATTTGTCCACGATTCCGCGCACTGTGCGCACTGATTTCGCTAACGAGTTCGTGCCCGGTCGTGGCGCGGCAATCAATGTGAAAATGCCCGTTTCGGCGGGTGAGGCTAAGACCTACACCAAGACCAACCGTGAATCGCGCGACGCGATCGAGTTCAACGACATTCTGCAAGAGTTCGTGACCGTGAACATGGATAACCAGGTTTACAACGCGGTGCGCTTGCCGGATGATTGGGCGACTTTCTCCCTTGAAAACCTACAGCGCCAGGTACTGATTCCGCAGGCTGAGAGCGTTGTTGATGCTTTGGCCGCGCCGCTCATTAAGGAGCTGGAGGCGGTTAAGAGCGTCAAGGCCGATCTGAAGACGGAGATTGCCACGTCTAACGCGGACGCTTTGGCGTTCGCCGCTGACGGTTCTAACGCCGCGCAGGTGATTATTAGCCTTCGACAGGTTTTGAACGCGCGTAAGGTGCCCATGCAAAACCGTTTCTTGGCGGTCGGCCCGGGCGTTGAGGCCGCGCTCCTTAACGTGAAGGAGCTTCAGCGCGTAAACGAATCAGGTTCAGACGGCGTATTGCGTGAGGCCACTATTGGCCGCCTGTTCGGCTTTACCATCGTGGCTGACCCGATGCTAGCGCCGGATAAGGCCGTTGCCTATCACCGTGACGCTTTCGCTTTTGTTACGCGCCCGTCCCGCGTGCCAGAAGGCGCAGCACACGGAACCACAGTCGCACAGGATGGTTTCGCGCTGCGCCACATCATGCAGTACAACCCCAACCAGCTTGAGGATCAGTCGGTTGTGGATTGCTTTGTTGCGGCTAAGACGCTTGACGCGAAGCGCGCGGTAGCGGCGGGCCTTAAGGCCGCGACGGTAGGAGCCTAGTCATGAGTGAGGGCATGCCACTTGTTAGTGTCGCTGACCTGTCCGACTGGGTTGGCGAACCGATTGAGGACGATCAGGATCAGCGGCGCGCGGGGCGTGTCCTCACCTACGCGCAGACCCTCGTCCTCACCTACCTGAATAGGGCCACTATCCCGGCGGGTGAGGACATGCCGGTTGCGGTGTCTAACGTGATTTTGCAGGTCGCGGCGCGCGGATACACCAACCCCATGTCCTACGCGAATGAGCGTTTGGACGATTGGGGGGCTGGTGGCGCGCCCGTGGAAGAAATGGGCATGTATCTTACCGCCACAGAGAAGCGGCTCCTTGCTCCTTACGTGGCGGGCGTGAACCGCACCGGCCTGGGAGTGGTTGGCACGTATCGCGGCGATAGTTGCGTGGCTGGGGGGTGGGTGCCCGCTGACGATGGCGCGCCCATCCCCTGGTATTAGGGGGGATCATGATTAAACTGCCTCCTTCCGCTTATAGGGCGGCGCGCCGGCTCATGACCGACACGTGTAAAATCACTAGGCTAGCCACGGCCACTAACCCAAACACGGGCAGAGAGTTTGCAAAACCGTTCACTGTGTATGAGGGCGCGTGCAAGCTCCAAACCTACGAGCCTTACGAACAAACCCCAATAGCGGGCGGCCACACAACTGTAGTTCAGCGCTACTCAGTGCATCTGCCTGTAAAAGCGGGCGAAATATTCCGGGTGGGTGACGTGGTGGAGGTTGAGGGCCGCAAATTCCGCGTCGCCGGGTTGAACTACAAGACCCACCAAACCGCTATCCGGCTACTTGTTGATGAGGTGGTCGCATGATTAGCGCGGACGTTTCACAGCTGCGCGAACTAGGCGCAAAGCTGGGCCAGGTGCCCCACGAGATGCGGCCTAAACTCGATGCGGTGACAGAGCGGGCCGGGCTGAACATGAAAAAACAGCTACAGGCCGAAGCGCGCCAATCTAAATCGTTTGGTGTGATTGCCCGCGCTATCTCATACGACACGACACACACGCGCGAATCTAGCGGCGTAGAGGTCGGCCCCGTGAAAGGTTCGCCCGGCTCACTAGCGAATATCGCGTATTTTGGCACATCACGCGGCGGCGGCACGGTGCCAGACCCTCGCGGCGCGTTGGACGCGGAAGCCCCACGGTTTGAGGAATATGTCGGGCGGATCGTGGAGGGCCTTTTATGAGTAGTGTTACAACGTTTTTTGTCGACGAGTTAGCGCGTCTGGTTAAGGCCAGCGGGGTGGACACTCATATTGGCACGGTACAACCCCCCGTGTTCACTACGGGCGTTTACCCTTACGCGCTTCTTATCCCCCCGTTGCACGTTTTGCACAGCGTCGCGCTGGACGACGCGCCAAGCGAGTTATCCACAGCTGTTCAGGTAACGGTTGTGGACACAACGCCGGCGAATTTGACGCGCACGGCGGATCACGTGGCAAACACCCTCGCCGGCGCGGCATTAAACGTGGATGGCTACAGGGTGGCCCCGCTAAAAGTCGTGCCACTGTTCCCCATGCGGGCAGATAGAACCGTGACCATCACCGACACGAACACGCACCCAATAACGATCGGGTTTGAAGTGCTGATTACCGCCACTAGAAAGGAAAAACTGTGACCACACTTGAAGTTGCGTATGACGCGGAAACAGGGGCGAAACTCAACTACAGGGTTCCGGCCCATTTTTTTGATCACCCAGTTCTAGGCCGTGGGATTACGCGCGAGCCGAAAACCAAACCCCAAATCAACACCCACCAGGTGAAGCCAGATAGGAAGGACAAGTAAGAATGCCTAAAACACTTGCAGACGGGCGAATCAAGCTCACGATTCTAACTAAGAAACCAGCAGACCCGAAAGCTCCAACAGTCGAGGAGCTTAACGCGGGTATCAACGCAGCATGCCAAATCTTGAAGAGCGATTACAAGCTCGGCGCTACCGCGTCCGACACAATCTCAGAAGCCGCTTTGTGCTCTGTTGGAAACGCCACCACCTACGGCGCAGCCAACTATGAGGGCTCCATCACGCCATTTGTGCTGAAGGATGAAACAGGTAAAACCGACATGACAGAATCCACAGCCTACGCCGCATTGGCGGTTAAGGGCACCACCCTTTGGCTTGTGGAGCGTGAAGGCCCTGAAGAGTACAAGAAGTACGAGCAGGGCGACATTGTGGACGTGTACGAAGTGGTTACGGATACGCCGCAAAAGCCGGGTGAGCGTTCCGGGTGGATTAAGCGCACGGTGCCGCTTGGCGTGCAGCAGGCTTGGGAAAACGTCGAGGTGAAGACGGCGTAACCCATGGCTGGGGGTGTGGGCTGTTTTTCTCCTGGCGGCCCACACCCTCATATTTTCTATACCGGGGGAAATACTTTAAGGAGAAACGCAAATGATTGATGAGACACTAGCCACGCCAAAGGCCGCGCCGGTTGAAGACGCTTTGACGGTGGACACTTTCGATTTGGAAAAATGGATTAGTGGTGTTGCGCCGGTTGAACGGGCGTGCACGATTTACGGACGG
This sequence comes from Gleimia europaea, assembly GCA_002871995.1. Lineage (GTDB taxonomy): Bacteria > Actinomycetota > Actinomycetes > Actinomycetales > Actinomycetaceae > Gleimia > Gleimia europaea. The sequence goes on from PNHW01000002.1 coordinate 548,902, forward strand.
GCGGACCTTTTGGCACAGCTTGACCTTATGCGAGACAGAATCAAGGCCGCGCGGCGCGCAGGAAAAAACACGAAACCCCTGGAGGATCAGGCGAAGCATTTAGCGGATGAGGTGGAGGCCTCAGCGCTAGATATTGTGGTTCAAGGTTGGTCACCAGAACGCCGCGAGGAATACCACCAGGCGCTAAAAGATCAGGGGATAACCGACAACCTGGAACTAGGTTTACACATGGTGGCTGCGCAGATTGTAAAACCTGAGGGTTTCACTGTGGAGATGCTTCGCACGTTGCAAGACGTGTCACCCACCCAGGCCGGCCTGATTGCGTCGCGCGTACAAGAGGCGAACACTAAGCCGGTTGAGGTTAGCGTCCCTTTTTAGTGGAGGTCTTAGACCAGGCGAAACACGCGGGCATTATTCGCACCCTACAGGCCGGTAAGGATTGGGGGCGCTCCCCGTCTGAAATGCTTCTAGCCCGCCCGCGCCCTTGGGGCACGGTAGACACCCTACTTGCTACGGCTTTGACCGTGTGGGAAAAAACCCGCGTCTGTGCAGGGTGTGGCATGCCGGTGCGTGTGGCGCATGATGATGACGCGGACGGGTGGTTTGAAATGCGGGTGGACACGTGCGAGGCGTGCGCTACCCGCGACAGGTGGACGGCGGATAACAAAGAGCGCGCGCCAGGTGAGGTGCCTAGCTTGGTTTTAGACCCTGATTTTTACAAACATAAACACGAGTTTTAGAGGAGGCCGTTGTGGCGGATCGTAGTATCAAGGTTACTTTGCGTGCTGACATTGGCGATTTTGAATCTAATATGAAGCGCGCCGCCACAGCGGCATCCAAAGTAGGCGACACTACAGAAAAAGCGGCCACTAAATCGGGCGGCGCATTTCAAAAACTAAGGGACAACGCCGAACGCAATAAGGCGGCGTGGGAAACATCCGCCAGGGCTTTCACCCTGGTTGGGGCGGGCCTAACCGCAGGGTTCGCCGGCGCGGTCAAGAGCGCTGTCTCGTGGGAGTCCGCGTTTGCGGGCGTGCGTAAGACCGTGGACGCGTCCGAGGCACAGTTCGCCGCATTGTCTGACGGTCTACGCAAAATGACGGGTGAAGTGTCCGCGTCCCATGAGGAGATCGCGGCGGTTGCTGAAGCGGCGGGCCAGCTCGGCATACAAACCCCGAACATTCTAGCTTTCACTCGCACGATGATTGATTTGGGGGAGGCTACAAACCTCACGGCGGAGGAGGCCGCCACATCGCTAGCACGCTTCGCGAACGTCATGGGCACCAGCCAAAGCGAATTCTCAAACCTCGGTTCCGCGATCGTTGATTTAGGCAACAATTACGCCACCACAGAGGCCGAAATCGTGTCTATGGCGATGCGTTTGGCGGGCGCGGGCAAACAAGCCGGTTTGACTGAAGGCCAGGTTTTGGGCCTAGCAACCGCGCTTTCGTCTGTAGGTATCGAAGCGCAAGCCGGTGGCAGCGCTATGAGCCGCGTCATGATCCGCATGAAAACCGAGGTCGAGGCGGGCGGTAAGAGTTTGGAGAGTTTCGCCCGCGTCGCTGGAATGACGGGCGATAAATTCGCAGAGCTTTTCAAGAAAGACCCGTCCAAGGCGATCACGGCATTCGTGCAGGGCTTGGGAGAGGTGGAGTCTAAGGGCGGATCAGTCCAAGGCGTACTTGAAGAGCTAGGACTCACTGAGCTTAGGGTGGCGGATGCTTTGCGGCGTGCGTCGTCCGCGTCTGACCTTTTCAATGACGCTATGGAGCGCGGCCAATCCGCATACAAAGACAACACAGCTTTGGCGGAAGAGGCGGCGCAGCGCTATGCGACGAGTGGGGCGCGCGCTCAAATGGCGTGGAATCAGATTAAAGACGCGGCGATTAGCGCGGGTGATGCTATTTTGCCGCTGGTTGGGCCTGTGGCTGATGGTATTGCGGGCATTGCGGGCGCTGTAGCGTCCCTACCGGCCCCGGTTCAGGGCGCTTTGGTGTCTTTCACGGGCTTGGCGGGTGTTACAGCTTTGGGGGCGGGCGCTTTTATGCGGTTCGTCCCGGCGGCAATAGACACGGCAAAAGCGCTGGAGACCGTGGGCCTTATGAGTGGCGGCGCGGTAGGAAAGGTCGGGAAACTCGCGGGCGCAATAGGCAAAATTGGCCTAGTAGGCGCGGCGGTAGGCGTGGCCGCTACTGGTATTAAAGCCGTTACTGACGCTATGAACGACAACCAGCGGACCGCCACGGAGATGGCGCAGACCATGCTAACCGCGCGCGACGCGGTCGACGCTTTCACAGGAACAACCCACGGGTGGGGACCGTTGCGCGAGCAGCTAGTTGGTTCTAAAGAGGAGTTTCAAGAACTACTTAACACCGTGTCCGAGGCGCGGGGCACTTTCGGACGCACGTTTGAGGAGGGCTGGGCCTCATGGTTTGGTGATGGCACGCGCGAAACACAATTCCTATCAAAGCTAAAAGAGATTGACAGCGCGCTAACGTCGATGAGTTTCGCGGACGCGCAAGCCGGTTTTCAAAGCCTCGCACGGTCTACGGATGGCAGTAAAGAGAGCTTGCAGAACCTGTTGGCTGAGTTGCCGGGCGTGAAGCAAATGCTTTTCGATCAGGCATACGCGGCGGGCATGGCCACGGACGACAACACGCTATTAAAGCTTGCTATGGGCGAATTGTCAGCGGCTCAACCCGAATTGGCTGACGCGTTGGGTGAGACTACGGGCGCGGTTGAGGATCAATCGGCGGCGCTCGATGACCTCATTGCGAAACAGGCCGAGGCGGCGGGCCTGGTTTTGTCTGAGCGTGAGGCGCAACGCCAATTTCAGGAGGCCATGGAGGCCACCACAGCGGCCATTGAAAAGAATGGGGCAACCCTTGACGTGACCTCGGAGGCGGGCCGCGAAAACGGGCGCGCCCTGGATGGTGTGGCGGAAAAGGCTTTCAAGCTTGCTGAGAGCATGGCGGCGGCGGGCGAACCAACCGAAAACATTCAGGCGGTTATGAGCCAGGCGCGCGAAGCCTTCATTAACGCGGCTGAGGCTATGGGCATGACCGGTGAGGACGCGGCGGCATTGGCGGACAAAATGCACCTACTGCCTGAAGAGATCGCCATGAATGTCACAGCAGACACCGACGAGGCTAACAGCAAGGTGGACGCGGCTAAGGCTAAGGCGGACGGCACTAACGCGGAAATTAAGGTTGGGGCAGATACCACGGAGGGCGAAGCCTCACGCGCTGAACTAGAAAACAAGGTTAAAGCCTCGTCCCCGTCTATGAAGGTGGAGGCGGACACCGATCCGGGGTGGCGCAAAGCCTCACGGCTACGGAATGATATTGCGAACTTGGCGGGCGCGGTCACCGTAAACGCTAACGACAACTTGACCGGCCCCGTGTGGGCGATGAAAAACAGTCTGCCCACGTCACACACGATCACAGTTGGGATGGTGCGCGGTAGTGGCATGGTTGGCAGCATGTACGCGGCTGGCGGGCCGGTACACGGGCCGGGCACTGGTACATCGGATAGTGTGCCCGCGCGCTTGTCGAACGGCGAGCACGTGCTGACCGCGCGTGAGGTTGCGGCGGCGGGCGGCCACCACGCGGTATTTAGTTTGCGCTCCCTCATGTCATCCGGCGCTTTGAAAACCATGATGCATGATCGGGGCGTGCCTGGTTTTGCTGCGGGTGGCGCGCCTGGCGTGCACGGTGGGCCCGCGCCTGTGGTGGTGCCGGTTCCTCAGTCGCCTAGTGTGCGCGTGTCTATGGAGGGCCAGCGCTTGGCCTTGGTTTTGGACGATGGCACGGCCCTAACGGGGCGGATTGAGCAGATTAGTGACGCGCGGATCATTAACGCGGCGAAAACTATGGGAAGGAAACGGTAGTGTTATCAGTTTTTAGGGCGGCGCATGGCTTACCCGGGTTTAAGGTCGCGGTTAATGGCGCGTGGACGCTCACTGCGGGCGATCGCGTGGTGGCGCGCGGTAGTGGCGCGGGCGTGGTGGTGGACGCGGCGGCCACAGGCGCGGGCGACACGTACACGCTCACCTCGGGCGGCCTGGCGGAAACCGTAGACGCTAGGCGCGAAAAGCTCGAGCATTTGCACATGATCGCGTTGGAGGATTTAAGCCATGTTACGGGCGTGACCATGCAGGGCGCGGACAAAACGAGCACGGACGCGGGCGCGAACCTTTTCTACCCGGCGGGGCGGCGAACCCCGGTTGTAAGGGTGACGGGATTCCCGCATGAGAGCCTGGCCTTGGAGTTCACCACCACAGGCGCGGAAACGGACGAGGCGCGCGCCATTGTCGCGGCGGGTTTGCCGGTGTGGTTGTGGCACGACACGAGGAATTGTCCGTTGCCCGCGTGCGACATTCCGGATGCGCGCTTGGTGCACGTGCAGGCGGCGGATGAGGAACGCACAGACCGACGCGATAAAGCGTTTAGGCGATGGCACGTGAACGCCGTCATGGCAGACACGCGCGGGGCGGGGGATAGGACACCGCCACTAACCTACCGCGTAGCAAGAGAGCACGGCTTTACATTCCGGTCTGGCTCGTACATGGACATGCTAGGAAAACTCAATGCGTAATGGCTTTACAGTAGACGAACTAACCAGGCCAGCACGGTGGGAAGCTTTCGTGTCCTCAATGCGCGGCCATGAAGTCCTAGCAACCCGTATTCCCGTGCTCGATGGCCGCGTGTCGATAGATGGCGAGGGGCAGGTGCCCGAGCGCGCGGATTTGTCTTTCACGCCGGAATATAAACCTGTTTCGCCGTTTTCGCCGCTTGCCGCGTACGGTCAAGAACTTTTCTTGACTATCACCGTGACCATCGCCGGGCGCAGCGTTGATTATGAGATTGGCGCGTTTCTCGTCGATAGCTGGGAGGAACAAACGGACGGGACTATTAAGGTCGCAGGCGTTGGTTTGCTACAGCGGGTGGCGGATGACCCTGCGGCCTTACCGTCGTCACCTGTGCCTGGCTCAACGCTACGGGTTGAAGCGTCACGTTTGGCTCATCCCGTGCCCGTAGTTTTAGATCACGGTGTGGAGGACGTGGCATTGCCGCGCGGTTTGGCTTGGGGCACAGACCGGCTAGACGCTTTAGCGGATTTGATAGCGTCTCATGGTTTGCGCGGCGTAGTCCGAAACGACAGGCAACTACACCTAGTACGCACAGTCACCGGCGCGGCGGCTGACCGGTCTTACAGCGGTCGGGATTTAGCGGTAAGCCTACTAGGCCGGGGTGACCATGCCCGCGCGAACGTGGTTAGCGTCGTGTCGCGCGAAAAAGACGGAGAAGAAGAGACCATAACCGTAGGCACGAGCGAAGCGTCGTTTGAGCCTTACGCGCCGGCCACTTATGGGCGCGTGCACCGTGTGGAAGAAGTAGAAGCAGTACACAATACGGCGATGTTGAACGACCGGGCCGCCAGGTTCCTTTTAGAGGAGACGGCGGCCACACAGGTTAGAACCGTGGAAGTCGTGGCCGATCCGGCAATCGAGTTGTGGGACACCGTAAGCGTTGCCGTGAACGGTGAGCAGATCGCGGGCCGCGTAAGGGCCGTAGACATGCCTTTGGATGGTGGAGTAATGCGCCTAGACATGGAAGAGGACATTTAAGCATGGGCAATATTTTTTTGGACGCGCCTAAACCGCGCGGCTCAAAATACGTGCAAACCCCACTACAGGGCCGCGTTATAGAGCAGTACGCGCCGGGCTTTTTGCAGGTAGATGTTGAGGGCAGCCTTATCGATGTGGCTGCCGCGCCGGGCGTTTATGGTGTGGGCGCGGTTGTGACCGTGGAGCGCGGTCTGGATGGGCGGCCTACCCGCGTGGTTCCCCCGCAGTCTTTGCCGGAGGGTGTGGAACCTATTGGCGTGGGCGTGACGGGTGAGACGTCGCTTAAAGCTAAGCAAACGGCGGACGCGGCGAAGCAGGATGCGTTGGATGCGTTGGATGACGCGGCTAGGGCGTCGAACGCGGCGGCGGACGCTTTAGATGAGGCTAAAAAAGCGTGGCAGGAAGCGAGCGCGGCGCGCGAAAGTATTGGCGTGGTTGATTCGTCGGCTAAGGCGGCTGAGCAGGCCGCTAAGAACGCGGAAACAGCGGCCCAGCTCACGCAGGCGGCGTTGGATGCGGCCCAGCAGGCGCAACAGTTGGAAAATATTGCGTTGCGTGACGCGGCTAATGAGGCTAAGCAGGCGGCTGATAACGCCGCCGCTCAGGCTGACAACTTAAGTAACGCGCTGACGAACACGTCCTCGGGCTTGTACCAGTCTATTAGTAGGGTGACCGATAATGTGGCGGCGGCTCAGTCGGCGGCTGAGCAGGCGCGGGCTAAAGCTGACGAGCTGGCGAAGCAAGCTCAGGACGCTATGACGGTGGCTCAACAGGCGCAAACCAGCGCGGACGGTAAGGCGCTCGTCGCGTATTCTGACTATCAGCCGGCGACGGTTTCGGGCCAGAAGATTATCTGGTTTAAGCCCGGCTCGGTGCCAATGCTTTTTGACGGCAAAACATGGCGGAGCGTTCAGCCGGGCGACGGCGTGGTTAGCGCGATCGACATTAATAAAGCCACGGTGGGCGAACTATCCGGCATGAGGATTAAAGCGGGTACTGCGTCGGTAGATATTCTGATTCCGGGCGATAACGCACGCTGGACGTCTAGCGGGCTGACGATTTACCACCCTTTAACGCCGGAGCAGAAACAGGCGGGGATTAAACCGACTGATTGGGACAAACGAGCAACCGCTCTTAACCTCACGTCGGATGGTGCGCGTTTTATTTCAGTGGCGGATGAGGCGGGCACGGTGACCGCGTACATGAGCCCGCAGGGCGAAGTGTCCGGGCGTGAACTGACGATCACGGGCCAGGCGGCGGTGGACTCGCTCAAGGTGGGC
>PNHW01000003.1:0-115046 GCA_002871995.1 Gleimia europaea
GCGATCCCAACCAAAAAACAAAAACAAAACAAAAAAGGACAAAACAAAAAACACACTATCGAGTTCACAAACAACACCCACACAATCGCTTTTCTCACCATTTGGTCTCAGTCACGAGCCCAAACATTTCGTGAAAACCGCGAAAGGCGTTGAAAAAGGTTCCGTTTCAACTACTTGCTTCGTTGCGGAACCGAGAATCTACTCTAGTAGGTTTCGAACCCCTTGTCAACTGACTTTTTGTGATCCGCACTACCTCGTAGTTCATCCAATCGGATCGCTCCGATCAGGACCGAAACCAAATTAGTCACGTCACCTATCTAGAATCAAATTTCGAGCGCGTGACTTGGCGCACCTAGAACCATTTCGCCAGTACTACGACAAATGGGGGGATTCCTATTCAGGAATCCCCCCTACGGTCAGTCGCTAATGCAAAAGCTAGCGACGTCCTCGCAAATATTAAATACGCTCCATGATCAGTTCACGAACGCGCTTCGCATCGGCTTGGCCTCGCGTTGCCTTCATCACCGGGCCCATCAAAGCCCCGATAGCGGCCATCTTGCCACCGCGGATCTTCTCCACGACATCCGGATTATCAGCCATCGCTGCCTCCACAGCCGCGATCAGAGGACCATCGTCGGAGACCACAGCCAAACCGCGGGCATCCACAACCTCAGCGGGATCTCCCTCGCCAGCCAGCACACCCTCAAGCACCTGGCGGGCAAGCTTGTCATTGATCTTGCCGTCATCCACCAACGCCTGAAGCTCGGCCACCTGAGCCGGAGTCACCGCGAGCTCCTCGAGTTCAACCTCCGCCTCGCGCGCAACGCGGGACAGCTCCCCCATCCACCACTTACGAGCCGCAGTGGAGGAGGCGCCTGCCGACACCGTATCCTCAATCAAATCGATAGCGCCAGCGTTCACCACGTCGCGCATCTCCAGCTCAGAGAAGCCCCACTCGTCGCGCAACCTGCGGCGACGCACTGCCGGGAGCTCCGGAAGCTCACCGCGCAAGCGCTCAACCCACTCCGGGCAAGCCACAATCGGCCCCAAATCCGGATCCGGGAAGTAACGGTAATCCTCCGCATCCGACTTATCGCGGCCCGCCGACGTCGTGCCATCCTCCGCATGGAAGTGACGCGTCTGCTGTACTACCTCGCCGCCATCAGTGAGAACCTGCGCCTGGCGAGAGATCTCATAACGCACAGCCTTCTCAATACCGCGGAACGTGTTCACATTCTTCGTCTCAGTGCGCGTACCAAGCGGTGAATCCGGAGTCTCGCGAAGCGACACGTTCACATCCGCACGCAAATTACCGCGCTCCATACGAGCCTCAGAAACGCCGAGTGCCCTCGCGATATCACGCAACGCTTGCACGTACTTCGATGCGATCTCCGGAGCGCGAGCACCCGCACCCTCGATCGGCTTCGTCACGATCTCGATCAGAGGCACCGACGAACGGTTAAAGTCCACCAGCGAGTATGCCGCACCCTGAATGCGCCCATCCTCTGAACCAATATGCGTGTTCTTACCAGCGTCCTCCTCCACGTGAGCACGCTCAATCTCAACTCGGAACGTATCGCCATCATCCAGCTCAACATCCACCCATCCGTTATGCGCAACCGCAACCGCAGCCTGCGAAATCTGGTAAGCCTTCGCCAAATCCGGGTAGAAGTAATGCTTACGAGCGAACCGGCTAACCTCAGAAATCTCACAATTCAAAGCAAGACCGAGGCGGATAGCCCACTCAATAGCCGTCTTATTAATCGTCGGCAAAGCGCCCGGCAAACCAATCGAAGCCGGCGCAATATTCGTGTTCGGATCGCCACCAAACTCATTCGGCGACTGGTCAAACATCTTCGTCTTCGTACCCAGCTCGACGTGAACCTCAAGACCCAAAACCGGGTCAAACTTCTCCACAGCCTCGCTGTACTTCATCAACTTATCCATGACCTAACGATCCTCTCCCTCGCGCGCTGCGCCATCCACGCCCTCAATCATCGGGTTCTTATGTGCCACATCCTCCTGCGACTCAACCACAGCTGCCACGCGGTACATCACATCATCACCACGTACCGGGCCAGTCACCTGGAAACCAACCGGAAGGCCATGAGCAATACCAGACGGCACCGACATCGCCGGCATGCCGCCCAAGTTCGCAGGCGTAGTCGTAATATCACTCAAGTACATGAGCGTCGGGTCATCCATCTTCTCGCCAAGCTTAAATGCCGTGGTCGGCGAAGTTGGCGACACAATCACGTCAACAGACTCGAACGCCTCCACCAACTCCTCCTGCAGGAGCGTACGCACGCGCATCGCCTGCACAAAATACTTATCGAAGAAACCCTTCGACAGCATTCGCGTACCGAAAATAATGCGACGCTTCACCTCGGAGCCAAACCCTTCACCGCGGCTAGCCGCAATCAGGCGCTCCGATGTAACCGGAGGCTCTGGCTCGGCGCGCAAGCCGTAACGAACGCCGTCAAACTTAGCGAGGTTCGACGACGCCTCCGCCGGCATAATCACGTAGTACGCATCCAAAGCAATGCCAAGGAGCGGAAGATCAAGCTCCACAACCTGCGCGCCCTTGCTCTTCAAGAACTCGAGCGTGGACTCAAAGCTTGCCACCACGTCGTCCTCATACGCATCACCAGACAGCTGCTTCACCACGCCAAGCTTCACGCCTTCCAACGGGCGATCCCCTGCCTTCGCAGGCGCCAGGGCGGCCTCTTCCATCGACGGCCATGCATAATCCAAGGACACCGCATCGCGATCATCAAAACCATCAATAACATCCTGCAACGCCGCGGCGTCCGCCACCGTGCGCGCCACCGGACCCGCCTGATCCAGCGAAGACCCGAGAGCAATAATGCCCTGACGCGACACCGCACCATACGTTGGCTTTACACCAACCGTTCCCGTCATCGCAGCAGGCTGGCGGATCGAACCACCCGTATCCGAACCAATCGCAAGCGGCACCATAAACGCCGCCACCGCAGCCGCCGAACCGCCACCGGAACCACCCGGAATGCGCTCCAAATCCCACGGATTATGAGTTGGCCCAAAAGCCGAATGCTCGGTTGAGCTACCCATCGCGAACTCATCCATATTCGTCTTGCCCACGATAGGGAGCTTCGCGGCCTTAATCTTCTCGACAATCGTCGCATCATACGGAGGGACCCAGCCCTCGAGCATCCTCGACGCGGCCGTCGTCGGCACACCCCGAGTCACAACATTATCTTTTAGGGCAATCGGCACACCCGCCAGCGGATGCAACTGCTCACCAGCCGCGCGCGCCTCATCCACCTCACGAGCCGTCTTAAGCGCACCCTCCTCGTCAACAAACAGGAAAGCATTCACCACCGGATCAACCTCAGCGATACGATCCAGCATCGCGCGAGTCACCTCAACCGACGAAACCTCGCCCTCACGCAACATCTGCGCGAGCTCAAGCGCCGAGCGGAAAACCAAATCAGACTTCGCCATAATTACTCCTCACCCAAAATCTGCGGAACCTGGAACATGCCATCCTCAGCCGCAGGCGCCTGCGCCAAAACCTCTTCACGATCCAACGTCTGGCCGACCTCGTCATCACGCCACACGTTCACCAAAGGAATCGGATTAACCGTCTCCGCAACACCCTGCGTCTCCCACGCTGCGAGGCGCTCCAAACGCTCCTCCAACGCACCAAGATCACGAGCGAACCCGGCGGTCTCCTCATCGGTCAGCACAATATGAGCCACTTTTGCAATACGGGCGACTTCTTCCCTAGAAATATTCGACATGCACCCAGTATAAAACCCCCCAAAACACAGGCGCGAAATCTGTCCAAAAAAATCCTCAACCAGAGCAGAAATGGTGAGATTGCAGGGAAAACACGATTCCGACCCAAAGCGGCAGATTTGGCATCACATCCCGGCAGTTCCCCTCACAGATGCGGTCAGCGTGGCAGCCTCATACGGTATTCAGACCCAAACCGGCAAAACTAACCCTACTTTTTACCCCTTCCCCTCACGGATGCGAATTGGGCACCTGATTTGGGCTGCAGTTTGGGTCGGGCACGTGGTGGGAGCGCCGCGGGCAGGGCAGTTTGGGTCGGGCACGTAGTGGGAGCGCCGCGGGTAGGGCAGTTTGGGTCGGGCACGTGGTGGGAGCGTCACCGGTGGGGCAATTTGGGTCGGGCACGTAGATGAGCAGTTACCTGATGTGGCAGACCACGCCAGTCTCAGCCCTGCATTAGAGTGAGGGGCATGAGGAAACGCGGGAAGAACCTATTCAATGCGAGCCAAGCACTACGAGTCGCCAAAATTGCCGGCATCACCACCGTAAGCGCACAAATCGCGGCGGCCATCACGCTCACAGCCGTTGACGAAGTTCGCAAACGCCGCGCCCCCGGAGGCGGTGGATTCCCCGCCCTCCCCCCGCTAGACACGAACCTAGGCGACAACACCATCCGCACATACACGGAAGGCAGCTCCCTATACTCCGACATGCTCGAAGCCATCGAGAACGCCACCGACTACATCTACTTCGAAACCTTCATCTGGAAATCAGATAAGGTCGGCCAGCGCTTCAAACAAGCACTCATCCGCGCCGCACACCGAGGCGTACAAGTCTTCTGCGCCTTTGACGGCTTCGGCAACCTCGTAGTTAACCCCGCCTTCAAGCGTTTCCCTAAACACCCCAACCTCCACGTCATCATCCTGCCCGCCATCCGCTCCGGTGTAATCACCCTCAACCCGCGAAAAACCGGACGCGACCACCGAAAGGTCCTCGTCACTGACGGCAAAATCGGGTTCGTTGGCGGCTACAACATAGGTACGCTCTACAAAACAGAATGGCGAGACACCCACGTGCGCATCCAAGGGCCAGCCGTTTGGGAACTCGAAATGGCATTCGTTGACTACTGGAACGCAAAACGATGGAACCACATGCCCAAACTCCCCGACCAAGGAGCACGCGCATGGGACTCCTCCATCTACGCGGCTCTCAATCAGCCAAACAAGATGCTCTTCCCTATCCGCGGCCTCTACATCGATGCCCTCGAACGCGCCAACGACCACGCATTCATCACATCCGCATATTTCATCCCCGACCGCGAAATCTTTGCCTCCCTAGTTGACGCGGCAAAACGTGGAGTCAAAGTCAAAGTGCTCGTACCCAAACGCTCAAACCACGTGGTTGCAGACTGGATCTCACGCGCATACTACGACGACCTCATCAGTGCCGGAATTGAAATCTGGCAGTACGAACACGCCATGATCCACGCCAAAACCGCAACCGTTGACGGACGCTGGTCGACCGTTGGCACCGCAAACATCGACCGGCTCTCCATGTTTGGGAACTACGAAATCAACGTCCAAACCTGGTCCGAAGAACACGCGGCACAAATGGAAAAAATCTTCGAAAACGACCTTACTACCTCATCTCAACTTCGCGAGGAAGAGTGGCGCGCCCGATCACTCATCAAACGAGGCGTTGAACAACTCCTCAAGCCGCTGGGCGTACTCATGTAGCCCTGTCTGAATCTGCCCAAATCTAGCTAGCTCAAGCCAGAGACGAGGAAGACCAAACAAAGACGAAGGGCCCAACCAACTGGTTGGACCCTTCCTTAAAAGCTGAAACTACTAGCTAGCGCGGCGCACACGAGCGCGGCGACGCTTCAACGTACGGCGCTCATCCTCACTCATGCCACCCCAAACACCGGCATCCTGGTTATTCTCCAGCGCCCACTGCAAGCACACCTGCTGTACCTCGCAAGTAGCACAAACTTGCTTTGCCTCTGCCGCCTGCGCAATTGCGGGACCAGTGTTACCGATCGGGAAGAACAGTTCCGGGTCAACACTTAGACACGCCGCGCGACTACGCCAATCCATCAATACTCCTAAAGAGCGACAACGCAGGCAAAACCCGCGAACACAACAACATTCCAATGACGCTCTTTAGTCTCACCCACTGGGCAAAGTTACACAAGGGTTATGGAAACGTTTCACACTTTAGAACCGTGTGCAAATAGTCACGTTAACGCGCAGGCGCCCCGATTCTGTACCACACCTCACAGCATCCAGCCCAGTACGCAGCATCCTCCGACGCGCCGAGCTTCACGAACAGAGGTAGCGAAACGGTGCGTAGAACGTGCCGGGGAAGTTTGCCCACCACCGAAACCTCGCTCCTTTCCGGCTGGTATCCGCCAGCAAACAAGACAGTCTCGGTCGCCTCCACTACCTCACGGCCATTTCTCGCCGCATCTACGAGAATCTGACTTTTCAGATCAGACGGAAACTCACCCACCAGCCATACACGCTCACTTGAGTTTCCCCCGCATGCCACGAGCGCCTCACTTCCAGTTGAGAGAACGCCGTCCTGCACTAGGGCCAATAGGCCTTCTGCCGGGTTGATTGGCCGCACTACCTCCACTAGGGCGGCGCCTTCAGAATCAACAATGCTAACCGCGGCGCCCTCAAACCTGCCCCATGGGTGAGCGATCAACCCCTTGGCTCCAGTCCGCACCAGCCCCATACCTCGAGCCTGCTGTGCAGTAACCTTTACGAGACTTCGCCGCCACGTCCTCACCAATGAATAATCGTCAGCGCTAACCCCCGCCACAACCCCTGCTGCACGCCCCATCCACTCACGCAACCACTCTTGACCTTGAGCAAAGCCCGAGCCGTCAATGGCGCGCAGCAACGCACCTAAATCCTCAACCACCACGGGAACTCGCTTCCGCGCGGCGAAATCCATCTGATGGAGCGCTTCAAACACCTGCCTCTGCTTGGCCGGAATATATAGAGCCCCGCACGCACTTGCTATCTTTTCTAACAGCTCCCCCTCGTCCGCAACGACCGCGACTTTCTCCTCCTCCAGCCGCAGCGGCCTATACGTCCTGCCCGCTACGTCATCCAGCCACCCAATAATCGGACCACCTTCATCACCGATACCTGGTGGATCGGCCTCGCGCGCCAAATCTGCACTAAAACCTGGTGAAACCAACTCGGGAAGCGGGGGCCGCCAAAGCGCTGGCACCTCGCCCTCGCTGACGGTTTCTTGAAGCGCCCCCAAGTTTGATTCCAGATGCGAGAAGTAAGCCCACTGCACCTCTTTCATGGAACCAGCGTCAACTAATGCACGGCCCGGCACTCGCGGCAGTTCGGAAGCCGCGCCGCTTGCCACCATCTCGAGGGAATCAGCCACGCTTGCCGTACGCAAACAGACGCGAAGAGTCAGATTTGCACGCATCGACGGAGTAACCACACCGCCCGGACTTTGCGTTGCCGCAATCAAATGCATGCCCAGAGACCGCCCTCGAGCCGCCAAATCAACCAGGCTCTCAAGCGTCTCCGGATGCGTCCTAATCATCGCGCGAAACTCATCAATAACGCACACAATACGCGCCGGACAATCATTCGGACTTCGTTGCTCCCACTGGTCAACACTTACGAAGTGTCGCGCCGCAAGAGCTTCCTCTCGCTCCCGAAGTTCCGCGCCTAACCCAGCTATTGCCCTCTCCGTGTCATCTGGAGCCAGGTCTGTGAGAAGCTGTTCAGCGTGAGGGAGTTGCGCTAGATCACGGAATGCCGCTCCTCCCTTGTAGTCGATCAATACAAGCCGTAACTTCGACGGATCCTTCTTCCGGCACATTTGCAATATCCACGTGCGAAGCGCCTCTGATTTTCCCGACCCTGTTGTTCCAGCTACGAGGGCGTGGGGACCATCTTTCACCAAGTCCAAGAACTCTGTTCCAGTCTCGCTGTTTCCAATCGGAACCGACAGATCTGGCCCAGCCATCGGCACTGGCAAATCTTCAACGAGCACGCGAGTTGGTATCTGCACCTCAGATACCCCCTCGCCAACTGGTAGCACCGGACGCAGCGGAACACCCGGTGGGCATTCGACGCGGTGGTCTGCCACGTGTTTTGAGGCGTTCAAAACCGTGAGCAGTGCCGCTCCTTCCTCGTCCCGCAACACGTTTGGGGATTGCCTAAGGACCCGGGCGTCAATGCCACTTTCACGCGCGTATACGAGTGCTTGAGACAGCACCCACGTAGCCCAACCTTTCACATCTGACAAAGCGAGCGACTCGCCTACACGAACCGAAACCACCGAGCCCGGCGAGAAGCGTACCCTTCCCAGCACGTACCCAGACCTTTTTGGCAAGGGAAAACTGCACCGCGTCCATGTTGGTGCTGCAGAAAGATCTATTTCCACCTCCTTCGAGTTACGCCAAGAAGGCGCCTTTTCTGAGGATGAAGTTGCCGCGCCGGCTTTCCCACGCGCAGGCATTGAAAGACCGTACAAAATACCCCAACGACACCCGGGTTTGCGCCGGCTTCGCAACGCCAGCACACCGTAGCTGATTGCGAGTGCCATCAAGAAAACAACAGTGACGGCTACCTGCCATCCCAACAGGCGACCTATCAGCCAGATCAACGACAGCATTGGTAGTAGCAGGAGCAACCCGCGTTTATTCATTGGCCGCGCTCCGCCCCATTCGAGCGCCTTCTGCAAGTTCATTGTCGAAGGGCGCGAGCGAACCTGCCACAGGTTTCCTCCCACGCAAAAAATCCGACCAGGGGCTACCTTTGCCGAAGCTTCATTAATCCTAGCTCTGCGAAGTGTCCTCGTCATTGAACGCAACAAGACCCACGACCGCGCAAACCCTGGCAAGATTGCGGCTTTTCTACCGACCGCAAAACCGTTCGCAGAACCCAGATCTCGCAACGCCACCTCAAACCCACCACGACTGTAAATGCCTTTCACCTGCAAGTGCCTGCGCGAAGTTAACGGGTCTTTCACCTGCACATCCCCATTTCTGCCCATAATCACCGGCTTGGAAGTCACGGGGAACCCTAAACCAGCGTCAGGACCGGCAATGCAAAGCACATGAAGCGGGGAAGAGAGCAGATCATTCACGCTTACACTCAAGCCTGCGCTAACGGCCAAGGCCAGAAGGTCTTTCACAGCTGGGGAAACTGCTTCACTTCATTCGCCTGTGAATAAGGGATGAGTGGTTACCGGTTTCTATGTCCGTGGTTTGAGGTAAGAATTAGGGCATGACTGAAAGCACGTTGGAACCACTGAGCGGCCGCGACGAATCCGGCGAGTTCTCACAGAAAACCCCAAAAACCACAAGTGAAGGCGGGACGCCCAGTGAGCGTGCCCGCGAGCGGTGGGGTGAGCTCGTAGAGATTATTGAGCAGGCGCGTGGATCGTACTATCAGGAAGACTCCCCCACGCTCGCCGACGCTGAATACGACGCGCTGTACCGCGAGCTGGAGGATCTTGAGCGGCAGTATCCATCTCTTCAAACTCAAGATTCTCCTACCCAATCGGTTGGCGGCTTTGCATCCGATGCTTTCAGCAAGGTCACTCACGAGATACCGATGCTCTCTTTGGATGACGTGTTCTCTGTAGAAGAAGCCCACGCGTGGATGGACCGTTGTATGAATGCACTGGGCGTGCAAACCATGCCAATGACCGCAGAGGTTAAAGTAGACGGCCTTGCCGTTTCAATCCTCTACGTGAATGGCAAGCTACAACGCGCGGCAACCCGTGGTAACGGAAGCGTTGGTGAGGATGTCACCGCGAACGTCCTCACCATTAAGAAAGTGCCAGCCCAGCTCAGTGGCGAAAACGTGCCCGAGCGGGTGGAGGTGCGCGGGGAAATTTTCTTCCCCACCAAGGACTTCGAGGAATACAACAGCGCGCGAGCCGAGGCCGGACTTAAACAGTTTGTTAATGCACGCAATGCCGCCGCCGGATCGCTTCGTCAAAAAGATGCTGCTGAAACCGCGAAGAGGCCTCTAGCCATGGTGTGTCACGGTATAGGCGTTTTTGAGGGCGCGCAACGCATCCCGCAGTCCCAGCACGAGTGGTATGAGCTCATCGCTGGCTGGGGACTGCCCACCTCCTCATATACACGGGTGGTGCGAAGCCACGACGAGGTCGATTCTTTCATTCGCGAATACGGGGAAAAACGTAGCAGCCTGGACTACGGCATAGATGGCGTTGTGCTCAAGGTGGATTCGAGGCAGAGCCAACAGGCGCTGGGCACAACATCACGTGCTCCCAGGTGGGCAACCGCCTACAAGTACCCACCCCAGGAGGTGCATACGCGCCTGCTTGATATCCGCACCCAAGTTGGTCGAACGGGGCGAGTCACCCCATTTGGAGTCATGGAAAAAGTTCTTGTAGACGGCTCTTACGTGTCTCGCGCTACATTGCACAACGCATCCGAAGTTAAACGCAAAGGCGTACTAATTGGTGATCTCATTGTGCTTCGCAAAGCAGGAGACATCATTCCCGAAATCGTTGCGCCCGTTGAGGATGCGCGAGATGGAACCGAACGCGAGTTCATCATGCCCTCCAACTGCCCATCATGCGGGGCCCGATTAGCTCCTGCGAAAGAAGGAGACATTGATCTGCGTTGCCTCAACTTCGAAAAATGTCCGGCGCAGCTAACGGAACGGATAGCGTACATCGGCTCTCGCAAAGCCCTCGATATTGAGGGGCTCGGCGAAGAGGCCTCCCTTGCCCTCACTCAGCCCGAGTTGGACCGAGAAGAGGTGGCAGCAGCCCTTGTCTCTGGAGAGGCAGTATTACTTGCGGACGGAACCCTTCTCGAGCTTGATGCGGCCCAGGTTGAAACGCTGGGGCATGCGGACGAAATCACCGCCGCGGAAAGCCTTTTGCCAACACCCCAGAAACCGGCTCTTGGGACAGCGGCTGACCTCTTTGATCTCAACGCCGATAGCGTGCGAGATGTGTGCGTATGGAGAAGGCGCGCGTTCCCTACAAACATTGCGAAAGAAGTTGGCGTTAAAGAAGGCTGGCAACAGGTTCGCTACTTCTACACTGCGGGCGTTCGCGATACTGCTGGCGGCGGTTGGAGAACCCAGCCGCGCCCCACAAAAACCTTCGAGAAGATCATCAGTGAGCTCGAGCGCGCCAAAAACGAACCGCTTTGGAGGGTACTCGTTGCGTTCTCTATCAGACACGTTGGCCCTCAAGCTGCTCAAGCTCTTGCAAACCACTTCAGTTCGGTGGACGAAATCGCGAACACACCGGTTGAGGATCTCGCTCAAGTTGAAGGCATTGGGCCAGAGATTGCAGGAGCCGTATCCGACTGGTTTACGCTCGAAGCCCATCAAGACCTTGTTCAAAAGTGGGGTGCCGCGGGTGTGCGCATGGAGGCTGAGCAAACCGAAGAACTTGCGCAAACTCTAGCCGGGCTTACGATCGTCGTGTCTGGAACCGTTCCCAACTACGACCGCGAAAGCGCCAAAGCAGCGGTTACCGCGCGAGGCGCCAAAGCCACCTCCTCCGTATCCAAAAAAACTAGCCTCGTAGTTGCCGGGCCCGGCGCCGGATCCAAGGCAACCAAAGCCGAAGAACTGGGGATTCCAGTTATCGATTCCAACCTCTTCGACGCGCTTCTTGCAGGCGGTCTCCAAGCCCTCGACCTTCAAGATGACGCTGGCAAATAGGCGATAGAAGCCTAGACACCAACGGAATATGAACCAGCGGCGGCTTTCTGCTATATAGGAGAAAGCCGCCGCTACTGATGCCAGTCGCCATATGCGTTTGAAAAACTAGGCCAACTAGCCCTTAACCGAACCGGACATCAAACCACCGACAAAATACTTGCCGAGCAGAATATAAACAATCAACGTGGGAGCCGAGGCGATCAGCGCACCCGCCATGGAAGCACCGTAGTCCGCCATGATCGAACCATGAGCCAAGTTATTCAGGGAAAGCGTGACCGGGCCCGTGTCCGTGTTCGTCAAGAACAACGCAAATAGGAAGTCATTCCACGCGGATGTGAACTGCCAGATCAACACGACCACAAAGCTGGGAATCGAAATCGGAAGCACCACAGCGAAATACGTGCGCAACATTCCCGCACCGTCCACTCGCGACGCTTCGATCAGTTCCGCCGGCACAGACTCGTAATAGTTCCTGAAGATAAGAGTCGTGATTGGAATTCCATAAACCACGTGTGCCAAAATCAGCGTTGGGATGCCGTTAGGCAGACCGATGGTCAGGACCATTTTCATTAGAGGGATCATCACCGCCTGGTACGGGATGAACATGCCAAACAGGAGGAACGTGAAGACCACGTTCGCACCTGGGAAACGCCAGCGTGAAAGCACGAAACCGTTCATTGATCCCAAAATCGCAGATATAATCGACGAAGGGATCACGAGCAGGAACGTGCGGCCAAGAGGAGCTGCCAATGCGTCCCACGCGCGTTGCCAGTTCTGAACGTCCCACTCCTGAGGCAGATACCAAGTGCGCGAAGGATCTGCCTCCGCTGCCCCCTTAAACGAGGTGACAAAGAGGACGTACACCGGGATCAGGACCATCGCAAGGAAGAGAATCAACAGCGCGTAGCGAATCGCGGTAGTTCCCGGACTTCCTTTCTTCACCACGTGCGGGTTCGCGGTAGGCAAAGCATTCTTTACTTGAGTGCTCATGTCACTTCCTCTTCTTCGCGTCGTGGATCAGGTACGGCACGACCAAGATCGCCACAATCACCAGCAGAATCGTTCCAACCGCTGCAGCATTTGAGTAATCACCTGAAGTCATGTAGTTATACATGTCGATTGCAGGAACCTTAGTGGAGTATGTGAGCTGATCCGTAACAGCCATGATCAGGTCGAATGACTTCAACGCCATGTGACCAATGATGATAACTGCTGACAAGGCTACGGCAGACAGCTGCGGGAAGATGATGTGTTTGTACAGTTGCCACTCGCTAGCACCATCCACGCGGGCCGCTTCGCGCAGGTCATCACTAATCCCCCTGAAGCCAGCCAAGAAAAGAGCCATAACGTAACCTGACAGTTGCCAAATAGCCGGAAGCGCAACCGCCAACACACCAAACGTGATGTTAGAGGTCCATGAGTTCTCGAGGAAGCCCAGTCCGAGCATCTGGAACAGGCGATTCAACCCCTTCGCTTGATCCCCCACGCCCGGGTTCAAAAGCCACTTCCACACGACACCCGAGGCGATAAACGAAACAGCCATCGGGAACAGGAAGATAGAGCGGAAAATTCCCTCACCTTTGATGGGGCGCTCAAGTAACCATGCCCAGAGGAATCCCAGAATGAGGGTACCGAGTAGAAATGCTGCCGTGAAAAGCAGGAGATTAATCAAGGAGTGTTGAAAATCTGGATCACCAAACAGATAGGCATAGTTTTCAAAACCAACAAAGCTGGTTTCTCTAGCACCGTTATATTGCGCGACAGTGTGTGCGTCGCGCATCGACGTGACAGTATTCGCAGCAATCAAACCGTATACAAAAATTCCAACCAGGATGATCGACGGCGAAATCAAGAGTAGCGGCGGACCATACTTACGCCACCACGATTTTGCACTGCGTTTGTTCTTAAAGGCCATGCTTTCCTCCGATGAGCGGGTGACGGACAGGCCGCCACCCGCTCTACGCAACTGCGTTAATTGGACTATTTAGACAGCGACGTTGCTGCTTTGACAAGCTCAGCCTGCAGACCCGCAACATCGGATGCGCCCTGCGCGAACTTGGCACAAGCAGCATTCATATCGTTCGATACTGCTACCGGAACCGCAGCACCGTGTGCGATAGAGGAAACAATCGTGTCTTCAGCGAAGGACTTCATCGCATCCTGCTGGTACTGGCCGAACTGCTTGATCTCATCATCGGTCAGATCTGAACGAGCAGGGATGGAGCCCTTAATCGTGTTGAAAGCAATCTGACCAGGCTTGCCGGAAATGGTCTGTAGCCAAGCCTTAGCGCCGTCAACGTTCTTCGCACCTACCGGCATCGTGAATGAGTCTGCGAGAAAGTCAAAAATGCCATCAGAGCCCGGGACTGGGAATGCGACATAGTCCTCGTTGTACTTCTTACCAGCAGCCTCGAATGCGGCGATAGCCCAGTCACCCATCACGTTGTAAGCAGCCTCACCTGCGATAACCGGGTTCATCGCCGGCTCCCAGTCCTCATTCAAATAGGACTTGTCAGCCAAGTCGATAATCTTAGAGTAGTGCTCAAGGGACTTCGTAACCTCAGCAGAAGCCCAATCCGTAGAGCCGTCAAACAAACCGTTGTAGCCATCTGCTCCAAGATCAGCCATTAGAACAGACTCTAAAAGCTCAAGCTGGGTCCAAGCCATACCAACCGTAATTGGAATCTTGCCGGCAGCCTTCACTTTCTCCATGTCCGCAATCCATCCCTCAATGTCAGTTGCCGGCTTTGCCGGATCAAGACCAGCTTCTTCAAGCACTGCCTTGTTTGCCCACACAACATTGGCACGGTGGATATTTGACGGTACGGAGTAGATCTTGCCATCAACGGTTAGACGATCAATCAGCGTATCGGGGAAAGCATCTCGAAGCTTGAACTCGTCATACAGTGCTGAGACATCCTCGATCTGCATGGCATCAATGTAGTCGGTAAGCTCAGCGCCAGCGTGAGCCTGGAACGTGTCTGGCGGGTTCTGTGCCGCGAGGTCAGCCGCAAGCTTCTGTTTAGCCTGCGAGCCGCCACCACCTGCAACCGCAGCGTTCTTAAACATGAAATCAGGATGCTCTTCTTCGAACACCTTAACCAGTGCGTCACGACCGTCCTTCTCAGAACCGGCTTCCCACCAAGTAACTACAGAGACCTCGCCGCCTGCCGTAGCCTCACCCGAACCAGTGCTTTCAGTCCCAGAGCCTTGTTGTGCACCGCCACCACATGCGGCCAGCATCAAGCTAATGGCCGCAAATCCAGCAAATGCTGCAATCCGCTTCATAACTTCTCCTTTGAAGTACTGCGTATGAAAACATGCTCTCCATCAAAGAGCTGATGTCAGACTACAGCACTTACACGGGGAGCAAATGAGATTGAATCGACCGTTATATTACTGCAATACAGACCCCGACTTGCCTGTCATAACAGGGATGTGATCAGTTGTCCAAGTTTGCGTTAACTCGCACGATTGTGCCCGGTCCGTACTTGCGCCTATCCCAAGTGATAGTGCCCGCAAGCTCGCCGGCAACCACCGTTGACACAATCTGGGTTCCCAGACCCGACTTGGCCTTATCCGGCTCAATACCGAGCCCATCATCAGACACGGTCACCTCAAGTCGGCGCCCATTGCGCTCGGCCTCAATACTAACCAGGCCGCCATAGTCGCGATAGCCGTGCTCAACCGAGTTTGTCACCAGCTCCGTTAATACCGTTGCCAAGGCTTGTGCCGCATCCGCATTCACCTTGCCGAAGTGACCTCGCACATCAACACTCACCTGCTGGTTAGTCTTAGCCAGTACAACCGCCAGGTGCAGAACCTTCTTAGCAACCTCATCAAAATCAACGGTCTCGTCAACATTTTGCGAAAGCGCTGCGTGAACCGTAGCGATGGTGGTCACACGCCGTTCCGCCTCTGAAAGAGCCGCGCGCACCTCCTCGCTATCAGAACGTCGTGCCTGCAATCTGATCAGCGCAGAAACCGTCTGCAGGTTGTTTTTGACGCGGTGATGAATCTCGCGAATCGTGGCATCTTTTGTCATCAGTTCAAGCTCGCGTCGTCTCATCTCCGACACGTCACGCGTTAACAAAACCGCGCCCACACGCTTATCGCCTTCCAGTAGCGGCAACGCGCGCATTGTGACCGTGGCGCGCGAAGACTCCACCTCTGCCCTCCACGCCGCTTTCCCCGTCACAACAACCGCAAGCGTCTCCTCAATAGTCTGATCCTGCTTCAACACGTCCGTCACATCTTCGATCAGCAAACGACCAACAGGGTTGTGCCGAATACCAAGCCTGCGCAAACAAGACACCGCGTTTGGCGTTACCTTTTGTACTACGCCCTCGGAGTCCAAAAGAAGCGCACCATCCATTACGCGCGGCTGGCCGTGAGTTACCGAAACTGGCGTGGCGTCATACGGATACTCGCCGCGCGTAATCATCTTGCACAAGATGTCTGCGGCGTGAGGCGTCCAGGTCTCCGCTCCTCCCAAAAAACCGGGTGAGGACAGGTTGGTTTCTCGCGTTATCACTGCAATCGCCTGCCCACTACGGACCACCGGGATCGCAACTTCACTCATCGAATATGTCCCCATCCAACGCGCACCAGGAGGCGATGCAATCTGGCGGGTCTCCATCGCTTCTTCCAGGAGCGTCTGCCTGGACGGCTGGATATACATGTCAACCACGTCATCCATGTGGATCGTTGAAGCTGTGGCCGGGCGCGCATGGGCAATCGCAAGGAAACGTCCATCGTGCGTGCGCACCCACATCACCAGATCTGCGCCAGCCAGGTCCGAAACCACCTGCCAATCAGCAAGAATAAGGTGAAGCCAATCCAAATCCTCATGGTGGAGATTAGAACGGGCAGCGGCCTGCGCAAGATCAGTCAACGTATGCATAGTCATACTTTAAAACAATGAGGTCCAATGCACCTTCACTCGGCCTCCCACTCATCCATCCCATGCGAAATGCAGCCACCCCCACGATAATGGATATAGATCGCGTTCGAATCTACCCTTGGAGGAACGCCATGGACTTTCATACATCCGTTTGTTACCCGGCCAACCTCGCCGCCGTGCAGCGACTTTTCCAAAGCGAGGAATTCTTCAAGGCCCGTGCCGCTGGCTCACCAGCCTCAGTGGAATCCGTGCACGTCGAGGCGCTTATCAGTGAAATCCGGGTCACCACCAAGGCCCGCATTGATGCGGCCGTCATCGACCTGCCGCCGGTTGCGCAACGATTCATCCCCTCCTCAGGGATTGAAATCACAATAACCGAAACTTGGAATACAACCGACAACACGGGCGTTATCCAAGTGCATGCCGACAGCCTGCCGGTTTCAATGTCCGCCACCTGTGCTTTCATTGAAGAAGACGAGGCCGTGAGGCGTGATGTCAACGGAAAACTGAAGGTTAACGTGCCGATCATCGGACGCAAGCTTGAGCAGAAGGCGGTTGCGGAGGTTTCTAAAATCGCCGAGCACGAGCAAGAGATTGCCAGCCAATACTTGGTGTGATCGGCATGCGCGCCGCACGCCTACCACTGTTGTTGTGAGTCCGGTAAGACCCGCGGCACCAACCAGTTACTGTAACCACACTTTTATTCATATGAGAAGAGGATGACCATGAGTGATCAAGAAAAATACCTCTGGCTAGAGCGGGTTGGGAAAGGCTCGTACCTGGGTAAGAACTCGCGCGGCCTCACCGTGCCAATCGGACATGGCGAGGACGAATTCACCCCTGGGGATTTGCTTCGCCTTGCCCTCGCTGGGTGTAATGCGACGAGTTCAGACTCTCGATTCGCCGCCGCCCTCGGCGACGACTACCAGGCCACCGTGGGGGTTGAGAGCGACTACGATGAGGAGGAGAACCGCTTCACTAAGCTCGTTGTAGAGATCGTGACCGACATGAGCGGACTTAGCGATGAGGAGCGCGAGCAGCTGGAAAGCCGCGTACACCGAGCCATTGAGAAGCGTTGCACCATCGGCAATACGCTACGGCACGGAGCGGAAAACAGCGCCGTAATCACCTGCGAGAGCGCCGAGTAACACCAACTACACGAGAGATGTTCTACCGAGGAGGAACGTCATGGGCATTGTCAAGAAAGCAAAGAACGGCACTCGAGCCGTGGCCGACGGGCTTGCAACCACGCGGCGATTTGTTAAAGACCTGCGGGGAGCCAATTCCATCCAGGATGTTATCGACGCAATGATCGACGTGCCCACCTCACGGATTGAGAACAAAGTCAATCAGCTCCGCGCCAAACATCCTGGAGCTACACCCGCAGAGATCCAGGAGATAGTTACCAAACAGTTCCGCAAACTCGCAGCCTCTACGTCCGGAGCTGCAGGCGCGGCTGCAGCTGTGCCAGGCCTTGGAACCGCAGCCGCGCTTGGCCTTTCTTCCGCACAACTAACCGGTTTCGTATCCGAAGCTGGTTACTACGTGCTCACCCTCGCTCACATTCACGGCATTCCCTTGGAAGACAAAGACAAACGCCGGCTCCTGGTCTTGACCGCACTGATGGGCGAACAAGGTGAACAAATCGCAACCTCGCAGTTTGGCTTCACCACGCTTACCGCGCTCAAGGGTTACGCGAGCGACGTGCAGCGCCAAACCATTAATCAAGTCAATCGAAAACTGGCGAAGATGGCCGCTAAACGAGCCGCACGCAAAGGTACGACCGCGATGCTAGGAAGGCTCATGCCATACGGGATAGGCGCGGGCCTCGGCTGGGTGATTGGCCGATCCATGGCGGGCAACGTCATTGACGGGGCCATCAATGCGCTGGGTACTCCTCCCGCAACCTTCAGCTACCCCGTCACCATCGATGTCGAAGCGAACCCGCAAGAGATTCAAACGAAACAGTGAAAGCCTGCGGCCGCCCTGGGCACGTTGATATTTACCTCCGGGTGGCGAGGACCCGCCAAGCGCCCGCGTTCAGGCAGTGGACGAGCTAGCGATTTTTTAGATCATCCCCGCAAATGTGGATAATCTGAGAAAGTGAGCCACCGCGACCGCCTCCAAAATCGAAATATTGAGGACCAATGAACACGCAGTATGAAGACCTACTCCGAGATGTCATGAGTAACGGCACGCCCAAAGGTGATCGGACCGGAACCGGCACAGTGTCGGTATTTGGCCGGCAACTGCGTTTCAATCTACAAGAGGGGTTCCCCCTAATCACCACCAAACGCGTGCACCTAAAATCGGTAGTTGGGGAACTGCTGTGGTTCTTACAGGGCGATTCGAACGTGCGCTGGCTACAAGAAAATGGAATCCGCATTTGGAATGAATGGGCGGACGAGGATGGCGAGCTTGGACCGGTATACGGCGTCCAATGGCGATCCTGGCCCACACCAAACGGAGAGCACATCGACCAGTTGGCTGGCGTGCTCGAAACGCTTAAGAATGACCCTGATTCGCGGCGTATGATCGTATCCGCGTGGAATGTGGCAGAACTGGACAAAATGGCGCTTGCACCATGCCACGCTTTCTTCCAGCTTTACGTGGCAGATGGCAAGCTGTCGCTCCAGATCTACCAGCGATCTGCCGACCTTTTCCTCGGTGTTCCCTTCAACATCGCCTCATACGCGCTCCTTGCGCACATGATCGCACAGCAGGCCGACCTGGAAGTTGGCGAGCTCATTTGGACGGGCGGCGACTGCCATATTTACACCAATCACTTTGAGCAAGTGCGCACCCAACTTGAGCGAGAAGCATATCCTTTCCCAACTCTCGTGCTACGCAAAGCCAAAGACCTCTTTAGCTACACCTTCGACGACATCACCGTGGAGAACTACCGGCACCACCCCACTATCAAAGCGCCTGTCGCCGTCTAGGCCGACGACAGGCACTTGATGGCCGCGGGGTTAGGCTTTTGCGAACTTCCTCCTCAGCAAAACGACAGCTGCAGCCAGCGCTACGATCGAGGAGGCCACAATGATGATCAGAGGAATACTGATCTGACTACCCTGGTCACCTGTAGAAATCGGCGACGCTCCGAACATGGGTTGTGCCAATCCGTCACTCGCATCAGAATCCAGCGGCGATGCTGAACCCGCAGTTTCAGCAGTTTCTGTCGTTTCAGCGTTAGAGGCGGCATCTGACTGGAGCCCCTCAGCCGCAGGCAAACTCGAAAGCGCCTGCAGGCCCGAGGAAGCTACGGCAGCTCCCCCACCTCGAGATACTGTCGCAGACGAATATGAGCCAGACCCAAAGCCGTTTGCACCGCCCTGCGCAGGATTGTGCGGAGGAAGCACACCGTTTGAGGCTGTTCCTTCACTGCCTGGGCGAGCCGGCTCGATGGCACCATGAGGCTTTGAGCTCCCTGGAGTTCCGCCCGGAGCCTCGCCCGCGCCACCCGGCTGGGTGCTACCATCTCCCGCGCCGCTATCGCCAGGTACCGCAGGCGCATCGGGGTTTCCTTCGCTTCCTGGGGAACCCGCTTCGTCCTCGTCGCCTACTTTGAAGCGAATGTCAGCCGAAGAGCGGAATTCGTTGCCATCTGCGTCAGTCCCCGACACTGAAACAGTCAACACGTACATTCCTGGCTTGGTGAAGGCCCAGTAAACGTGCTTGTGAAGAGGTTCGGGCGCATCGATCTGGCCAGGCTTCTGCGTGGAAGCGATCAGGTCAAGGCCGTTGAAAGAGTCGTGCGTGAACAGCCACCACGAGCCACCAGCTGGTGCTGTTTTTTGAGCTATCTCGAACTTGACGCCGTTTGGAAATGACGCCCGGTCAATGTGTTCAGAAGAGAAGCCCGGCCACACAATCCCATTCTTTTGCTGCATCGGAGAAACAAAGAGCTCCGTTCCCTGCGGCCCCATGAAGTCAAACACCGGGTCGCTGAATGCCTTCGGTGAGCGCTTGACTTTTGAATTCTTCAAAAGCTGGAGCGTAACGGAGTCAGGGGTACGCGCGACCGAAGTTCTTGCGTGCTCGCGCGAATCATCGTTGACCACCACACTCACCTTGTCGTCAACAACTGCCGGGCCTATATCCACGTGACCGCGCGAAATAGTGACGGCATCATTTACGAGGCTGCCCGAGCTATTCTCTCCGGGGTTATCTGGATTCTCAACGGGAGGATTGGGATCCGTAGGTTCACTCGGATCAGGCTGATCGGAAGGCTTCGAAGGATCGGGAGTTTCTGTCGGATCTGAAGGTGGCGGTGCCGGCTGATCTGATTCCTGTGAATCTCCCGGGGTTTCCCCTAGTTTTATCGGCTTCGGTCGCGTCTCATTCAAGGGGAATACCGCCTTACCGCCCGAGAGGGAAACAGTTGTTGGAGTGATCAGATTAAGCCGCACCTCCATGTTGTCTCCAACGCAATCCCACCAGTCTCCGGAACTCCACTTTCGGTGCGTAGGCGTGGACACAAACTCAATGTCGCAAGTCGGGTAGGCGCTTCCCGGCTCGTAGGCGCCGCCTACAACTTTGAACCAGAGGTTCTTGTCTTCTGGAAGCACTGAAAGCTCAGCGCTATCCTCACTTGCGCTGAACTCAAAGTTCACCACGGGCGAGGACGGCACGTATTCGGCCGTTGAAAATGCGGGAGCGGGATCGCGCACGATCTGCTGCGGGAACTCGCCAAGTTCTGTGGTGGAACCGCTACGGATAGAGCGCGAAATCTCGACCGGCGCCGTAATCCAACGAGGCGAGGGTGCCCCCTTAGCCGGCACGAATACGGCCTGTAGCGAGAGGTCTTGCGAGCCGAGAAGCTCATTCCAACGGGCAACCCCGGCTTGGAGCGGCACCTCACCTAGGTAAAAACCGTCAGTGTAGAAAACAACTGTTCCGGTATCGGCCGCGTTGCCAGTGCTGAAGGTGAGCGATGTGAGGCGTTCGTCCCCGTCGGCTTTCACATCCTGGTTGGGCTCCACGGTGAACTTTGGGGCGAACTCGCCAGTGTCCGTTTCGGGCGAGGCGTTGTATGCGGCAACGACGTCAGTTAGGGTCTCGGACTCAGGATTGGGGCCACCAACCTGCCACACCAGCGTTTGCGGAGCCGAAGCAACCACGCGGTTTTGGTGGTCGCGAGCTGTTGCCCGGAATACAACCTCGTAACGCCCCGGTTTGGTAAATAGAGTCTGATTGTGCGTGTGGTTTCCTGGATCTACCCACGTTTGACGCAGGTGCGGGTCATGGGAGGACAGAAAGCGGCGAATAGGATAGCCCTCGTAGTACGTCAGCATTTCCATCCGACCAGGCCCGTTAAAGCCCACAATTTCTAGGTCAAACTTGTTGTCACGAAACTTCTCGATCGGAATGTTCGTGTCCGCGCCGAACCCCGCCCAGATCGGCCCGTTGTTACGACCATTCACCGCTGGGGCCGCATAGAGCATGTCGCCTGGCTCGGCCCCGATAAAAGACAGGTCGCCGTTTTCAGGAGCGTCCATCGAGTAGAGCTGTGAACCGGTAATCGAGTAGCCTCGACCAAGCCAATTGACCGTATTCTCTATCGGGGTGGACTGGCCTCCCGCATCCGAATTCAGGGTGAAGTTGTTGCCCTGCCAGTAGACCTTAGGCGAATCGACGTGCGCGTTGTACATGATCGTCTTGCCCGTATCGGGCCCGGCCAATGCAGGTTGAGTTATTCCAGCCGCGAGGACGAGGCCGGCAATCGCGGCGCTAACGAGTCGTCGCATATTCGGTTTCCTTTCTAAACCTCGGCGGGTTGCCAGGTCGTTTTGGCTCTTATGAGAGGCTGCTAAATACATTTGGTGAATCTCTACAGTTGTTTTTGCTAAGGAGAAGATCGGCGGCCTGCTAGCGAGCTACGGCCTCGGATTTCTTCTTCGCATTGATTGATTTGGTGAGTCGTTTTTGGATGGTTTTGAGGCTGGTTCGGACTGCATGGAGTGATTGGAAGATCCACACGAGGATGAACTCTGCCGTGATCGCTAAGACCAGGGCCGCACCGGTTGGCACCGACCATGACCACGACACCCACAGGCCAACTAGCGCGGCAAGGGTGCCGAGCATGGCTGAAAGCGCCATCATTGCACTGATTCGGCGGGTCAGGAGGCGAGCTGTTGCTGGCGGACCTACAAGAAGCGCAAGAACGAGGATGTTACCCACAGTTGAGACGGAAACTACCACGGCCAGTGCTGTGGCGACGTAGAGGACAACGTCGATAAGACCGGCGCGGTAACCGAGTGTTTGTGCGTATTCTCGGTCGAAACTAACCGCCACGATGCCGCGGTGGAAGATCGCTAGGACGGTGAGGACCAGGGCTCCGCTAATAGCGACGGTGAGGAGGTCTGCCCCAGTCACTCCAGTTAAAGACCCGAAAAGGAGAGACTCGAGCGAACCGGTGTACGTGGGCATTCTGGAGACAATCACAAGTCCGACAGAAAATGCCGCAGCAAATAGGATGCCGATGATCGAGTCTTCGCCCACCGTTTTTCGGCGTGAAAACAAGGCGATGAGTAGCGCAACGATCACGCCGGCGATAGCGCCACCAAGGAGTGTGGACGTGCCCGTTGCGAAAGCAACTGCAATGCCTGGGAACACCGCGTGCGAGAGGGCGTCACCCACGAAAGACAGGCCACGCACCACAATATGGGAGCCCACAATTCCACACAGTACAGCCGACAGAATCGCCATGAGGAGAGCGCGGCTCAAGAATGCAAGTTGCGGGTTGGCCAGGTCGGCAAGAAACTCAATCGGGTTCACGCTCCGACCTCCACCTCAGTTAGCGATTGGACGGCGCGCACCAGCGCCGCGTTCTCGGACACCTCGTAGGTGGATGCCCAAAGTTCAGGCGCAGCTACGTTTTGCAACGGGCCTGTTGCACGCACCGTGCGGTTCAACAGGATGAAACGGTCACACATTCCCGCAGCCTGCACGAGGTCGTGAGTAGACATGAGAATTGAGATTCCCTTGTTAGTAAGTTCCATCGCCATCTTCGCAAGCGCCTCTTGGTTAGGCTCATCGAGGCCGGTGAACGGCTCATCCAAGAGCAGAATTGACGGTTTCGGAGCCAGCGCACGGGCAATGAGGACACGCTGGCGTTGCCCGCCAGAAAGTGCCGAAATCGGACGGGAGCGAAACTCCTTCATACCCACCGCATCCAGGGCCTCGTAAGCTGCGCGCCAGTGCTTTGCTCCGGCCAATAATCGAGGTTTGAGTGACGAAACTACAACTTCTTCAACCGTGATTGGATACTCCCACCTCGCCTCCTGCTTCTGCGGAACATAGCCGATTGCGCGGCCTCCCCTCTTGAATGAGACTTCGGCAAACGCAGAGGTTTTTGACGCGGGCTTAGAGGGTTCGACAACAAGGGTGTGGGGCCCGGCCGTGGCGATAGTGCCGCTGTCTGGACGAAGAAGGCCAAGAATGGTGCGGATCAAAGTGGTCTTACCCGCCCCGTTGGGCCCAAGTAGCCCAACAAGTTCTCCGCGGTTGATGCTGAATGAGATGTCTTGTAGCACTTGCTGATTGCCGAAGCTCACATTGACGTCCGAGACGGAAAGTACCACGGGCCTGACTCTCGTTGCTACAGGCTTAAGAGGCGTCAAGACAGGGCCTCCTTCTTACGGCTACGGCTCATGCGCCCCATAACTACAGCTGCCACCGCGATGATAAGCACGGCGATAGCTACACCGATTCCGACCGAAAGCGCCAAGCCGTTACCCGACTGCTGCGCACTACTGGCTGCCGCACTATCGCCGGCCTCGCCTTCGTTCTTAGGATCCGCACCGCCTACAGGATTGTGCGACGACCAAGCGAGCTCATGCGCAGCCTCTACGCTGGCATCTGGACCAACAGCGAAACGCAACGTCTGAGTGTTCGAGACGAGCTGGCCATCAATAGTTGCCTGCGCAGTTACGCGAACCAGATGTTCGCCAGGCTGCGTGAAAACCCACGAAACGTGCGTGTGCGTGGACGGTTCAACGTGGATCAGCTGGCCCTGCTCCTTAGTGGAATCCCAAATCACCTGCGGACCGGAGAAGTTCCCAGCTTCAACGAAAGTAGTTAGGACACCCGGCCCCTCGTGTCCCTCGAAAATCAGGTCCACACCGCCCGGAGCCTTCTCAACCAGCTGCGGATGCTGCGTATTCCAGCCAAGCCACGGCACTCCGTCAATCTCGTGTTGCGGGATTACCCAAGCCTGCCCCTCGGCTTTAGTAAACGCATACGCGGGGTCATCGGGAACCGTCAGCTTTCCCTCCTCGCCAATCACAAAAACAACGTCATCGAGGTGGCGCCAAACTGGCTCCGGGGTCGTATCGTCGCGCGCCATCAGCTCAAACGAATCCGAAAGCGTCGCCCCCATGTCCACGTGTCCGGCCGAAATCTCAACCCGCTCGCCCTTTGGGGCAACCTTCTCGTTGCCTGTCACAGTCTGTGTAAGCGCCGGGTCAATATCTGAATCGGCCGGCATCACGGGCAGGCCAGCCCCAGCCACGGGCGCGACAGAAGTAAAGGCGGTCGTATTCAACAACGCGGGGGTGAGTTCGGGAAGGGTGGGCATCACCGACGTCGCTAGCAAGGTAACCCCAACAAGACTTGAGATTGCAGTTTTCATCAGATTCCTTTCAAAACTGGTTGAGAGGCGCGCGGCCAGGCCCCCTGTGACGTGGGATCCAGACAAGCCTTCAAAGAGGTAACGTTCGCTTCGACGAGGCTTACGTACGTTGGTGTTTGCTGTGTCAAGCTGTCCGCGTAGATCGAGCACAGACGCACTCCAGCGCTTTCGGCCGCGCTTTGCAGCTCCGCCTGATGCGCCGCCGACGCCGGGTTTTCAAAAACCGCCGGTACGTGCAAGTCTCTAAGCTGGCGGGACAGAATCGCCATGTCGCGCGAACTGGGCTCTATCGACGGGTTTGGGGCAACAAAACCGGCAACCTCGAGGCCGTACCGTGAGGCCAAATACCCGAAGGCGTCATGCGCGGTAACGAGCTTGCGGTTTTGCGCGGGGATGGAAGCCAGCACCGCGGCGGTCCACTGGTCAAGCTGACGAAGCTCCGCCTTGAACTTTTTTGCGCGAGTCGCATAGGCTTGCGCGCGCTCCGGATCAGCCTTCGCAAGCTCCTCGGCAATGACATCCACGTACGCGATCGCGTTGTTCACGTCATGCCACAGGTGCGGATCGATCTCGCCGTGAATGTGCTCACCCAAAACAGCCTGCGCCAAAATCCACGTGTCCTCGCCCGGCTTTCCCAAAAACGCCCAGTTTCCTTGCGGCACTTTCGCAAGCGTCCGGTTTGGCACCACGATCTGCACATCCTGCGGGTCGTAATAAACAGACTTGCCGTCCTCGTCCGCGAGCAGGCGGATTCCCTGAGGCGTCGCCGTAATATCCACGTGTCCCGCGTCCAAATGCACGAGGCCAGTGTCAGGCTCTACGCCTACTGCGAAACGGATCGCGACCTCGTCTTTCGGCGCGGCACTTGGGGCCTTCGAAGTGGCAGCCTGCTGTTCTTCGGCAGTTTGGGTCTCGGAGGTGGCATTTGAGCTATTGGTACTTGGGGTCTGGGAGACAGAGCGCGGCTCATACTCGTCAGTTTGGGTCTCGGAGCCATTTGGGTCCGGCACCCCCTTGCCCTTCGAAGCACCCTGCTGCCCCGCAAGAGACTCCTGATTTCCCGAGTGAGGCTCTTGCACGAGGTTCAGAGTGTAAGTTCCAGCCTCGCTAAATGCCCACGACATGTGGGTGTGCGCGTCAGGAGGCAATGCCACAGCATCAGCCGAGCCAAATCCGTCAGCCGACGTGATGTACGGGTGCCCCTCGCCAAACGTTCCGGTGGTAAAAGCCGCCAGCCTGCCCGGGCCCTCCATCGAGGTGGCACGGATCTGCCAAGGACCCGGTAGCCGGTCTGATCTGAACCCGAGCCACACCGTAGACAGAGCAAAATCCTCCACCAGGCGAATGTGGCGCCCTCCGTACGCGGGAGCCTTATCTCCCAAACTGATCAAAGGCACGCCCTCGCGCAAGTTTGCCCTCATCGTGTGACGGATAGCCCCAGATTCCAGCAGAAGCCCGTTCTCAAACGCAAGGTCCGCCCATGCCACGTCACGCACTGCACGTAGCGGCGGCTCGTAGGAATGAGGGTCCGCTCCAGTCGGCACGAGGCTGGTGACCGACGCGTCCTGCCCAGCCACGTTGCGCACCAGGTCCGCGATGATAGGCGTCGATGCAACCACCTCAATCCGGTCATCCTTCGACGCATTCGCAGGCGCGCATCCTCCAAGTAGAAGCGCCGCAACCGTTGCTACAACTAGTGGCTTACTACTCACGAAACTGAAGGCGAGGACGGCCTCGCAACCCTTATGAGAAGAGCACCCGCAACAATCATGCTGAGCGCTGCGCCAAGCCAGAGCAGGATTGGTTCGGAACCCGTCGTAGCGAGGCGACCTCCTACAACACCGCCCGCAGCCTCGATCTCAGCTATCTGTTCAGGGCTTAGTTCGCAGTCTGCTCCCGAAGCTGTCTTACCAACGAACACCTTTGCGGTGCCATTACCGGACGCACCAAACCAGCGTTTACCAACAATCTGGCCGAACGATCCGGACTCAAAAACTGCCATCGCTCCGGGCCCCTGCACACTATTGACTGTCCAAGTAACCGGGCCGGTAGTAGCTTGCGATAGCGACGGATGCTGCGTGTTTGCGCCCACCCACGGCACGCCCTGCATTTGCGTGGAACTAATAATCCAAACTGGTGCACCTTGAGGTGCCACAAACTCAATACCCGCCGGCGCCGCGACCTTAGCCGCATCGGACAGTCCAAACACGAGTTCGGTCGGGTTCCTCCAAGTTGCCGGCTGTGAACGGTCATCCTTCACCAGCATCTTGAGTTGGCCCGACTCGACTACCGATCCAACATCAAAGTGACCTGACGTCGCATTTCCACTACCCCCAACATTGAAGGTGAGGGTGCCCGTAGCACTGAGCTTCTTTCCCGATTTCATGGTTGCCGTCTGCGTGAGCGAAACCCGGTAGGTACCCTCCTTCGCGAACACCCAGTTTGGGTGCACGTGGGTGTTAGCCGGGATCGTGTGACTTCCTGATGCCGAGCCTGCCGCTGGAACCGTCACCTCTGTGGGGATGCACTGTTCTGCTGCAGGCGCCGGCTGCGTCGGATTCGCTTGGCTACCGGCTGTGGATGGTGCCGCTGGCATGCCTCCCCGCGGTTGCTCACCCGTGGTTTTTGCGGGCCCAGCTTCGCCCTCTTTCCCGGGTTTGCCGCCCTGCTGGGTGCCACTCTCATGCGAGCCGCCCTCGAGTCGGTTTGTCCCTGACTTTCCGGGCTCCTGCTGTTCCTCGAAACCGTTAGCTCCGCTGGACACCTCGACACCAGGTGTGCTCGAGGTATCGGGCGATTCGGCATTCAGACTGGAAATGCCAGCTTTAAGGTCTCCGACGATCCAGGTGAGCGTCGCCGGCTTGGACGTGACGCTACGCCCCTCAGCAGTTATCGAGGCGCGCGCGGTCATCTGGTATGCGCCCGGCTTCGTGAACAGCCAGTTCGCGTGCACGTGAGCGGGAGACTCCTGAGAGATCACAGCGCCCGCACGCAAACGCGGTCCCCCGGCCGTGACAGCCTGCGGCTTGCCAGAGAAAGTGTCTTGCCACAAGAACACCTCACCCGGGCCGGTGAGCTTATCAATCGTGATCGTCACCGCGGCGTCTGGCGCCCTATCCGCCACCAACATCGAGTCCCATCCCGGCCACAACAGGCTCTGCGACTGGGTTTGTGGCAGCGCGTAACCAGCGCGCTCAATGCCAGCGATTTTGGCCGTCACATCCGTGAAGGCTTCTTGTTTCACGTGAAGTAGCACGTCCTCCGACGCGCGGCGCACATGCGACCCTGTCACGTCCTCCTTCACCGCGAGTGAAACTTCCTCACCATCGAAATTCACCGAAAACGCGTCCACATGCCCGTGATCTAGCACCAAGCGCGATTCCATATCCGAGGAGGCGGGTTGCGCATGTTGGACCTGCATACGGGACTCAGCTTGTGCCACACGCGGTTGTGTCGCGGCCTTTACGCCCGAGAGCTGCGCGGTCTCATGATGTCCAGGCTGGACCTGCGCAACTTGTGGCTGCGCGCCCGGCCGCACTACACGAGGCTGGGCTGCTTGGGCGTCCGGAGCTCCGGCCAGAACTGCCGAGGCGCCGAACACCAAGGCGACGAAGGTGGAGGTGAGGTGTCGTTTAAGCATGGTTTACATGATAACGCTTCTCATTACTCTTATCAAGCAGATGTGTTGGCGGACCTGCACCCCCCCCCAGAGGCGCCCCCCCCAAACGGCATTCAGACCTAAACAGGCAAAACCGACACCCAAAACAGGCAGTTCCCCTCACGGACGCAAAGTGGGCACGCTGGCGTTCACCTACAAAACCGGGCAGCACCTCGAAACAGCGCTTCTAAACGAGGGAGGAACGGACCAGCTGCGCGCCTAGTCGCGGCCTACCCGCTTCCTCCTCTTGAATCGAGAACGCAGACGCTCACCCCAACGATTTGACCTGAACTCCGGGTGCAACCACGCCACCCCCGCCGAAGCCGAAACCGCCCCAACTGCCAACAACAACGCCGCCAGCGGCGACACACCGTACAAAGCCGTGCCCGTAATCGGCGCAAAAACCCAGGTCAAACCACCCGTAGCGGACAGAAGACCGGCAACAGATCCCTGCTCATCCGGACCAACCTTCAGCGACGCTCCCGCGTTATAGCCCGGCCCCGCAAGCCCAGACCCAATGCCAATGAGCGCAACGCACAATATCGTGACCCACAGCAAAGACGACAGCGCAATTCCAGCCACGGCCAAGACAACCACCATCAAACCCACGCGCAGCAACCTGCGCGGCGGCCACACCAACCGAGGCACCAAAACCAGCTGCGAGAAAATCGCACCAGCCGCCTGACCAAGCATCGCAAGTCCCGTGGGAAGCACCGCTCTCTCCGGAGCAATACCAAAACGGTCCTGCACCACAAACCCGATGCAAATCTGCACGATCCCCATCGCGAAGAAGAGACCAAAACCCGCTGCTAAATACGGCCGCACACGCCGGTCTAATGCGGACATTTTTGGAGGCTTCACCCTTCCCTCGCGCTTTGTCGACTTCGGTAGCGTGACAAGCGCGATAACAAGGGCAATACCCACACTCACCGGCGTTGCGTACACCGGCGCCATCAACCACCATGCGGCCAGTAGGCCCGACAGGAGCGCACCCACCATCGCGGCCACGTTAAAAGCCGACCCGAATGCCGCCATTCCGCGCACGCGAGAGGCTTCGTCGGGGGTGATCTCCGCGATTAACGCCTGCCCAGTTGGAGGGACAGCCGCCACCGCCGCACCGAAGAAACCACCCCTCGCCAAAATAATTCCCGACGCCGCCAAACCCGCCGGGATCAGCGCCGCTGTGCGGAGCCAAACCGTCAAAGAGAACAACAACCCCGCGCAAAGAGCCAAAACCAGCGCCGACAAAAGCACCGGCCGGCGCCCCCACGAAAGCGAAGCCCTCCCCCACGGCTGGCTCAACAAAGTCACCATAATCGCGGCCAACGAGAGCGCAGCACCCATATGCCACTCCGCGAGACCGAGCGCCCTCGACAATGGAGCAATCGCCGCATTCAATAAAAACTGACCAATGTAAGTGAAGAAAACAATCGCAACAATCGCCCGCAACATACGCTTAACATCAGTCATACATTCAGCATACGAAGCCGGCGTGCGGCCCCAAAACCGCGCTCGCGAAAAGCCGCGAACATCACCAACAACACACCGCCTCAAGCGTTGCAGGCTTCCGAAGAGCCTCGACGAGCCGGAAGATTCCGAGGCGAGGATGCGACTGCGAGCTGGCGCAACTTCGTCCGCGAGGAGAACTGCCAACCCGTCCTCGCATATCCAAGGCATAGACTGAATGCATGGCTATACCAAAATTTGTTGCAGACTTGCGCGAGCACGTTGGACATGCACCGCTATGGCTGTCGGGCGTCACCGCGGTTATCACGAACGATGAGGGCACCGAAATGCTGCTGGTGAAGCGCTCAGACAACGGCCACTGGACTCCCGTCACAGGTATCATCGACCCCAACGAGGAGCCCGCCAACGCCGCCATCCGTGAGGCCATCGAAGAGGCCGGCATCATGTGCGAGCCAACCCGCATCCTCGCCATCGGCACAGTTGGGCCGACCACTTACCTGAATGGGGATGTGAGCTCCTACCTCGACATCTCTTTGCACATGCGCTACATCAGCGGCACGCCAAGACCAATTGACGGCGAGAATTCCGAAGTGCGCTGGTTCCCCGTCGACGCGTTGCCTGAGATGAACGAGCGATTCAAGCGCACCATCAGCGTTGCCCTCGCCGACCCGCAGCCCACACTCTTCAGCTTCGACCCAGCCGCCGCCGAGGCAGCCGCGGAAATACCCGACCTTTAAGACACTCGATTCCCGGGCGCTCCTAGAGCCGCAGGCCCGACTCGAACCCATACCTGTTTCCGCTGCGATGGCCTGCACTCAGGCGCCCTCGCCCACAACGATTCAGACCTAACGTGCCGCTTTATCGGTTGCGAGACCCATACTGCCCTTTTTGCACCCAAATCCAGCAGTTCCCCTCACAGTCACTGCAGCCAGGGGCCTCCTCAACCGGTATTCAGACCTGAACTGACAAGAAACAATCCCAAACCGGGCGCTTCCCC
This sequence comes from Gleimia europaea, assembly GCA_002871995.1. Taxonomy (GTDB): domain Bacteria; phylum Actinomycetota; class Actinomycetes; order Actinomycetales; family Actinomycetaceae; genus Gleimia; species Gleimia europaea. The sequence goes on from PNHW01000003.1 coordinate 31,141, forward strand.
TCACGCACCTTCAGACAGCACACCCCTTCAGACAGCATTCAGACCCAAACAAGCGAAACCTACACCCAAAACAGGCAGTTCCACCCAAAACAGGCAGTTCCCCTCACGCACCCTTTCACACGTCCGGCATATACACGGCTTCAGACCCAAACTGGCAGCGAAGCCCTCGTAGAGAGGCAGATTCCCTCACGGATGCGAGTGGGCTCGCAGCCTTGAACACGAGCGTGAGGGCAAGCGGCAAAAACAGTTCCCAAATCGGCGCTTTGGGTCTGAATCGTTACAGAAGTATCCACCTCAAGCCGCATTCGTGAGGGGAAACGACCATTTTGCCAACCAAACCGACACTTTGGGTCTCAATCGATATCGCGCCGCCCACGTAAGTGACGCCGCCGGGCGCGCCACTACACAGAGGCAAGCAACCCCGAACGGCGGCCCACTAAATCACCGACGTCGCAGATACGTCGTCACTTTCCATCTCGCATCACCAGACTGCGACCGCCACTGCGCGTCCGACCGCGCCGGATCGGCCCACCAAGATTCAGCATCAATAGTCGGCGCGTAAACCAGATCGGGAGCAACGGCAACCTCAAGATCCAGGTCCGTCACCACAAGCTCGTCAGCGATACCCATCGCGTCAGCGTAAACCCGTGCGCCCCCAACGATCCATACGAGTTCCGCGGAAGTTTGCGCCACCGCGACCGCCTGCTGGAGCGAATGAGCGACCTTGGCCCCCTCGGCCACGTAATCCTTCTGCCCCGTAATCACCACGTTCAAGCGGCCCGGCAGAGGCTTTCCACCAAGCGCCTCCCAGGATCCTCGCCCCATAATCACCGGGTGCCCGAGCGTTGCCGCCTTGAAATGCTTGAAATCCTCCGGCACATGCCAGAGCATTTCGTTCCCATTGCCGAGGACGCCATTCTTGTCCTGCGCCCAGATCATCGCGATAGTCATGGGACACCCCCGCTTTCCGTTTACAACGCCAGCCTCCATTATTACCCGTCAAGGCCGCCGCAAACGCAATGCCGTGAAAATTCGGGCAAGGAGGCTCAACGGCGAGCAGATCGTAGACGCAGGTAGAGCGCAAGCGTCAACGCGGCCAGCGAGAAGATCGCAATGAAAGGTTGCAATGGGGCCCAAAACCCGAGGGCCCCAGCCGTGCCGAGCAACAACAAAATAATCTTGTTACACACCGGGCACGCAACCGCAAACAAAGTGAGCATCACCCCACCCAGCAGGCGCCCGTTCTTTTGGAACTCCATCGGCGGGGCCTGCACGGCAAACCACGCGAACGTGAGTGCCGTCGTTGCACCCACAACCGGTTACTCCCACCAGCGAATAGGCACCTCGCGCCCAAAAATCGGGTTTGAGATCAGGTCCGTTGGCAGTCCCAGGAAAAGCAAAACCCCTACCGCCCACGCTGCCGCGATCAGTAGGCGCTTGCGCCGCTCCGCCCTCCTCGCTCCGGTCGCACCAACGTAGTCGGCGCCGAGCCCCTGCGGCATTGGTTGCGAAAGCACCTTTACCGTCGAGTTCTCCATGGTGCACGTTCCTCCCTCACCCACCACACGATACCCCAGGGGGTTTCGCCCCGCGAGCGTTCCTCGCTCAACGAGATTTTCATTCAGGAGGAGGCAGCTATCCCTCGCCATCAAGAACGCCCCGGCGACTGCGGTTAGGCGCTGTGCGACGGGAACTACCCGTTCAGGCCCCTAGCCGAGGACGCTAACGAGTCCGCGCGCAAACACCAAAGTGGCCCCGACGCACGCGACGATCATCGCAAAATTGCGCGCCTGCTGCTTAGTGATGTGCGACGAGACTTTACGCGCCGCGACGGTGCCAAGCCCCGTCCCGACAAGACCCGCCACGAGGGTCGCAACTGCCAGGCGCCCGTCGCGCGGACCATACCCAACTGCCAGTTTCAGTGGAATATTCACCGCGTTCATCGCCAAGAAATACACCTGCAACGTCGCAGCGAAACTGCGTTGCGGCCACTGCGCCGCCCGCGCATAAGCCGTAAGGACCGGCCCCGCCTGCCCCACCGACGCCGACAAGAATCCACCCATTCCGCCGGTGAAATACATGGGGAGACGTCCCTGCGCCCGAGGCATATTTCGCGCAAAAAGGGTGAACGCAACGAGAGTCAGCATTATCAGCCCCACCACAATGTCCATCATGGACGCATCCAAGTTGCGGGTTAGTAGCACCGTCGCGAAAATCACCGGCACCGCCGCCACGGTGAAACGAATCGCTATCGCCCAGTCCACGTCCTTACGCTTCTCGAGGAGCAACGTTCCTGCCGTCACCGAGCCAATAACATTACCCCACAGCACCCCTTCCGCGGGGCCAAACAAGGTAATAAACACCGGGACTGCCACCAGCCCAAAGCCCATGCCAGCAATGCTCTGAACGCCCGACGCCACCAATGTCGCGCCCACAATCGCCAAAAGCGCCCACGCCATTCCCATGGCCTTCACCATACTCCCGGCCACTTCCTCGCGCGCAACGTGGCAGCATGCAGTTGCCAGGCAAGCTCCCTATATACTTTCTCGCTCGCTACCGAGCCCCACATTCACCAGCGGGCGCCTTGCGATCGCGGCCGCGCTCATCCACCTCGCGCCCCACCGGAACGGGTCCGGACTTGCACTACTACAATCGCCGTTAATCGAGCCTCTCGTTGAAGGTGCCCGACGCCAGCCCTCCTCCCCCTCGCGTGTAGGCTGAAATTTGAGCTTCATTTGCTTATTTGTGAGGTCCTCGCGATCTCACAAATGCGCATTTCTGTTCGTTGGTAACTTCTTTTCCGAGCTCCGATTAGCAAGTGGTGACGAACAGCACCCGCTAAGCGTTTGAATTCCAGCCACCGGTTTCATAAAGTTGAAATACCGACGCGGGGTGGAGCAGTTCGGTAGCTCGCCGGGCTCATAACCCGGAGGTCGTAGGTTCAAATCCTGCCCCCGCTACCACTCAAATCTCGCCACATCGAAATGTGGCGAGATTTTTTGTTGCTCTGCAACAGCACGACGATAGCCACCAAATTGAGGGTGAACACGTCGGCCGATGAAACAGCATCCAGGCCAAAGCTCATCCCGCCACCTTCAACGATTCAGACCCAAAGTGGCTAAAACAGGTCCTAAAACGACAGTTCCCCTCACGGTCGAGGTTGTAGCTGCCTCCTCCAGCGCGATTCAGACCCAAAGCGGCGAAACTGATAGCCCAAACAGGCACTTCCCCTCACGCACGGTCATACACCTGGCAGGTTGGGCCAGCGTTCAGACCCAAAGCGGCAGAAACCCCTCCCAGATGACCACTTTCCCTCACGCACCATCACAGCACTGCTCCTTCCCCTCACGCACAACTACCACACCGCTACTTCCCCTCGGCGCCCAACCACGCCTCCTTTCATCTTCTCTACTTCGCCCCGTCCGCCACGCACGAATTAGAGGAAATCTCAGCGCTTTTTCTTCAGCACACCAACCTCGCGAGGAATCTGAAGATGTACCGCTCCCGATAAAAACTGTTTATCCTTGTGCTAAGAACGCTCACAGAAAGGTGGCGGCCAGGAGCCAAGACCATGAAAACGGGAAAGATTTTAGTTTCAGCGCTACTCGTCGCGGCGCTAGTATTTGGCCTCGGCTTCATGGCATATCACTACCTGACAAAATCGCAAAACAGTTGCGCCGAAGCCACCGAAGACCACGTAGCCGTTGTAAAGCAGTACGAAACAGAAGCCGTGAAAGCGCGGGAGTTACTCAACTTCTTCAACGACGAAAACTCCTTTGGGTACTCCACCAGCGACGAAGCCACTCCCCTCATCAAAGCCACACGAGAAGCACTGAGCGAAGCACCCGAAGCTGTCACGAATTGCTCCTCCGCTGCCGACGCGAAGGCCATAACTAGTGCTACTCGCGAAGCCAAGGAGCACACAAAACTCCTCACCGAATCGGTCCAAAAACTCACCGAAGGCGTACTAAATTACGCTGCGCCTCTTATCAGTGAGAAGAACGGCGAATACCGAACCGCGATTACGGAGGCTCTAGCTAGCGCGAAAGCGAGCTTAGCGAAAGCAAACACCTCCGAAGGGTACGGGAAGGTCGAAGGATCACTAAATCTCCTGATGGGTGCGCAACGACTAGTCGACTCGCCGCCCGAAATACCCGAGGTACCCAGCGAGCTGAAAAGTCTTGACGATTTGCGCGCGGCCAACGCGACACTCGACCGAATAAGCGAAATAAAATCTAACGCGGAACACTACTCCACTGCCCTCAAAGGCTCCATCGACAAATACAGCGACGAGCTGGACAAGAAAAAAGAGGAGATGAAGAAGGAAGAGGAAGCCAAGAAACGCCGAGAAGAAGCGGAACAAAAATCCTCTTGCAACGACATCATCGTAGTTGGGAAGCAGTGCACTAACTACCCGGAGATCCAGTATCTTGCGTCAAACGGCTGGGATCCGGACAGCGCGATCCAGGACGCGCAAAGCGAAGGGTGCGCCAGCATTAAACCCGACAGCAATCCTTGTGGTAACTGACGTTATACGGCCCTGCCTCCAGAGGGCGCCGGCAAATTAGACCTGCCTTCCGGCTGCTCATCTACTCTAACGACAGCACCTTAGCGACATCCGCGCCCCTGTTAGCATGGCGTCCTGAGCGACCGCTCCGCTTCGAGACCGAACCTACCGTGTGACACAAGACACCTCAACTTGTCATCTTGACATGGTTCGCAGCCACGTCCGTGAGGGAAAGCTCCTGTTTCTGCCGATTTTTTGACAGTTCCTGTCTGAATCGCGCGCGAGTCCGAGGCTCCAGCCACAATCGTGAGAGAAACTGCCAGTTTAGATGCCTGTTTTAGCCACCTTGGGTCTGAATCGATTCCCTGCGACAAGCCATTGGGCAGATATTGCTCGACTAAATGATAAGCAGGTTGCCACCACGCGGTAGAGGCCTCTAGGTCGGGAAGATTTCGGTAGAGTCACTTTAGGTCTGAATACCGGCAGAGAGAGAAACCATGTGCCCTTGTGGTTCCGCAAAACCCTACGAACAGTGCTGTGGCCCGTTCCATCGGGGAGGCAACCCGCCCACGGCCGAACTCCTTATGCGCGCCCGGTATTGTGCTTTTGCACGTAAAGACCGCGACTTCCTGCTCCGTACCTGGCATGCGAAAACCAGACCGAGCTCCCTCACCTTCGACGACGCCATCACGTGGACAGGCCTCGAGATCATCAAAACCGTGAAGGGGCAGCAACCTGACTCCATGGGCATGGTCCACTTCCGCGCCCACTACCTCACCCCGCAAGGCCCGGGCGTACAGGAAGAACGCTCTCGATTCATCCGCACAGAGGACGGCTCGCCTTGGGTTTACGTCGATTAATTTTGAGGATGAAGCTGGCCCCCTCGCCACGCCACAGTTTCGCTTGCACCGTGTTTGACCAGGATTGCACGCTGTTCGCGTCTACAGAGGACAAACGAGGTCATCTAGGCTCCTGCTGACGCTCGGATTATCATTCGAGCTCCTGGCGGCTAATAGCTAGGTTTTGTCAGCGAGATGATGGGCTTGCGCACCTCGAACTCGCTACTAGTGGACGTGGTGGCACGCTGCTTCGGCATGTCGAAACTGGAACCAGCTACATTAACTTTCGCGTCCCACACGGTTGTCACGGACACGTGAGTTCGGCCTTCGTTGCGGTAGGTCCAGGTGATTGACTCGTTCGGATAAGGCGCGCCATCGGTGGAAACAACCAGTTCAGAGGCACCTCCGCCGGGTTCGTTGAACTGGATCTGGTGCTCTCGAACGCTCCAAGTTACAGTGACGTCAAACCCATCGACGTTTACCGAGTTAGTCGGCTTCTCCCCAGTCATGTAGACAATTGTTGGCACCGTGGCAAAAACCCAACCCTTGTTGGGTTGAATGTTTACTCGCATGCCTGCCAAGTTTGCGTCATCGACCGCTTTAGCAACTATCTGTGACAGATCCACCGGACGATACTCAACTCCACCATCAGTGGTGCTGCCGCCGGTTGGAGTCTGAACCCGGCCAGTAACCGGATCAAAACACAACTGATGCGCATGACTGCCATTAGAAAACCGGCGCAAACTGCACACCTCAAGCGTGTCCCAGCCCGCCTTACCAGCCGAATCAAACCGCACGCCCTTAGAACCATCAGGGAGCAAACCCAAATCATAGATGCCGACAACCGGGAAGATGGGGGACGATATCAGAAAAAGAGATTCATTCGGTTTAGGGGCTTCAACCAAAGGCTCCCGGCCCTCGCTTTGGGCAAGAGCGACACCGCCAGCACCTAACAGAGCGACCAGGGTAAGAGTTGGCAACAGAGTCAGCAATGACTTATTCATCATCTGCCTCCCTCATCTGAAACTCCACAACCTTCCAGCCATCCCGCCATACCACTTCAACTCCACCTATGATGTCCGAATCCTCGAATTTGACGAGTTCAGGCGTCGTAGCATCGTGGAATATATGCCCGGGAACAAATGCCGAGAGTTGAGTTCCAAATTCGACCTCCGGTCGGCTTCCCTCGAACAAGCTTCCGTTCACCCTGGTGACCTGAAGCTCGTAGCCTTCATAGTACGAACCTTCCTCGCTGACTTTTCTCATGCGATCTAGGAAACTGTTGCACGATGCAGAGTCTTCAATACATAAGCTTGCAAATGCGTCAATATCCTGAGTAGCGCCTGTGTATCCAAACATTTCCAGGACATACACAGAAAACGCCTGCGCTCCTAGTACGGAGTGCTCGTGCGCCTCGGCCGGCATTTCTGGTTTGGGGTGCGGGTAGAGCACGTCTGCCGGTGGGATTGTCGGGGCCGTACTTGGCGCTTCAGTTGCAGCTTGGGAAGCAAGAGAAGTTTGGGCCTCCTCGGCCCCGTTATTCCCCGGTGAAGAACACCCTGCGATGCCCACGCTAAACAAACTTAGTATGGCCACAGCTGTCATGGTTTTGGGATGGCGCATCGCACTGAACTCCTCGAATGTGAAACCTGTACAAGGAAAGTACGACATACGAGCGCCAATTCCTAGACCGTCTCAAAATTCTGTGAATAACTCGGATTAGAAATGAGCGCTTCTCCAGCTCGACGTCGTGCCAGTTTCAAAAAAGATAACAATCTGCGTGTCGAAGGCACGCCTTGAAAAGATTTAAGAGAACTTCTGGCACTATGGATCTGAATCGTGAGAGAGTCAAACACCGCTTGGAGAGGAGGTGCCCCGATGAGCGCATTTCCTCAACCTGAAAAGTATTGGAACACCGAGGAGGGTAAGACACACAACGAGTCTGAGACCCAAAATGCCTGCGAATACAACCTCCCTCAGCTTCAAGACAATGATTTCCAAAGAGATGCTGCACGCATCGAGCACGCCTCCGCTACTTCCCCACGGGCACCGCGCAAGCCCCGAGTGAGCGGTAATGCCAATGCCGGCCACTCGCGCGCAGAACGCAGTTCATACCGGGCACCTCTGCCGCCGGGTGGTTCACAGAAAAACACGGGCAAGCGACCTGAACCTTCACCAGATACAACAAGTGAAATGGCGGCGGCCTCGAAAAACTCTGCGGTTACGAAGATAAGAAACACTTTTCAGACCCTAAATCCCGGCCGCAACAAGCACCGAGATGCCGCTGACAAACCACAAAAAGACAGGGTCGTAGCCGGCGTGCTGGCCATTTTGTTGGGAGCGTTTGGAACCCAGAACTTTTACCTAGGTAAATACAAACTAGCGGTTATCCAGCTGCTGATTACCTTGCTATCTGCACTGGGGCTCGCTCCCATCGTTGCCATGTGGGGAATTTTTGAGGGAATCATGTACCTGTTCGGTTCAGACTCGAAGTGGAAAGTTGACGGGTGGGGGCGTCCTCTCGCAAACTAGACCCCCTGCTTTGCGTTACAGGACAAATCACGATTCAGACCAGAAGTGCCACAAAAGCCTCCTTACATGCCACTTCCCGTCGGAATCTCAATCGTGCAGAGGCGGATTCGTAGCGATTCCGACCTAAACCGTCTTGACCGCCTCGGATTCCTGGCACTTCCCGTCTGAATACGGTCCAGCCCCGCATAGTCTGCCTCCGACCGCAGCTCCATCGCCGGCCCGCCCCTGCTCACATGTTCTCCATGCCCTACCAGTTTCCCCAAGCCGGGCTCTCATAACAGAATCCACACCCCTCGTTGGATAGCACCCCTTGAAAATCACAATCATGATGCCCTTTCACGCATGGGAAATATTCACGACATCGCAACATGGGCGCAATCAGGTCGCACTATCACGAGGCGCAAAAACAGTAGCCGCGTCAGACTCGCCTACGGCCTTTGGGCGCAAATTCAACCCGACTCCCCCTGGGAAATCTGGGAGGCCGTCCAAAAGGAGCGAGCCCGCCGCGTAATTGACATGTCCGCCGAAGGCACGGCCCTAGACGGAATCATTGCTGCCCTCATCCACGGCGCACCGATCCCACACAAAACCTGGGAAATCGAGCTCATCACAGGAGTCAAGCATTCCCGCCACCACTCCAAATGCAAACTACGTTTCGTAGGCGAGGCCACTTACCAGTGGTTCGGCAACGCCCTCAGTCTTTTGCCCGCACAAGCCCCATCGGGATCGCCCGGAACGAGCCTCGAGGCATCCGCACCAATGCACAGCCACAATCTGCCCCGAATTCACGAAGCAGTAGTCAAACGAAGCTCCAGAACCCTTCCCGCTTCCGCCTACACAACAATTGATGGCATGAAAACGCTGAGGTGGGACTACCTCTGTGTGGAGCTACTGGCGCGCCACCCCGCACGGCATTGTGTGCCCATAGTCGACTGGTTCATCCAACAACGCGTCCGTGAACACAAACGTGACCGGGCCGCTGTCGAAGCAACCTTTCGGACCATCCTTCTAAGGTTCGAAACAATCCTGGCAAGCCGAAAAGATCACCGCGGCAAACGACGCGCACGACGCAATCTGCGCCTCATCTCCCCCTGGTCGGAAAGCATCGGCGAATCGCTACTAAGACTCGAACTTCACCGTTTCGTATTTCCTCCTGCCACCGAGCAATTCGAAATCGGAGAAGGCAGACGCCGCTACTTCGTGGACTTCGCCTACCCATCGAAGGGGCTAGCGCTCGAATTTGACGGCATGATCAAATACGACGGCAGCCTGGTCAGCCCCGAGACTGCCCTACATGACGAGCGTCAACGAGAAGAGACTATTCGCAGCAAACTCCCACACCTCGAACGGTTCACCTGGGGAGAGTTCAAATCTGGGAGCCTGTCCACTCGCCTCGGCAAGCTTAGATCCAGATACTTTCCCGGAGCATTAACGAGACGCCTCATCTGAACATTGAAACGAAGCACCACCCCACGTGTTGGAGCCTATTTCAAGACTCGTGCGTGTGCTCCCCCACGCTATGACACAACTTTTAGGCCTGCAACGCCAGCAACGATCATGCCAATGAAGACCAACTTCAAAGCTGTTAGTGTCTCAACCCCAGCGAACGCTGCCCACAGCACCGTTGTTGCCGCACCAATCCCAACCCAAATCGCGTAGGACGTTCCAACCGGCAAGTCACGTAGCGCCAAATACAGGCCACCCACAGAGATTATCGAACCGACCACAAAACTCAGCACATTTAGCAACGTAAGAACACCACCCGCCATACGGTCCAATGCACTTGCCCACATGGCCTCAAACATCGCGGAAACCACTAGAATCACCCACGCCATCAGCGTCCTCCTTAATCAACTTCGAACGAGCCCGCCGCTAGAGTTAGCGCCGATTCAAATATCGCGCGAGCATTCTCATTCGTAACCGCAAAAATAATCGTTTGTAAAGCCTTGCAAGCACCATTCTCCGCACTGTTCCAGGCCATCACAGCTGAAGCCGCGACCCGCGCGACCTCTTCCATTCCCCAACCGTAGGCGCCAGCAGAAATAGCTGGGAAAGCCACCGATCGGGCACCCAACTGTGTGGCTAACTCCAAAGAGTTCCTGAATGCCGACTCGAGCAGATGCGGATCTTCCTCGCCTGCATGACGATTCGGACCAACCGTGTGGATGACCCAGAGTGCCTGCAAATCATAAGCCTTTGTAGCTACGGCCTGCCCAGTTGGTAGCCCGTCCGGCAACTCCGTGTCCCGTATCTTGCGGCATTCTTTGAGCAAACCCGGACCGGCTGCCCGATGAATTGCGCCATCAACCCCGCCTCCTCCCAGCAGCGAGGAGTTTGCCGCATTCACAATCACATCGACTTCGAGCAAAGTTATATCTGCAACCTCGACGATTAGGTTCAAAACGGCCTCCTATCCTAGATACCCGCTACAACCGTATGTCATGCGCGTCTCGATCGCGTGCGAGACCCAAAGTGACACAAAATCCTGATCATGGAGGCACTCCCCCTCTCGAAAGCGTTAGGCGCTCGAGCGTTCCACTAGCTTTCAGACCCAAAACGGCGAGAACAAGGGAGAAATCAGGCACTTTCTCTCACGCAGCGCGGCAAGGCAATCCGTTTGTGACCGCATTCCGACCCAACCGGCCAGAATTACCACCGAAATAGGCATTTCCCGTCGGGCACGTGGTTTAGAACTGCCAACCGAGAATTCGAGCCGTATGCAGAGGCCGGGCCCACCAAAAGCGCGGGCCGAAGCCAGGCCCATGAGCCCTCATCGCCGGAGGCAACGCCGCGGCGCCCACCCCGGGGTAAAGCAAGGCCTCCCGCCTACCAGCCTATCGCTGGCAGACGGGAGGCCCAAGTTTACGCTACTACTTAGCGGCTGTGCCCTCCGGCTCAGTGGGCGCGGCCGTCGGTTCAGGCGCGTCAACAGTGAGCTCCTCAGGACTGAGCTGAGTTTGCGTGTCCAGCTCGTTCTGCAAACGCAGTGCTTGAGTCAAGTAGTTCTGCAAGCGTTGTTGCTGCTTACCGTACTCGGCCCAATCGCCAGCCTTCATCGCGTCCTCACCCGCAATGATGGCATCACGTGCACCTTGCAAGGCGCTGGTCAGCTTCTGCTGGGTCGACAGGTCCAAATCCTCACCGTCTCCCGATCCGGATCCGTCCGTACTTCCCGTGCCTTCAGCTAGCTCCGCCGCCGAGTCACCCTTGAATGTCATATCGAGGGCGCCCTCAAGCGTCTCACTAAAGCCAACGGAATCACCAAACGCGGTCATGACCTTACGCAGAACCGGGTACTTGGTTGAACCCGTACCCTGTAGGTAGACCGGCTGCACGTATAGCAGGCCGCCACCAACAGGCAGAGTCAGCAGATTTCCGAGGATTACCTCGGACCCTTCTTGGTCCATCAGGTTCAGCTCTCGCGCAATCTCCGCGTTCGCGTTGAAGTTGTTCTGCACCTGGCCCGGCCCCGGCACCGTGGTCGAGGATGGAAGCGCGAGCAGACGCAACTGACCATACCCCTCACGCACCTTACCTGCCTCAGACCCCGTCTCAGAGTCAACAGCGAGGAAGCCTGCCATCGGTTCTCGATCCGCACGTCCGCCCGGCACGAATACCGAGGTCAGTGAGAACTCTGCGCTTTCTTGGCCCGGCATCTGCATCGTCAAGTAGTACGGAGGTTGAACTGGCGTAGAGCCATCAACGTTTCGCACTGACGTGGGGTTTTCGGACAGCCTCCAACGGTCACCGCCCGTGTAGAAATCGCCGGCCTCGGTCACGTGATATGCGGCAAGCAACGACCTCTGAACCTTGAACAGGTCCTGCGGGTAGCGAAGGTGCGCCATCAGGTCACCCGAAATGTCCGCGAGCGGCTTCACCTGACCGGGGAAGGTCTTCATCCAGGACTTAAGGATCGGATCCTCCTCATCCCACTGGTAGAGAGAAACTGAACCATCGTAGGCATCAACCACTGCCTTCACCGAGTTACGCATGTAGTTGATGTTCGGCTGCGCGGCGTACAGCGCTGAATCCTGCGTGGAGGCATCCGCAGTTGCTGCGGAAACATTCACGTGCTGCGCATACGGATAGTGGTTCGACGTGGTGTAAGCATCCACGATCCACACGAGGCGTTTAGGCGTGGACGGGTCACCATCCACGTCTACCACTGCCGGGTAGGGCCTACGGTCAAGCGTGAGGTAGGGTGCAACCTTCGAAACTCGTAGTGCCGGGTCACGGTCGTACAGAATCTGCGATTCAGAGTTAATCTGAGACGCGAAGAAGATGTTCGTCGACTGGAACTTGATTGCAAATAGGAGTTTGTTGAAGAAGTTACCAATGGACGGGCCACCATCACCATCGAACGTGGTTGGAACCTGGCCGCCGGACTGCTCATCGGGGTAGTCCAACTCGAGCGGGTCGGATCCTTCAGGAGCGCCAACAATCGAGTATTCGGGCGAGTTCGGCGAGAAATACACCCTCTGCTCATACTCTCCAACGTCGCCGGTGGAAGGAATACCGTCCTCCCACCACTGCGGCTCACCCTTCGAGTCAACCCTGTTGCCGTAAGCGGCCACCACGCCGTATCCGTGCGTGAAAATGGTGTGCCTGTTAACCCAGTTCTGTTCGTTGTTGTCGAGGCCCTCGAGGTCGATCTCGCGAACCGCGATAACCGTGTCCCTCTTCTGACCGTCAATCTCGTAACGATCAACGTTCAGCTGATCCTCGAACGTATAGTACGAGCGCGACTGCTTTAGCTGTCGAACAGTCGGTGAAATTATGTCCGGGTCAATAAGACGGATCTGCTGCGTTGACGCCGCATCGTCACGGAGCTGGCCAGTGGCGGTATCAGTCCTCGCCGCGTAGGTCTGAACTTCAACATCCTCGAGGTCATATGCCGCAAGCGTCGCGTCAATGTTGCGCTGAATGTAGGGCGACTGCAGGGCGCGCTCGTTTGGACGCACCTTGAACTGTTGGATCAGCGCAGGGTATGCCATTCCCAGAACAAGGGCGGAAACCACCGTAACAGCAACACCCGCCACGGGCAGGTGCCATGTGCCGCGGAAGGCCGCAACCACGAAGAGTATCGCTACAAGCACCGAGATAACCGCGAGTATCAGCTGCGCCGGAATGTAAGCATTAACCTGCGTGTACAGGGCGCCATCCGAAGGTGATCCGGTGGTCTCAACCAGCGCCCGGTAAGGGGCAATCCAATAGCGCAGGCCAACCACTAGCGACAGGATTGCCGCAAGGATTCCAACCTGACGCCGAGCCGGCCTCGTAACCCGAAAACGAGGAGCCACCTGAATAGCACCGTAAAGGTAGTGCACCACGATGGAAGCGAGAAGGCTCACGACAAACACCGTTGTGAAAAGCGAGAGGATCATCTTCAAGAGCGGCAACGTGAACACGTAGAACGAAACGTCGGTGTTGAACTGCGGATCCGTAACTCCGAACGGAGTTCGGTTCATCCACATGATGATCTGCCGCCAATCTGCGGCAAGCCCGAGGCCAGTGAACAGACCGATAACCAGCGGAACTCCCCAGAAAATGACGCGTCGCAGCGACGTCATTTTCTCCTGATACTGCATTAGGCTTTCGCTACGGCCTCCAAGCATTGAACGCGGACGTTTCTTGTGCGCCCAGTTCATGTTCAGGCCAACGATAGTGGCGTTCACAACCGTTGCCACAGCGACAATCGCTAGAATCGACAGCCACTTGGTCCACAGCACTCGTTGGGCTTCCAACTGGTTGAACCAAAGGACCTGCGTCCACAAATCGGACGCAACGTAGATGAACGCCCCAAGAATCACAAGCACCAAGATGGTGATCCGGAAAGGCGTCATCCCTTTCTTAGGATGACTGGGCTTCTGCGGCCGAGGCTGCTCAGGAAAGCCCTGGAATGGAAAACCGCTCACGTTTTTCCTCTCGAAAACTAGCGAGTTTGCTTACATCGTCCGTCCAGTCTACCGATTGGCGAGGCATAAGGCACACGGGAATAATGGTGCTTAACATACCTGCCTTACGCCCTGCCGATCGGGGCTGAACGTTCTGGTTCAAGTGTAGGGCGAGCTACGGACAAAGGAAGTGAACAATGTTTAACGAGGACGAGGCTGCACCAGCCTCCCCCAAGTCAAATGGCGTAACCGGTGCCCAGCTTGGCCTCACGCACGCTGTGCACGAGATTGAGCGAGCGGCCTCGGCCTTGGGTTGGGATCACGCCTCCACTGTTTACGCACTGGTACCCACGGGAGAGTTGTTGGCTTTGGAGGAACTCCCCGCGGACATGCGCGCACACCTCGAGGCCAGCTGGGACGGCACCGAGACCGCCCTCACTGCAGTCATTCAGGAGGATTTGCCTGGCGAAGATCTGGAGGAAACCCTCGCGCAACTGGGCTGGCCCGAGTCGGTTGCGGGCGCAGCAGTTGCCACCGAACGCGTTATGGTTCCGCCTGCCGTGCAGGAGCAGGCGCCCGCCGATCCGGTAGAGGCCGTCGAGTTCTTCGCTAATCACCCTGACCGGGACGAGGTCCGCATTGTTGCGGGCGTTCTCCGTACCGGCGAGTCCTGGTGTGCCGTGCGAGCCCGCTCGCATGATAACGATGATGAGGTCGCCGAAGGCACCAACCTCGTTCCTGGCCTGGTTGAAGCCTTGTTCACCACGTTCATGCCCGCCGAAGAGCGCCGGTCCGGAGGATGCGGGAGCGGATGCGGCTGCGGGTCCGGAGGAGGCTGCGGGTCCGGGAGCGGACAAGGCGGCGACGCTGGCTGTTGGGGCGGCGGCTGCGGCTGCTAACCTCCCGCTCTTGCGGCGGCTTCACACTTCTCGCGCTAGTGAAGGTGCGTGAGGGAAACTGACCTGAAGCGACGTGAGAATCGCCGCTTCAGGTCTGAATGCTCGTCGGCAAGCGGAGGCCTAGCTACCTCTGTGAGGGGAAGTGGCGGTTTTGCACGCCGAATCTGCCAGTTCCCCTCGGAATACCGCAAAACGATACGGCTTCAACCACATCCGTGAGGGGAAGCGCCTAATCAGTGCCCGGTTTTCGCCAGTTTGGGTCTGAATACTTGTAGATAAGTAATCGCCTTGCCACGTCTGTGAGGGGAAGTGCCTAATCTAAGCCGGGCACACGCCAATTTAGGTCGGAATGGTGTACGCCGCAGGAACCCTGGGCCAGTGGGAGAGGACCCGAAGCGCCTTCATGCCCGGCGAAGGATCATTTGGCCTCGCACACCGGGTGATCGATAGTGGCTCCCTTCGAGATGGCCTGCACCGCCTCGCGTGCTTCCGCAAGCGTCGAAACCGGCCAGACCTCTAGGCCATCGGGGATGTTTCCCACCACCTCGTCGCAATTCGACTTCGGGGCAAGGAACCATTGGGCACCATCGCGCTTTGAACCGTACATTTTCTGCACAATGCCGCCGATTGGCTGCACCTCACCGTCATATCCGATCGCGCCGGTGCCCGCGATAATCGCACCGCCGGTCGAATCGCCGCCGGTGAACTTATCTATGATTCCGAGTACGAACATCAAACCGGCCGATGGGCCGCCGACGTTCTCCAGGTGAATTGTTACGTCGACAGGTAGTTTCACGTCCGCGCTCAGGTAGATACCGAACCGAGAACCCATAAAGTCCGGCCCCGTCTCCTCAGGCAGATAGGTGCGCATGGCAAGGGTTTTCTTCTCACCGTTACGCAAGATTTCCAGTTTCACGGGTGTTTCTGGCGGGAGAGTCTTTGGAAGCGCGAACGGAACCGACGGTCGGTCAACCGCATGCCTCTCCCCATCCGGAGTGATGATCGCTTGGAGCACATCGCCCTCCTCGACCACACCCTCAGCGTGCGATCCCGATGTTGCGCCCGCAACCGTCATGGTCACGTCCACGTCGTAGCCGAGCTCCTCCAGCGCCACTGAGGCGGCGGTCGACTGCGACGAGGTCATCTGGATTTTACTGAGCTCATCCAATTCTTCGCGGGTAAGGTCACGCGGATAGACCTCCTCCACCGGCCTTACATTGCTCGACGGATCTAGCTTCGCCAGTAGAAAATCCACGAGGGACACGTGTGCATCCGGACCGCCTAAACTCGACACAGTGACCATGCGTAGCTGCCCCTCGGACTGCTTCGCAACGTCGGGCGCGGCAATTTCGATTACAGGATCGCCATTCATAGAACCGAGGACGTCGTACGTCGGCCCCGGAGACGTAATCACATACGGCATCGGAACCGCGAATGCAATGACCCCGACCAGAACTAACGCGCCTATTAGCGCGCCCCACCGTCCGATTTTTCTGCGGAGGGAACGTTCACCGGCAGGCTGATTCTCGCCACCCTCGTTCATTTCCGAGGGAGCGTTGTAATACTCGATAGCCATGTGTTCCTCCAACCGGTCTAGCACTGTGTGGACCGCCGAAACCATTTTGCGCGAATGACTCGACCTTTTCCAAGTGTAAAGAGGCGCGGGGTCATTATGTGCGTGAGGGGAGCTGGCAGGTTCAGCCCCCAAAACCGTCACTTCCCCTCACGGATGCAGTTGAGTCTCTACTCACCAATGCGTATTCAGATACAAAGTGGTAGAAATCAGATACAAAGTGGTAGAAAAGGGAGTCTGATTGACCACTTCCACTCACGCAGCTGATTCCAACCAAGCGCTCCTTTGGCATTCAGACCGGAAGTGGCGGGTCTAAGCACGAAACCAGCCACTTCCCCTCACGCACGTGAATACCATCCCATATCTTTAGCAATCTCGCGCACTACAGCCCACTTCTCCTCACGCACGTGAATACCATGGTTCAATTCCCGGCAGTTACACCCCTTTTTCTCCACCACTTCCCTTCACGTATAGGATCAGTTCGCTATGGGCTAAACCGCTAAATACCAGCCAAAAACACCCTCATCCCACGCTCTCTCAGCGCGACATTTCAAAAGAGGCGGTAATTTGTAGGACATGAGTGAAAACAACCCGGACATGTTTGACTCGAACGATGACAGCAAGAGGTCGCCGTGGGAGGACATGCTACGAAGCATGCTCGGCCGGGAAGCTGCTGACGAGATGATAAAGGCGATGCGCTCTAGCGGCGTTGACCCCGCGTCGATGGGCGCCGGCATGAAGTTCCCCGGCACTCCCGAAGAGATGCGCTCGATGCTTGGCCAGCTGAACTACATGATGAGTTCAAGTAGCGGTCCAATCAACTGGAAGATGGCCCATGAGATCGCCCGCCACCGCGCATGGGGAGACGGCGACCTGCAGATTTCTGCAGCGGAGGGCCAGCGTATCCGCCAAGCACTACAGGTTGGCGATTTGTGGCTGGATGCGGTCACGGATTTAACTCCTCCGCAGGGTGAACGCCACGCATGGCGCCGATCCGACTGGGTGGACAACACCCTTGACACGTGGAAGCAGATGGTCGAGCCGGTTGCGGCGAATGCAGCGCGCGCCCTCTCGGATGCTTTGAAGCAGCAGATGGATCAGATGACGAATCAGGGAATCGGCGAATTGCCGGAGGGGTTGTCTGCCATGTTCACCCAGGCGCAACCCATGATGGAGCGTCTCTCCGCAGCGGTTTTTGCCGGCCAGATCGGCGAGGCCCTCGGTGGTCTCTCTCATGAAGCGTTCGGTTCAACCGACGTGGGCATTCCACTAACCGACGGAGGTAGCACTGCCCTCGTTGTTCCTAATGTGAACTCCTTCGTGGATGGCCTGGATATCCCAACGGATGAGGTTTACCAGTTCCTTGCATTGCGAGAGGTCGCGCACGCCAGGCTGTTCCATTCCGTGTCCTGGTTGCGGTCAGAGATCTTGCAGTCCGTGCAGAACTACGCGGCCGAGATCCGTATTGATACGGATGCGATTTACGAGGCTGCCACTTCGATTGACCCCACTGACATGGCGGCACTCCAGGATGCGATGACAGCCGGGGCGTTCAACGGGGAGCCCACTCCCGCGCAGGAGAAGGCGCTTGAGGATTTGGAGACTCAACTTGCACTCGTAGAAGGTTGGGTTGAGGTGATCACTCTCGAAGCTGGCCGCCCGTACCTGCCGCACATTGAACAGTTGCGTGAGTTGATGCGTCGCCGGCGCGTTTCGGGTGGCGCCGCGGAGCAGATGCTTGAAAAACTGATTGGCCTTAAGTTACGTCCTCGCCAGGCGCGTAATGCGGCGCAGCTTTGGCAGATTGTTTCAAGCGAACGAGGCCGCAGTGAGCGCGATGCTCTTTGGAATCACCCCGACTTTGCTCCAACGGCGACGGAGCTTGCTAATCCGGAGGCTTTCCTGCTTGCCCGCAAGCAAAAGGCCGACGCCGATGCAGACATTGACGCCGCTCTAGAGCAGTTGTTGGAGGGCACCTTGGGCTGGGCTGAAGGACTTGAGCCGGGCCAAGATTCGGAGGGCGATGCAAAGCGCGTCGGCTCCCCCGATACCGTTTCCGATGCGTCAGATTCTGATGCCAACGGATCAGGCTCTCAGGATAGAGGGTCAGTGTCTGGTGCTGAAGGGTCGGATTCGGATCATAGCCGGGATGGGTCCGCCGACGACTCCGGGGATGATGCTACCTCTCGCGATGACGAGGATCGGTAGCGAAGGCAATACCAGGCATCCCTGACTTCCGGAATTAGTTATGTTCCCTAGAGGGCGTTGAAGCGCACAGCTTCGGCGCCCTCGCCATCAGCCTTCTCATCGGCCTGGGCGTCTCGACGGGAACTCTTCTATCCGTCCTGACATAGAAAATGTGGGAGCTAAGGCTCCCACATTTTTGAAGTTATGAAATGCTACATCGTGTTTACGATGAGTCCGATGTGCGTGTAGAAGTTCAAGCAACCAAACAGGCCGATCAGAATGCCGCAAATCATCCACAAACGCATCACGAGAGCCATCAGGCCGCCGCCCTTAGCTTCGCTGTTGGCCTGATTCGAGGCGCGGAAAACGCCAAGCGGGAACAGTACGCAAGCCAGGCCGATGACGAAGAAGAAGACCGACATGAAGATTGCTTCAAACCAAGGCCAGGTAGCAAAGAAACCGGAGATTGGTTCCTGAGGCGGCGCGGTGAACAGTCTGTACATGACGCCGGCCAGGGAGATACCCCAAAGGCCCAAGCCCAAACCACCTGCGAAGATGGAAAGCGGTTTAGCGGTACTCAGCAGATCTGAGTAAGCGTCCTGAGACTCCATAAGGTCATTACGACGCTTCCAAAGGTAAAAAGAAGCGAAGATCAGCAACGCACCGAAACCGAGGCAGGTCTCACCGAAGATGATGTTGTCATAAGCGAAGCCGCCAGCTGCTAGTGGCCAAGTAGTGGTCATGTGGAAACCGGTAGTTACCAGAATCAGTCCAAGAGCACCGAACGCCATCGAGTAGCCGTCAGCCTTAAACGCCTTGCCCTCCAGCGACTTCCTCAAGTCCCCCAGCATCATTGCCAAAGCTATCAGCGCGGCACCTGCTGCCACCGCCATAATCGTGTTGTATGTCGGCATAGTCGCCCAGTCGATCATGCCAGGGCTCTCAACGCCCCAAAAGAACTCATCCATGATGCCTCCCACAAAAACGTCTATTTGACGGATGACCTCCGTGATCAACATTCAATAGTAGCCCGGAAAATTAAAAACTGTGAATGCCCTATGGATTATCGGTTCCTATGGATAGGAGAGAAGCAATTTACTAAACCGGCTGGCGATCTCCGAATATGTGAAGAACCCTCCAGGTAACCTCAATCAGCCCGACGCAGATAGCTCCGACAACCGTCCCGAGGATAATCACCTGAATATTGCTCATGTCGAGCTTCAACAATGGATGCAGAACTCGGAAAGCAACAATTGCGCCGTAAGCGAGATAGGCGGCAAAGCTAAGACAGATTCACCAACAGTTATAGGGACGCGCTACAATCTTTGGGCTCTTTAACCGCCAGTTCACCTCTGAATACCGCAACGCGGCTCAACTGCAACCACGTCCGTGAGGGGAACTGTCCAAACGGCACCCCGTTTTGGCCGCTTTGGGTCTGAATACCATCAAGAGTCGAAACCCCTCACCGCATCCGTGAGGGAAAGCGGCAAATTGGAGACTGCTTTCGGCCATTTTGGGTCTGAATCACGCACGAGGCGGTGGCTGCAGCTACATCTGTGAGGGGAACTGTCCAAACAGCACCCCGTTTTGGCCGCTTTGGGTCTGAATCAATGAAAGAGCAGGTTTTCCACAGCGGTGGCCCACCCTTGGACCCTGCCGACACATTCTGGAATCGTGAGTCCTATAGAAAGACACAAGCCCGGTCAACCTGCTGCCCGGTTGGTACAAGTAGAGCCCCACGCGGATCCAAGGAGGAGCAATGCAGCTTCGTGAAGGAACAGCCGTTTTTGTTCGCGCGAACGGAGACGTACAAGTTGGCATGGGGCCAGCGAGCACAGTGCTCACCGGTCTTGAACCCGTCGAGCAGTCCTACTTACAGAGTTTGAAGTTCCACTCGTCCAACACAGCCACACATGCACGCGCGAAGAAGCGCAACATTTCTGAAGCTCGCGTCCACAAGCTTGAAGATCTACTAAAACAGCGCCATCTAACCCAGCTTGCCGCAGAGGTGCAGTCAACCAGTGACAGTAAGCGACTAATGCGAAGAGATGGCACCACCAACGCCCTCGGCAAACGCGAGCAGATCCGCGTTGACATAGTGGCGCACAGTTGTGGCGATCCCACGCAGTTCCTCAAGATGAGGACCTATTTGTCAGCCCTCGTGGAGTCGCTTCGCGGCGCGTCGATCAAACGACTTGACCTGCGGTATTTGGGCGATGACATGGGCAATTCTTCGCGCACAACGTTAAATCGGAGTGTCGGTCTGGGCAAGCCGTTGGCATCTGAACCACATCTCATTATTGCGTTGTTCGCGAGGGCATCGTCATACTCGCTGATCCGTGAGTGGCAAGACTCAGGAGTCCCGTTACTGTCAGTGGTTTTTAACGAGGACAACGTCCAGGTTGGCCCATTTGTCCGCACGGGCGGATCCCCGTGTCTGGAGTGCGTGGACCGCAACTTACGCGACGTTGACGAGGAGTGGCCCGCGTTGCAGGTTCAGTGTCGCCATCAACCATTTCCGAGCCTCTCCCCTGACTTGATAGCAGCCTCGGCAATGATGACGGCGCGCCTGGTGGCGAACGAGATTGACGGTTACGGTTTACCGCCGGGTGAGGTGCGGTTCATTGACGAGAATTTTGTTGTGGATAGATTCAGCTGGCCGATCCACCGCGAATGCTCATGCACTGGCCTACCTGCCAGTGTGAAGGTTCCGGTGCACAAGCAATCGGATCACGACTAAAAAGATAAGTCAGCGAAATGGAGGAAACACGCTAGTGTCGCAGTGGGAGCGCAAAGCAGGTTTTCGCCCCCGCCTCCTGGCGAGCGCCGAGGCTGCAGCAACAAAGCGGCGCTTCCCCGGACGCATAAACAAAGCGGCCCTCACCCGCGTTTCATTCCCCCGCGAAGTCCCGAATAATCTTCAAAACATCGGCGCCGTACTTTTCGCTCTTGGTAGCCCCAATGCCGGGGATTGTGCGCAGTTGAATCAGAGTTTCGGGCTTCGCGTCGGCTATGGCCATGAGCGTGCGGTCGGTGAATATGGTGTAGGCCGGTTTGGAGATCTCTTTCGATAACTGTAAGCGCCATTGTCTGAGTTCTTCGAATAGACGCTTTACATCTTCTGGAACATCGGCCAGCTCGTCTTTCAACTTGGGAGCGACACGTTTAGGCTTGATGGGCTTGTACTCTTCAACGGGCCAAATCGAGTCGAGGAATCTCGAGTTCTCACGCGTCTTGTTTCTGCCTGCTCCGCGCGATTTGGCGTAGGAAACCACGAGGTGTGTTTTTGCTCTGGTCACTCCCACATAGAGTAAACGTCGCTCCTCCTCAATCGCTTCCGGTGTTTTTGCAAGCGAGATGGGAAGTAAACCTTCGGATGTACCCGCAAGAAAGACGGCTTCCCATTCCAGACCTTTCGCGGCGTGGAGTGATGAGAGGGTGACGCCAGAAATGGTGGGGGCCAACTGAGCCTCGGCTCTTTCATTGAGCTCTTGCACAAACTCGGCGAGAAGCAAACTTTCTCGCTCGATGGCAAGGTTCACGAGGGCGTCGAGACTCTCCCATTTTTCCCGTACCGCACCCTGCCCTGATGGAGGTTTCACCGTCCAACCCAGCCCGGAAGCAACGTTCTTGACTGCTTCGACGGTGTTCTCTTCAAGGCCCAGTCCGCTAGCGTCCACCTGTTCTGGTTTACCGGGTGCGTCTAGATTTCCTGCCTCGTTCCCTCCTCCAGAATTCGTGGCAGCACCGGGCAGGTTAATGCGTACCAGCTGACGCAGGATCACCATCGCGCGTCGAATTTCTTCGCGTTCAAAGAACTTCTCTCCCCCGCGAATGATGAAACCTATGCCGGCGTCCGCGAGCGCTTGTTCGAAGGCTTCGGATTGCGCATTAGTGCGGTAAAGGATCGCCATGTCTTGAAGTGGTACGCCGTCTTCTGTTAGGGATTTGATGTGGGCGGCGATACCGGCTGCTTCGGATTGGTCGTCGGCGTAGGAGACGAAAGACACGGCCGGCCCTGAGGGGCGCTGCGATTTGAGTCGAACGGCGCCTTCGGGCATGCCTTTGCCCGCAGCGGTATCTCTACGTCGGGTATTCGCGGCTCCTTCGAGGACTTTGTTAGCAATGGAAACGATTTGCGGCGTGGAGCGGTAGTCTCGGTTGAGTTGCACGCGCCGCGCTCCAGGATGGTATTTTTCGAAATTTACGAGGTAGGCCGGGTCTGCTCCGGCGAAGGAGTAAATTGTTTGGGCTACGTCTCCTACTACGCAAACATCGTGCCGGCCGCCAAGCCATTCTTGGAGGAGTGCGAATTGAAGAGCTGAGACGTCTTGGAATTCATCGACAACGAAGTTGCGGTATTGGGATCGCACGGCTCGCGCGATATCGTCGCGTTCCTGAAGAAGGCCTGTTAGTAGAAGGAGGACGTCTTCGAAGTCGATGACGCCCCGCTCGTCTTTGGAATCTTCGTATGCGGCCAGCAGGTTTGCCATGGTTTCGAGGTCGAGGTCGGCGGGCGCTTCGCGTAGCTGCGTTGTGGCGGCGTCAACGTACGCGTCGGGCCCGATCATGGAGACTTTTGCCCATTCAATCTCTGCGGACATGTCGCGAATTGCGGTCTTGTCTATGGACAGCCCCAGGCGTCTGGCGGCGTTGGCGACGATGGGTGCTTTGTAGTCCATGATGGGCCGCATGGGCCCGCCAATGGCTCGGGGCCAGAAGTAGCGAAGTTGGCGTAGTGCGGCGGAGTGGAAAGTTCTGGCTTGTGCGCCGGGCACGCCCAGGTCTCGTAGCCGCGTGCGCATCTCGGCGGCTGCGCGTTGGGTGAAGGTGACAGCGAGGACGGATCCCGGATCAAACGCGCCTATAGCACTGCCGTATGCAAGCCTGTAGGTGATGGCACGGGTTTTACCGGTTCCGGCGCCGGCCAGCACGGATAGCGGCCCGGTAACTTGCATGGCCACTTGGCGTTGCTCCGGGTCAAGTGCTTCAAGTAGGGCGTCTGGATTTTGTCCCAATCTGCTTTACCTCCTGTCCTTAACCATTATGCGTTAGGGGACGGACATCAAATTGTGGGCGCGTTGGTTGTGGATTGCAAAACTTACCTAATTCGCGTGGTTTTCCCGGTTTTCAGGCCGGTGGATGACGGTTTGAGCGAGTGACCACACGATGGTCAAGGTGTTCCTTGTTGCCCTGGGTTGCGCAGGCGGTGGCTACTCGGGGCAGAGGAAACCAAAGCCGCTGTCAGGCTTGGGTTGCGCCTGCTCGCCAAAGCGGCGCGCCCCGTAACAGGGTTACTCGTCGCCGGGCAGGGGCTGTCCGTACCAGTGGCGGATGATGGCGCGGGCGATGGAGATGGGGCCGGGTGCTTCGATCTGCCCGTTTTTGAGGGCGGCACCGTATTCTTCGCGCGTGTACCAGCGGGCCCAGTCGATCTCGACTCCGTCCACAGTCGGTTCCAGCCCGGCTCCGTCCACAACCCGCGCACGGTAGCCGAGCATGAGGGACCGGGGGAAGGGCCATGCTTGGGATGCGACGTACTCGATCCGGTCTACGCGTAGTCCAACTTCTTCTAGTGTTTCTCGCGCGACGGTCTGTTCGGGTGCTTCGCCCATTTCCATGAATCCGGCAACTAGGGAGGCGTATGTTGGCCGCCACCTCGTGTTGTGCGCTACCAGAATGCGATCGTTTTGATCATGAATCGCAACGATTATTGACGGGTCGGTGCGCGGGTATTCGATGCGCGCACAGCCCAGACATTTGCGCTCCCACCCTGCGGCTGCGTAGATTGTGCGCTCGCCGCAGCGCGCACAAAAAGCGCCATTGTCGTGCCAGTTTGCCAGCCCGGAGCAGGTTGCCAGCAGTTGCACATCCGTTGGGTCAAGGTGGGTATTTTGACGCAGGTCGGCATATCCGTCACTGTCGGTGGGGTGTAGTTGAATACCGAGGAGGGCCGCGCGGCCCTGCGCTCCCAGAAAGAAAACTCGTTTGATCTGGTGCGGATCCACGCCGTCGAGGCCGTGCCTTGCTCCGCCTTGAGAGTTGGGGATGAACCGGCCTCGTTCACTGATCAGGTAGGCAAAGGTGGTTTCAACTTGGAGGTCGCCGCAGTGTTGCGCAATGGTGTCGTACATTGTTTTGGCGGGGATTTCGCGTTTGGCGACTGCTCGCGGGTCAATGAATGGGCGCGCATAGGTGCAGGGGTCCCAGTTGCCTTGTGAGAGCGGTAGTGGCATGTTCATGTTTCCACGCTATTACGCGGTACGGTTGAAGTATGAGTGATTCGAAGAATGTTTCAATGGTTAGGCATGATGGGCGCGCTCTTGACGAGCTTCGTCCAGTTAGGGTTCAGCGCGGCTGGATTGATAATGCGGAGGGTTCTTGCCTGATCGAGTTTGGTAATACTCGCGTACTTTGTGTGGCGTCTTTGACTGAGGGCGTGCCGCGTTGGCGCACGGGTAGTGGCGAGGGCTGGGTAACCGCCGAGTATGCGATGCTCCCGCGTGCAACCTCGTCGCGTTCGCAGCGTGAGTCTGTGCGCGGCAAGATTGGGGGCCGTACGCACGAGATTTCCCGTCTTATTGGCCGCAGTATGCGCGCGGTTGTGAACACGGCGGCTTTGGGTGAGAACACGATTGTTCTTGACTGCGATGTTTTGCAGGCCGATGGGGGCACTCGTACCGCGTCAATTACGGGTGCTTTTGTGGCGCTTTCCGACGCGATTAGCTGGGGACAAAAGAAAGGTTTGATCGCGCCTGATAAGGCAAATCGTAAGGTGTTGTCGGATTCGGTTTCGGCTATTTCAGTAGGCATTATCGATGGCGTGCCAATGTTGGATTTGCCGTACGAGGAGGACGTGCGCGCTGATACGGATATGAATGTGGTGATGACCGGGTCGGGTAAGTTCATTGAGGTGCAGGGCACGGCTGAGCACGCCCCGTTTGACCGAGGTGAGCTTGACCAGCTACTTGGTTTGGCCCAGGTTGGCTGTGAGCAGCTGCGTGATATCCAGTTGGCTGCGTTAGCTGAGGAACTGTAACGGTTCAACGCAAAATTGCAGGCGTCCAGAGAGGAAAAGGGCCCTGCCGAAGATCGGTAGAAGCTGGAAACAAATGTGCAGGAGGCAAGACGATGCCCGATTTTAAGCTGGTTTTAGCTACTGGGAACAGACATAAGGTGGATGAGCTACTCGCAATCCTCACTCCCCTGATGCCTGCGCTCACGGCGGATCAGATTGCCACTACTCGCGATTTTGATGTGCCGGAGCCAGTTGAAGACGCGACCTCGTTCGAGGGCAATGCTCTCATTAAGGCGAGGGCGCTGGCTGCGGCAACGGGTCTGCCTACGGTTGCTGATGATTCAGGCCTGGCCGTGGATATTTTAGGCGGTGCACCGGGGATTTTCTCCGCTCGTTGGGCGGGCCACCACGGCGATGACGCGGGGAATCTGAACCTCTTATTGGGGCAGTTACACGACGTTCATGCCGAGCATCGAGGCGCCCAGTTTGTGTGTGCTGCCGCGCTAGTAATGCCGGGTGGAAGTGAAACGGTTGAGGTTGGGGTTATGCGCGGCACGCTCCTTGACGAGCCGCGTGGCCACAATGGTTTTGGCTACGATCCGATCTTCGTACCGGAGGGCATGAGCCAGACAAATGCGCAGCTTGCCCCGGAACAAAAGAATAAGATTTCGCATCGGGCTAAGGCGTTCACGGCCCTTGCACCGCGAATCGTTGAGGCCCTCAAAAGCTAACTAAAACAGGGATTTCTGCGCTTCAGCGCCGTTACTCCGCCCCAGGTGTGCTTAGCTTCATTGGGCCCTGCCCGCCGTGCGGCAGATCCTTACAGCGAGTAGGTCGCTCCCGCGTATGCGGTGGAGATCGCGCCGTCCCACTCCTCACGTGCCTCCGCGATGACGATCTTCGGGTCGGTCCAGGGTTGAATGTGGGTGAAGACGAGCGACTCCACGCCTGCCTCGCGCGCGATTTTCGCGGCTCTCCCGCCCGTTAGGTGGATGCCTCGGGCGGCGTCGGCACGGGTGAAGCCAGCCTCAGACAGAAGTAGGCTGACCCCGTTCGCCATTTCTTGAATGCTGTCGCAGGTGTCTGTGTCTCCGGTGTAGGCGAGCTCCACGCGGCTCGAAGGATCGCCCTCGGAGGGGCCTTCCACGCGGAATCCAAACGCGGGAACAGTGTGGTTAGCCGCGTACGGCGTGATGGTGAGAGGGCCTACTCGAAGCGGTTCTCGGTCGGCCAGTTGCACCGGCACGAACTCTTTCTCATAGGTCTCGTCAGGCGCGTACCCGTCAATGCCGCGCACCCGATCCATCATCCCCTCCGGCCCGGCAAGTAACAGGGGCTGTAGCGGCCCGGTGGGATACCAACGCCTGTGCACCTGTAGCGAAATCACGTCTCCCATGTGGTCGGCGTGCAGATGTGAAAACAGGACGGCGTCTAGCTTCCGCGCGTCAATGTAGCGCCACAGCGCACCAAACGAGCCGGGCCCAAGGTCCATCATTACGTTCCACGTGCGCACTTGACCAGTGTCGGGGTCTGCTCCTCGAGCTTGTACCAAGTATGAGGACGCCGCAGAGTACGGCCCCGACATGGAGCCGGTGCATCCAACTACGGTTAGCCTCACGAGTGCACCTCCATGCGCGAAATATCTCCCACCTGCGGGCCGAGAAAACGCTTAGCCAGAGGGGCAAACTTGCGCTCATCTCCGGTCACATAAAACTCCGGGACGGGCTCACCTAGGTCCGGATCGCGTAGCTTATCCTCTTCAACGAGACGGCGGTAAACGTCGCGAGCCGCGGACTCTGACGAAGACACGAGCTGCACGTCCTCCCCCATCACATAGGAGATAACACCTGTCAGTAGCGGGTAGTGCGTGCACCCGAGCACCAGGGTGTCAACGTCGGCCTCTTTAATTGGCCTTAGGTATTCGCGCGCAACTTCCAGAACTTCATCGCCGGTAGTGATGCCAGCTTCAGCGAATTCAACAAACTTAGGGGCTGCTTGTTGCACTATTTCGAGGCCGGGAACAGCCGCGAGCGCATCCAGATAGGCACCGGATGTGACTGTGGCTTCGGTACCAATGATTCCAATACGGCCAGTTCGGGTTGTGCGGGCCGCTCGGCGGGCGGCCGGTTGGATAACTTCAACCACGGCGATGCCGGCGTCAACTTCATACCTTTCACGCGCGTCCCGAAGCACGGCAGCCGATGCCGTATTGCACGCAATTACAAGCATTTTCACGCCGCGCTCGGCTAAACGGTCCATGACGTCCAGCGCGAGTTCGCGCACGTAGGCAATGGGTTTTGTACCGTACGGCGAATGCGCCGTGTCACCAACGTAAAGGATCTGTTCACCCGGCAGTTTATCCATTACCGCGCGGGCAACAGTTAGGCCTCCTACGCCGGAGTCAAGTATGCCGATTGGAGCGGAATCCATAGTTTAGAGGTTACTAGCAGAATCTCCCTCTTGGACGGCCTGAAGTAGTGAATCTTGCCACCAAGACACTAGTACAAACACGAGGCCCACAAGCTCTTCAGCACTAATCTTGCGCGGCTTCGCAGAATCGTGAGCGAGGAGTGCGGCGGCGCGCTCGTACCAGTATTGTGTGTCATCAGGAGAATTCACCTCGAGGCGACCAGCGAGAACTAGTCGAAGATCATTGAGGCCGGACAGCCACTGCCACACGTCCTCACGCTCGATGGTGAACGTGCGCGATTCGCTGGCGGCTAACTCGGCGAGTTTTCGGCCGATTATCTGCAGACGTTCCGTCTTGAGCGTGCGCAGAGCATCCTCGGTGAGGGCACGCAGGTTGCTCGCTTCTCCGGGATCGCTACTCATCGAGGGCAGGAGGATCTTCAGCGTCGGATCATCGGGCTCATCACGCTCATCCTCTGATAGAAGAGCGGATAACAAAGGTTCTTGGGTGGGCGCGTCGAGGATGAGGATCGTCTCGCCAAGCAGGGTCTGCATTAAGACAGCTACGTCCTCGTCAATCGTTGTTTCGTAGCCGCCGGGCGTGGATCTGAATTCGCTAAGTAGCATTAGTCGCAGGCTCAATAGTGGCTTTAAGGCCGTAGGAATGCATTGCGTAAACGTCGGCTTCCATGCGTTCGCGAAGGCCGGTTGAAACGATCGCTTTACCGGTTTGGTGAACTTGAAGCATGAGGGCACGGGCGCGACTTTCGGTATAGCCAAAATGGCGCCGAAATACGCCAACGACGTACGCCTGCGTATTGATGGGATCATCCCACACCACGGCGCACCACTGCGCGTGGTTTTCGCGCGTAGTGGCGGCATCAGCCCTGACGCGGGTGGTGGTTGTGGGGGTTGCACTCATGTTTTCAGCCTAAGAGATTGAGGCGCACAAAGTGCCGGTTTGGGGATAAACTCGACTTATGCCTGCTTCTACATCTACAGCACTGCTAACCGACATGTACGAGCTCACTATGCTGGACGCCGCTTTGAAAGCGGGAACAGCGGAGCGTAAGTCCGTTTTTGAACTTTTTGGGCGGCGTTTGCCCGCAACGCGCAGGTTTGGCGTAGTTGCGGGTACGGGCCGAATATTGGAGGCGCTGGAGCGCTTCACTTTCTCTACCCACCAGATCGATTACTTGCATAAGAACAAGATCGTGTCTGATGTGGCGTTGGACTATTTGAAGGATTTCCGCTTTTCGGGCGACATTTTTGGGTATGCCGAGGGCGAAGTTTACTTTGAGGGTTCTCCCCTGCTGACCGTTGAGGGTACGTTTGCCGAGGCCGTGCTTCTGGAAACGCTTGCTCTGTCAATCTTGAACCATGACTGCGCGGTTGCATCAGCCGCCTCGCGTATGACGATCGCAGCACATGGCCGCCCGTGCGTGGACTTCGGGGCGCGTAGGACGCATGAGCGCGCCGCTGTTTCGGCCGCCCGCGCCGCTGTTATTGCAGGGTTTGTGGGTACTTCTGATCTGGAGGCCGGCATCCGCTACGGAATCCCCACCGTTGGCACGTCCGCGCACTCGTTCACGCTTTTGCACGACTGCGAGGAAGACGCGTTCCGCTTCCAGATTGAAAGCCTTGGCCCATCCACCACGCTCCTCGTGGACACTTACGACATTTTTGAGGCCGTGGAGCGGGGTGTGAAGCTCGCTCGTGAGATGGGCGGCGAACTTGGCGCGGTCCGGTTGGATTCTGGTGATCTCGTGGCCCTGGCGTTTAAGGTTCGCGGACTGCTCGATTCGCTGGATGCGAAGTCCACTAAGATCACGGTGACAAATGACCTCGATGAGTACGCGATTGCCGCCCTGGGTGCCGCTCCCGTGGATTCGTACGGTGTAGGCACGAAGATGGTGACGGGTTCAGGTGTTCCCACCGCCGCCCTCGTCTACAAGCTTGTTGCGCGCGAAGATGGCGCCGGCAACATGGTGAAGGTGGGGAAGAAGTCCGCGTCAAAGTCCACAGTTGGCGGTCGCAAGATCGCGGGCCGCATTAGGGACGAGGAGGGCTACGCCTCCGAAGAGCTCATCGTTGCCGGTGGAACCGTGCAGGAGGCGCACAAGATTTTGGAGGCGGAGGGGGCTCGTCCGCTGCAGATTCCGCTGGTTACGGGCGGGCAGATCCGTTCGGAGCTGTGGGGTCCTGGCGCGCTGGAGGCGGCCGCGGAACGCCACCGCCAGTCGCGCAACGAGTTGCCGTACGCCGCGTGGCGCCTGTCAGCTGGCGAGCCGGCAATCCCCACCAGGATGGTCAAACTCGACGACTAGCCCAGCGTTTGGAGGGATAGCCCCTCAGAAGGGGCACTCCCGCATGGAAGTTTGGTGGCGGCCGCGTTTGGCCGCCACCACTCGTTTATGAAGGAAACCGCCCCCTTGGGCGGTTTCCTTTTCAGGCTTGTTTCTCTATCAGAGATTGATCGGCTTGGTTACTCGTTACCGTCGGAGTAGGGCCAGTTGGGTCCGTGTGCCCCCATTTCGTCGCGCAGGGCTTTGCAACGCGGACAGACTGGGAACTTGGATGGGTCCGACATGGGGATCCACACTTTGCCGCACAGCGCGATCACGGGTTGCCCGGTGATCAAAGACTTGGTTACGCGGTCGCGACGCACGTAGTGAGCAAATCGGTCACCATCACCTGGAGAGCGTTGCTCTTTAGTTTCGGTTCGCTCCAGCACCGAAGTGCTGGTTGAGCGCGAGGGCGCGCTTGGCGCCTGCGGCTGGTCTGGCGCATCCAAGTTGAGGCTGAACATACCTCTAGTTTAGGTAGTTTCCAGCCCCTGATCCACCGCCGCCCGCCAACACAACGATTCAGACCCAAACTGCCGTAACGGTATTCCGACCCAAAGAGGCAAAACGAGCAACCAAATCGGCACTTCCCCTCACGGGCATGGTTTTCGAGGCTTCGCTTACGCGTCGCGACCCACTCGCTCGGTTAGAACACACATTTAGAACACACAAAAAGGGCGTGCAGGGCAGAACTTGAAAAGTTCGCCTGCACGCCCCTCTAGTTAGCTTAGAAGTTGGCTGAGTAGTAGTTATCCCAGTCTTCACGGTAGTTGGAGGCAAGTTCAAGCTCGGAAGCCGCTTCCTCATCTACAAGCACGTAGACGAAGGGGTGGAGCTGGAGCACGGACGCCGGCCAGCGCGACGAAATACCGCCCTCAACCATTTCGCGGATTGCACGCGCCTTACCCTTACCCTGAGCAAACAGGATGATCTTGCGCGCTTCGAGGATGGTGCCAAGGCCCTGCGTCATGGCGCTGGTAGGCACCTGGTCAATGTCTCCATCAAAGAAACGGGCGTTGTCGCGGCGCGTCTGGTCGTGAAGGTACACAACGTGGGTGCGCGATGCGAGGGAATCTCCCGGCTCGTTGAACGCAATGTGACCGTCTGAACCGATGCCGAGAACCTGGAAGTCAACTCCCCCAGCTTCGCGAATGGAAGCGTCATATTCGGCGGCAGCGGCGTTGAGGTCCGCGGCAAGCGCGTTCGGAGTGTTTACCGCTCCCTCAGCGAAATCAACCTGGTCGGTAAATTCGCGGTGAATGAAGTTCACGTAGCTTTCCGGGTGTCCAGCTTCGAGGCCAATGTACTCGTCAAGAGTGAAAGCGCGGCACTGGGCAAAGCTGATCTTGCCAGCCTGGTGGCGTGCGATGAGTTCTTTGTACAGAGGCAAAGGGCTAGAACCCGTGGCCAAACCAATTACTGAATCAGGCTTGTCTTTGAGTGCCGATTCGAGAATATCGGCGCCGACTTTACCAATAGCTTCGTTGTTTGGAAGAATTGCGATCTTCATTCGTTTTCCTTAACTAGATTGGTTAGCGTAGCCAAGCTACGCATTAGATTATATGCACCCTCACTTGGGTAGATTGATTAGGAAGAAGAAAAGTGGCGAGGTTATCCTCGCCACTTTGTTTGGTTCGCTTCATGCGATGCTTACTTCTGGACAGCCTTCTTGAGGGTGGAGCCAGCGGAGATCTTCACGCCGAAGCCAGCAGGAATCTGGATCTGCTCGCCGGTCTGCGGGTTGCGACCGGTGCGGGCAGCGCGCTCAACACGCTCGACGGAGAAGAGGCCGGTTACCTTGACGGGCTCGCCAGCGGACAGGGACTCAATCAGGACTTCCTGGAATGCGGCTAGGGCAGCGTCAGACTGAACCTTGGTGAGGTTAGCCTTCTCGGCGATCTTAGCGACAAGCTGAGTGCGGTTTACGGACATGTTGGAACCTTCCGGTAGAAAACCAATATGAACAGTTACGAGCGAGTTTCGCTCTAACACCCACACACTAAGGCTTTAAGGGCGTGTTGTCAGCTTGAAACAGCGAGTTTTGAGCGTTTTGGGGTAATTTCCCACATTTTTTAGCCGTATTTTTACGCACGTTAAAAATCGTGTTAGGATCGCAAGTTTTGCGCGTGTTCATGGGCTTCCCGCGGGTGTTTTTAGATTTTGGGCAGATTATTCGGGCGCCGGTGCTTCTAGCCGAGCCAGAGGGTTGTTTTGTTCTGTATTGTTTGCCCTACTCCGTGTTTTAGAGTTGAGAGGCAAGCATAGAAAGGATGATGATGCGTATACCTTCTGCGTTGGATCGCGTAACGGATGATTTTGTAGCAAGTCTTATTGGTTTGGTTCCGGAAGTAGCGATTGGCATGGGTGCGCCTTTCGCGGACAGGACAATCTCGGATTTTTCTCCCGAGGGCGCCGCGGAGCTTGCACAGCTTTATAGGCACACGCTTGAAAATGTTGCCAGCGTGCAGGATGAGGACGAGGTTGATTCGGTTACTCGCAAGGCTTTGGCGTGGGATTTGGGTAACCAGCTGGAGTTGTTCGAAGCCGGTTTAGCAGTTGGCGAGCTGAACAATATCGATTCGCCGGTGCAGGCAATCCGCGACCCGTTTACATTGATGCCAATGGAGACCGCGGAGCACTGGGATGACTTGGTTCGGCGCGTGCAGGAGGTTCCCCAGGCGTTCAGCTCTTATAAGCGTGGTCTTGAATGGGCGATTGAGGCCGGGCGTGTCCCCACGAGAGCGCAGGTTGAGTTCGTGCTTGGCGACCTGGCGGCCCAAGGCGGCGCGCAGGATCCCTATGGCAGGTTATTGAAGGAGTTCAATGCTTCGAGCGTGGCCAGCGATACGGGGCTACACAAGAGACTGGAGGAAGCCGCACGGAGCGCACAGGCTGCAACGCGTGATTTCAATACTTGGCTTAAACAAAAGGTAGCTCCGGTTGCAACTAATCGCGATGCGGTTGGGCGAGACGAATACATCCTGAAGTCTGCTCACTTCTTGGGCAAAAAGATTGATCCAGAAGAAACGTATGAGTGGGCACTGGAGGAACTGCGCGATATTCACGCCCAGCAAAAGGCAATCGTCGAGGAGCTTTACGGACCTTCGGTGACGGTAAGTGAAGCGTTTGAGAAGCTGAATAATGATCCGGCCCACCAGGTTCACGGCGTGGACGGGCTTCAACGCTGGATGCAGGAGACCTCGGACGAGGCTGTTGAGTACTTGTCGGGTCGTCATTTCACGGTGACGGACCAGATGCGCCAGTTGGCGGCGAAGATTTCTCCAGCTGGCGATGGGGGCATTTTCTACACTCAGCCAACGGATGATTTTTCCCGGCCGGGAACGATGTGGTGGGCTGTGCCGCCGGGCGTGGAGGTTTTCCACACTTGGCAGGAGAAGACAACCGTCTACCATGAGGGAATGCCCGGCCATCACATGCAGCTTGGGCGCGCAGTGTCTTTGAAAGACACGCTAAACACGTGGCGCCGCCAGTTGTGCTGGTTCTCCGGTCACGGTGAGGGGTGGGCGCTGTATGCCGAACAGTTAATGGATGAGCTCGGATTCTTAAAGCACCCTGCTGAGCGGCTCGGCATGCTGGATGCGCAAAGACTACGCGCCGCACGAGTCCTCGTGGATATTGGCGTTCACCTGGGTCTTGAAAGGCCTTCAAACGCTTACCTGTCTTCTATTGGCATTTGCAACGCCGCATACGAGGATGCCTTGAACTCCTCCCCGTACTTAGACCTCGGTAAACCTGACACAGCAAAAGGCGTGTGGGATCGCAACGACCTGTGGGCATTTATGAGCTTGAATGTGGCTATGGATCCGAAGTTCCTAGAGTTCGAGACCACCCGCTACCTGGGTTGGGCAGGGCAAGCATCTTCTTACAAGGTGGGCCAGCGGGTCTGGCAGGATCTGCGTAGCAAGTGGTTGTCCGCGCCGACTGCACAAGCGGCTCAGAGCAGGTCCAGTCACACGCGTTTGCGCGAGTTCCACGACACTGCGCTTGCACTTGGCGGCCTTCCACTCGCCGTGCTTGAGGACGTGATGAGCGGTGAGTGAATCCCCAGCCCGTTCTCTTGGCAATCACGGGGAGACCAGCACTGTCCTGGTGCTGGCTTCGGCATCACCCGCGCGGGCCAAAACGCTTCGCGCGGCGGGCATCGAGCCACTTATCCGCGTGTCGAATGCGGATGAAGACGCCGTCCTCGCCCAGTTTGAGAACTCGGGGTCCGCTAATCAGGCGGCGCAAAAGGTCATGGCCCTAGCAAAGGCGAAGGCCGGGTCAGTAGCTCAGGCACTTAGCGCAACTGAGATCTTCGAGTTCGCACGTCAGCAAGGAATGCCCGCCCCGTCCTCGGCAATCGTGGTTGGCTGCGATTCAATGCTGGAGGTAAACGGTGCGCTGGTTGGCAAGCCTCATTCCCCTGAGGTGGCGGCGCATCGCATTCGCGAGCTTTCGCGCAATGACGTGGTGTTGCATACTGGTCACGCGATCACGGCACTACACATAGATCATGATTCGGCCGTCTCGCGAGGAAGCTCGAACGGTAGCCCAACCGGATTAACGGTTCTGGAGACTCGCTATGACTCGTGTGCCACTACGGTTCATTTCGGCGAGCTTGATGAAGATGAGATCCGCGCTTACGTGGCCACGGGAGAACCTTTGGAGGTTGCCGGAGCATTCACTATTGATAGCCTCGGTGGCCCGTTCATTGAGGGAGTGACTGGCGATCCCCACTCGGTGGTTGGAATCTCACTGCCTCTTCTTCGCCGGATCACCAAGGAGCTTGGAGTTTTTTGGCCTAGCCTGTGGAACAAGTAGGGCGGCTACCGCAATACGCAGATAGGGAGTGGGTTGGACCGAGAACCGGTCCAACCCACTCCCTGCTTAGTAGCTTCGTGCGTGAGCTTTAGTTGCTCTTGCGAAGGCGATTGCGGAGCGGAATGTATTCGCGCTCGGTTTCACCAACGTAAACCTGACGCGGTCGGCCAATGCGGCCCTCCGGGTCGCGAGCCATCTCCCTGTACTGAGCAATCCAGCCGGGCAGGCGGCCCATGGCGAACAGCGGGGTGAACATCTTGGTTGGGAAGCCCAAAGCCGAGTAGATGAGACCCGTGTAGAAGTCGACGTTCGGGTAGAGCTTGCGCTCAACGAAGTAGTCGTCGTTTAGAGCCATTTCTTCAAGCTCCAACGCGATGTCCAAAAGCTCGTCCTGCTTACCCAGGCGCTCCAAAACATCGTGGGCCGCGCCCTTGACGATGGCGGCGCGCGGGTCGTAGTTCTTGTACACGCGG
Organism: Gleimia europaea; assembly: GCA_002871995.1. Lineage (GTDB taxonomy): Bacteria > Actinomycetota > Actinomycetes > Actinomycetales > Actinomycetaceae > Gleimia > Gleimia europaea. Next base: position 66,641 of record PNHW01000003.1, read on the forward strand.
TGACCAAAGCCCATGAGGCGGACGCTCGAAGACTTGTCCTTGGCCTTCGCTACGAAGTCCTTCACCGTCATGTCCGAGTCGCGAATCTCCGCGAGCATGCGCAACACGGCCTCGTTAGCACCACCGTGAAGCGGACCGGAAAGAGCGCCAACACCCGCAGCCACGGATGCGTACATGTTCGCCTTCGCGGATCCAACCATGCGTACGGTCGAGGTGGAGCAGTTTTGCTCGTGGTCAGCATGCAGAATCAGAAGCATGTCGAGAGCTCGAACGATGGCCGGGTCAATGTCATACGACTGGTACGGCAGGCCAAACGTCATGCGAATGAAATCTTCGGTGTAGGAACGCTGTGCGTCCGGGTAGAGCGGCGGCAGGCCGGCAGCGCGCTTCGCGATGGTCGCAATCATGGTTGGCACCTTTGCTAGTAGCAGCACGGATGCCTTATCCATCGCCTCGTCATCGTCCGGATCCAGCGTGTGCTGGTAGTACGTTGCGAGGCCGGCAACGCCAGCCTGCAGGATGGCCATGGGGTGGCCGTTGCTGGGGAAAGCACCAAAGAAAGCCTGGAAGTCCTCGTGCAACAGACGGTGACGCTGTACGCGACGGATGAACGCTTCGAGGGTTACCGCATCGGGAAGCTCGCCGTAGATGAGCAGGTATGCGACTTCGAGGAAGCTGGAGCTCTTTGCGAGTTGCTCAATCGGGTATCCCCGGTAGCGAAGGATGCCTGCACCACCATCGATGTAGGTAATCGAGGACGAGGCGGATGCCGTATTGGTAAAGCCGGGGTCGTAAGTGGTTACGCCGGCGGTTGCAAGAACCTTGTTGATGCCTAGACCGTCCGAGCCGGCGGTGGCCACTACTCGCGGAAGCTCAACTTTGTGCTCATCAACCGTGAGTAGCCCGTTCGCTTTCTTGGTCTCGTCCACCTTCTCGGCTACTTCTGCCTTTGGGGTCTTGCCCTTTTCAGTTGCCATCTCCGCCTTCCTCCTGAGCTTGCGGAAAACCTTGAGCTTCGCTCCTTTGACGAAGCCGTCAAAATCAGATTATCTCAACATCGAGATTATTTCGCGGCGAATAAGGTTTTTACCTGTGACAAACGCTCGACAGCAGCGCGGATTCGTTCATCCTTACCCGATAGAGAAACTCTTATGAATCCTTCGTTACCTTCCCCATAGAATTCTCCCGGGGCCACAAGGATTCCGAGCTGGGCAAGTCGTTCCACAAGAGCGCGCCCATCCACCTCGCCCCGCTTATCACGCAGCCACAGGTATAGGCCCGCACGCGATTGGGGGTCATTTTCGAGGCCGACGCTTGCAAACGCGGCTTCGAGTTTAGCCCGGCGCCTAGCGTAGATACCCCGTTGAATAGACACGTGTGAAATCTGATCGCGCATGTCCGCTTCTGCATTATCGGGGACGTGTTCGAGTCCTTCGCGGGGGTTAGCGAATGCCGACGCGCTATCGAGTAGCGCCACGCTCATTGCGTGCATCACGGGTGAAGACACCATCATTCCCGCGTGCTTGCGTACGGCCACCGCCGCCTCAACCAGTTTCGGGTCACCCATCATGATGCCCCCGCGATACCCGGCCATGTTGGACTGTTTGGAAAGCGAATACAGCACCAACAGACCGCTCACATCGCCCTCGCACACCGCGTCGGACAGCAACGAAGGAACTCCCCCGTCAAGCAAGGATTCATCCCAAACGAGGGCGGCGTAGCACTCATCCGACGCCACAACCGCGCCGCGCTTCCTTGCCCACCAGACGATTTTGCGCAGTTGCTCCACGTCGAGCACATGACCGTTTGGGTTTCCCGGCGAGTTGAGCCAAACCATCTGAGCGTCTGGCCACTGCGCGGGATCCTCATCCACCGCAATGGGCTCGGCGCCAGCCAGGCGCACCCCGATGTCGTAGGTCGGGTAGGCACACCGCGGGATTAGAACGCGGTCTCCTGGCCTCACCCCCAGCATGAGGGGAAGCCACGCAACCATTTCTTTAGAGCCGATCGTGGGGATCGAAGTGGCACCCTCGTCCAATGCGGATATTCCGCGTGCCCTGGCCCAAACCTTGGTGGCTTCGAGGACCTCCTCCGTTCCAACCACCGTGGGATATCCCGGCGCATTTGCTGCCTCTTTCAAGGCATCTTGGATTATTTGCGGGGTCTCATCTACGGGCGTGCCGATGGACAGGTCCACGATTCCGCCCGGGTGCGCGCTAGCTACCTTCTTCGCTTCAGTTAGCGTGTCCCACGGAAACTGCGGCAGATCAACGCCGCGCGGTAATGAGCTTGTCATAGCTTGCCCCTCTTCTCCCCCGCTATACCTGGTTGCACTCTAGCGACCTTTTGCACCCGCCTCGACATATGCGAAACCCTCTGCGTCTTGCATGCGTCGCAAAGTTCAAGTGCACGAGTTTCAGCCGAGCTTTCCCCTCAATAAAGATATGCAACAAGGGCCCGACAAACGCCGAGCCCCATTACAAAAATCTGGCTAATCCTGATTTTGGGGAGGTAGCTTCGCAACGACCTCGTGGTCGTAATCCACAGCGCCCGTGCGGGCAGCGCCACCTGGTGAGCCAAGCTTGTCGAAGAAGTGCACGTTTGCCTCGTAGTATTCGGACCATTCTTCAGGAAGGTCATCTTCGTAGAAGATCGCCTCAACCGGACAAACGGGCTCGCAAGCACCGCAGTCTACACACTCATCCGGATGGATATATAGGCTACGCGCGCCTTCATAAATGCAATCAACTGGGCATTCATCAACGCATGCGCGGTCTTTAACGTCTACACAAGGTTGCGCGATAACGTAGGTCAAAACGGTCTCCTTAAGTCATTTTGCGTCGAAAATTCGCGGGCTGAAAACCCCGGCTACTTTTCGTGCCTCATATGGGGTTTATTATCTCACCATGAGCAGTTTTTCGACACCCGACCCGAACGAGGCTCCCCCAAGCCTGCCGTGGATGCAGTGGCAGGTGGGCCAGCGCGTTGTTGTCCGCTACCGCAAACCTGATGGGTTGTATGACGCCCTCGGCCACCTGACGGAGGTGGCGCCAACCCACGTCACGGTAAACACACGCAAAGGGCTCGTTACCGTTCCAGCTAGCGTCATGGTTACCGGCAAGCGAGTGCCAGAATCACCGTTCGGCAACTAGATGATTTCAGTTCGCCCAGGCAAAAGGCCCGCTCCGGTTTTAGCCAGCATGGCGGCATTAATACCAGTGCGCGCCCGCGCGGCCTCGGGTATCGAACTACTTTGATTCGCGGCGTGCGCGCGCAGCTATCTTGAAACGATCCTGAGTGGAAAGCACGTTCTTGCGGATGCGAACAGCGTTGGGTGTAACCTCAACGCACTCGTCCTCAGCCGCGAATTCTAGCGACTCTTCAAGCGTGAGCGTGCGCGGCGTATTCAATCCTTCGTAGGAGTCTGCCGATGCTGCGCGCATGTTCGTCTGCTTCTTTTCACGCGTGAGGTTCACATCCATGTCCTCATTGCGCGAGTTTTCACCCACAACCTGCCCCTCGTAAACCTGGCTGCCAGGCTGCACAAGGAACGTGCCGCGCTCTTGCAGATTGATCATCGCGTAAGGCGTTGCCTGTCCGGCGCGATCCGCTACGAGTGAGCCAGTGTTGCGCGAAATGATGGTGCCCTGCCACGGTTCGTAGCCCGCCGCGTAGGAAGAAGCGATGCCAGTGCCACGCGTTTCGGTAAGGAAGCGCGTGCGGAAGCCGATCAGGCCGCGAGCGGGGACTAGGAACTCTAGGCGCACCCAGCCCGAACCGTGGTTAGCGATGCTTTCCATGCGGCCCTTGCGAGCGGCCAGAAGCTGCGTTACCTCGCCCATGTATTCTTCAGGCACGTCAATCGTCATGTGCTCCATAGGTTCGCACTTGACGCCATCGATAACGCGGGTAACAACCTGGGGCTTGCCAACCGTCAGTTCAAAGCCCTCGCGGCGCATTTGTTCAACAAGGATTGCGAGGGCCAGTTCACCGCGGCCCTGCACCTCCCACGCGTCCGGCCTCTCGGTGGGTAGGACGCGCAGAGAAACGTTGCCGACCAGCTCACGGTCAAGGCGGTCCTTCACCTGGCGCGCGGTAACCTTAGTGTTCTTCTCGCGGCCAGCCATCGGCGACGTGTTTGTTCCAATGGTCATAGAGATCGCGGGCTCATCAACCGTAATCAGAGGTAGCGGACGCGGATCTTCTAAATCAACGAGGCTTTCACCAATCGTAATATCTGGAATACCCGCAACCGCCACGATGTCGCCGGCTTTCGCGGTTTGGGCTGGCACACGATCCAGGCCTTCGGTGCGGAGCAGCTCGGTAATCTTCACGGAGGTGAGGGAACCATCGGCATGCGCCCAGCCCACGTTCTGTCCCTTGTGGAGTTCACCGTTGTGAATGCGCAGCAAGGCGATCCTGCCAAGGAACGGGGATGCGTCAAGGTTCGTGACGTGCGCCTGCAGGGGCGCGTCTTCGTCATAGGAGGGACCGGGAATACGGTGGAGCAGCGTTTCAAACAGTGGCTCCAGGCCCGACGTGGGAACCTCCCCAACAGCGGGCTGTTCAAGTGAGGACTTACCAAGCTTTGCCGACGCGTACAGGACGGGCACTTCAAGCAGGCCGTCCACGTCAACCTCGCGCCCCTCATTCTGCAGATCTTCCGCGATGGATAGGAGCAGGTCCATGGTCTCTTCCACGACCTCCTCAATACGCTGATCCGGGCGATCAACCTTGTTCACCACCACAACAACCGGTAGCTGCGACTCCAGCGCCTTGCGGAGCACAAAACGCGTTTGCGGTAGCGGGCCCTCAGCCGCATCCACCAGGAGGAGCACGCCATCAACCATGGAGAGAGCGCGCTCGACCTCGCCTCCAAAATCTGCGTGTCCAGGCGTATCAATCACGTTAATCGTGATGCCTTCAGGTAAGCCTAGCTTCTGTGCAGAAGGACCCCGATAGTGAACGGCCGTGTTCTTCGCGAGGATCGTAATGCCCTTTTCCCGCTCTAGATCACCAGAATCCATGACGCGCTCACCACGCGACTCCACGGTGTCGTGGTCAGAGAAGGCTCCGGACTGCCATAGCATTGCATCCACGAGAGTCGTCTTACCGTGATCCACGTGGGCAACGATCGCGACGTTACGAATATCTTCGCGAATAGTCATTTTGCCTCCAGGTCTCCTCTTCTAAGCGTGCGCGCCAGCGTGGTTTCGCTAAAACATGCGCCCTACTACCTTATGCCCCGGAGCTTTCGATCACGCACTTAGGTTTCTGCGAAATGCGCCACTACCCGATAATGCGTTGCCATCTAAAATGGAGGCATGCATCCAACGATTAAGATCGCCTCTGCTCCTGCACGCTACGGAACATATTTTTTTGCCGTGCTGGCGCTGGCCGTTTCAATTGTGACTATTACGCGTGATGGCGTATCCGTAGCTGTTGCAGCCCTGCCGTATGTTTGGCTGGTATTTTGGGCGATTTTCATGCTGTGGTGGATGCCGCGCCTTACTATCGCGCCAGACAAAATAACGGTGCGTAACATGATTTTCTCGTGGACCGTGCCGTGGGAGCGCTACACGGGCGCGCGCCTGAACCTGGGCCTCATCCTAGAGACACGCGACATAGATATTCGCGCAGCCGCTGCTCGTCCTCGTACCGGCGTTCGAAACATGAAAGCGCAGTACGGCCCCCTGCAACTTCCGCACATTGACGAGGAGGTGCCGAGCCAACTTCTTGACTTGGATTCATCTCAAACAGCCGAGTTGCTGCGCACCTACTATGAACGCCACCTCGAGGCGGGGATGACGAATGCCACTACGAAGGTAGAGCGCAAGCTCAACACCGCTCCCCTGCTGGCTGCACTCGTGTTGCTTCTGGCCACATTCATTCCGCGCCTCTGACTCAGTTAGTTTTTATCCCCCGCGCAGGTTTGCCGATACATGAAGGATCGCCCCGCACATTGTGCGGGGCGATCCTGCTACGTTAGCTATTCAGCTAGGCTCGTTTCACCAAGTGTTACTCCGAGACGTAGCCGATGTCCTCAACCTTGCCGGAAGAGAAGCCGAAGGCGCCGTAGTTGGCGAGGGTCTTCGGAACTGCAACGTACTCGACGCGGCGGTACAGCGGAACAGTCATGACACGGTCCCAGATGGCAGCGTCAACTTCGTTCGTGTACTCAACGCGCTTGTTGTGGTCCATCTCGACGTCGATCTTCTTGATCAGCTCGCTGATCTCATCGTCGCATAGGCCCGAGAAGTTCGAGTCGGAATCGCAACCGTAGATCTGGCCTACGTTAGCCATCGGGTACGGGGTACCCTGCCATGCGAACGAGGTGATACCGAAGGTGCCATCAAGCAGGAATCCGGGGAAGTCATCCGGCGACTTGTTAACCATATTGACCTTTACGCCAATGTTGGCCATGTCAGACTGAAGGAGCTTACCTTCGTTTTCAGAGGTTGGGATGCCCTGGAGTAGCTGGTACTCGATTTCGAGGGTCTGGCCGTCCTTGGTACGGAATTCTGCGCCGTCATCAAGCTTCCAGCCGAGCTCGTCAAGCTGCTTGCCTGCAGCCTCGGGATCGAACTTGAAGTCTTCGGAGTTGTCGGCGTAACCTTCCTGGCCAGGCATGAAGAAGTGGTTACCCATCATGAGCTCTGCCGGCTCAACGGGCAGACCAGCAAGGTCAGATGCTGCGATAGCTTCACGGTTCAGGCCCTTAACGATTGCCTGGCGAATGCCCTTGTCCTGCAAGAGGCCAGAGTTCGTGTTGAACGTGAAGTGACGCCACTGCTTGCCACCTGCTTCACGGATTTCCGCATCTGCACGGCCGGCAGCAGTCTGGTACTGGTCGGCGTTGATAAGACCGGATACGACGTCGATCTCCTTATTAGCGAAGGAACGGGTCGAGGTCGACGGGTCGAGCTCGCGGAAGCTTACCTTGTCGAGCTTCGGAGCATCGCCCCACCAGGTGTCGGACGGAACGAGGGTGACGACGCGCTGCGAACGGTCTACCTCACCGAACTTGAACGGACCTGCGGTGAAGTCGTTGTTTGGGTTATCCTTACGCGCGTTGTCGAAGTCTTCAGGTGTAGAAATGGCAGCCTTCGGCTCAACGCCGGACCAGGTTGCAGACCAGTCAGCGTAGGTCGTGTTGTACGTGATTACGACCTGGAACTCGTCCTTGCCCTTCTCGACCTTTGCAACCTCGCGGAAACCGTCGGTGGTAGCTACCTGGTAGTCAGGGTTGGAGCCGTTAGCGGCCTTCCAGGTTGCCTCGTAGTCTTCCCACGTGATCGGCTCGCCGTTGCCCCAGTGTGCATCCGGGTTCAGAGTAAGGGTTACTACCTGCGGAGGTCCGTCCACTACCTCGTAATCGAGAACGTAGTTCTTGTTCGGCTCGAAGGTGGAGTCCTCTGCGTAAATCCAGTTGCTAGGCATTACCCAGCCGGCAATCTCGTTGTTGTCCACCTGGTTTCCGGCAGCATGCAGGATGTTCCACTGCTCAGGGAACTGGCCGATTGCGAAACGTAGTTCGCCGCCTTCTTGCACCTTGTCGCGGGCTTGTGCGTTGATATCGGAGAGCGCCGGCAGATTTGCGTCGCCGCCGGATCCCGATTCTCCGCCACCTGCACACCCTGCGAGTACGAGGGTTGCGGCGGCAGCTACTGCAGCGAATGAACGTAGTGAACGCTTCACTGTTGTACCTCCATAATGTTGACATCTCTTGCCGGGCGTACCCGGCCACGATGGATAGGCTACTTTAGCGCACCGGCTTCTTGATAGTTGAGAGCCGCCTTTCGGTCCCTCCTTGTTCTAATCGCAACAAAAGTCCCAAATAATGAGAAAACGAGCATTCGCCAAGATTTTCGTATATGTCTGCGGCGCGTGATCTCGCTTGTCGATGTCTGCTCACCTTTCTAACTTCCGCCCTTGACCGCAATGCGGTCAACAACCTTTCGCCATTTTGATCCTAGATATCGGTTTACAAAAACCGGCGGCCTGCATCCATTTTTGGTTGCAAACCGCCGGCTTTGAAGTTGGTCAGTGGTAGAGCGTGCGCACAAGGCGTTACTCCACCCGGCTAGAACATGTGGGCCTCTTCGGGGTAGTGGCAGGCGTTCATCGAGTCGACGTCGCCGTCACCCTTGAGCTCAGGATGTTCGTTGACACACCGTTGCTGTTCTGCTTCGCCTAGAGTGAGGAACTTCGGGCAACGCGTCCTGAAGCGGCAACCCGAAGGCGGGTTTGCGGGCGAAGGAAGGTCACCTTCAAGCAGGATGCGTTCACGGGAACGTTCCTTGCGTGGATCCGGAATTGGGATAGCCGAAAGCAGGGCTTGCGTGTACGGGTGACGCGGCCTGTCGAAAACCTCTTTAACCGCTCCAATTTCAACGATCTTACCCAGGTACATGACGGCCACACGGTCCGCGATGTGGCGCACAACGGAGAGGTCGTGGGCAACAAATAGGTATGAGAGGCCGAGCTTGGCGCGCAACTCCTCAAGTAGGTTAATGACACCAGCTTGAATCGACACGTCGAGAGCCGAAACCGGCTCGTCAAGCACGAGTAAGCGCGGACGCAACGCGAGCGCACGTGCGATACCAATCCTTTGACGCTGACCACCGGAGAAGTGACGCGGGTAGCGGTTAAGGTGCGCAGGCTCAAGGCCAACGAGCGTCATGAGTTCCTCAACCCGCTCGTCGATCTTGTCCTTTGGATAGTTGTTGTACTTCAACGGCTCCGCGATGATGTCGGAAATCGGCATGCGCGGGTCAAGCGAAGCCATCGGGTCTTGGAATACAACCTGTAGGTCTTCACGCACCTTGCGGCGCTCGCGGCCAGACATGGTGGAAGCATCCTTACCGAACACAACGATGGTGCCACCCTGCGGCTTTTGCAGGTTCAGTACTTCCAGAAGAGTTGTGGTTTTACCGGAGCCGGATTCGCCTACGAGGGCCAGAGTTTCGCCCTCGCGAATGTCCAACGAAATCTCATCAACGGCGTGAACCGTACCCACCTGTCGCTTGAATACTGCGCCCTTCATTAGCGGGAAGTATTTCTTGAGGTCGGTCACACGCATGACTTCGTCACGCTTCATGCGGTCTTCATCGGCAATCGGAGAGCTGAATGCTTCCGGTATCGGGTAAATGCCCGCGTGATCCCAGTTGTTTTCAACGATGTCTTCAGCACGCACACAAGCAACGGTGTGATCGACGCCGTCGTTCGGATTGTTATTGGGTGAGACGCGAAGTTCCGGCTCGCCGTTAAGGCACGCGTCCGTGGAGATCGGGCAACGAGGCGCAAACGGGCAGCCCGTGGGTTCTTGCAGCATCGAAGGAGGGTTACCTTCAACAGATGCGAGGGGCTCAGAAGAGTCCTGATCTGGACGCGGCAGAGAACCGAGAAGCCCAACCGTGTACGGCATCGTCGAGTGATAGTAAATGTCATCAACCGAGCCGTATTCAACGCAACGTCCCGCATACATAACGGCAACGCGATCAGCCATACCCGCAACGACACCGAGGTCGTGGGTAATCATGAGGACAGCTGCGTTAGTTTCGCGTTGTGCCTTCTTTAGCAGGTCAAGAATCTGCGCCTGAATGGTTACGTCCAGTGCGGTGGTTGGCTCGTCCGCGATGATTAGATCCGGATCGTTGGCGATTGCAATTGCGATCATCACGCGCTGGCGCATACCACCGGAGAATTCGTGCGGGAACGCCTTGAATCGAACCTCGGGGTTTGGAATGCCAACGAGTTCGAGTAGCTCAATCGCTCGCTCTCGCGCCGCGGTCTTGCTCATCTTCTGGTGAATGGTCAAGGCTTCCACGATCTGATCGCCAATCGTGTAAACGGGCGTTAGTGCAGATAGCGGATCTTGAAACACCATCGCGACTTTTTTGCCGCGGATCTTTGACATCCACGCGTCAGATTTGCCGAGGATCTCGGTCCCGTGTAGCTTCACGGAGCCTTCAACCTTGGCAGATTCGTCAAGCAGGCCCATGACAGCCAGCGAGGTAACGGATTTACCCGAGCCGGATTCGCCAACAATGCCCAGCACCTCGCCGGGGTGAACTTTCAGGTTGACGCCGCGAACAGCGTGCACAACGCCATCTTCGGAGGGGAAACTGACGTTTAGATCCTGGATGTCAAGAACCGGAACGCCTTCTTGGCGCTGCGGTACCGGCGTGTTGTCTAGCTTGCGGTTTTTACTGCTCATGCTTGACCTCCAGACTTTGAGGACGGGTCGATTGCGTCGCGTAGTCCGTCGCCGATGAAGTTTACGAAAATGAGGGTCAGGGTCAGGATGGCAGCCGGAGCCATAAAGATCCACGGCGAGGTAGTTGCCATGCCCTGCCCTTCCGCAATGAGAACGCCGAGCGAGGTCTCCGGCGGTTGCACGCCGAAGCCAAAGTATGAAAGCACCGTTTCTGACATGACCGCTGCAACGAAACCGAGCGCCGCATCGATGATCAGGTAGGACGCCACGTTCGGAATAATGTGCTTGGTAATGATGACGCGTGCCGGTACCGACATGTAGCGCGCCGCCGTTACGTACTCAAGGTTCTTAACCGAAAGCGTCATCGAGCGAACAACACGAGCGGTCAGCATCCAGCCGAATCCTGCCAGCAGAAGGATAAACAGGAACGTCGAGGAGTTCTGCCCACCGGTCTTCTGCGAGATAACAGCGATGATGAGGAAGGACGGGATTACGAGTAAAAGGTCGATAACCCACAGCGCAGCTTTTTCAAAGAAACCACCGAAATAGGCTGCGGAAGCGCCAACGATTGCAGCAACAGTTACCTGGATTGCTGATACCGAAACGCCAATGATTAGTGACTTGCGCAGCCCCTCCAAAGTTAGTGCGAGGACATCGCGCCCACCCTGGGTGGTGCCAAACCAGTGTTCAGCGTTTGGAGGTTTCAGGAAGGAGCTAGTGACCTGCTGGTAGTCCCACGGAACCACCATGGGGCCAAAGATCGCGATGAGAACAACCAGCGCGAAGCCGATAACACCGATCTTGGAGGTGGTTGAGCGCATGAAGCGCCGACGAATTAGGGTCGCGCGAGAGAGACGCTTGGATTTGCCTTTTTCGTTCTTGCCGTCCGCCCCGTTGGGCGCGGTCTCTTTTGTGAGGTCCGAACCTGCGGTCAGGGCGGTTTCGCCGCGCGCAGTTTCAGCGTTGCGGACGTCGCGCTCTTGCGGTTGAGATTGGTTCGACATGTTTAGCTCACCCTTACACGCGGGTCGACAACGACGATGAGGAGGTCAGACAAAAGCGCACCGGCTAGCGTACAGACGCCTGAGAAGGCAACTACTGCAGTGGTGCCGTTGATGTCTTGACCGCGAATAGATGAGACGCCGAAGATGCCCATGCCGTGCCAGCCGAACACCTGCTCGGTAACGGTTGCGCCGAGGAACAGGGTGGCTACTGCAAAAGCGAAGAACGTTGCCATCGGGACTAGCGAAGTACGCAGTGCGTGGCGGGTGACAGCCTTCGACTTGATGAGACCCTTTGCGCGCGCGGTCCGCACGTAGTCAGCTCCGAGCGTGTCAAGCATCAAGTTGCGCTGGTAACGCGAGTAGGAGGCAATGCCGGTTAGTGACATGGAAATCGTAGGCAACAGTAGGTGTTGCATCCTGTCCACAAGGGCCGCGCCGAAGTAGTTACCTACTGTTCCGGTCTCGCCTGTGAACTCAAAAAACTGCGTACCGGTTGCGACGTTGAACTGGGTCGCTCCGATCTGCAAGAGGTTAGCAAGAACAATAACCGGCGTAGAGATGATGATGAGGGCGAGGATCGAAACGATGCGGTCGGTCTTGGAGTACTGCTTAGTTGCAGTCCACGCACCCACAGCCACGCCACCGACCATGCCGATAATCGAGCCGATGATAATAAGCCTGACAGAAACCCAGATACGAATGCCGATGATGGAGTTCACGGAGGCGCCCGTTGGCGTCATGCCCCAGTCCCAGTCGGTGAACACGCGGCCAAGCCATATGGTGTACCTATCCCACACGGGCACAGTGTCTGAGATGTTGTATGCAATGAACATTCGCTCAAGCGCGTCCCAGTCACGCGTGGGGTCCGTGAGGTCGTAAGCGGCCTTCGGGTCTAGCGTGTTGGAGGCGATGATGTACGCCAGTGACACGGCAATGAACAGCAGGAGAGCATAGTTGGCAAGCCTGCGTGCCAGGTAGTAGAACATAGGCTCTGACTTTCTTCAGGTCATGTTTGTCGCATAAGGCGTTTGGTATTCCTCTTAGCTCGCAAAATTTCCTGATGGTTTCAGAATTATTGTCAAAACTGTGTATTGACTTTAGTGAATTTCGTGGCAAATGAGAAACCAGAAAGGCATTTTATCGAGGTTTATCGACCTTCCGGCCGGTTTTTAAGGCCTACCTCCTAGTATTCTGCGCAGACGTTTTTGCAACCACTACGGTTCATAATTATCCCGTCTGGGTGCCGAATTTTAAGACAGTTATCTCATTTAGTTCCCCATTGTGTGGAATCTGCGTAATGCTCGGAACACTTCGGATGTGGCGTTCTTGACATTTATTTCCGCGCCGTTCACTTCCCTTTGACGTTTAGCACTTGACGCAGTTCGTGGACGATTTCAACAAGGTCTGCGGCGTCCGAAAGCACGCGAGGCACGACCTCTTTAAACATCTCTATTCCTTGCATTTTTGAACATGGTTTGGTTGGGCCACCACTCGGAATACGCCGTCCTAAACCTCTCGTCAGACGTTATGAATAACATTCGCAATGTTAATCTAGTGATGAACAGATTAATCGACATCATGTGAAGCAGTTCAAGGAAATATCTACCACTTATAAGCGTTTAGCTACTGATTAAATCACTGCGGTCGAGACATACGACGGCGTAGAGATTGGACATAAGCAGATGAACAACCCATTAGTAATCGCTATTGATTCTTCAACTACCGCCACGAAGGCAGTTGTGATCGACACGTCGGGAAACGTTATATCGATGGGACGAGCGGAAATTGAGCTCCTTTCCCCGCAGATGAATCACTACGAGCATGACCCGCGCGAGTGGTGGGGTTCCACGCATCAGGCAATCACGGAGGCGGTCAGTAGCCTGAGCGAGAGCGACAGGGCGCGTATTGCCGCTATTGGGATTACGCACCAGCGCGAATCGTTTGCGCTTATCGACGAGGATGGCAACCCGATCCGCCCGGCAATCTTGTGGCTCGATTCGCGAGCGGGTGAACAGATCAAGGAGTTCGGATCTGACCACATCCACGAGTTGTCCGGCAAGCCGGCTGATACTACACCCGCACTGTATAAGCTGGCTTGGCTTAAGAAGCACGAACCAGAAGCTCTAAGTCAGGCCTTCAAACTGGTTGATGTGCACGCATACTTGTCCCACGCGCTTACCGGAAAGTGGGTTTCTGCAGAAGGCTCGATTGACACTCTTAACCTGTTTGATATTGCGGCGCGAACATTCTCTGAAGAGCTACTTGAGATCGCGGGGCTACGCCCAGATCAGATGGTGGAGTTCACCAGGGCGGGTGATGTTATTGGCACGCTGCTACCGAGCCTCGCTAACGAATGGAGATTGAGTCCGGAGGTTGTACTGGTTGCGGGCGTTGGTGATGGTCAGGCCGCTGGTCTTGGCACGGCCGCGATTGACCCGGATGTAGCTTACGTGAATATCGGCACCTCGGTTGTGTCGGGAACGCATTCGAACGAGTATCAGTTCGATCGCGCTTACCGCACACTGATCGGCGGTATTCCGGGCACTTACGTACTGGAGATCGTTCAGAACTCTGGTTCGGTGCTTTACAACTGGTTTAGGAAGAATCTTGGCGATCCTGCTCTAGAGGGAGGCTTGGACCCAGCTTTGGAGGCAGAGGCGAGCCGTATTGCCCCTGGTTCTGACGCCTTGTTGACGCTACCGCATTGGAATGCAGGCCAATCACCAGATTGGGATCCGTTTGCGACTGGAGCAATGGTGGGATTCACCACGGGGCATACGCGTGCCCACGTTTTCAGATCTATTGTTGAGGGCACTGCGATGCTACTGGCAGAGAATCTGAATCGCGTGCAGGAAGTGACGGGCCGAAAGCTGGTTGAACTTCGTGCCACAGGAGGGTCGGCCAGGTCCCCCTTTATTAGGCAGATTTTTGCAGACGCTACGGGCCTTCCAATCGTAATGTCTGAGGTTGATGAGCTGTCCGCACACGGAGCTGCCATGATTGCAATGGCTGGCGTTGGCGCGTATCCCGATGTTGAATCGGCTGCGCGAGCGATGGCTCATTTGGGTGAGAGGACGGAACCGAATCCGCAGGCTCACGAAAAATATGTTACTTGGATGCGGCTACATAGCCGTATTTACCCACTCCTTGCGGAGCTTATGACCGATATGAAGAATGTTGAAGACTAGGAGAAGTGATGGCAAAAATAGTCGTATTTGGTTCGGGAATTATGGGGACGGCACTTGCGTTCCCTTCGGCAGAGAACGGCAACGAGGTGCACCTGGTTGGCACCTTCTTGGACCGCGAGATTATTGAATCGATCCAGACCACGGGTGTGCACCCCAACCTTGATTTGAAGGTCCCCGAGTCGGTTCAGGCCCACCAGCTTGAAGAGGCTACGGAGGTCATCAAGGACGCGGACGTCGTGATGGGTGGTGTGAACTCGTTTGGCGTTGAGTGGGCGGGCGAGCAGTTGGCCGCCATGATGCAGCCCGGTCAGCACTTCCTGTGCGTAACTAAGGGTATGCGCGCGGATGAGGATGGCAACCTGAAGCTACTGCCCGATGTTTATCGCTCCTATTTCGATCCTAAGCTCGCCGACTCGATCACGTGGAACGCCGTTGTTGGCCCCTCCATTGCAGGTGAGGTTGCGGTTCACCACGACACCGCGGTTGTGTTCACCGGCGAAGACAAGGAAGCTTTGGAGTACTTGGCTGGCCTTTACCACACGGACTACTACCACGTATGGACGTCCACTGACTTCGTTGGCCACGAGACTGGCGCCGCGACGAAGAACATTTACGCTTTTGCTGCTGGCTTCGCAGACGGCCTGCTTCGCAGCCAGGGCAAGGAAAATGACCGTTACGTCATGTACAACATGGGGGCTGCTCTCTTTGCTCAGGGCCAGAAGGAGCTGCGCTCGTTCGTTAAGTTCATGGGCGGCAAGCCGGAAACGGCTGACGGTCTAGGCGGCGTTGGCGACATGTTCGTGACCTCCATGGGTGGCCGCAACGTGAAGGCGGGCGGCTACGTTGGTGAGGGCATCCCGTTCTCTCGCGTGCGCGACGAGCTGATGAAGGGTGTCACGCTCGAGGGCGTTGCCGCGATCAATGTTGTTGGCGCGGCTTTGCGCAAGCTGACCGAGCGCGGCGTGGTTCGCGAGGAGGAATACCCGCTGTGCCGCTTCCTCTACTCCGTGGTTGCCGAGGACGCTCCCCTAGATATTCCGTGGGATAAGTTCTTCGCAGACCTCGTCTAGCCCGCTAGCGCCCATGCCCGAGATTAACGTGATGTGTGTTCGAGGCCGAGGCTAGGCAAGCTCATACAGTTGTTGCCGGCACCTTTTGGTGCCGGCAACAAACTTTACCTGGACTGTTTGCTCGCTTCGTCCTCGGACACGAAATGGATGGGCCGTATCAGGTTTTAGCGTAGCGAGGCGAGTGCGCGTTCCATCTTGGCCAGCTCATCCAGAGCGGGCGCCACAGATCCGGCGATAATCTCATTTGGCGCAAACTTGCCGTCCACAATATGTGCGCCAATCATCGGGATCATAACCTGCTCGGTGATTGGTACCATTTTCAGTGCCGAAAGCACTGGCTTCAACTGCTGCACAGCACGGAGGCCAGCGGAGATACCGCCGTATGAAACAAAGCTGACCGGCTTGTACGCCCACTCTTTAAATAGATAGTCAATCGCGTTCTTAAGCGGCGCCGGGTAGCCGTGATCGTACTCCGGAAGAACAAAAACGAATGCATCCGAGCGTTCCACGATCTTTGCCCAACGCTTAGTGTGTTCGTGCTGGTAGGCCTGCATTATGGGGTGATTCGGCTCGTCCATTAGAGGCAGGTTCAGCTCTGCCAGGTCGGTAACCTCAACCTCAAATGCGCCGTGTTTACGCGCCTCCTCCGCAAACCATTCGGCCACGATTGGGCTCACTCGACTGGGGCGAACACTTGAAACAACAACCTGCAATACGGGCTTAGACATTCCTGTTCCTCTCAAAACGAATGCGGTTCTGTTCAAATTTAAACTAACTCTCTCGAAGTGGCATCACGAGTCCAGGCGACAGTAGCACTCCCAACACAACCATGCTCATTTCACATCTCACGACCGGGGTGTGAAAGTTAATGCACGTTCCAGCTTTCTCGACCCAAATATCTCTCTTTAAGGCATAGCTTTTCGGTAGAGTCTTGGCTATGACGAGTTCCGGATCACAAATCGAATTCTTCTCTGATGGCGAAGGCCTCATTATCTTCAGTCAGGATGAGGATTTAGAAGAGTTCGATAACTGTGATGGGTTTTCCGTTTCAAAGGTTTCTCCCCAAGTCCTATTTCGCGCTCAGAATGTTTTCTCCACATTCAGCGAATTTCAAGTGCGCTCAAGCCGCTACGTGAAACTCAGCCCGGAGTCAGCGAAGCTTATGAGGCAACGCGTCACCAAAGGGCCCGTGAGAGGAGCGTTTCGGCGCGGTGATTTCAATCTTGTCGGAAACCCGGGTCAGTTTTTTCGACAAATTGAGATACGGAGTACTGGCACCTTGGCCCCGGCATTCGCGACTGCGGGAGCTAGCCTAATCGCACAAGCAGCTATCGAAGCAGCGATAGCTGAAATCAAGGATTATCTCGAGACCATCGACGCAAAGCTCGACGCGCTTCTGCGACAGAGCAAAGTGGAGTCTTTGGGAGAACTCGAAGGCATCTCGAATGCTCTCAAAGAAGTTGAAGATTACTACCGAACAAATAACAGTGTTTCAGCAACCAAATGGTTAACGATCAGTCACCTAGGCGCCTCCCTCCACACCATGGAAACTACCGCGCTTGAGCAGATATCGAGTTTGGTGGAACAACTGGCGGCAAGCCAAGGTAACTCGAAGAAAACAGCCGAATCCTTCCAGAGCCTAGATGAGAACCTTTCATTCTGGCTCGGTAATCTTGGCTGGAGTATTTGGCTACATGACCGGTTTTATGTCTTGGAGATCGCACACGCACAAGAATTGGAACCCGACCACTTCGACGGCTACCACGCTTCAATCCAAAGAACACGTCAGGAAAGAATCGAATCTGTAGCCTGTCGGTTACTGAGAATGAACGATTCTATTCGTGCCACTGCGAACTTGGGGAACAGTGTTTGGGCCACGCATTACCAACGAGCTAGAAAGATAATCGAAGCAGCTAACAGGGCAGAAAGCTCAATTCAGCGTTTTGCCCTTCACGTTAATCTCAGCTTTGAAGAAAAAAGCGAACTTCAAATACGGGGGTGGAAAGAGTCTGTATCGGGTTTTGTAGGCGACTCTGTACAAGCAGTCAACCAAAGCCGCCAGAGAGGTGTGGAGCAGATACAAAAGACTGGTGAACGGTTGCGCACGTACCGCGAGGATAGGACTCTGGCGAAGGCGGACAAGATTAGGGCTCGGCGAAATGCGAATAATAACCCGCCAGATTCCCCTTGATTTGCACCGTTGTCGGTGCTTACTGTCTACTGGCCGCTTTTCTTGGTTACACGAGTTTTCGGGCGCGTACCAGTTCGTCATAGGGGTGCTTTGAGTTTGCGCCTCGTTCAATGACTTCGTATTTCTCGATCGTCCACTTTGGCGACAGATTTTCGAGGACTTCGCGCGCGCTCATAACCTTCGAAAAGTCCGGGCCGTGTCCGCGTGGCTTATCCGGGTCAGGCATGTGGTGCACAAACAGGAGGGTTCCGCCTGGTTTCACGAGCGCACAAACATGATCGAAGAAGTCGGAGCTCTTCTGAATCACGGGGTAGAAGGCACTGACTAGGTCATATTCCCCACTAACTTCGCGAACGTCAGCGACAATCCAGCGCACATTCACTGAGGCCTTGTGAGCCGCAGTCTCGGCTCGGTCTATAGCAATCTGTGAAATGTCTACGGCACTCACCTGCCAGCCTTGCTGGGCCAGCCAGATCGCGTCTGCCCCCTCGCCCGCCCCAACATCGAGGACGGTACCTGGCTTCATGTCTTCAATTTCTCTGCGTAGGAGAGCGTTGACTTTACCGCTCCACAGGCGCTCTTCCGAGGCGTAACGTGCATTCCATTCCTGCGCTTCAGTACTCACGCGAATAAGGTTATCGAAATCCGCACCCTATAGCGCTAGCCAGCACCCTAAATAAAATTCAACGCGAAATAACGTTAGATATAGATGCTGATGAAAATGCCGTAATAACCCAAGTTATCAAGGGATGCGAAAACAAAACTCCACTTATATTCACCGACACCGAAGGCAAGGTGCAATTATTCCAGTCGAAAGTGTCGGATACGTGCAGTGCAATTCAGGGAACACTAGACGCGTCGGATTTGGATTCTATTTCAGCACGCCTTTGGTTATCGTGTATATCTGATCGGCAAAGCTAGATGTGTCCGAATCGTGTGTAACCACTATCACCGCGGCACCGTCATCAGTAGCTGATCGCAACAAATTCATTACCAATCCGGTAGACTCCTCATCTAGATCTCCCGTGGGCTCGTCTGCTATGACCACCTCAGGTATGTTTATCAATGTGCGCGCAATTATTACACGGCGCGTCTCACCCCCAGATAGTTCCCGCGGGTAAACCTCGCTTAGGCCCTCAATTTGCAAAGCTTTCATTAGTGATTCAGCCCGCGCATTGACGTCGTAAGGTTTTTCTATACCCCGTTCTTTAGCGATCAACGCCGGTAACAAAATATTTTCACGAACGTTAAGACTAGCGATAAGAGTTTCCTGTTGCGTAGCATATCCAATTCTGCTGCCACGCAAAGTCGAAAGCTCAGAATCATCCAAGTCGCCTAAAAGCTGGCCGCATATGCGAACCTGCCCTCTAGTTGGTTGCAACAATCCAGCAAGCATATTAAGCAAGGTGCTCTTCCCGTTGCCGGATCTGCCCTGAATCATTACCATCTGCCCGCTACTAACCTGTAAATTTGCCTCTTCCACAGCGTTAAAATAGCTTCCACGCCGGTAAAACTCGCGGGTTAATCCACTGGCTTGCACAACGACAGAATTCGCCATTTTCCCTCCCTTTACCTTGCCGCACGCAAAGTCAAATAAGTCTCATTTTTCAAGGTTTTACCAGCAGCTATTATCGCTGCGAGTATAGAAATGAGGAGGGCTCCGATTACACAGCAAGCAACTATTACAGACGCTGTTGCAAAACTTATATCAACATAGGGAAGCTCCAACTTGGCACGTATAAGATTGGCAAAGGGATACATTATTACCTCCCCTAATACGCCACCAATCAATCCACCACCCAAGCCGATGAAAAAGCACTCTTTCCCTAGCATAAACATGAGGTTCTTACGAGTCGCTCCCATTATTCGTAATGATGCCAATTCCTTTTTACGTTCACCTACGGATGTGGCCACAACTGCTACCAAAACTATCAGGCCAACCAACCAAAACATTGCAACTATCAACCAAATGTAACCGATTATAGTTATTGCATTAGCCTTTACCTGCGATGCCATTCCCGCAGAGGAAACTACACCCACATGTTGCATTTTATTGGCCAAAGCATCCCCTACGGCTTCTGCCGGATAGTTCGGATCAACTTTTACCAAGATAGACGAAATTGCTCTACCGTTTGGAGGGTTGTGAATATACTCCACTTGCGAAGAATATTTAAACATTTTCTCCACTGTGTTTTGATTTACGAACACAACGGTGTCATACGAAGTTCCTGTGCGCGCTAACTTAGCAGCAACATGCCAAAACTCATTAAAAAGACGCACCTGCCCATTTGGGTCAGCAAACACGTCAGCGCCTACTATAACTTCGTCATCTTTAAGCTCACCAGCATACTCACTGGCTATCCACGGTTGCACTACAAAGTCGGTTTTTGGGTTGAATCCAATGATCTGTACATCCACCGCGCAACAGCCAGCATCAAGTGAGGTCAAGTAGGTTTCAGGGGTTGCAGCTTTAACTCCCTCTACCTTACGTACCTCTTCCAATATAGAGTCATCGTTAAAATAAAATTTTTCTTTGGACTTACCAAGTAGAAAGCTTTCGGCTGCCTGCTGGTGTTCGTTTGGAAACACAATCAGATCAGCCCCCATGCGTTCCTCCATAGCAGAAAACCCTCGGCTAAGAGCTAATGACATGAAGGTACCGGAGAAAAAAATAACACTTAAAACAATTACTGTGATTGAAAGACCTAACGTGCGTCCCGAGTAATATTTAAGATTTTCCTGTGGAAGCTTTCGTAGCCCGACACCTACCGACGAACTTTTTCCTGCCATGGAACAACCCTTCTTGAGTGCCTATTTACAGTGTTTACGCACTTTTATTTCGCGATCTTTTCACTACGGCAGTCAAACCATATAGCCACAAGCGCACACAGCAACGCCAAAACGCTCACTATTACGAGAGTTGGCAACATTACCTGCCTGCAATGCATGGTTGGCATATCACATACGCCTATGAGCAACGTAACCACTAATATTTCCAATACCGCAGTGGCTGCTACTGAGATATTTAGGCCAATGCGTGTTGGAGCCTTTACTAAGAAGTTAATAAGACCCAGTACGGCTATCATGGCGCCAATACCGAGCGAGGCTTTAGCACTCCAGTGACAAGCCATCATCGGATGGTCACCATGAATTGGACAAGGCTGAGCGATTGTCATAGGCGCTATCGCTATCATCGTTCCAAAAAGAACTGCTGGGATTCCAGCTATATATTTGTTTTTCATGTGTCTCTTACTTCTACTTCAGTGTCGATTAGAACGCATTGTGCGAGTCTAAGGCTTCACCCGTCGCGAGCCAAGGCTATAATAACCTGTTAGGTAAGCCTTACCAATGTCTTTAAGGTGTTTGGTGCGAATCTAAATGATCATAAAAATAGCTTTCCCCTGCAAACAAACACATCACACACCAGCTCGCCCCCAGCAAGCTACGCTTTTCACTTCACACACGATACTGTAAAGACCACTTAACCATTTGAGGATTAAAATCCCATGCTGGTTACTTACCTCGCGCTTTGCTCACCAACACTGCTCGTATTGTAGGATGATTTTAGGGATGCCTGGTCGTCAAGTTTATGCAAAAGGGTTTTCACGATCGGCTTGCGGGTGCTTTTAATCTGGCGCACCCTGGAGTGTCCTAAGTTTTTAGGTCCAGGTGACTTGAGTGTGGTCCATTGATACCCCGCCACTAGGTGGGGAGAATGGAGCAATGGCGAAAAAGTCCAGTAAACACGCGCCCGAACAAATTATTCGCAAGCTCGACAAAGCGCGAGAGTTGAGGGAATCAGGATCGACGACAGCTCAGACTTCAATCTTCTTGTGCGGTGCAAATTCGGAATATGCCAGCCTATCTAATACCGCTGTATTTAACAGTGTTTTAAATCAGCATTACACCCAAAACTAAAAGCTTTTTATTGAGTCCTAACTCGCTGTGCTTCCAGCCACTGCTGCACTCCCGGATGAGCAGTAATCTGCAAATTAGGACTAGCTAGCACCCGACCATCTGCCGTGAAAAAAACCGTGTCTATGTGCTGTTGAGTCGCATCCAAATCCATAGCTCTTTCCAAACCCAACACTAAGAACGCGGTTGCCCAAGCCTCACACTCCATACCATCAGCCGTACAAACTAAAACGGCAACAAGGTCCGTAAATGCCGGTTTTCCAGTATTTGGATCTAAAACATGGCTAACGCGCTTACCCGAACCTATTCGCGTAGCTGTATCAGCACTAACAGAAAGCGCCGGATGAGTAAGCAACAAGTGCCCAAACTCTTCTAATCCCTCCCAAGGGCTTTGCAGGCCAACGCATACTGGGTCACCCGCAATCGAAATAGAGGAGGAACCAAATGACACCACCACGTTTTTCCCCCCCTTAGAAACTACCAAATCACGCACCTGATCTGCCGCATACCCCTTGGCGATACCTCCAAAATCAATTATGGAATCACTAAGCTCAAATTCTCTATTCGCCCTTTCAGCCACCAATTTTTTCCAATCATGCATTTGACGGCCCAAAAACGGGTAAAATGCGCCTTGAGTCAAATTCGCGAATTTTACGGATGCTTCCATGACTCGTGCCAGATCGGAAGAAAACCGATTTGCTTGCAATATATCTTCCAATCGGAAAAGTAATTCAGCTCCAGCATCATGATTTTCCAAACCAACTTCCGCGCTCTCTGCCAAGCTGTAAACGTTGGAAGAATGAAAGAGGGAGCTTCTGAATTTTTTCAAAATATCTTCCGAACCAGCATTTAAAATACGGCTAAGTGCGACCACCTGCGAAGTTTGCTTAAATATGCTAAGCCTATTTTCTAGTTCCCTAACTCGTTGACGAATAAGACGCTGAATTTCTTCAACATTCCCCGCCGGTTCCCAAGTGGCGCACACCAACGTACCCATAGCGGGAAAGCTACATGAACCATGCCCGATCACTCAGATTACCGGGTCTTACTTTTCGGCGCCAGCGTTAAGCACGGCGTCTTCAACCGCCTGCATGAATAATCTGTGTGAAAGAGATCCACCAGCGATGCGCTCAACCTGATTTTGATCCGACGTCTCCTGGAACTTTTGCACATAGCTATTTTCGTGCTTTATCGCGTCTTGCGCTCTTTGATAAAAAATCGGATCATGTGCTTTGCCATCGGTTCCCAAACCATAATCTTCATCATGGGGCGTACCATCAGCATCCTTTACTAAAAAGTTTGCCTTAGTGACTTTTCCTCCACTAATTGTGAAATTCACTGTGCCGTAAGAACCATCAGCTTCTTTTTGTGAAACTCCTTCATATTCCCCATCTGGCAAAGTGTTTGCAGCCGGCACATCGGCCGAGCATCCGCCAAGTACTGCAACTCCCACAATCGCTGCTATAGCTAACAATCGGGAACTTCCCATAAGGCCCTCCAAGTTTTCTAACTTTTAAATATTTGGCATTTTGTGATTATTCGGCTCCTGTTAATAAGTTTCACCGAAACGTAATTCTTTTATAGGAGAATCGGCCAGATCGGTAACCTCTTGGGCAATTCGCCCGTGCTCTAAAATTATTTGTCGCTGCCCTTGTGCAGCCACTTCGGCATCATGCGTTACCACTACCAAAGTTGTTCCCTCTTCATGCAGGCGATGAAAGAAATCTATAACTATTTTTTCATTAGTCTCATCTAAATTTCCGGTGGGTTCATCAGCGAGTATCACGGCCGGACGATTTATCAAAGCTCTGGCCACACAAACACGCTGTTGCTCCCCTCCAGAAAGTTCATGAGGTAGATGCGTAGCTCTGTCTTTCATCCCCACCTGTTCCAGTGCTTCAAGCGCTTCCTGCTCATCAGGAACCGAATGATAGTACTGCGCCAACATCACGTTTTCCACAGCGGTTAGGTGTTTAACAAGATGGAACTGTTGGAACACTAGGCCGATTTTATGACGGCGCACATCTGCCAGCTCCACCTCGCCCATTTTATCTAGGCGGTCGCCTTCTAAAAGAACCTCACCCGAAGTGGGGGAATCCAAACAACCCAAAATATTCATCAGGGTCGATTTCCCCGAACCAGATGGGCCCACTATGGAAAGCCATTGACCACGCGGAATTTCCAAGCTCACGTTGTCGAGTGCCGCAAGATCGCCGTAGTGCCGACTAGCCGAGCGTACTGAATATATAGAATCTGCGGGCATTATTCTCCCCCTAGAACTTGTGAAGGATCTATTTTGGTGATTCTGCGTGCTGGCATCAAACAGCCCAGCATCGCTATGACTATTGAAAATATGAGTGTTATTGGCACGACCCACCAATTTATATTCAGGTTTATGGCAAACACACGGCGTGATATTTCCGCTGCGATCCACACCCCTGTAGCTGCACCTAACGTCCCCCCGAATACTCCCAGCATAAGCGATTCTCCTACGAATTCGCGCATAACATCACCGGGCAGTGCACCAAGAGCCTTCTTCAATCCGATTTCCTTGGAGCGTTCCGAAATTATCGAATTAAGAGTTGTGGAAACCGCTATCAAGGTGAGCAGCGATATTATTGCCGAAACTATCCAAATTAAGGTACGCAAAGTGGTGGCGATTCCGGTTTCCGCCTCTGAAATACGGCGCACTACTTGAGCGTCAGCATTTTTTACTTTAGTGTTTATTTGTTTGGCGTATTGCGCAATTACTTTAGAGTCTGCATCTATTGAGTACTCGATGATGTCATAACCACGATCTCCTAAAAATTCACTTAGTGTTTTAGTGCTCATTACTATCTGCTCGTCTTCCGGCCCTCCGGTGTGAATAATTCCAGAAACCTTCATCTGTTTAGAGACCGCATTTTCAGACGTGGGTTGCATCAGACCAACCTCATCCCCAATTGAGAAACGATAACGCGTAGCCACATCTGCGCCCACCAAGAATTCATCATCATTAGCAGGCATTTTCCCATCTAAGTTCCAATATGGGCGGACACCTTGCACAGCGTCCAAATCCGTTGCCATTACCTGCAATGGCTGCTGATTGTATAGTAGGTTTCCATACTGGTATCCGGCGCGTTTAAGTACGCTGTTGCCAACTATGGAATCAGTTTCCTGCAATGTGCCATCCGTAAGGTTTTCTGAAGAATCAGGCAATATAACCATATTGGCACCAAACGCACGCAACTCCTTACTCATTTGGGCCGGAACAGTGAAGGCCACCAAACCCAATGCGGCCAAAGTTGTACCCCCCACCGCTATTGACAGGGAGGCAATGAAAACACGGGTAATCCGATTTAAAAACGCCTTCCAGATCATGCGCAAATACATCGCAGTATGCTTATTCTTCACGGTTACCTCCCGTGCAACACTTGGGCCGGCTGCACACGTACCAGTGAACGGATGGCAGGCAAAGATCCCAAAAGTACGGTTACAAACACAATTAACGCCATTAGAGGGGCCACAATTGGCCGCATAGCTATAGCGGATCCAAAAACAATGTGTCCGATTAGTTGAGCCAATCCGAAACCTAAAGCAAATCCAACAACTCCGCCAAACAACCCAACGATAAGAACCTCTGCCAACATGAGTCGAATAATTTCTCGGTTTCGTGCACCTATAGCCTTCATTAAACCAATTTCACGTGAACGCTCCATAACCGAAGCGAACACCAAATTCGCAATCCCTAAAGACGATCCAATCACTGCAAATAGGGCAACAAAAGCCATGATAAGCTCAGTTTTATTAAGGATCTCCCCCTCAGTATCTGCAACTTGACGTACGGGCTTAGCCACTGCGTTGGTCATAACTTCCTCTATCTGATAGGCAATAGAGGAAACATAGGCCGTGCAATACCATGTTTCCCACTCGTCCAAAGTGAGCAATGTAGGATCTTCAGCAGCTTTACGAGACAGATCATTATCCGGCGTAGTAATTGCGCGTACCTCTACCCGATCAACCTCATTATCCCGCCCGGTAAGCTGTTGAACCAGATCAAGATCTGCATATATTTGCGAATCTTCTGCATCTCCGCCCGTAAAAATTCCGGAAATAACCACATCGACAACATCACCGTTTTTATCACGAATTTGTAAAGTATCGTCAACTTTCCAATCATTCTTTGTGGCAATACGGGAACCCACTATTACCTCTTTAGGCGTCTTTCCCCAAGTTCCCTCCCATTTCCACCATTCCCGCATGCCGTCCATACCCGTCATAACCTTTTCTCCGGTTGGAATGGCGAGTTCTTTATCAAACCAGGTACCCCGCACCTGCTCTTCTTTACCGTCTACTTCAAGCTTTGTTTCCAAATAGGGAGTGAAGTTTTCAATATTGTACGTCCAAAATATGGTTTTCATATTCGGTAATTCATCTTCCCGCAGCGCGCCGCCGCCCTGCTCGGAAGAGTCAATATTGTACAAATCCGCGGCCATTGCCCTACCTTGGGGAAGAACCTGCAAATTAGAACCATAAGAGCTGAGTTCTTCTTGCACTTTATCTCCAACATCAAACATCACCGCCAGCATCGATGTTGTAAGGGAAGCACCCAACATTACTGTCACAGCTATCATCAGGCGTTTAACTGCCTGCCTACGCAACGCGCGGGCTATCATAATCCAGAAAAACATATCAGCTAAACACCTTCTCGTGGCTTTCTAACTCTTCAGCGAAAAACTTTAAGCGAGTATCTTCCACCTCATATTTGATTGGGATCGGGTTGCAACCGCCGGGGAATCCAATGGTTTGCACGTTCATCATCACGTCACACTTAGAACAAATTATTTTTCCCTTATCTTCGTAATATCCCGAATCTCCGCAAATTTCACAGGCATCTAAACCTACGCCAAAAGCGACCTCATTTTTACGCACCACCAAAAATCTAACTTCCACTCCGTTTGCTGTTTTGTACCCAAAACGATGTAGGTGACCATCAGAAACCAGCAGACGATCCACGTATACAAAATCGCCTTCCAAGGTCGTGGCTTCCAAATCTGTTAGTTCAGGAACATACTCTGAGCGTCTCTTTCCATCCGTCAACGACCAGGCAAACGCAATTGCAAGGACCGAAGATAAACCAAAAAATTGACGGCGGCTTATGGTGTCTGCTTTTTGTAAACGGCGCTCTGCAGGATTATGTGGAGGTTTTTTAACCTGCGTCCACAGCGCTATAAAACCAGGGAAAGCAATTAGAAACACTAGTATCAGCTGAGTCATCGCCTCATTGCGTTGAATCCACAAAACTATGTCAAATAGGCCAGGGAAAGACGGCACTATCCGCCTCGTAGCGAACTGTTGATACAGCAAAATCATGCGGGGCAGTATCATCGCCATGAAAACTACCGAAGTGACTAGGGTGCGCACCCACCAAGGAACTTTTTTCGCACATTGGACATATCCCCAACAGGCAACCACCGCCAAAATTGTTCCTAAAGAAAACCCGGCCAAACGTAAAAGGGAGGCGGTTTCAAAAACTGATCCACCCGTGTGCACAATCGAATCGGTGGAATAAAAATATGGAACCGCATAGTAAAGAGCAGAGGTACATATAGCCAATATCGCGGTTACGGTCAGCCCCCGGTGGCGCATTCCCTGGTTTATATCATGCAAATCCCTATCGCCAAACAACCAAAGCATTACCAAAAACGCGAACATGGTAATAAACAGCGCGATTCCCGCCCAGGCGGTAAAAACAGGAATATCAACGTGCGGGGTGTTCAACCGCAACCATGTGAAAACACCCGCGCCCAAAAGGCCAATAGCGGTTGAAGCAAAAGTTAGTTTGGCAACCGTTTGTCGCTCCATAGGTGCATGAGCTCGGCTGGCTACCAAAATACTCACCGCTAGACACAAAGGAAGCGCCGTTTGAATTGAAACAATGAACAATTCCAACATGTAAATCCCTGCAAAAAGTTAAAAATAGCTACTAGATTATTTAGTTAAAATAACCGATCATGAAACTGTACATAAGTGTGAGAGCTCGGCGGCAATGCCCCGAGCTCTCACACGCGGTTAGCTTAAAGCAGCTGGCCGTCCCACTTCCAGTTTTCGAAAGTGAACTTCAGTGGCTCGGTCCAGAAACGCCCGTCAACAGCGGAGGTATCTTTTCCAGTGTGCAGCATGAACTTGTCAGCAGGTGAAGGAATCTCAACTTCAACACGGTACTCGCCCGGTTCCAGCTTGATGTTATTTCCGTAGTGCGGGCCGTCAGAAGCCACCATGGGCATCATCGTCCCTAAATCCTTGACCAAGCCACCCGTGGCCTGATCATAAATTTTCACGTTTATCTCCAAGTAAGGCATGAACTGATCGGCTTCATAACCGATTTCAGCAGCCTTCTCATTGGTAGCAACGTCAACTTCGAAGTGCATGTCAGATTCGGAAGCCGGCGGTACTAGCACCGAGCCTTGCTCCATGTCGATTGCCTGGAAGTAAACCAAATCAACAGTTAACGGACCACTGGTCTGCGGGCCTGAATCGCCAACCGGAATTTCGTTAATTCCTACTGCCTGCCCTTTTTCAGCAGAGCTCTTCTTTTCGTCGGCGGTATTCTGCACAGAAGTACCCTTTTCATCCTTGGGCTTGTCACCAGAATCATTCGAGCAACCAGCAAGACTCAAGGTAAGCGCGAATGCCGCTCCAAGAGCAACCACTGCTTTCTTGATCTTCATTTATTTTTCCTTTCGTGTTTCGGGATTTCCCGGCCAAAAT
Source organism: Gleimia europaea (assembly GCA_002871995.1). GTDB lineage: Bacteria > Actinomycetota > Actinomycetes > Actinomycetales > Actinomycetaceae > Gleimia > Gleimia europaea. Next base: position 94,978 of record PNHW01000003.1, read on the forward strand.
TGGAGATGTTAGAAATGATGTAACGTTACTGACTAAACAGAAGTTGTATCTTTCACCGATCTTTGTTCGTTATTTGCTGCGCTAGCACAGCTCTCCCGTTTTGTGTTTTTGCTGATGCGATATTGCACAACAGCCAAAATTATGAGAATTACAACCACAATTGCCTGTGCCACCAAAGTCTGAACAGTTGGGTAAAGACCAAGCACAGCTATTTCCGGTACGCCCGGAACGTCAGTTGTATGCAGCCAAGTTGCATCCTGGAACTCTTTAGCAGCGCCACCCGCAATGGTAACTGCCAACATGCCCAACAGAACCGAAGTCCACCGGAAGAACTTCCTGATTGGTAGACGAACTCCAAATACCCACACCAGTAGGAATAGGATTATCAAAATGACTAGTGCAACTCCCACCCCAAGCCAAATGAATGCGTAATCCGAACCGGAACGCGCCGCGGTGAGTATAGGAGAGAAGAACAATATGGTTTCCGCGCCCTCACGCAACACCGCCAGGAACGCAACCAAGGCTAGTCCGAATACGCCACCCGACTGAGTCTTAGATCCGGCAACAGATTGCATGTACTCATTCCATTTGGCCCCATGAGACTTGGAGAAGATCCAGTTGGAAACGTATATGAGCATCAGCACCGCAGCAATACCGGTAAAGCCCTCGATCAACTCTTGTGCCAACCCTGAAACGTTTGATGTGAGGCGAGCCAGCACTATAGCGATCATTACCGACAAAACGATGGCTGCGACCACGCCGACTATGATTCCAGCTACCTGATCCTTACGCTTTGCCTTCATAGCATAGGTAATAACAGCAGCCACAACCAGGAGGGCTTCAGCACCCTCACGCAGCAGAATTAGGAACGAGGCAAAGAATCCTTTCCACCCAAGTCCCTCATTGGAACCAGCCAGCTTGTCCAGCTCAGTGGCGTCCTCATTCACCATTGACTTTAAGTTTTCAGCTATCTTGACAACTTCATCGTGTGCCAATCCGCCACGAATTCCCTGACGCAGATCTCGGAATCCGTTTTCAACTTCAGAAACTCGCCCCTGCCCTATGTAGGAGATTGTTGCCTTCTCTAGCCCCTCGGCTTCATAGTGTTGTAAGTAGGCAGCGGTAGCGTGCTTGTAGCCCTTATCCACATCACCCGCGCCGTACTCTTTAACAGAGGTGTCAATATTTTCCACGATTGCTTGGGCTACCCTAGTCCACTGATCTGAAATAGTCTTAGTGGTGGCAAGTTCGGCAACGTCTTTATTTAGATGGTCAATGGCAGTTTTTACCGCTTGTGCGACCTCGTCTTGAGGTGCCCCCTCATTGGAAAGCGTGCGCACGTTTAGCAAAACTACAACAAAGTCTTCTTGCCTATCCCGCCCGAGCCTGTGGCGAATTTGATCTTCAAGGCCGGAAACCTGGTAAATATCATAGTAAGCTTTTCTGATGGAGTGTTGAACTGCCTTAGAATCTCCCGAAGCATACTCGGCAGGAATACCCTCCAGGTACTCTTCCATTTTTGTTACTACCGGCTGCCAATCCTCTTCTTCTTGTGCATTCGCCGTAAGAGACGAAGAAAGAGCGAAGAACACTCCCACAAAGAGGAAAATCGCTAAAATCTTCGATATTCGCGCGCCCGATGCACTGCTAGGCGAAAACGCCATCATTCGCCCTCCAGCTTTTGTTAGCCTAACCTAATAACCAGTATGAGCATACGCGCTACCACTTTAATTGCGCAAGGCCGGCATGTTGAAAATAGGATCTTTGAGAACAAGTTCTCAAGGGATACTCCAAATGAACCGCGAGTTCAAGAAGCAGTTCGGCATCTCCATCCCCCTCATCCCCTTGAAAGAAACAGGTTAGATCCACGCTGGTAACGCCACGCGCCTAGACTGGGACGAGGCCTGCCCGAACAACGGCGAAGACGAGATCTACCTGATCGGCAACCCACCATATGTGGGATCGAGCATGCAGACCACAGAGCAGAAGGCGGATTACCCGGTGGTTTTCGGTAGCTCCAAGTACCCGAAGAAGCTCGACTACATTTCTCTCTGGTTTATCAAGGGCGCCGCTACATCTCCGGCACCCGTGCCGAGCTGGCCTTTGTTTCTACCAACTCCATTACCCAGGGCGAACACGTCGGTCTTCTGTTCCCCCCTGCTTCACGAACAAGACGGAGAGATCGGGTACGCCTATACCTCATTTAAATGGGGGAATAATGCCAAGTTCAACGCCGACGTCACGGTTGTGGTTGTAAGCCTGCGTCCCATCTCAAATGCGCCCAAATATTTCCATGAGGATATTCGCACAAACGTATCCCAAATAAATGGATACTTATTAGATGCACCGTGTGTATACGTTGGGCCTCGATCGCGCCCGTTGAGCTCAGAGCTACCAAAATAATAAAAGGCTCTCAGGCTACGTATGGGGGGGGGGAATCTCCTACTCACGGTGCCGGAGAAAGAGCACCTTAACGGCATTTCATCGCTAGCCTCGTCTTGGATCCGTAATTATGTGGGATCCGACGAGTTTATTAACGGTTCACAACGATACTGTCTTCGCGTTCCGGATGCAGACCTTGAGCGAGCGCAGGACACAAAAGGCGGCCTCGGAAGCCCGAAGCCGCCCTAAGCGAAAACCGGATTGAGTCCTAAACGTTGAACTTGAACTCCACGGTATGTCGTTGCAAAGTTACCCCCTCTCGTTAACACCATCAAAAGGAGTGTTATCCAATGAAAGCGTTCGGCTTCTTAAGCTTCGGGCATTACGCCTTCGGCAGCTAGTGCGGGCCATCTGCGGAAAAGATCGCCAAGACTCGTCTGGAGATCACCCAGGCTGCGGACGAAATCGGCGTGAACAACGCGTCCTTCCGAGTCCACCACTTCGCGCTGCAGGCCTCCGCCCCGATGCCGCTGCTGTGTGCTATCGCGGCCACCACCAAAATCATCGAGGTGGGCACCGGCGGCATCGACATGCGCTAGCGCATATCGGGGTTGTAGCGTTTGAGTCATTGACTCCTGCCGTCTACAAGTACCTACACACTTGATCGGTGCTGCACGTTTCAGGATCCGGGTGCGCGGCGTCCTGGCTAAGGTCCGCGATAGTGTCGCGCAGCACGGAGAGTTGCGCGATCTGCTGCTCGATCTCAGCGAGGCGCACGTCAAGCAGGTCGCGCACGTGCTCGCAGGGCGCATGGCCGCCGTCGCGGATGTCGAGGATCTGGCGGATCTGGGCGAGAGTGAGACCCGCGGCCTGGCCGCGGTGGATGAAGTCGATCCGAGCGACCGTCTCGGGCGCGTAGTCGCGGTATCCGGACGGCGTGCGCTCGGTCGGGGGCAGAAGGCCCTGTTCCTCGTAGAAGCGAAGGGTCTTCGCGGTAGTGCCCGCCCTCTCGGCGAGTTCTCCGATCCACATTGCTGTCTCCCTCCGTGGTCGCGCTTGACCTTCCCCTGCACTGGAAGGTCCAGTATGGCTGAGACAGAGCAGAAAGCCAAGAGTTGACAGGAGTAGCGATGCCTACGAAGTACGATCTCGCCATCATCGGATCGGGAGGCGGCGCGTTCGCCGCTGCGATCCGCGCCAGCACGCTCGGGAAGTCGGTGGTGATGATTGAGCGCGGGACGCTCGGCGGCACCTGCGTGAACACGGGCTGCGTCCCGTCGAAGGCGCTCATTGCCGCGGCCGGCGCGCGGCACGTCGCGGTCGACGCCGCAACCCGGTTCCCCGGGATCGCGACGACGGCGGATCCCGTCGACATGCCCGCGCTGATCGCTGGGAAGCAAGCGTTGGTGGAGTCGCTGCGCGGCGAGAAATACGCCGACGTCGCCGACTCCTACGGCTGGCAGGTCCTCCGCGGCGACGCCTCGTTCGTGGGCACCCCTGATGCGCCGGTTCTCGATGTTGCCGGATCCGACGGAAGCGTCGAGACCATCGAGGCCCACCACTACCTGGTCGCGACTGGTTCTCGCCCGTGGGCACCGCCGATCGACGGCCTGAAGGAGACCGGATACCTGACCTCGACCACGGCGATGGAGCTGACGGAGGTCCCCGAGTCGCTGCTGGTGCTCGGCGGCGGCTACGTCGCCCTGGAGCAGGCGCAGCTGTTCGCCCGCCTCGGCTCGCAGGTCACGCTGCTCGTGCGGTCCCGGCTCGCCTCGAAGGAGGAGCCGGAGGTGTCGAAGGCGCTCCAGGAGGTGTTCGCCGACGGGGGCATCCGCGTCGTCAGCCGCGCAGTGCCCACCCGGGTCTCTCGCGGCACGGGAGGCGAGGCCGTCGTGACCGCCGCCTTGTCCGGCGGCTCGCAGGAGTTCCGCGCCGACCAGGTCCTGGTCGCCCTCGGACGCCGTCCCGTCACCGATGGCCTGAACCTCGATGCGGTCGGGGTGAATACCGGAGACTCCGGCGAGGTGGTCGTCTCCGACCGGCTGCAGTCCTCGAACCCGCGGGTCTGGGCCGCGGGCGACGTGACCGGGCACCCCGAGTTCGTCTACGTCGCCGCCCACCACGGCACCCTCGTCGCCGAGAACGCGTTCGCCGACGCCGACCGGTCCGTCGACTACGCCCGCCTGCCGCGGGTGACGTTCACCGGGCCCGCGATCGGCGCGGTCGGGATGACCGAGAAGGACGTCCTCGCCGCGGGGATCCGCTGCGACTGCCGCGTCCTGCCCCTGCACCACGTGCCCCGCGCCTTGGTCAACCGCGACACCCGCGGGTTCATCAAGATCGTCGTGAACGCCGAGACGAAAGAGATCCTCGGCCTGACCGCCGTCGCCAAGGACGCCGGGGAGCTCGCCGCCGCAGGCGTCCACGTGCTCGGCAGGACCGTCGCCGAGGTCGCCAACGCCTGGGCCCCCTACCTGACCATGGCCGAGGGCATCCGGATCGCCGCGAAGGCCTTCACCACCGACCCGTCACTGCTGTCGTGCTGCGCATGAACGGCAACGCAGGCAATCGGGGAGATCTCATCCTGAAGCAGACGATGAGCGCCGATCAGGACCGCGACGAATGGCGCGCCGGTCCCGTCGTCGCTGCAGTGACCGGGCTGCTCTTGCTGGCATGCTGCGCGCTTCCGTCGCTGCTCTGCTGCGGCCTGCCGTTCATCGCGGCGGGCGGAGCACTCGCAGGCGTCGGTGGGCTCCTCGGTAATCCCTGGATCATCGGTGCCGGGACCGCCGTCGTGATGGCCGTCATGGCGGGGATGCTCGTCAGGCTACGGCGGCGGCACCGGCGCCGCAGGTCCGGCTGCTGCGAAAATCCTTCGACCGCTGATCGGAACCGGTAGTTCGAGCGGATCCAGCGATCACTGCCACCTGCGGAGGCCGCTGAAATCGAAGCCCGACGGGAGAAGGAGGAGCAAAAAGCGTTCGAATCAACCGGTGACGAGGATAATACTGAGGCTGGATCCCGGCCGTCGCGACGCGGTCTCCGCTTCCGCCGAGACGAGAAAGGGTTGTGGGCACCTAGGCTGGGCGGCATGAACGACATGACCATAGCACCCGGCCCGGGGATCCCCGACGGTGCGGTCATCGCCGCCGATCTCGCGGAGCGTTTCGCGAAATCGTCGACTCCGGGCGGCCAGGGCGTCAACACGACGGACGGCAAAGTCCAGCTTTCCATCGATGTCGCGGAATGCGCATCGCTTACCGACGCCCAGCGTCACCGTATCTCGCGCAACCTCGAGCACCGCCTAGACGGCTCCGTCTTTACCGTGACTGCGTCGACTCAGCGGTCTGTGTTTCGCTAGTGGTCCTCTCGCCTGCACCTGCGACACAGCCTCGTGCCCCCGGGCCGTAGCGTTCGGGGGAGAACAATAGCCCCAGTCCTCATCACGTCCCGGGATCAAAGAGTTCATCGCAGAGGTTAAGCACTACACGTTGAACTTGAACTCGACGGAGTGTCGTCGATAAATAACCGCTCGATGCGTAAATGCGGTATCCGATGTGCTGTAGCGGAATTTACAACGAAATACTGCTAAAAACAGACAACATATGGTGGTTCACAGAAACACATATAAGTTCTGCGGAAAACCTATAGGGTGCGTCGCTAAAAACCGCTGTGCGCGAAAAACATAAAGGGTTTACGGACCCGGTCCCAGACCCCTCAATACTCTGAGCCGGAAGAATGGAAAGTGGAAGGTTGATGTATCCCCACTATTTTTTTCCGTTTTTCGGAGTACATCGGGAGCTACAACTGCGGACCAGCTCTGTGTGAACTAGATGAGAAGGCGCAGCAGCGAATCATCGACGCTGGACAGTTGGTGCTGCGGGCACGCGAGCGGCACCCCCAGCGGTCACTCGCGGAGCACTACAACCCGTTATCGATGGACCCAATTCTGCTCAAGGCTCACAACAACTTGGACCGGGAAGTCGATAAGGCTTTCGATGTGGCACGCGAACTCACCAACGAGCGCCAGCGCCAGGAGCTACTGTTCGCCAGCTACGGGGAGTTGGCGAGGGGCTATGTCTCCTCGCTTTCATCAAAATCGAAACCACCAGCAGGGTCGTTCCCCGTGCGGGCGATTTTGATCGGTCCCGCTGCTGGGTGTAGAACCCTGTCGCTGGCAACGCCGGGAACTATGACTGTGCCCGACGAGAACACGTCACTGCCATAACGCGGCCCACGGTAGACGAACATGGGTCGTTCACTAATACTGGTGGATTTCGGTTTTGGTGGTGGGGGGATTACCGCCGCCGGCCTCGATTTTTCCGTTGAGGAGGGCGTTGACTACTTCCCGATTGTGAAATGGGCCGATGGCGCGGTGGAGAGGAACCAGTCACCTGGAAGAGATCGATCCAGTCGCTGGTGTGCAATCTGGGAGGTAGGGTTGCGGGGTCGATTCCTCGCGAGCGCAACCATGATTGTGTCTCTGAACGTGATGAAAACAACCCTGCCCTTCGGAGAATTTCCCCTATCCCGCGTCCCCGGGCGGTGAAAACGGTGTGCACCATCGCCTGAAAGGCTTTGCGTTGCTCTATCGGGATCTTCGGGTCACCCACCCGGCGGATCACTAAGATCCCCCCGTCAACGTTTGGCTGTGGCCGGAAAGCAGACCTTGGTACTCGGGAACCAAGGTGAAACGTGAACCATGGGGACCACTGAGCCGTCATCATCGTGCTTGCACCTACCCCGGCCCGGCGGCGAGCGACTTCCCACTGCATGAGGAGTACAGCGTCAGTCCATGCCGGCGCATGCAACAACTTTCGAAGAATGGCAGTGGTGAGGTGAAAGGGAATGTTTCCCACAATGACGCAGGGAGTGGCGGGTAACGGGAAGTTGAGGAAATCATCATGGACCACTTCGACCGACGCCGAGGCGGTCTTTTTTGTGAGTTTGGCAGCTAGTTTTGCGTCTACCTCAACTGCCGTTATTGCCCTCCCCAAGTGGGATATCGGGTGAGTGAGGGCACCGCTTCCTGGCCCGATCTCAATGATGGGGCCGGAGGTTTGTTTTACAAGATCGACGATGGAGTTGATGATCTTGTGGTCTGTGAGAAAATTTTGGCCATGTTCGTGACGGCCGTATCCGTATGTAGACATCAGGTGTGCTCCGTGGAGTTGAAACGGAGCCGGGCATGGCAAATGGCCGCCCGGCTAAAGGACCGGAGCGGTTTCTAACCTGCGGGAGGGAGAAAACCGCCTTAGCGGCTGGTGAGCGGCCGCATGAAAACGGAACCTGAAATCAACATGGGCCTATCGTATCCAATTGATTTCGCAGGGTCCAATAGGGTGAGAAAGAAGACAACCGCACCGCAACAGTGCAAGACCTCTCTGGATTGGAATTTGTCCTACCTTCGGCTCGTCGTACAGACGCCACTGGCGTATTTTGTCTCTGGGCAACGAGGGGGAGTTACCCCCACCTCCGGATGTTTTTAAGGTGCACCCCTTATTACGCTGTGGTGCGGGAGTAGTTTTGTCCGACTGATCGGACTACCCACCGACGTGGGGCGGGTAGTTCGAGGTCCCAGCAGATGATCGCGTCGATTTCGCCGCGTTCAAAGGATGCCACCATGGCGTCGTAGTCGGGGCGAGCCACATTCTTCTTTGACGCGGAAATGGACTGATCGACGTAGTTATGTCCTATGTCCAACGTCCAAGCCACGCTGCTTTGCAATGGCTTCACAGTCCTGACGCTGCCGGTCGATGGTGAGGCCATCCACGTCAGCGTCTCGCGAGATACGAAGGTAAATAGGAGCGCGTGTTGCCAAACGCTTTTAATAAGGCCCTTAGCTAACATTGAACTTAAACTCGACCACGTCGCCGTCTTGCATCACGTAGTCTTTGCCTTCCAAGCGTAGCAGGCCTTCAGCGCGGGCCTCCGCGATCGAGCCGGCCTTCACTAGGTCCGCGAACGAGACGACCTCGGCCTTAATAAAGCCGCGCTCAAAGTCCGTGTGAATCACGCCAGCAGCCTGGGGCGCCGTCCAGCCTTTGCGGATCGTCCACGCGCGAGCTTCCTTCGGGCCAGCCGTCAAATAGGTTTGCAAACCAAGCGTGTCAAAACCAACTCGCGCAAGCTTATCCAAGCCGGATTCTTCCTGGCCAACCTCGCCAAGCATCTCGCGAGCCTCGTCCTCGTCAAGCTCCACCAGCTCCGACTCAAACTGGGCGTCCAAGAACACGGCCTCCGCTGGAGCAACAAGTTCGCGCAGCTCCGCCATTTTCGCCTCGTCCTCAAGGCCCTCGCTGTCCATGTTAAATACATAGATAAAAGGCTTCGCAGTCATCAGCTGGAACGACTTAACGATGGCCGGGTCAAGGCCAGCAGCCTTCATACCTGCGGAGATGAGTGTGCCTCGCTCCAGCATTTCGAGACACGCCTGCGCGGTAGACAAGTACTCCGGCTCAATGCGCTTGCCCCGCACTTCTTTTTCAAGCTTCGGTAGCTGACGTTCAAGGGTTTGCATGTCGGCAAGCATGAGCTCAGTTGAGACCGTCTCGATATCGTCCTTGGGCGACACTTTACCGTCGACGTGGACAACATCAGGATCGGCAAACGCGCGCGTTACCTGACAGATCGCGTCGGCCTCACGAATATTAGCGAGGAACTGGTTGCCCAAGCCCTCACCTTCGGAAGCACCCCGCACAATCCCCGCAATATCAACGAAAGACACAGTCGCATTAATGATCTTTTCGGACCCGAAAATGCCGGCAAGCTCTTTCAACCGTTCATCCGGGAGTGGAACCACACCAATATTCGGCTCAATCGTTGCGAATGGGTAGTTCGCTGCTAGAACGGTTGCGCGAGTGAGCGCGTTGAACAACGTCGACTTCCCAACGTTTGGAAGTCCTGCAATACCAATAGTCAAAGCCACGCCTATAGTTTAGGCCACGGGCGTTGATTAAAAAATTGCGAGGCAGGGCGTCCAAAATTTTGTCCGCCCCATCCGGTCTAATAGAACCATGACAACAATTGGCTGGATCATTTCTTTAATACTGCTGGTAGTCGGACTCGTTAGCGGATACTTTGCGGGCCGGTACGCCCAGCCGCGCCCGAGCACCCCCGAGAACGAGGGCGTAGCGCGTGACGCTTTGGCTTACCAGATTTCTAAAGAGCTAGCGCCGCTAAATCAGGCACTACATGCCATTGATGCGCGAGTTGGGCAAATGGATGCGGCGCAAAAGCATCAACTCGACTGGGTCATCTCCGAACTTGGTCTCAGCCAGAAAACCGGGCGCGAGGTTCTTGCCGCCACACAAAAGCTCGATACAGCGCTAAGGTCCTCTCCCACTCGCGGATCTTGGGGTGAGCTCTCCTTGCGCCGCGTGCTTGAAATGTCGGGCCTGACTAACCGCATTGACTTCCTCGAACAAATGCAGGTTGGCCCGGCGCGGCCAGACGTCGTTGTAAATCTACCGGGCGAGGGTGCTCTCGTAATCGACGCGAAAGTTCCCCTGGACGCCTACCTGAAAGCCATTGACGAGGAGGATTCGAGCGCTTTAAGAGCACATGCAAGCGCGGTGCGCTCCCACGTGAACCAGCTGGCAAACCGGCGCTACAGCGAGGTCATTGCTGGCTCTTTGGACCTAGTGGTCCTATACATGCCCTCTGAAGCGCTCATCTCTGCATCACTCGAAGCTGACCCTGCCCTTTTTGACGACGCCCTTCAAAAAGGCATCATTGTCGCTGGCCCCTCCGCCCTCCACACGCTACTGCGAGTGGTTGGATACTCGTGGGCAAAAGATTCCCTAGAGCAGGATGCGCGCGACATCCTTGAGCTTGGACGCACCCTCACCGAACGCATAAATGTGCTTGGCGAACACCTCGGGAAACTGGGCAGCTCCCTCCAATCCGCGGTTGAGAACTACAATCGCACCATCGGATCGTTCGAGAGCCGATTGGGAGTAACAGCAATAAACATCGCCAGCCTAGAGCGCTCCATCAAGCCTGCTCCTCGACCCATAGACAAGGCCGCGAGAAGCCTGTCCTCATCCCAAGAATAACGGCGGGTAGCCGCGTCAGCAGGTGTGGTCCGGGCCCGGCGTGCGCCTACCCGTTGCATCCTCCGCGTCAGCACCCTCGCGTTTAAGCGCCTGCCGCAGGTTGCGCGGAAGCGCGAAGGTGATCGTCTCCGTGCGCGTACGGACTTCCTCAGCCTCGCCAAACCCAAGTGACTGTAGCCGCTCAATCACTTCGCGCACCAAAATGTCCGGCACCGAAGCACCCGATGTAATACCAACCGTTTCAACGCCTTCCAGCCACGCCAGATCCAGTTCGGCGGCCTCATCGATCCGGTAGGCCGACTTCGCTCCCGCATCCAGTGCCACCTCAACCAAACGCACCGAATTCGAAGAATTTGCCGAGCCCACCACAATCATCAAATCAGCCTGTGGCGCGATAGTCTTTACAACCTCTTGCCGGTTCTGCGTTGCATAACAAATGTCATCCGACGGCGGGTCCATCAAAACCGGGAAGCGCTCGCGCAGCCTGCGCACCGTCTCCATCGTCTCATCGACCGAAAGCGTGGTTTGAGACAGCCACACCACCTTGTTCGGGTCACGCACCGTCACGTTATCCACTTCATCCGGCGTGCCCACAATCTGAATGTGATCCGGAGCCTCACCGTAAGTGCCCTCAACTTCCTCGTGCCCCTCGTGGCCAACAAGAATGATGTCGTAATCCTGCTTCGCGAAGCGTACAGCCTCCTTATGCACCTTCGTAACCAGCGGACACGTTGCATCAATCGTGGAAAGCCCGCGCTGCGCTGCCTCTTCATGCACCTGCGGGGACACGCCGTGCGCGGAAAACACCACGCGCGCCCCCTCGGGCACCTCATGTGTTTCTTCCACAAAAATCGCGCCGCGACGAGACAGGGTCTCTACCACGTAGCGGTTATGCACAATTTCTTTACGCACGTAGATCGGCGGACCGTATAAGTCCAAAGCCTTCTCCACCGCATCTACCGCACGGTCCACGCCCGCGCAGTATCCGCGCGGGGAGGCCAACAAAATTCTTTTACCGAATACGTCACTCACGCCTCTAAGATAGCCGCAAACTGGCGAACTTGCCGCCCGTAACAAACTGAAACAATTTATGTCCCACGTGTTTCGTAAACTAGAAGGTAGCAACACAACTTAGCGCTAGTGGGCGCTCACAGGGGGAAGCATGGAAGTTAGGACCACGCCGGGCCGCGGCGCGGACAAACCAGCGCTTGCAAAAGTAGCGCGCGAAACCACTCGGGAAAACCCGTGGCCTCTCGCCCTGCTCTCTAAGAACATGAAGCAGTACATTGACCGCATGTCCGCCCTGTGGGTTGAAGGCCAAATCGTTCAACTCAACGAGCGCCCCTCCACCCGCATGTCGTTCCTGACCATCAGAGACGTAGATGAGGACGTCTCAATGGATGTAACGGTTTTTGGCGGAGTCCTTCAAAAAACGGGCGGAGCTGTCCAAGCGGGTACACGCGTAGTTGCATACGTAAAACCCACGTTCTGGGAACGCTCTGGGCGGCTCAACCTGCAAGCTAGCGAAATTCACCCGGTTGGAGTTGGCGACCTACTGGCACAGATCGAGCAACTGCGCCAGAAACTGCAAACCGAGGGCCTGTTCAACGCCGAACACAAGAAGCTTCTACCTTTTCTTCCTCGCACCATCGGCCTCATTTGCGGGCGAAACGCGAAAGCTAAAGACGACGTGCTTGTGAACGCTATGGCGCGTTGGCCCGGCGCACGCTTCGAAATCCGCGAGGTACTCGTACAAGGCCCCAACTGTCCTCCCGAAGTTAGTGCAGCCATCGCAGAGCTCGATGCGATTGAAAGCGTGGACGTCATCATTGTTGCGCGTGGAGGTGGTTCTGTTGAAGACCTGCTTCCCTTTTCCGATGAGCGCATCATCCGAGCCGCATTCAAAGCTAACAAGCCCGTAGTTTCGGCAATCGGGCACGAGGGTGACGCTCCTCTGTTGGACCTCGTTGCAGACGTGCGCGCCTCCACTCCAACCGACGCCGCGCGTAAAGTCGTGCCCGATCTGAAAGAAGAACACGCAAATCTCGCGCACGCGTTGGAAAGCATTCGCTCACGGGCGCAGATGCAGATCAAGCGCGAGAGCGAGTACCTCAACCTGTTAAAAGACAGGCCCGTGTTGAAAGAGCCAACCGGCTCTCTACAGATCTACAAGACTGGGCTAACTCAGGCGGTTACGAACATACGCCACTTTGTGAGTGCGCGCATCGACCGCGAGCGCGCTGGCCTTGTTGAGGCAGCCGCGACCTTGCGGGCGCTCTCACCGCAGGCCACTTTGGAGCGTGGTTACTCGATTGTTAAAGCTCCCGGCGTTGGCCTTGTTAAAGACTCTGCGAGTGTGAAGAAGGGTGACATTTTGGAAATTATGCTTGCCCGTGGCTCCATGATCGCAACCGTGTTTGGAACCCAGCCCGCGCATGGGGTGGATGAAGCGGACCAGTCTGCAAAATCAGATTCCCCCACAACGAACTAGATACTTTACAAAAGAGGAGAGAGAAAATGGATAAGGAAAAGTTGATTGACCCCGGTCAGCTTTCATACGAGCAGGCCCGCGATGAGCTGGTACAGATTGTGAAGATGCTTGAAAGCGGGAAAACTCCGCTGGAGGAGACGCTTACTCTTTGGGAGCGCGGTGAAGCTCTTGCCGCACGCTGTCATGCTGTTTTGAGCGCTGCAGAACAGCGCATTGAACAAGCCCGCGCCGACTCGTCCCCCGCTCATGAAACTACGGCAGAGTAGCGAAGGCTCACCACAGTAAGAGCTCAAAACCCCCGGATACCGGGCAGTACCCAACGGTTCCCTCATCTGCGATCGGCATACGTTCAGAGATCGAAAGGGCCAAACCGCGCCCAGGGTGAACATATAAACTGAGATCAAAATCTCGAGAGTATGGAAGTCCAATGATTAATCCAAACGCACTGATAATCGGCGAAGCCCTGGTGGACATTGTTGTTCCCCAGCGCGGTGAGTCAAAAGAAATTCCTGGCGGGTCTCCCGCAAACGTTGCTCTTACACTCGGCCGGCTTGACCGCAATGCTCGCCTACTGACGTGGCTGGGCTCAGATGCGCGCGGCCAGCTCGTGCGCAAGCACCTGGAAGAGTCCAACGTGGTCGTATCAGAAGAGTCGATGCGTGCCGAAAAGACCTCTACCGCTCTAGCCAGGCTCGACGAAACAGGCGCCGCAACCTACACGTTCGACATCGAGTGGAAGCTACCCGAGTGCGAGATCGGTGACGATACCGTGGTTGTACACTCCGGCTCTATTGCCGCAACCCTGGAACCGGGCGGTAGCGATGTCGTGCGGCTTTTGGAAGGAGCGCGCGAAGTAGCCACCGTAACCTATGATCCCAACGCGCGGCCTACCATCATGGGAGATCCCGCTAAGGCATACGAACGCATCAAGGAATGCGTCCGCCTGGCTGACGTAGTAAAAATGTCCGACGAAGACGCTGAGTGGCTAACTGGAAGCTCCGACATAGACCAGGTGGCCCGCGAATGGTTAGAGCTGGGGCCCGCCCTGGTAGTTGTAACCAGAGGTGGCGAGGGCGTAAGCGCATACTTCGGCGACGAAGCTGTACACCTTCCCGCAGCCGATGTGAAGGTAGTGGACACGGTTGGAGCAGGAGACTCGTTCATGGGCGGACTCATCGATGCGCTCTGGAGCGAAAACCTGCTCGGGGCAAACAATCGTTACGCACTTGCTCACATTGATCGCGAATGCGTTATTCGCATGCTTGGCCGAGCTGGGTCGATATCTGCGATCACGGTGTCACGTGCCGGCGCGAACCCGCCGTGGAAGAAAGAACTCATCTAATCCACCAGGTAGATAGAGCAACACAAAACGGCGGTTCAGATTTGAACCGCCGTTTCCATATGGGTGTATCTGCTCAAATGCAACGAGCTTAAGACCGTTACTGACTGAACTAGTGGGTTTCGATCCCGCGGGAGCGGAATACTTCTCGCGCAGCTTCGGTTTCTTCTGGTGTTGGAGGCTCTACGTCTTCCAACTCGTATTCCATGCCAAGCGCGTCCCACTTGTCTCGCGCCATTTGGTGGAACGGTAGTACCTCAACACGTTCAACATTGGGCCAGCCTGCCACGATGTCCGCCACGGCCTCGATGTTCTCATTTTTGTCCGTAAGCCCGGGAACTAGCACAAAACGGACCCACACCCTTTTGCCAAGCTCCGCGAGCCTATTGCCAAACGCGATAGTGGGCTCTAGTTGCGCTTTGGTGGTTTTGAAGTACGTCTGTTGGTCCCCGGCCTTAACATCCAAAAGCACTAGATCAATATCTGCAAGCATGTCATCCGAGCAGTTCGCGCCCAGATTCCCCGACGTGTCAATCGTGGTGTGGATCCCCTCCTCCTTGCACGCGCGAAGCAGGTTAGCAAGGAACGCGGGTTGCATGAGCGGCTCGCCGCCAGAAAAAGTTACGCCCCCATTGGTCACCTTGAAGATCGTCTTGTACCGACGCAAACGATCCATGAGGTCATCAAGCAGAACTGGCGTTCCCTTACGCATGTACAGCGTGTCCGGGTTGTGGCAGTACACGCAACGCAAAGGACAGCCCGAGAAGAACACAGTTGCCCGTGTTCCCGGCCCGTCCATTGCGGTCACAAGCTCCCACGAATGTACTGAGCCCAGCTTGCCTTCGCGAACGGCCTGGAAATGTTCAGATCGTTCCATGTGCGGGGCAGCGGCAATACCGTTTAGCCCCGCACCTTGCGCTCGGGGAACCTCATATTCTAAAGGATCGGGGCGGTATTCCCCCGTTGAACCTTCCGAGTAACCGGAAGATCCAACAAGCGAAGCCCGCCCCGAAGTTACGTCACTCAATCTGCTTACATACCCGCGTGGAAGGTACGAGAGAGCACGTCGAGCTGCTGTTCGCGCGTAAGACGCACGAAGTTAACCGCGTAGCCTGACACGCGCACGGTGAGCTGCGGGTACTTCTCTGGGTTCTCCATTGCATCTTCAAGGGTCTCACGGTTCAACACGTTAATGTTGGCGTGGTACAGGCCCTCAACGCCGCCGGTCGCTTCCCGGTTTGCCTTCATCGATGCGAGGCGTTCATCAAAGCTCTTTACAGTCATTTTGTTAGTCCTTCTTGATAAAGCCGGCATCCATGATACCGACGAGGTTCTCAATCTGTTCTTCCAGGTTTCGTCCCAAAGACGAAGGAATGATCGTGTTGGTAAGCGAAATACCGTCCAACGCGTCGGAGTAGTCGAGCTTGCCAACGGAAAGCATGGAAGCAAGCATTCCGTGCGTGTCTGCACCATTTTCTGGGTTTGCACCCGGCGCGAACGGCGTGCCAGCCTGGTGGCCCGACGGGAACGAGCCCGTGGCCTTACCGTAAACCACGTTTGAGGTGATCGTCAGCACCGACTGGGTCGGGATTGCGTTGCGGTACATCGGGATGGCCTTGATCTTCTCCATCACGGTGTGAACGATCGTCGCTGCGATGTCATCCGCGCGGTCATCGTCGTTACCGTAACGTGGGAACTCGCCCTCGGTTACGTAATCAACTACGAGGCCAGTTTCATCACGCACGGGCGTGACCTTCGCGTACTTGATTGCAGAAAGTGAGTCCGCAACGATCGACAGGCCCGCGATACCGCAACCCATCGTGCGGGTGATCTGCGAGTCGTGTAGCGCCATTTCCATGGACTCGTAGGCGTAACGGTCGTGACAGTAGTGGATGATGTTCAACGCCTCAACGTAGGTGCCGACCACCCAATCGAGCATTTGCTCGTACTTTTTCCATACCTCATCAAAATCCAGCGGGCCATCGCCCTCAACCGGAGCGTGGTCAGGCACAACGAGCTTACCGGACACCTCGTCGCGGCCGCCGTTGATGGCGTACAGGAGGGCCTTAGCAGAGTTGACGCGAGCGCCAAAGAACTGCATCTGCTTGCCGACCTTCATCGGGGATACACAGCATGCGATAGCTGCGTCATCTCCCCAACGGTCGCGGATCTGGTGATCCGACTCGTACTGGATCGAGGATGTCTCGATCGAGACCTTCGCACAGAACTTCTTGTACCCCTCGGGAAGCTCGGGGGACCAGAAGATCGTGATGTTCGGCTCGGGAGCCGGGCCGAGGTTCACCAGGGTCTGGAGCAAGCGGAACGAGGTCTTCGTTACGAGCGTGCGTCCGTCCTCGCCAAAACCACCGTCGGACCAGGTTGCCCAGTACGGGTCACCAGAGAAGATCTGATCGTAAGCTTCGGTACGCAGGAAGCGGACAATGCGGAGTTTGATAACAAGCGCGTCAATGATCTCTTGCGCTTCTTCCTCAGTGAGGATGCCGCGAGCGAAATCGCGCTCAAAGTAAGCGTCGAAGAAGCCGGACAGGCGACCGAACGACATTGCGGCACCATCCTGCGACTTAACCGATCCGAGGTAGCCGAAGTAGGTCCACTGCACGGCTTCTTTAGCCGTTGAGGCCGGACGCGAAATGTCGAATCCGTACTTCGAAGCCATGCTCTTCAGCTTGTTCAAAGCCTTGATCTGCTCGGAAATTTCTTCGCGATCACGAGCCCAGCCTTCCGAGAAAGGCTGGTCCGCACAGCGGTCTTTGTCAGCCTGTTTCTGGGCGATCAGGTAATCAACGCCGTAAAGCGCTACGCGACGGTAATCACCGATGATGCGGCCGCGACCGTATGCATCGGGCAACCCCGTGATGATATGCGAGGAGCGAGCCGCGCGGATGCGTGGAGTGTAGATGTCGAATACCGCATCGTTATGCGTCTTGCGGTACTTAGTGAAGATCTTCTTAACTTCTTCATTCGGCTCTTTACCAGCTTCCCTGATGGCGGTTTCAACCATGCGCCACCCACCGGCAGGCATCATCGCGCGCTTCAGCGGAACATCGGTCTGGAGGCCAACCACTACATCGTCATCCTCGCTGATGTAACCAGCACCGAAAGCGTCAACGTCCGCAGGAGTTTCAAGATCAACATCGTAAACGCGGCGCTTGCGCTCTTCCGAGAGGTACTTCTCCTCAAGCGTCTGCCATAGACGCAAAGTTTTTTCCGTTGGGCCAGCTAGGAAGTCCGCTTCACCCAGGTAGGGGGTGTAGTTGCGTTGAATGAAGTCTCGGACATCGATTTCCCGGTCCCAGTTTCCGGTGTTGAAACCTTCCCACTCAGCAAAATCGACTTTTTCACGGCCAGCGTGCTCGTCGACGGAGACAAATGACATTAAACACTCCGATTTCGATTATTTGACTTTTCTCTTCACCAACAACGATACCTAACGTGATCACTGATTGGTCGGACATACATGTAAACTTGCTCACTTAACCACCCAAGCTCGTATTTTCTGCACAAACGCAACAAAAAATACAGGTAGCCAGCAAAGTGATTTTACTTACCCAGACGGCGTTCGCGCTGCCCGAAGTCGCGGAGTGCGCGCAAGAAATCAACTCGCCTAAAGTCAGGCCAGTATGCCTCGGTGAAATAGAACTCCGAGTGCACTGACTGCCAGAGCAGGAATCCCGAGAGCCGTTGCTCCCCAGACGTTCTGATCACGAGGTCCGGGTCTGGAACACCGGCGGTATATAGGTGGTCGGTAATGTCATCCACGGTTAGGACATCCGCCACCTCGTCAATACTCAAACCCTTTTGCGAGTATGCGCGAAGCAGCGCGCGAACAGCGTCGGTAATCTCGTGCCTGCCGCCATAACCGACGGCAATATTCACATCTAAAGACTCCGGTTCTCGGCCTTTTGCACAGGTTAGGCAGTCTTCAAGTTCGTCTCGAATATCATCGGGCAAGAGCGAGAGGTCGCCAACATATTTCAGGTTCCATCGCCCATCATCTGCCAGACGCCTAGCGGCCTCCGCAATGATTTTGAGGAGCGGGCGAAGTTCGGCTTCATCTCTATCTAAGTTATCGGTTGAAAGCATCCAGAGCGTAACGATCTTGATACCAAGCTCATCGGCCCACTCCAAGAACTCGGTGATCTTGTCAGCACCTTTGCGATGCCCGTAGGCGGTTGCATTGCCACCTTCCCGCGCCCATCTGCGATTCCCGTCGAGGATGACGCCCACATGCTTTGGCAAGCGCTCGGGAGTGAGTTCGGATACCAGCCGTTTTTCGTACAGGCTGTATAACAAACGGTTTTCCATCCCTCACTCCTTCAAAAAATGATTTTACGCTTGCCTTACCTCGATAGTAGATGAGGTTTGATCGGGATTGAAGATAATGCCTCCTTGACCACTAACTTACTCTCGCGTAACCTTAAGTTACTACACCGTAAGTTATGGAGCAGAAATGCAGCCTCACCCCCTTAGTGACACCGTCTTATCGGATCCAGATGTGAACTCGTCGCGGTCACTCACACCCCCCTCCATCAAGCCGCTGATGCGCGGTTGGATACACCTTGTCACGGCACCACTGGCGTTCGCCGCCGCCCTCGTCTTGCTAATCCTCGCCCCCACCGCGGGCACGAGGTGGGCATCGGTGGCATACCTCGTGTCTAGCCTGCTCCTATTTGGAATGTCCGCGCTGTATCACCGCGGAAACTGGGGCCCCAAAGCCAATGCTCTTCTGCGCCGGTTTGACCATTCGAATATCTTTCTGCTCATCGCCGGAACCTACACGCCAATCTGTGTGGCATTGCTAAGCCCGGCACAAGCAACCAAGGTGCTGCTAATAGTTTGGATCGGAGCCGCACTAGGCATTGGCACATCAGTATTTTGGCCAAGCGCTCCGCGATGGTTCACAACCCCGATCTACGTACTGCTCGGCTGGGTGGCGCTTTGGTACCTGCCAGACCTATGGCAAGCGGGTGGTCCGGCGGTTGTTTGGCTACTGGTTGCCGGTGGCATCTGCTACACAATCGGCGCCCTCGTGTATGGATTCAAATGGCCCGGGCCAAGCGCACGCGTTTTTGGCTTTCACGAGATATTTCACTCGTTCACGGTTGCAGGATGGGCAACTCATTGCGTTGCCGCGTTTATCGCGGTGCTGTCAGCTACCTAAACACAGGTTTACTTGCTAGAGTGATCACGTCTCGCGCCTGCGACTTGGAACTTCAACTTCCGGGTCGCGGCGTCGTTCGTTTTGTAGGGAGGGCCCAATGGCCGAAAAGACTTGGTTGACGCAGGAAGCATACGACCGGCTCAAGGAAGAGCTCACGCACCGTTCCACGGAGTTGCGCGCTGAGATTGCGCGAAAGATTGACGAGGCACGGCAGGAAGGCGACCTTAAGGAGAACGGCGGCTACCACGCTGCTCGCGACGAGCAGTCGATGAACGAGACGCGCATCCAGCAGCTTGAGAATCTTCTTAAAGAGGCCGAGGTTGGAGAGACGCCGGCTGATGACGGCGTCGTTGAGCTCGGCATGATGGTGACCGCGGAAATCCTGGGCGAGCGCACGGAGTTTCTACTCGGCTCGCGTATGACGGGCACGGGACTAGGGATCGAGGTTTACTCCCCTGATGCTCCTCTTGGCGAAGCCATCATGGGTGCTAAGAAGGGCGACACCGTCTCTTACTACGCGCCCAACGGAAAGGAAATCGCGGTGAAGATCATCGACGCCGTTCCGTACAAGGGCTAATGCGCACATAACGCACACATAAATATTGGCGGTTCTAGGAA
>PNHW01000003.1:115305-167914 GCA_002871995.1 Gleimia europaea
CTTGCTCGCTAACCTTCGAGTTATCCGCCTCTTCCTCGTCGGCCGTTTCTGCCGGCTCGGCTTCCGGATCGATGCGACGCATATTGGGATCGTAGGAGGTCAAAAGCTGTTCTTCTAAACTTCCGGGAGGCCCGCCCGCACGGTCATTGTCTGTGGCAAGATTCGGGAACTTGTCGTAACCATACAGGTACAGAATAGAAGTGTTGAGGAAGGCCAAAACCGGGACGGCAAATAGCGCGCCCGCAATGCCAAACAGGAACGAACCCGCCGCCACCGCGAGTAGCACCGCAACCGGGTGAAGCGAAACCGCGTTCGACATGAGCCACGGTTGCAACACGTTTCCCTCCAGCTGCTGAACCACCAAGATGACCACCAGCATGAACACGGCGGTCATGAGACCCTGATCAACCAAGGCGACCAACACGGCAATGGTGCCGGTGAGGAATGCACCCACGATCGGAATGAACGAGCCTAGGAAGACCAGAACAGCCAGCGGGATAGCCAGGGGAACACCCAGGAAGAAAGCGCCCAAACCAATACCCGTAGCATCAATAGCGGCCACGAGAATCTGCGCCTTCGCGTACGCACCGAGCGTGGTCCAGCCACGAACCGCAGCTTCGTGAAGCGGCACGCGCGCAGGCTCTGGCATGCAACGCAAGAACCAGATCCAAATCTTGCGTCCATCCTTCAACAGGAAGAACAGGACGAACAGCGCGATCAGGGCACCGGTGAACACATTACCGACCGTGGCCGTGATGGATAATGCCCCCGAAGCAAGACGTTGAGAGTTGTCTTGAATCGCATTTATGATCTCGTCATTAAGCGAATTTAAGTACTTATCAACCGCTTCACTCTCAATGGGAAGCGGCCCCGTCCTAAGCCATTCAGTTAGCCTTGAAAAGCCGTCTGTTGCGCGCGAAACCAGATCGCCAAACTGCGCAATAATTTGCGAGGAAGACAAAGAGATCAGGCCCGCCACAACCCCAATACCAATCAATAGACTGAGCGTGGCACTAGCAGCCTTTGGCATACCGAGCTTGCGGTGAAGCAGTCTATTAATCGGATCAAGCAAGACGGCGAGCAATAGTGCCAACGCCACCGGAATCGCAATGACCGTCACGTACGACAATCCATATGCGACAAGTCCCAGAGCAAAAACAACGATTACCATCCGCCAAGACCATGCGGCCGCAACCTGTAGCGGCCAGCTCACATGATCTTGCACTCGCCTATCCGAATGCGGAGCAGGCTCAATCCTCTCCACTCGTACAGGTTCGGGTTGGATCGACTCGCGAGCCCTCAACAGGGGTTCAGAAAAACGATCAAAAAGATCGCTCACTCGCGTGGCACGACGCTTGGCCATGTGACCTCCAAAGTCTTTATTTTGCCGTCAAGGAAGTATACCGCTTCCGCTGTTTTCAAGCACAAGCGGTCGCGGCATTTACCGCAGACATGTAAGTTGTGACCAGAAGAAAGGTATTCACATGGCTACCCATAGCGGAACTATCGTGGGCAGGACCACACCTGTTGCCTCCCACCTCGGAAATCATCCCGTTTTAAACACTCCCATAGAGGGCCCCTGGGATGAACCACATGAAGTGCTCTATGTAGGCATGGGATGCTTTTGGGGCGCGGAGCGCATCATGTGGCGCCTGCCTGGAGTAATTGCAACAGCTGCTGGCTACATGGGTGGCACCACAGAAAACCCCACGTATGACGAAGTGTGCACGGGACAGACTGGACACGCCGAGATCGTCCGTGTGGTTTACGACCCGCGCAAGATCAGCACCGAACAGATCCTGAAGGTGTTTTGGGAGAACCACGACCCAACTACACTCAATCGGCAGGGCAATGATCGTGGCACGCAGTACCGCTCCGCGATTTACTACACGAATGAGAGCCAACGCGAGGCTGCTCTAGCAACCCGCGACGCGTTCCAAAACGTTCTAGGCGAGCACGGCAAAGGGCAGATCACCACGGAGATTGTTAGTGAGGGCGAGGCCGGCACGTTCTACCTTGCCGAACGCTACCACCAGGCCTACCTGCACCACATTCCAAACGGGTACTGCAACCACGGACCAAACGGAATGAGTTGCCCCATCGGCATCGTTTAAGACGCGTCGCGTAACCAGCCACGCGGGCAAAACAAAGCGGCGGCCCTCGCCCAAAATGGACTGAAGGCCGCCGCTTCACCTATTGGTTTAACTAGCTGACTCGAACGACGTCAGTCACGAACACGAGCGTGTCTCCACCGCCAATGCCGGCTTGCGGAACACCCGCATCGCCGTAACCAAGTTCAGACGGAATCGACAGCACAACACGCGAGCCTTCACGAATACCGATCAGGCCCTCATCCCAACCGCGAATGACCATGCCGATACCAACGGTGAAAGACAGCGGCTCGCCGCGATCATAGGAGTTGTCGAACATGTTGCCGTTCCAAACCTGACCGAGGTAGTGCGCATCGATCTGGTTACCAGGTGTGATGGGAGCCCCCGCCCCCTCGCGAATCACTTCAACATGCAGACCCGCGGGAGGCTCCTCGGTAAGGAACGCAATAGTGGGCTTGCGCAAGAAGTTATCGGATACTTTCAAAAATTCACTCATGGCGTCAGTCTACTTAATCTCCTGCAGCAGAGCGCAATATTGCCAGCAGACGCAGCACCTCAACATAAATCCACACGGCCGTCACGGTGATTCCAAAAGCCACACGCCAGGCGAAAACGGCGGGTACGCCGGCCTCGACGCCACGCTTTGCCACATCAAAATCTCCAATAAGGCTGTATGCGCCAATCACGATCGCGAGACCGCCTACAATCACCCCGAGGGGGATTCCTAGCACCGTGATGGATCCCAGGCCAAACGGCGTGGTTATAGCCCCCGTCCAGACCAAAACCATGTTCACCAGGTTGTATCCCAGCACCGAGAGAAGGCCAATCAACACAAAACGGTTTGTGCGCGAGGTGTAACGCACCTTGCCGGACGCGAACAGCGCGAGAGCCACCCCGATCACCACGAACGTTGCAATAACTGCCTGCAAAACGATACCCGGATACAGGAACTCAAACAGTAGCGAAAACGCGCCCAGCATGAGGCCCTCTGCAACCGCGTAAGCCGCAATCAGACCGGGGCGAATCGTCTTCGAGAAGATGTTCACCATTGCCAGGATGAGGCTGGCGATCATGCCGCCAAACACGAGCGGGACGGCAAGGGACGGCGACATG
Source organism: Gleimia europaea (assembly GCA_002871995.1). Classification (GTDB taxonomy): domain Bacteria; phylum Actinomycetota; class Actinomycetes; order Actinomycetales; family Actinomycetaceae; genus Gleimia; species Gleimia europaea. The sequence continues at coordinate 118,530 of PNHW01000003.1, forward strand.
CGAATCCCGAACCAAGCCACAACCGCGCCTAGAAGCACGAGGGCAAACATCGAGCCCGTCTTCACAATCACGTCGTCATAGGTCATGCGCCCGGTATTAACCGCGTCCGCGGCCGGAGCCCTGTAGGCGTCCTCAAACTGATCCATGGGCGCGGTACCCGGAGCGGTTTCCTGCGGGCGATGCGCTGTAGCGTGCGGATCAAATCGGCTCGACCCCGCATCTTGCATACCAGGGCGGCCCGGCTCGTAGCCCGGCATCGTTGGATATCCAGCGGGAGTTTTAGAAATCTCCCTATCGAGCTCTACCATCACGGGATTACCGCTCATATGCATCCGCTCCTAAATATAGCTGTCTCGTGAATTGCTATGAATATAACGGACTTTGCACGTGGCCGAAACATTTAACTGCCAACTTGGTACCCCCAGCCGGGCTCGAACCGGCACTCGGTCGATTTTAAGTCGACTGCCTCTACCAATTGGGCTATGGGGGCTCGCGCCCATTCTACGGGCAAAATGCCTGGTTACACCAAACGCGCCTGCCGGCCCCATTTCCAATAAACAACACGAAGCAGGTACAAACTGTTACAAATCGCACGGTTTCGCCCACATTTTAATCTTGTCCACTCATGGGGCGGGCAGATTTATTAGAGTCGAGGATAAGGTGTGTCTCGCGCGAGGCACCGAATATCTGAAAGAAAGGTAATCCGTATGTGGTCTGACGGCCGTAGAAGACCCGGCGTGAACCCTGACCCAAGTATTAAGCGCAGGTCAACACACAACCTGCCGGGAAATGTGGGAATGCAACGCCCCTTCGCCCTCTCTTCGTCGCAAATTAGGCGAATTGAACGAGAACGCAACGCCGCTAGACCACACGCGTTAAAGAGCGTCAAAGATCTGCCCAAGTCATTTGTTCGCTTCGTATCGGACGAGACGAAAGCGGGCATGCTCCTAGTGGTTGCGGCACTACTTGCGCTTGCTTGGGCAAACTCACCGATCGGCTTCATATACGAGGCCATGGCTAACTTCACCTTTGGCCCGCAGGCTTGGCACCTGCACTTGCCGATCTCCGCTTGGGCCGCAGATGGCGTTTTGACCATCTTCTTTTTCGTGGTTGGTCTTGAGCTGAAAACCGAGTTCGTAACCGGTGCACTTCGCGACATTCGCGAAGCAGCTCTGCCCATGCTTGCCGCAGTTTTTGGCATGGTAGGCCCTGCCGTGGTGTACCTGCTGGTGCAGATTTTTGCAGGTTCCGAGGCGTTCTCGGGGTGGGCAATCCCCGCGGCCACCGATATTGCGTTCGCAGTGGCGCTCCTCGGAGTGTTTGGCAAAGGCATGCCCCCTGCGGCACGCACCTTCCTACTCACCCTGGCTGTGGTTGACGACCTCCTCGCAATCATCATCATTGCTGTGGTTTACTCCACTGATCTGAATTTCATTGCCCTCGGCATTTCTTTGGCACTCATTGCCCTATTCGGGTTCTTGGTCCAGCGCCGCCACATGCACTGGTGGCTCCTGATACCGGTAGCAACAGTGGCGTGGGGCTTCATGCACGCATCCGGTGTGCACGCCACGATCGCGGGCGTAGCGATGGGCTTGCTGGTGCCCGCAGTCCGTAGGCACGGTGAGCCACAGTGGTCCCACCACCTGGCAGAAAAGATCAATCCGATTTCAGCAGGTCTGGTCGTTCCCTTCTTCGCATTCTTCGCAGCTGGCGTGAACGTTTCGGAATCTGGCGGCATTGTAGAGACGCTTGCCGACCCGGTAGCGATTGGCGTCTCCCTCGGCCTGCCAATCGGTAAGCTGCTGGGAATCGCGGGTTCCGTTTGGCTACTAACCAAGTTCACGCGTCTGCGCCTGGGTGCCGGCGTCGATATGCCCGACATTGCGGCCATTGCAATGCTTGCCGGCATTGGCTTCACCGTGGCACTACTGATCGCGGGGCTCGCATTCCCCGCCGATTCGGTTCACATTCCGCACGCCAAGATGGGCGTCATGATGGGTACTGCGATTGCGGCAATCGCGGGTGGTTACGCGGTGCACTACCGTGCTCACCTGCATGCACGCGGCGCGGCCGCAAACCGCTTGCGCGCGCTCTCCTCGTAATCTGCTTAGAGGATCAACTAGATAATCGACAGCGCGATTCCATCGAGGATGTCGTGCTCCGAAACCCAGTTGCCGCGTAGCTTCGGATTATCCGATGCTGCGCGGCAAACTATTTGCCGCCAAATGAGCGCGCCGCCACTAATGACGTCTTCACGACCAGCCGGCATGTAGGGCAGTCGCGCAAGCTCATCTACACTGGCATTGATCATGTAGTCGCAGGAATCCACCATCTGCTCAAGACTAAAGCGCGACGCGTGCACGGCCTCTGGATCCCATTTTTTAAGCCCCAGGGCGTGGCAGGTAATGGTGGTAACCGTGCCGGCAACGCCAACTAGCGAGTTCACCTGAGTGAACGGCACGGCCGCTGCGGCCTTGTCAATCAAGCTGTCAATCCACGCTACGGCCCGGCTCGTATCCGGGTTTGGGGTTGCTATTTCGGGGAACTTCTCAGTGACACGAACCGATCCCATGTTCATAGAGATCGCGCCGAACACGCCAGCTTCGGCAGAACCCGTCACGAACTCGGTGGAACCTCCCCCGATATCAATCACCATCACGGGGTTTTCAGCTTCGTGCAAGCTCGAGACCGCACCGGTGAACGAGAGCGCAGCTTCCTCGTTGCCCTCCACAACTTCTGGCTCAATCCCCACCGCGTCTTTAATAGCTGCGCGGAAGTCGTCACGATTGTGCGCATCGCGACTCGCAGACGTGGCCACAAATCGCAGCCTGTTCACGCCAGCTTCACGGCAGATCCGCGCGTATTCCTTCGCCTGGTTAGCTGTGCGCGTAATCGCCGCCTCAGAGAGGTAGCCGGTACGATCCACGCCCTCTCCAAGCCGCACGATTTCCATTGTGCGCATGTCGTCAACAAACGAGCCGGACTCCATGTGGCCAATCAGAAGCCTGATGGAGTTGGTACCACAATCAATGGCTGCCACCTTGCCGCCCTCGCGGCCCGAAAGCCACGGGAAGTCTTCACTCACGCGTCCGCTCCTTCAAAATCAGCGGGAGTTTGGCCCGGCAGACAGGAACACTTCTTCTGGTCCCACAGCCCCATCTCTTCTAGCTTGGCCAGCGTCCAATCTCCAATCGGATTTACACCCGGGCCAGCGGCAAGCGCGTGGCCAAGCAGGGCATGCAAACACTTCACGCGCTGCGGCATTCCTCCAGCCGAGAAACCGCTGATCTCATCAACTTTCTCCACAGCGTCACGCGCCTCAATATAAGCGAGGTGGGCAGCGGCGTATTTGCTCCGCAACTGCTCATCTTCACCAATACGCTCATTCAAAAATTCCATCCACTGATTGGACTCGAGGACGGAACACCCCTTAACGGCCGCGGGATGGGTCAAGTAGAACATGGTTGGGAACGGGCTGCCATTTTCCAAGCGAGGCGCAGTTGCTACCACCAATGGAGCGCCGCAAACACACCTAGCCGCAATCCCTAAAACACCGCGCGGCTCGCGCCCCAACTGAAGCTCAAGAATCTTCAGATCAATATCTTGCGTCTTATCCAACGCCTACTCCTCGTTTTTCTTTACGTGCACCGACGGGTCAAGGCGAACCGGCTGATTCACATCATCGGCAGCATCCGCAGTATCAGCCACCACCAGGTACCAAGGCCGAGGCGGACCCTGATCCTCAACAGGTTTGGTATCTGCCATCCCATCCGCGATACCGGGTGCATCAAGCACCTGATACTGCGTCTCCCCGGGCTGGACATACTGTAGCCGCGCCCGCGCCTGTGAGGCTACGTAAGACTTGTCGCCCCACCGGTCCAGCTGATCTTGCAGCTCGGCGTTAGTCTGCTTCGCCTGCTCGATTTGGATTAGAACGGAACGATACTCACGCTGCTGGGCCCACCACTGGTGCAGTGGTTGTGTTACGCCCAAAAGAGCGACCACTAGGGTCAGAGTCAAGGCGAACGCTTTGAGCGACACCCTTCGCTCCGCGGCGGGAGCCTCTGCCGTTTTGGTGACGCTGGTCTTTCTTGCCCGCGAACGCGGCCTGCTACTTCCCGCTGACGAGTGTAGCCGTGCGCCCTTCCGCGCGATACCGGTGGGCTTGGATTGCGAGGTAGTTTTCTTCGCGCCGCTTCCCATGCCTTTAGGCATCGTTGGACGACGAACTCCGCTAACCCTACGCTCACTCATGCCTCTAGTTTTACAAAACTTAAGCGAAGTTGCCTAAACCGCGCCGGCGGCGAGTAAAACAAAAGAGACGGGGCCCGAAGGCCCCGTCTCAATGCTCTGTCAGCTAACGGTTAAACCACTTGCTGCAAAGAGTTAGAAGTTCGCGCGTGGGAAAGCGCTGCGGCCAGCGTACACCGCTGCGTCAGCAAGCTCTTCCTCAATACGCAGAAGCTGGTTGTACTTAGCAACGCGCTCAGAACGAGCCGGAGCACCGGTCTTGATCTGACCGGAGTTCGTTGCAACAGCAAGGTCAGCAATCGTGGTGTCCTCGGTCTCACCGGAGCGGTGCGAGGTCATCGACTTGAAGCCCGCACGGTGTGCAGCCTCAACAGCGTCAAGCGTCTCGGTGAGGGTACCAATCTGGTTTACCTTCACGAGCAGAGCGTTACCCGCATGCTCCTTGATGCCGCGTGCGAGACGAGCCGGGTTGGTTACGAATAGGTCGTCACCAACCAGCTGCACCTTGTCACCAATCTCGCTCGTAATCTTGACCCAAGAATCCCACTCGTCCTCAGACAGCGGATCCTCAATCGAAACTAGCGGGTACTGTGCAAGTAGCTTCTCGTAGTACTTCACCATGAACTCGGTGTCGCGCCCCTCGCCCTCAAGCATGTACTTGCCATCCTTGAAGAACTCGGTAGAAGCAACGTCAAGAGCAAGAGCGACGTCCTTGCCCGGCTTGTAGCCGGACTTCTCGATTGCCTCAATAATGAGGTCAAGTGCAGCGGCGTTCGACTCCAGCGACGGCGCGAAACCGCCCTCGTCGCCAAGACCGGTGGAAAGACCACGGCCCTTAATAACGCCCTTGAGGGTGTGGTAAACCTCAGCACCCCACTGGAGGGCCTCACGGAACGAACCTGCACCGATCGGAGCAATCATGAACTCCTGAATGTCAACGTTCGTGTCAGCGTGCGAACCACCGTTGAGGATGTTCATCATCGGAACGGGCAGGACGTGCGCGTTCGGGCCACCAACGTAACGGTACAGCGGCAGGCCAGCCGACTCTGCAGCAGCCTTAGCAACGGCCAGCGAAACACCGAGAATGGCGTTAGCACCAAGCTTGCCCTTGTTGTCCGTACCATCGAGATCGATCATGATCTCATCGATCAGGCGCTGCTCAGTGGCGTCTTCATCGATCAGCTCGGGAGCAATAACGTCAGTTACTGCCTCAACTGCATCCTCGACACCCTTGCCCATGTAGCGGTTGTCGTCACCATCGCGACGCTCAACGGCCTCAAAAGCGCCGGTAGAAGCACCCGACGGAACGGCTGCACGCGAAACGGTGCCGTCGTCAAGCAGAACTTCAACTTCAACAGTCGGGTTGCCACGAGAGTCAAGAATCTCGCGAGCACCAATGGCCTCAATGTGTGCCATGTTTTTCTCCTTCTATAGATCCGGTAATGTCGCGGACTATTTTTAACGAGTTATCGTTCCCTCATTAGGGTTTTGCAGACCATCTGCATCCCCCTTAGGTCTAGGTTGAAGATCAGCGGGGTGTAAGTCCTTCGAGGGCCCTGCCGATGCTTCTTAAAACTTACTGTTGTGGCGGGAGTACAACGCCCTGCAGGTTCGGTGCGTACACAGCGTTGTTCTCGTCTAGCGCCCCATACCTCGGGTTGAGCTCAATGTCCTTGCCCTTCTGTGCCTCAGCCACTTCCTGCGCCAACACCTGCTGATCCACTTTGCCCTGCAGGAGCACCAAAAGCTGGTTGATGCGTACAACGCCAACGGCAGCCGCATTAGCCGGCTCGCCGGGAGACTGCACCGAGGCCAGCGCATTGCGGGCGTCTTCATCTGAGAACTCAACGCCGTGCTGGTTTGAAACCTCGCGAACTGCCTCCCCTTGCGCCAACACATAAACCACGCCTGCAGTTGGGAACGGCTGGCCGCTGATTTGCGAAAGCTGCTGGGCAGCCTCGCTCACTTCGTCTTCCGTATAGGTGGTTCCATCGATTTTCAGCGCCACACCCGGCTGGGCGGAACAGGCTGCGAGAGCAACCGTTGCCATAACTGTGCCGGCGCCAACTACAATGCGTTTCCATGTTGACTTAAGTGTCACGGTTACGCGTCCTTTCGTTTTCAACCATCTGGTACAGATTCTACGCTGTTTCCCTTAACATTTTCTTGCCCCTAGCTGGGTTAACCTTTAGAGTCAGGTGAATAGTCAACGATTGTCTGCAAAAAGTTTTGCGTCCAATCAAGTAGTTCTTGGTCCACAATGGCCGGGCCACCAAGTTTTTTGGACTTAGGAGCGGGCACCAGAATCTGGCGAACAGCCCCCTTAATTATCGAACCCGGGTACAGTCTCTTCAAACGTAGGGCTTGAGAATCGCGCAATTCCACGGGAGAAAATCGAATGTAACGTCCCTGCGCCACGATCTCTTTAATACCGAGGTCACGTGCATACTCGCGCAATCCAGAGATAGCGAATAGCAGCAGCACCTGCTCGGGGATTTTCCCGTAGCGGTCCACGAGCTCTTCACGCAGGTCATGAGCCTCCTCGGGCGAACGCAGCGCCGCAATTTTTGCGTAAGTTTCGAGGCGAAGCTGCTCACCCTCAATGTAGCCCGGCGGGATGTGCGCGTCCACGGGGATTTCGATGCGCATCTCTTCCCGTTTCGGAGGCTGCCCATCGCGATAGGTTGCCACGGCGTCAGCAACCATACGCACGTAAAGATCGAAGCCCACGCCCGCAATGTGTCCAGACTGTTCGCCACCCAGCAGGTTGCCGGCGCCGCGAATCTCGAGGTCTTTTTGCGCCACCGCGATGCCCGCGCCCAGATCGGTATTAGCCGCAATCGTTGAAAGTCGCTCATGTGCGGTCTCGGTCAGAACCTTGTCTGCCGGGTACAAGAAGTACGCGTATCCCCTATCGCGTCCGCGTCCAACGCGGCCTCGTAGCTGGTGAAGTTGCGACAGTCCCATTGCGTCCGCACGATCCACGATGAGCGTGTTGGCGTTAGAAATATCCAAGCCGGTTTCAATAATCGTGGTGCATACGAGGACGTCGAACTCGCGGTTCCAAAAGTCCACGATCACCTGCTCTAACTGAGCTTCAGCGAGCTTTCCATGCGCAATACGAACCCGCGCCTCGGGCACTAGCTGTTGAATATGATCAGCGATCTTGCCAATATCCTCCACGCGGTTATGCACGTAGAACACCTGACCATCACGCAGAAGCTCACGTTTGATTGCGGCACTAACCTGCTGATCCGAATATGCCCCCACAAACGTGAGGATTGGGTGGCGTTCCTCTGGCGGGGTGGCCAGGAGCGACATTTCACGAATGCCCGTGATTGCCATTTCGAGCGTACGAGGAATAGGCGTGGCTGACATCGACAAGACGTCAACGTCCGTGCGCATCTGCTTCAGGGTTTCCTTGTGCTCAACGCCAAAACGCTGCTCCTCATCGATGACTACCAGGCCGAGGTCCTTGAAGCGGACCGAACCTGTGAGCAGGGAATGGGTCCCAATCACAACGTCGATCTGGCCGGTGCGAAGACCTTCGCGAATGCGCTCCCCCTCGGCCGCGCTAGTGAAACGAGATAGGGCCGCAACATCTACGGGGAAGCCCGCATAACGCTGCTGGAACGTCTCTAGATGCTGCTGAACTAAGAGGGTGGTGGGCACGAGGACAGCTACTTGCTTGCCGTCTTGCACTGCCTTGAACGCGGCTCTAACCGCGATTTCGGTCTTGCCGTAGCCCACATCGCCGCCAAGCAGGCGATCCATAGGGATCGGCTTTTCCATGTCTGCTTTGACCTCGTCGATCACGGTCAGCTGGTCCGGCGTCTCCACGTACGGGAACGCGTCCTCAAGTTCGCGCTGCCACGGCGTATCGGGGGAGAACGCGTAGCCCTTCGCGGACTTACGTGCGGCGTAAAGACGAACCAGCTCTCCCGCGATCTCCTTAACAGCTTTACGCGCCTTGGCCTTGGTCTTCGCCCATTCAGCCCCGCCCATCTTGGATAGCTTTGGCTGATCCGAACCCGAATACTTAGAAACCTGATCCAGCTGATCGGTTGGAACGTAGAGGCGGTCCCCAGGCTGACCGCGCCGGGTGGGCGCGTACTCGATTAGCAAGTAGTCGCGCGTCACAGCCTCTTCGCCGCGTCCAATGGTGCGCGAAACCATCTCAATGAACTTGCCAATGCCATGCTGCTCATGGACGATGAGGTCGCCCTTTTCTAGCGTCAGCGGATCAATACCTTTGCGCCTGCGCGCCGGCATTTTTCGCATTTCCGCGGTCGATGAGCCCGCCTTGCCCGTCAGATCAGTCTCGGTAACAACCGCAACCTTCAGTTCCTCAGCTACAAATCCCGGCCCTGAGCCGGCGGCCAGCACTTCGATTACGCCTGGCTCTAGCCCCTCGGACACCGCCTCGACTATTTTTGCGGGCACAAATGCTTCGTTTAGCACCGCTGTAATACGTTTAGCCGGGCCCGGCCCATCCGTGGTTACAACCAGTTTCCAGCTGTCTTTTTGAAGTTTCCCAAGGTCAGAGGCGGCCTGGTCAATCTTGCCGCGATACGGCTTTACGTCACGAGCGCCCACCTGCATGAGGCTCGGCGTCACGACAATCGAAGCGTGCGCCGACGGCGCGTCGGTAAGCGCGTCGGCCAATTCCATTGGAGCAAGAGTGGAAATCTCTGCCCACCCAAAGCCGCGTTTGCGCGCAAGCGAGCGCATTTGCGTCAATGTTTTGAACGACGCGTTGCCGGCCTGAAGCGGAATCTCACCACCGGCCGCGGCGCCTGTCCAGGCGGCCTCCAAGAACTCTTGCGTAGTGGCAACGAGGTCTTCGGTGCGCGATTCAACGCGTTGCGGCTCGATGATAACCACCTGCGAATCGGCGCCAACGAGATCCAGCACGGTTTCCATGCCGCCTACGAGGATGGGGCTGAGCGACTCCATGCCTTCCACGTTGATGCCTTCGCTGATAAGCTCCAGCATCTGGCCCGCGCCCGGTAGCTTCGCGACGGCCTCGCGCGCGCGTTCGCGCACATCGTCGGTTAGCAAAAGTTCACGAGCAGCCGGCGCCCACAGACCCTCTTTAGCTGCGCCAACCGCGCGCTGATCTGCAATTGAGAAGTAGCGGACGTCGTCAACCTCATCGCCAAACATTTCGATACGAGTCGGATACGGATCAATGGGCGCAAATACATCGAGAATCCCGCCGCGAACGGCCATTTCGCCGCGCTTTTGCACCACTTCCGTGCGCTCGTAACCCAGATTCATGAGGCGGTTAGCCAGGCTTTCAAAATCAACGGTGTCGCCCACTCTAAGCCGCACGGGCTCCAGGTCCCCAAGACCGGAGATCACCGGTTGCAAGAATGCGCGTAGCGGCACAAGCAGCACTCTGATGGCGCCGGTTCGCGAGCCAACTTCGCCCTCGGGGTGCGCCAAGCGCCGCATGACCGCAACCCTGCGGGCCATCGTGTCCCGCTGCGGGCTGAGCCTCTCGTGCGGTAGGGTTTCCCAGCTGGGCAACACCTCCACTCCGTCGATATATCCGCGCAGGTGGGTGGCCAGTTCTTCCGCGTCCCGGCCGGTAGCTGTTACCACAACCAGCGGCCTTGCCCCCTCCTGCAGTGCCGCTTTAGCAAGCAGAGGAGCCCGCACTCCAGCTGCGGCAATGACCGTGGGGTTGCCCCCTTCGTTCAGGGCAAGGGCGGCAGCGGCAAGCGCCTCGTCACCATCAAGAGCGCTAAGTAGACCGCGAAGTTTTTTCAAAACAGCTCCTTGCATGAAACCGGACTAGGCCGTATGCAGTTTTTGTTGCGCCTGTTCAAAACCGAGGGTAACCACATCCTCGATCGCATCCGCAGCCAAGCGGACAGTTACCGCCCATTCATCCAGGTCTTTCTTAGGGAAATCCGAAAGCACGAACGCTGCCGCGTCCATTCGCCCAGGCGGGCGGCCCACGCCAAAGCGCAACCGGTTGTAATCCTTCGTGCCAATCAGCTGCGAGATTGAGCGGAGCCCGTTGTGTCCGCCCTCGCCACCACCTCGTTTAAGGCGAAGAACGTGCGGTTCGATGTCAAGCTCGTCGTGCACAACCAGCAGGTGGTCCGGCTTTATCCCATAAAACTGCATGAGTTTCGATACCGCGTTGCCCGATAGATTCATGTACGAGTCGGGGTATGCAAGAATCGCGGCCGGCCCGGGCCTGCCTCCCGAAAGCATCCCAATACGCGCATTTGCTACATACGCGCCAGCGCGGTGCTTACTGAACGTTGCGCCGGCATTGTCAGCTACCGCATGGAGCACAATGCGACCCGCGTTGTGCAGATTGTTTTCGTATTTTGGACCCGGATTACCCAAACCAACAATAAGCCACTGATTCGCTGTTTCTTGCACGCCCCCACTCTACCAACTCACGCGGTGCGGGAATTTCACGAGGGGGCAGAACAAAACGAACACACCAATAGACCGCGTTGACCTAGTTGGCTGGCGCCGATGGCTTTGCATGCAGGAAGTGCGGCTGATTAAAGCCTTCCTCCGCGAACCGTTTGGTGATGGCATCCATGACCGCGCCGGCCTGGTGCTTTCGAACCAGCGCAATCGCTGATCCGCCAAATCCGCCACCTGTCATGCGAGCCCCCACAGCTCCGTTCTCAAGCGCCGTTTCCGCAGCGATGTCCAGTTCAGGAACCGTGACCTCGTAGTCATCGCGAAGCGATTCGTGCGATGCCGTCATGAGCGAACCGATCTGGTCCAACCGCTCATCCATCAATGCTCCGTCCTCGAGGAGCTCAACGAAGTCGAGCGTGCGTGCCGTTTCAGTGATGACGTGGCGAGCGCGCTTTTGTTCCTCTTCGCTGAGGGCGGACAGATCCGCATCGCGGGCCAAGCTAGCGAGGTAGTCCACGCCGAGCTTCTGCGCCGCTGCCTCGCAGGTGGCGCGACGGTTCGCATACTGACCATCTGCCAGGCGGTGTGGTGCCCGCGTGTCAATGACCAGCATCTCCAGACCAACGGATTCGAGGTCAAATGGAATGTGCCTGATGGAGGCATCTTTCGAATCAAGCAGAATCACTGCTCCGGCACGGCACCGCATCGACGCAGCCTGATCCATTCCACCGGTTGGAGCGCCAGCAATCTCGTTTTCAGCGCTAATGCAGGCCTCAACCAGTTCTTTACGCCCCTTCTTAGTGGTCATCATCGAAACCCAGTTTTCGGTCTGCGCCATGAGAGCATCCCAGGCAACAGCAACCGCACACTCAAGCGCCGCAGAAGATGAAAGGCCCGCACCAAACGGCACGCAAGAATCGATTGCGAGGTCGAGGCCAGGCATCTTGCCCCTCCCCTGCTGTTCAAGAGCCCAGGCAACTCCCACCACGTAGGCCGGCCAGCCCTCAACGGGGTTCTTCGAATCATGCGTATCGACCTCGTCGAGGTTAACCTCTCGCACGCCCTCCTCCTGTGCGGACACCAGGCGAACAATCCGGTCATCACGCTGACTTACCGCGGCATAGGTGCGGTGTGGAAGCGCCATAGGAAGCGCGAAACCACCGTTGTAATCGGTGTGCTCACCAATCACGTTCACGCGCCCAGGCGCCGAGTGGAGGGCCTCCGGACTGTAACCGTAGGAGCGCTCGAAAAGCTCGGTGACTTTGCGCGTGCCCTCTTCAAGAGTCCATGACTCCATCACGATGTTGCTCATTTTTCGTAGACCTCCCGTAGACGATCTGCAATTTTTTCTGGCGTGGTGTCAGAAATCCACGCGCCCATCCCCGATTCGGAACCGCCCAGATACTTCAACTTGCCGGGCGCGCGCTGGATCGAATGCAACTGCATGTGCAAGCGCATAAGTTCGCGCTCCTCCCCCACGGGCGCCTGGTGCCAAGACATCACGTAGGGAATCTCCAGGTAGGCCTTCTGGCCATCTTCCTCGACCTCAAAGAACTTGTTCCCCGCCTTCAGCATACGAATGTAAAGGTGGGCAAGTTCCTCACGCTCTTCATCGGTAAGCTCATAAAGCGCCTTCACATCACGCTTGGGCATCAGATGCATTTCAACCGGCCAACGCGACGCCGCAGGCACATAAAGCACCCAATGCTCAGTTTCATCGACGATCCTGCGACCGCTACGTAATTCGGCGGCGAGGACATCGCTCAGCAGATCTTTGCCCGTGTTCTCCCGGTACTGTTTGGCCTGACGGATCATAGTTGCCGTGCGAGGCGTGATGTAAGGGTAGGCGTAGATTTGCCCGTGCGGATGATGCAAGGTCACGCCGATTGCTTCACCGTGGTTCTCAAAGCAGAACACCTGCTTAATGCCATCTATCTTTTCGAGCTCCTGCGTGCGGTCTGCCCAAGCCTCGATGACTGTGCGCATGCGGGTTGGCCCCATGTCCACAAGATTGCGATTCAGGTCAGGGCCAAAACAGATGACCTCACACCGACCAGCGGCCGGAGCCACCTTCCAAATGCTCTCTCCATCCAGGTCACTAACCTCCATGGTTTCGCCCGGAATCTGCATGAGCGAGGGGAAACGATTCTCAAACACTACGACGTCGTAGTCGGTATCGGGGATCTCACCGTCCTGATAGGCGGCACCCGGACGTGCCGGGGCGAGCGGGTTCGCATCTGCTGGAGGCAGGAACGTGCGGTTCATGCGGTGCGTTGCGATAACCACCCATTCACCTGTTAGCGGATCCAAGCGCATCGTTGGCCCGGTTACCGGTTTCTCATTGCCATCCTCATCCTTGACTGGCGCGAACCTATCTTGCAGGGGCCTTGGATCATCCAAACGGCGAGTCTTCTCACCGCTGACGTAAGGTTCCGAATCATCGAAGTAGAAAAAGTCGCGACCATCAGCCAGCTTCGTAGCAGTTTTACGAACGCGAGCAGTCATCAGCACTCCCAACAGTGTTTTCGTATTTATTAACCTCCTAAAGCCTACCCCTCAAGAAGCTTTTCTGACGCTGTTCCTTGAGCTGTCTTTTTCCTTCCATTTACCTATCAAGGCCTTTGCATCGGCACATTTTCGCGCAAACTAGCTGTTCAACTACTTCTTCCGCCCCCGCAAAAATGAATACCTCCCGCCGCTTGTGATAGTAATAATCCGTAAACAGGCGACTATGCGTGGCAAGGAATAAGTATGTACCTTCCCTCCTGCGGGACCGACGAGGAACTCATCGGCATACTCGTAGCAGTTCCCGAGCCACTTGCAGGCGACATTGACGCACTTCGCACCCGCCTCAACTTAGATACCGCAAACAGCACTGCACCGCACATCACTCTTGTGCCACCTACTCCCGTGAAGCGGGCCGACCGCGAGCGCATCATGCATCAACTGGGAGAGGTTGCCGCGAAACGCGCGCCTTTCCGGATTTGTCTGCGGGGAGCGGGTTCGTTCCGCCCGGTATCGCCAGTGTCTTTCATTAATATCGCTGCTGGTGGCGAGGCTCTGGCCGCCCTCGAGGACGAGATTCGCGAGGCAATCGATCTTCCACCCGCACGTTTCCCCTTCCACCCGCACGTGACGCTCGCCCACGTTGAGCACGAGGAAACGTTGGATGTAGCCGAGAAACTCGCCGAGGATTTCGAGGCGGAGTGGGTTGCAAGCGGCTTCAGGTTGGACCGTGTGGGCGCCGATGGCGTGTACCATTCCCAGGCATTGTTTAGTTTTACTGCCGGCTAGATTCACGCGCTACGAACCCGCCTCGTGAGCAATTGGGCACATAACCACGACTGTAAGTGGGTTTGGGAAAGCCGCGGCGCAGATTTTCGGGTAGTTTCGAGCTGTAGACGATTCCGCGCTGGATAGGACAGACGAAATATGGCGAAATCCGTGCTCGATCAGCCAGTAGAAGTTTTGGCACCAAGAGCTCCCGATGCTCCAAACCTGTACGGTCCCACTTTGCAAGAAGTGAAAGAGGCAGACGGGATAGTGGCCAAGGTAATGGGGCTCATGGATTGGTACAACCACTCTCGCGTTGGGCGAGGCATGCGCCGCTACACGCTAAAGCGAGGCAATCTATTGGCCGGCGGTGTCTCTTACACTTCGCTGTTTTCCATTGCGGCGGCACTAACCGTTGGGTGGACCGTTTTCATGTACTTCCTGGGCGGCAACGATGAGCTTCGCGAGGCCGTGTTGCATGCCCTTGAATCGGCAATGCCTGGCCTTATCGACACCGGCGATGGCACCGGCATGATCGACCCGGATTCACTCATTCAGACGATTGTTTGGTCTGTCACCGGCATAGTGGGTCTAGTAGTGCTTGTGTTTTCAGCATCGAAAACCATGGACGCGCTGAAAATGTCGCTGTGGTCGATGTTCGGAATCGTACGCCTGCCAAATAGTGCGGTAGCGATCAAGATCCGCGACTTGTTTGGATTCGCGGTCCTGGGCATTGGCGTGCTTGCCACTGCCGCTCTCGGAATCATGATGAACACGGTCGGCTCGTGGTTTATTGACCTGTTGAATATCGAAGGGGCAGCCGGGCGCATCCTTTTGAATATGGCTACCCTGCTTGCCGCTTTTGTGGTGGACACTCTTTTAGTGATTGCTCTGGTGCGCGTCACTGCAGGCGTTCGGGTTCCTAGCCGCGATCTGTGGATCGGCGCGGCTGTTGCGGGTGTTGGTTCGGCTATTTTGCGGTATCTGGGAACCAGCGCGGTTGGTTCCGTAGCTGACAACCCTTTGCTTGCCGCCTCGGCAGCCCTGGCCACCCTCATGCTGTGGGTTAACCTCATCGTGCGCCTGCTGCTTATGGTTGCCGCGTGGATGGCCAACCCGTTCTACGCGGAGTTCCCGCAGGATCAAAAGTACGTACACGGTGATAGCACACCTAACTACGTCACCATGACAGAGCCCGATACCCTCGATTGGCCGCATAATCCCCTCACGGGTGACATCGCGTTTGACCCGCGTGAAGATCCGGAATCTTACGAAACCGTCCTGGAGGACGAGGTCTGGCATTCGCCGCGCGCCAAGTGGTTGCGCGTTCGTATTGAGAGCGCGGAGGCCAAAGCCCAAAAGTATCGCGACGAACTTTTAGCTATGGGCCAGCGCCAGCAGGTGGGCGAAAAGTAGGGCCCGCTACCGCACGTGTTAAACAGAACTTTAAGTAATGCTACGCGCTGAGATTTTGAAAGTAGGACAATGACCTTCTCGCTAGCTTCGATCAACGTTAATGGAATTCGCGCCGCGGTTAAACGCGGCATGAAGGATTCCCTGGCGGACACTAAGCCCGATGTGATCGCGTTGCAGGAGGTGCGCGCGGCAAGCGCAATCACCACCGACCTGCTGGAAGATTGGGAGCTACTCAACTTCGAATGCGAGATTAAGGGGCGCGCCGGTGTAACCATCGGGGTTCGCCGTGACTCCCACGTAAAGCTCCTGCCCGAAACCGCCCGTTTCGGCGCCCATCCGCAAAATAGTGAGGCAGTGGCTGTAGATACAGGCCGTTGGCTCGAAGTGGACGTACAGGACGGAGATCAAACTGTACGTATTGTCTCCGCCTACTTGCATTCGGGCGAAGTAGGTACGGAAAAGATGGATCAGAAGTATGCTCACCTCGATCTCGTTACCAGCCGTATGAGCGAACTGCGCGAGCTACCCAACGTGATTATCACGGGCGACCTAAACATCGTTCATACCGAGCTCGACATCAAGAACTGGAAGGGCAACCACAACAAGACAGCTGGCGTGCTCGACTCCGAAATCGCGTACGTGGACCGCTGGATTGAATCGGGTTGGGTTGACGTTGCCCGGCAGCTAACCGGCCCCGTGCAGGGCCCATACACTTGGTGGTCATACAGGGGCAAGGCGTTCGACAACGATGCGGGTTGGCGCATCGACTACCACCTGGCCAGCCCCGCGATGGCTCAGCGCGCTCAAAGCGTGCACGTGGACCGTGCGGTCGATTACGCCTCCCGGTACTCCGATCACGCTCCCCTGCGCATCATTTACAGCTAAGCGCCTAAACTGCGCACGAAAAAGTCGCCCCCACTTGGGGGCGACTTTTTGTCTAGATTTTCGAGGGCGCTGCCGCCTCAGCGATTATCCGCTAAAGCCTTTCAGCGGCTTCAACTACGTTGGCGAGCAGGAGGGCGCGAGTCATCGGCCCCACTCCTCCAGGGTTGGGAGACAGGGCCGAGGCAACCTCATCAACACCATCTGCAACGTCACCGGCCAGGCGCGCTTTGCCATCGACTTCAACGCGGGAAACCCCTACGTCAAGAACCACGGCGCCCGGCTTCACCATGTCCGGGGTAATAATTCCCGCGGCACCGGTGGCGGCAACCACCACGTCAGCTCGGCGGACCTTGCCGGCAAGATCCTGCGTGCCCGTGTGGCAGAGCGTGACGGTTGCGTTCACGTACTTGCGGGTAAGTAGCAGGCCGATGGAGCGACCCACGGTTACGCCGCGCCCCACTACAACCACGTCTTTACCTGCCAGATCTATACCTGCGCGTTCAACGAGTTCGATGACTGCCCGCGGCGTGCACGGTAGGGGCGAATCGATTTCTTCCGATACACGAAGCACCAGACGTCCCAGGTTCATGGGGTGTAGGCCGTCTGCGTCTTTCGCCGGGTCAATGGCCTCCAAAATCCGGTTGGTATCCACACCCTTGGGCAGCGGAAGCTGCACGATGTAGCCCGTGCACGAATCGTCAGCATTGAGGCGCTCTACCGCGGCCAGAATGTCGGCCTCAGTAGAATCACCGGGCAAATCCACGCGGATAGATTCGATCCCCACCTCTTGGCAATCGCGATGCTTTCCCGCAACGTAGGTTTGTGAGGCCGGGTCATCGCCCACCAGGATCGTGCCAAGCCCGGGCACAACGCCGCGAGTACGCAAAGCCTCCACGCGCTCGCGCAGTTCAGTTTTGATCTGCGCTGCCGTAGCTTTTCCGTCTAGGACCTTGGCTTGGCCGTCCCAGGGCGCCCTCACTTGTCAAGGCCTTCGTAGAGCGGGAATGCATCAGTTAGGGCCCTCACTCGGGCGTGTAGGCCCTCAACGTTTACGTCACCGCCCGATGCGCCCTGTACGAGGGTGGTGGCGATGATGTCCGCAACCTCCTTGAACTCCTTGGCGCCAAAACCGCGGGTGGCAAGCGCGGGAGTGCCGATGCGCAGGCCGGACGTGACTCGCGGAGGGCGCGGGTCAAACGGCACAGCGTTACGGTTCACGGTGATACCAACCGCGTGGAGCAGATCTTCGCCCTGCTGACCGTCGAGATTCGAATCGCGCATATCAACGAGAACGAGGTGCACGTCGGTACCGCCAGTGACTAGCGAGATACCAGCGTTCTTAACATCGTCTTGGAGCAGACGATCAGCGAGGATCTTAGCTCCCTCCAGTGTGCGCTGCTGGCGCTCCTTAAACTCTTCACTCTGCGCGATCTTCATGGCAACGGCCTTGGCAGCAACCACATGCATGAGCGGGCCACCCTGCTGGCCGGGGAAAACCGCAGAGTTAATCTTCTTGCCGAGCTCCTCATCGCGGGACATGATCATGCCGGAGCGCGGGCCGCCAATAGTCTTGTGCACCGTGGTGGATACGACGTCAGCAAACGGAACGGGGTTCGGGTGCAGGCCGGCGGCAACTAGTCCGGCGAAGTGCGCCATGTCTACCCACAGGTACGCTCCGACCTCATCGGCAATCTCGCGGAACTTCGCGAAGTCGAGGACACGCGGGTACGCGGACCATCCGGCGATGATGACCTTGGGCTTAACCTCGAGGGCAATCTCGCGGACCTCATCCATCTCAATGCGCATGGTCTCTTGGTTCACGTGGTAGAAGTGCGGCTCATACAGGCGACCCGAGAAGTTGATTCTCATGCCGTGAGTCAGGTGACCACCGTGATCCAGTGAAAGGCCAAGAATACGATCGCCAGGCTGGGCAATTGCGGCCAAAACCGCCGCGTTTGCCTGCGAGCCCGCGTGCGGCTGCACGTTCACGTAAGCAGCGCCAAAGACCTCTTTCGCACGTTCAATCGCGAGGTTTTCTGCGACGTCTACAAACTCGCAACCCCCGTAGTAGCGGCGGCCGGGATATCCTTCCGCATACTTGTTGGTGAGGACGGAACCCTGCGCTTCCAAAACGGCCTTGGGCACAAAGTTCTCAGACGCGATCATTTCTAGGGTTTCGCGCTGGCGCCCCAGTTCATCATCAAGAACTTTTTGGATCTGCGGATCCACCTGCGCTAGGGGCTGCAAAAGTTGAGATGTTGCCATGAGTTCTCCTATTTAGGTTTGTCTTCCAAACACCAAGTGTTTTGATGATCCTTGACCCAGGCGGGCGGCCGTTGAATCCCAAAGACGCTCCCCGGTGGTGGTCCACCTGCGCCAGTCGCGTCGTTTCAAACATAGCGCAAAACGCGCGCGGCCGGGGTGCCCGTCCTCTTTTCGAACACATTTGCAGACAGCTAGTTTTTCGGCTCGAGGAGATGGCTAACGCCCACGATTACTTCCGCGAGCGCGAGGAGGGCATAGCACCTACATCACCTTGGTTTTCTCAACCTCTTTAGTCATCTTCTCGATGTTGCCTGCAATGGCATGACGGAACACGAGACCAATGAGCAGGTTGGGGATGATGAACAGCAGTATCATGACGAGGTTTTGCACAAAGTCGCCCGCGTAAATGCCGGCCACTGCCGAACGCATGAGGTTGATCGCGTAAGTTGCGGGAAGCCACGGGCTGATGTTTTGGAACCACTGGGGCAACAGTTCAAGTGGGTACGCTCCCCCGGCAGCAGAAATCTGCAGCACAAGTAGCACTACAGCTATCGCCTTGCCCGCATTGGACAGTGATATCACCAGTGTGTACACGATATTTGTAAAGACAGTAGAGATTACCCATCCGGCCAGCATCAGCAGGAATGGGTGCGCCGGTTCAATCTCAACGATCACGATCAGCCCGCCCATCAGCAAAGTTGATTGAGCCATGCCGATCAGCCAGAACATAACGTAGCGCCCCAAGTATTCTTGCGCTCCCGTGAATACCGGCTTGCGAGCGTGCTTCACCGGCTTCTTTGCCTTGCTGTCTTCGCTAGCGCTTGCCCGGGCCTGCTCCTCCATGTCATTCTCATCGACCGATTCGCCGTCGCGAACCTCCTCGGCGTTTTCGGGCTCCTCGAGTTCGCCAGAATCTTCTAGTTCTTTTGCCTCAATGCCATCATTTGAATCGTCACCATCATTGTTTTTCATGCTTTCTAAGTAGCGTTTGCCCACGTTCTTAGATACGTCCGTACGCAAGAAAACACCAGCCAGTAGCGCGCCCACCCACAGCGCAATCACAGTGAATAGAGGCGCCATACCCACTCCGAAAGACGCCACTGGGAATACAGGCGTGCGATCCACGGCTACGGGCGATGACAATAGGCGGGCAAAACCCTGCGGGTCGGCGCCAAGCGCTTTGGCGATTTGGCTCGTATCTGCACCGGAGCTGGCCTCACGAACCTGCTCGTTAGCCTCGTTCAGGCGTTTAACACTCTCGCGCATACTCTGCGCCGTTTTTGAAAGCGATTGCGCCGCGCGATCCATTCCCGCGATGAGGCCACCCGCACTCTCTGATAGGTCGGACTGCACTGCCTGCATGTAGGAGCGGAAAACCGCCGCGTTCTCTCCAGCTGATTCGAGGCTGGATCGCAAGCTGTCGATTTGTGGCTGCAGGTTCTTTGAAAAGCTATCGTGAGCCGCGCTGATTGCACCGGCGGCTTCTTCAATAGCCTTACGCGCAGCCTCTTTAGAATCCGAATCGCTAGACCTACCTGCACGCAGATCCTTTGATATCTGACCTAAGCGGTCTGAAAGGCTTTGTTGCCGCGCAATCGCCGTATCAAGATCAGTCAGAAGGTCGTCCCCGTCCGGTCCTAAAACTTGGGCGAGCTTGTCCCTCGTCTGCTTGAACCCGTCTATCTGCTTATCGAGCATGGCACGTAGCTGATCAACCGCATCCGCGCTACTCTGCGCGGTCTCGTCAGCCGAGTTCAGCAAAGTATCCAGACGAGATTCAACTTTTTCAATGTTGGAGGATGCCTGGTTCAGCGATTCACTTAACCCGGCGGAAAGCCCAGCGAAAGGATCGGCCATCCCACTGCTTGAATCGAAAGAAGTGCCGGTGGCCTGGTCAAAAGAATCCTGGACGCCCGCAGCTAAATCGCGAGTCCCCGTAGCTAGTGGGATTGTAGAGCCAATCAGCGCAGAAAGGGAATCTACTGTGTCAGCGCCGGCGTTTAACTGCGCGGCCAGCGACTCCAGGCGATTACCTAACCGATCCAGTGTGGCCTGCGTTTGTGCATCATCCAGATACGCAGAGACGTCCTCGGCCATCCCCACTGCCACTTCGGCTAGGGCTTGCGAAAACGTGGTGTTGATCTGCGCGGTTACCCCCTGCGCCCCTTGCGTGGTCAGGTTCGCGGAAAGTGGATTCTTCTTCTCGTTGGTGTACAGCGTGATGTTGGCAGGCTTTGCCCCGCCCGCGTAGAACGTAAACATCGAGGTGGAGAAGTCATCAGGTAGCACAATTGCCGCGTAGTATTCACCCGACCTCGTGCCCTCAAGCGCCCTGTCCTCACTGGTTAATATCCAGTCAAGCTGATCGTTAGTGGCGAGCTCTTTCATCACGATGTCGCCCACGTTCACGTTCATTCGCAGCACTTCGCTGTTGTATCCCTTATCCGTGCTGGCCACAGCGATTTGAAGGCGATCAGAGTTAGAGAATGGGTCCCACGTTGCAAGCACGTTAAACCACGTGAAGAACAGGGGAACGCTGATGAGGATCACTACGAAGATCTTCGCCATCACCGAAGAGTTGATCTGGCGCAGGTCATCACGCGCAATAAAGAAGATCTGTTTCATCACCGCGCCTCACCTTCGGCATACTCCCGCTCCGCCTCACTACGGGGGCGCGCTAGACTGTCAAACAGTTCATCTTCACTCAGGTGCGATAGGTCATTTGCACGCTGGAGGGAGCTCCTTAGCCCCTCGGTGGCAACAAGCGCGCCTATGATTACCAGGCCCCAAACGGCGACGAGGCCAAGCAAAGCTGATTTGCTTGCAGCGGTCAGGCTCGAAACCAGGCTCAACGCTACGAATCCTAAGATGCCTACTATGGTTAGACCGTTGATTAACAGGCGATAATGCGAGTTGAAACGTTCTTGACGGTAAGCGATCCGGTTGGCAAATTCCTTGCGGTTTGAGAGCAACGCAATAATGTTACTGAGCCGGTATACCGAACCTTGTAGCTGCACGTCCTCGTTAACTACCAGTTCGGTGCGAGCCAGATCGTTGTAGAACAACTGCGTGAAATAGCCCAGGTGACGCCGGCCCAAGAAGCCGAGTAGTAACGCTGAAGTGCTCATGAGTAGCAGGATTGCCATGAGGCGCCAGTAGTGTCCGGCGTAAAACCCGCCAATGGTTTCTCGCATGGCATCAATGCCGTAAGAAAATGGCAACAAAGGATACAGCGCGCGGAAGAAGCCGGGCATAAGCTCAATGGGATAAATGCCTGAAGCTCCCGGAATCTGCAAGACCACCAATAGAATTGCGAGGGCACGTCCCACATGGCTGAGTGCCGCCGCGAGCGCGTAGATTATGGAAAAGTATATCGGCCCGATCAGCGTAGCAGTTGCAATAAAAGCCAGCGCATTCGCGGTTTGCACCCCAATCATGAGGCTACCGACGCTCACTATCAGCCCCTGCCCCATCGACAGCGCTCCTGAAAGCATGAAACGCCCTATGTACGCCGAGCGCAATGGGAGCCAGTCGAACCCTTCCTTATCGACTTCCACTCGGAAGATGATTACGAGGATGAGGCCACCGATCCACATCGAGAGGTTGATGAACATCGCAGCCATGCCCGAACCGTAGGAATTAACTTTGAAGACGGCCTGCTGGTCAAACTCCACGGGAGATGCCAAGTAGCGCCCGATATTTCGCGCATCCAGGCCAATCACCGTCTCAAGTGTGCCCGATTGTATGGCAGTGGCAAGTGTTGCCACATCGGTTTGGGCCACTCGAACAGAGCCCGCAAGGCCATCCAAATTCCCCTTGGCCTGCGTCAGTACTTCTTGGGTGGCACCAATCTGTTCTTCTACCCCGTCAACGAGGGAGAGCACCTGGGTAAGCGATGCCCGCGTGGTGGTGATAGCCGAGTCGATTCCACCCAGGCGTGCAGAGAGATCGGTTACCTGCGCGGTCAGTTCACTAACTGCTTGACCGGCGAGTTCTTGCGTTTTGTTAGTAATGCCCTGCGTAGCCGAAAGTGCGTCATTGAAAGATTGAACCAGCTGGTCAAGATCCTTGGCAGCCGCCGTAGCGCCCTTACCGGATTGATTTACCTTATTCAGCAGGTCTTGGGCATCATCAAGACGCGCATTAAGCTCCTGCGCCGCGTCTTGCGTGGCCGGGATTTGCTCAAGAATCGCCACGCGCTCACGAACAGCGTCAAGCGAAGTATTTGCACGGTCAATGCCGCCTTGAAGCTGAGGCTGTATCTCATTTAGCCGAGCCGTGGCATTAGACACCGCAGCCGTAGCAGATGCCGAAGACTGATTTAACGCCTGCTGGGCACTCGCGCTGGCTTTACCTGCAGACACGGCAAAACTCTGCGCATCCGATACGACGGTTCCCAAAATCGTCTGCGAATCAGTCAGCGCGCCTGATATGTCAGCAAGAGCCGGATCTGCAGCCGCAAGTGCACCGCGCACGCTCCCCATGGTCTGTAGCGATTCGGTTAGGGATGCGCCAGCCGCATCGAGGGTTACCTTCGCCTCCTCAAGGTCTTTCTCCACGCCTCCTAAAGCGCCAAGCGCGCTACTTTCTGCACTATTGATATTTGTAGAAATTTTCAGGCTTCCATCGCGCAGTCCTTGCACGATCGCCTGCCCCACCTGCTCGCGGAAAGTGGAAGTTATTTGAATATCGAGTTCGTTGGCACCCACGTCAGTGATTTTCGGCGCTATCGCGCCCTTCTTCTCATTGACCAAATACTCGATTGTGGGTTGGTTGCGTTCACCGGAGAAAATATCGACGAGGTCGTCGCTAAAGCTGGCCGGGATAATGAACGTGGCGTATACGTCGCCAGCTCTAATACGGTCTGTAGCTACGGCTTCTTCGAGAAACTGCCAACCTAGCTGATCATTTTTCGAAAGCTCTTCAACGATCAGATCACCAACATTGATCTTCCCGGTGAGATCAGAACTGGTTCCCACGTCATTATTCACTACCGCAATCGGTAAGTTCTCCGTAGCCACATAGGGGTTCCAAAACGCCAGAATATTTAGCCACGAATAGAGAGCTGGCATCACGAGGATGCCAATCACGATTATGAGGGAGCGCGGGACAGCAAAAATGCGCTTGATGTCCCTGACGAATACCCGCCAGCTATCGTTCATCCACCCAATAATAGTCCGGGACCCAGGATGTTGCCGGTTGTGGCCGCGTCTACTCCCTCACCTACGCTGGCCAAATTTTAGTTGAACACAACCGTGCGAGTGCCGTTCAGTAGCACCCGGTGTTCGGAGTGCCACCTCACTGCCTGCGCGAGGACGCGGCGCTCCACATCTTGCCCTTCAGCAACGAGGTCGCGGGTTGAATCGCGGTGGGTCACGCGAGTGACGTCCTGCTCGATGATCGGGCCTTCGTCAAGGTCGGCAGTCACGTAATGCGCAGTTGCGCCAATCAGTTTCACGCCGCGATCGTGGGCTTGCGCATACGGCCTCGCCCCCTTGAAAGATGGCAAGAACGAGTGATGAATGTTGATGACATTGCCGGCAAGCTCATCGCATAGGCTGTCTGACAGAATCTGCATGTAGCGAGCCAGCACAACCAGTTCAATGTTTTCGGCGCGGACGAGGTTCAAAAGCTCATCCTCTGCAGCAGCCTTTGTATCCTTCGTAACCGGAATGCACAGGAACGGAATGCCGTAGAACTGCGCAACGGGTGCGAGGTCCGGGTGATTGCCAACAATCGCCACGACGTCAATCGGAAGATCAGCGTATCGCTGGCGGTAGAGCAAATCAGTTAGACAGTGCCCTTCTTTAGACACCATGATGATCGTGCGCAGAGGACGGCCGTACAGGTCAAGATTCCAGACTGCGTCAAATCGCTTAGCGAACTCTTCCATCCCCACCTCGATGGGCGCACGCCCGGCGGGACATTCGAGTTCTACTCGCATGAAGAACAGGCCTGTGTCCGGGTCGCCAAACTGTTGCGACTGGATGATGTTGCCCTGGTTCTCCACGATAATGTTAGAAACCGCGTGCACGATGCCCGGCCCGTCCGGGCACGAGATAGTGAGGATAAGTTTGGTGTCACTTACGTTTTCTTCAGCCATGCGTCCCACTTTAAACCAAAGCCAAAAGGGTTAATAACTTTGCATACCAAAGGCGGCTCGCAGGCCAGACAAAAGCGCCTAGCTGCGAGCCGCCTTTAGCGTAATCTGTTTACTTTACGAAGCCGAGGGCGCGCACGGCGTCACGCTCTTCTTCAAGAGCCTTAACGTTGCGTGCAATGCCGGCCTTCTGGCGATCGTCAAGCTCGAGGCCCTGAACGATCTCCCACTCGCCACCGGTGGAGGTTACCGGGAAGCCGTAAATGAGGCCTTCGGGTACGCCGTAGGATCCGTCAGATACGGAGCCGGAGGTTACCCAGTCGCCTTCTGGCGTGCCGTTTACCCAGTCGTGCATGTGGTCGATCGCTGCGGAGGCAGCCGATGCAGCCGAGGAAGCGCCACGTGCCTCAATGATGGCCGCGCCGCGCTTTGCGACGGTGGGAACGAAGTATTCGTCCAGCCATGCCTCGTCAACCAAATCCTTAGCGGACTTGCCATCAACGCGAGCGTAGGTAACATCCGGGAACTGGTCTGCCGAGTGGTTACCCCAGACAACCATGTCCTTGATGAGGCGCGAAGGTACCTGCAGCTTGTGAGAGAGCTGCGACATTGCGCGGTTGTGATCCAAGCGCATCATCGCGGTGAAACGCGAAGTCGGTACGTCCGGAGCCGCTGCCGAAGCAATCAGAGCGTTGGTGTTAGCCGGGTTGCCAACCACGAGCACGCGAACATCGTCAGCCGCGTTGTCGTTGATTGCCTTACCCTGCGGGCCGAAGATACCACCGTTTGCCTCGAGCAGGTCGGCGCGCTCCATGCCCTTCGTACGGGGGCGAGCACCAACCAGGAATGCCGCGTTCGTGCCAGCAAACGCCTTGTTCGCATCATCGAAGATGTCAACGCCTTCGAGGAGCGGGAATGCGGCGTCATCAAGCTCCATCGCGGTGCCTTCAGCGGCCTTCAGCGCCGGCGTGATCTCAAGAAGGTTCAGCTTTACAGGAACATCCTTGCCAAAAACAGCGCCCGAAGCGATGCGGAACAGCAGTGCGTAGCCAATGTTTCCGGCTGCGCCAGTAACGGTTACGATGCGAGCTTCTGTCATAGTGGAAATCTCCTTACGTTTTAGACAGCTAGGGTCAAATGACCCACCTCTTCTATCGTAGCGCGCACGCCGCTCAAGAGTTAGCTAACGCCCCCACTTTCGGTGCACCTTTGGGCGCGCAATGCGAGGGCGTTAGCGCAATTTACCGGCTACTTGTCGCGATGCTCCAGGTAGTAGCTGATTAGCGACCTCGTGGACGGATCCTGCGCGTCAAGCACTTCGCGGTCTCCCGCAACGGCTGGAGTAAGCTCGCGTGCAAGCTCCTTGCCAAGCTCAACTCCCCACTGGTCAAACGAGTCGATGCCCCAAATGATGCCCTGCACAAACGTGATGTGCTCATACAGTGCAATCAGCTGTCCCAGAACGGATGGGGTGAGCACCGGCGCCATAATCGAGGTTGTCGGCTTATTGCCCTCAAACACGCGGGCCGGAACGATGTGTTCGGGCGTGCCCTGGGCGCGAACCTCGTCTGCGGTCTTACCAAATGCCAACGCCTTGGTCTGGGCAAAGAAGTTGCCGAGGAACAGGTCATGCATGTCGGCGTCCTCGTCTCGAAGCGGCCACGCCGGGTTCGCAAACGCGATGAAATCAGCTGGCACAAGGCGCGTACCCTGGTGAATCAGCTGGTAGAACGCGTGCTGTCCGTTGGTACCGGGTTCGCCCCAGAACACCTCTCCCGTCTGGTAGTTAACGGGCTTCCCCTCCCAGGTGACGCTCTTACCGTTAGACTCCATCGTGAGCTGCTGCAAGTACGCGGGGAAACGGTGCAGGTACTGCGAGTACGGAAGCACAGCGTGCGTGTGGGCGCCAAGGAAGTTCGTGTACCACACGTTCAGCAAAGCCATTAGGACAGGGACATTGGCTCCCCATTCTTCGGTGCGGAAATGCTCATCCATGTCGTGGAAGCCAGCCAGGAACTCCTCGAAAGCCTCCGGGCCGAGCACAATCGCCAAGGAAGTACCCACCGCAGAATCAACGGAGTAGCGGCCACCAACCCAGTCCCAAAAACCGAAAGCATTTTGCGGGTCAATACCAAACTCTTCAACCTTAT
Organism: Gleimia europaea; assembly: GCA_002871995.1. Taxonomy (GTDB): domain Bacteria; phylum Actinomycetota; class Actinomycetes; order Actinomycetales; family Actinomycetaceae; genus Gleimia; species Gleimia europaea. Next base: position 145,266 of record PNHW01000003.1, read on the forward strand.
CCAAAGCCGTGGACACAGCGATGAAGTGCTTACGCACAGCCTCGGCCTTCGACTTACCGGCAAGCGCGCCCGACTTTTCGAGGCCGTTTAGTAGCCACTCGCGAACAACCCGCGCGTTCGTGAGTGTCTCCAGCGTGGTGAACGTCTTTGAAGCGACGATAACGAGCGTAGTTTCCGGATCCAGATCCTTCGTCTTCTCACCCGCATCCGTTGGGTCAATATTCGAAATATAGCGAGCCGTGAGGCCTTCCTTCGCATACGGCTTCAGCGCCTCGTAGGCCATGACGGGGCCGAGGTCCGAACCGCCAATACCGATGTTCACAACCGTTTCAATCGGCTTTCCGGTTACGCCAACCCACTCTCCAGAACGTACCTTGTTCGCGAAGGCATACACGCGATCTAGCACCTCGTGCACGTCCTGCACAACGTTTTGTCCATCAACCTCAAGCGAAGCGTCCTTTGGCAAGCGCAACGCGGTGTGCAGTACAGAACGGTTCTCCGTAACGTTAATGCGCTGCCCGCTAAACATGGCCTCCATGCGCTCTTGCAGATTCGTCTGCTCGGCAAGATCCAACAGCGCCTCAACAACCTCGTCGGTCACGAGGTTCTTTGACATGTCAACGCGCAGATCAGCGGCGTCGAACGTGAATCGATCCACGCGGCCAGGATCTTTTGCAAACCAGCCTCTCAGGTCCGGGGCAAAATCCTTTGCAAGAGTAGAAAGCTTACTCCAAGCTTTTGTGGACGTAGGGTTCACTGGGGTTGTCATCGTCATTCCTTCTTCGGGTATAAACGCTTTTGGAATCTAGTATGTCACGACGTGGTCGGCGTCTTCGATTGGTATTTCCACGGGGATCACGTCCCCGCGCGGCATCGACACCACCGGTATTACAGTCGCGATTGATAGCCACCACTGTTCAAAGGGACGTCGGTTCTTGGTGTCCAGATGATCCATCATGCGGCGCACGGGGAATGCTTGCATTTTGCCGCCGGCCTCGCCGATGTAGCACGCGTCATCATCGCCGCGCGCAAAAATTTCATCAAGCACCTCGATCGCCTCGTATACGAGACGGGTTGCGAGCAGCCGGTCGAACGGTGACGGCGCACCACCCTGCTGTAGGTGGCCAAGCGCCGAATGACGCACGTCGTACAGGCCCTCCCCCTCAGATTCGAAAACCCGCGCGAGGAATTCGCGGTTATATTCGGGATGAGCTTCCTCGTTTCGTACTACGAGGAACAGGCGCCGACCCGCGCGGAACGACTGCTTCAGATAGGCAACGTCCTTTGAAATATCCGCGAGCGTAGTGGGTTCTTCATTCAGATACACTTTTTCGGCGCCGCTGGCGATGGCAGCCATGAGCGCCAGATAACCGCACTTGCGCCCCATTGTTTCCGCAACGAAGCAGCGGCGCGAGGCAGCAGCAGACTCTTTGATTCGATCCAGTGCCCAAACCGCGTTGTTAACCGCCGTGTCCGCGCCGATACTGAGCTCCGCGCCGGGCAGGTTGTTATCGATTGTGGCTGGCACTAGCACCATGGGGATGTTGAACGCCGGGTAGCGGCCGCGCTCTTGGAACATGTCGTAAATCGACAGGTAGGCGTTCATTCCGCCAATCAGAAGCAGCGCATCGATCTTATGTTCTTCGATGGCTCGCCCGATCGCATAGTACTGGTCAACGGTCGGCATGGTGCGGCGAGTACCAAGCTCGGCCCCACCCTTGAACGCCCAACCTTCAACATCAGACCAGGTCAGCTCCCGCACATTGCCATTCATCAGGCCGGCCATGGAGCCCTGCACGCCCAGAATCTGCATGCCCTTATCCAGGCCAATGCGCACAGCGGCGCGCGCAGCGGTGTTCATACCCGGAGCCAACCCGCCCATGTGCATAACAGCTACCCGCTTTGCTCCCTCGGGAATCGCGGTATTGCCCGGCGGCTCGGACAGAATCTGATTAATGCGCGTCATCTTCACAAAAGAGGCACCCCGCGACTCGATGGCCTTATCGAACTCTTTGTTTGCCACAAGTTCGGCAACGTTGCGGGTGGCCTCTACCGATTCAACTAACGGAATGCGAGTCAACCGGTTCTTGCGTACGCCGATAACATTCGCCGGGGTATCTGCGGTGGCCTTCAAAATCTCTTGCGCCGCACCGTAGCCCATAAGGGTCGGCATCCACCTGTCGTATGCAGAAGGGGTGCCACCGCGCTGAACATGCCCGAGGATCGTGATACGCGGCTTTTCTCCCAGGCGGGCCTCAATGGCCTCGGCAACCTGCGCCGATGTGATCCGATTACCTTCCGAGTCTTTTGCCCCCTCGGCAACAATCACGATGGACTCGCGCCTGCCCGCCTCGCGGCCCAGACGGAGCTTTTCAGACATGTCCTCTTCCCAACCGGGCGTGGGCGGATTCTCGGGCGTGAACACGTAGTCCGCACCGCCCGCAACCGCCGACATGAGCGGCAGATAACCGCAGTGACGCCCCATTACCTCGATGACGAACATACGCTGGTGGGATGCGGCCGTTGACGAAATGTCGTCAATCGCCTCCACAATGCGGTTTAGCGCAGAGTCCGTACCGATCGTCATATCGGTGCCCACCATGTCGTTGTCGATCGAACCGACAATGCCCACGATCATGAGCGCAGGGTGAGCACTGGCCACCTCTGGTGTGATCTCACCAGCTTCCAACAGGCCCTGGACGTGGCCGGGCCATTCCTTGCGGAACTCGTTAGTGCCGGTCAAAGACCCGTCGCCGCCGATCACAACCAGGCGGTCAATGCCCCTCTCGAGCAGATTCTTGCACGCGCGGCGCCTGCCTTCGTACTCGTAGAACTCCGGGCTTCGAGCCGTGCCGATCACGGTTCCGCCCTCGTTCAAAATTGAGGACACATCGGACCACGCCATTTCTTTGATCCGCTCGCCGCCCTCAACGGCGCCCTGCCAGCCCTCCAAAATTGCGTACGGCGTGGCGCCCATCTCGAGGCTGGTGCGCACCACCGCGCGCACAGCCGCATTCATTCCCTGAGCGTCACCTCCCGATGTAAGCACGCCAACGCGTTTCTTCAAATCAGGAGACGGTGTCATCTAGACCTCCAAACTAGGAACAAGACCACTCCTATTATCGACTGTTTGGCACGCACTTTGCCAAGTGTTCAGGAAATGTGACTCTCGAGAAGTATTTGTGCAAGCAACAGGGGCGCAACGCGCAAAGATTGTCTAAACCGGGGAAGGCGTTGTTGCCGCCGATATTGTTAGCGCAAGCCCCGCGATAATCGCGATCAAAAACAGGGCGTCAAACAGGGTGGAACGCGCGCGTAGCCACGTGTGACCGCGCGCCAGAATACGGATGAGAAGCAGCGCAACAAAAAACGCAACCAGGCCCCACAGCGCCGCCCGCACACTTACCCACAGCGCAACCGCCGTAAGACCCGCAATACAGGCCGTCACAAAAATGATTCCGGCTGCAATCACTGCTTTTTTACTCGACACGCCCTCCATCCTATCGGCTGGAGGGCGCGTCTACATTCACCGTTTGGCTTGTCGCTGGATTCTAGTGCGAGAAGTGGCGATTACCCGTGAAATACATGGTTATGTCGGCTTCCTGAGCTGCCTCAATCACTTCCTCATCGCGAATCGAGCCACCCGGCTGAACCACCGCTTTCACACCTGCGTCGATCAAAAGCTGTAGGCCGTCAGCGAACGGGAAGAAAGCGTCCGAGGCGGCTACCGCCCCCTCACTTCGACGCGGAGCCTGCTCCACCTTGAGGTCCGCATTTGAAGCGCCCCCAACTCCGGCCTCCACCTTCGCAGCGTCACCGGTCTCACGACCTCCGAGGGTATTTGCCCGCTCCACAGCCAGGCCACACGAGTCCACGCGGTTAACCTGCCCCATACCAACACCCACCGACGCCTGGTCCTTTACGAGCAAAATCGCGTTTGAGCGTACCGCCCGAACCGTTTTCCACGCGAATTTCAAATCCGCAAGCGTCGCCGCATCGGCAGGGGCTCCCGACACCAGTTGCCAGTTTGCCGGGTCATCGCCGGTGGCATTCACGTCGTCACGATCTTGAGCCACGAGGCCTCCCGTGATCTGCTTGAACTCAACGGTTCCGCGCGAAGGCGCCTCAACTGTTAGCAACCGAATGTTCTTCTTCTTAGAAAGGACCTCGAGAGCGCCGTCCTCGAATGACGGAGCCACTACCACCTCGGTGAAAATCGGGGCAACCTGCTTGGCCATCTCTACCGACACCGGACGGTTCACCGCGATCACGCCGCCAAACGCAGACACCGGATCGCACGCGTGCGCCTTGCGGTGAGCCTGCGCAACGTCCTCGCCAACCGCAATACCGCACGGATTGGCATGTTTGATGATTGCAACACACGGCTCATCGTGATCATATGCCGCGCGCAAGGCCGCGTCCGCGTCGGTGTAGTTGTTGTAAGACATAGCCTTGCCGTGCAACTGCTTTGCGCGAGCCAGGCCGCCAGTTTCCGTGCGACCTGCAAAACCAGCACCCGCATTCACATACACAGCACCGCGCTGATGCGGGTTCTCACCGTAACGAAGCGTATCCAAACGCTCCCATGTGCCCGCTAGGAAGCCGGGAAGCGGCTCCTCACTCCCCTGTTCCACCTCGTCCTGGTCGATCTGTTGCGCAAACCAGGTGGCAACCGCCGCGTCATAAGTTGCGGTGTGGGCAAACGCTTGCGCTGCCAAGCGGCGACGCTGCTCATCCGTGAAACCACCAACTTTAACCGCATCGATAACCTCGCCATAGCGAGACGGATCAATCACCACCGCAACGGAAGCGTTATTCTTCGCCGCCGCGCGCACCATCGTGGGGCCGCCGATATCGATCTGCTCGATAGCCTCTTCAAACGTTGCGCCCGACGCGATCGTTTGTGCAAACGGGTACAGGTTCACAACCACGAGGTCAAACGGGTCAACGCCAAGCTCAGACAACTCATCGACGTGTTCCGGTTTTGTCCGATCGGCCAAAATACCCGCATGAATCCGCGGATGCAGAGTCTTAACGCGGCCGCCCAAGCATTCTGGAAAACCGGTGACATTCTCAACGGGAGTGACCGCAACTCCAGCCTCTTCGATCAAACGGGCAGTCGAACCCGTAGAAACAACCTCCACGCCATTTTCTGCCAGAGCCTTTGCCAGCTCCACCACGTTGGACTTATCAAAAACAGAAACCAGGGCACGCTTAATTGCAGACATCATTCCTATCCAATCCTGCCCCACACCCAGGCGGGCGGCGTCGAAGGCACTGCTAGGCCGCTCCCCGGTGGTGATCCACCTGCGCCAGTCACGGCCACTCTCAGTGTAATGAACCCGCTCTTGCAGGTTAAGGAATGTCCAAAAAGTGAGGCGTTAGCCTACCTCCACCCAGCGGCCCGTCGTGGTCCAGCCTTCCCGCATCATTTTGCCCACGATTTCAACCAGCTGGCGACGCTCAGCCACTTGAATGCGCTCTAGTAGCTCGGCCAGCGTGTCACCTGCCTCAACGGGAACAACGCACTGGGAAATCACGCGGCCCGTGTCCATTCCGGGATCCACAAAAAACAGGGTTGCGCCCGTATATTTAACGCCGTAAGCGAGGGCATCTGCCGGACCGCGAATACCTGCAAAAGATGGAAGTAGCGAGTTATGCGTGTTCACAACGCGGCCATCGAAAGTATTCAGAAATTCGGGGCCAAGTAGCTTCAAAAAACCAGCCGAAATCACCAGGTCAGGATCAAAACCCTCTACGACCTCGGTCATAGCGCCGTCCCATTCTTCGCGGCTCGCATAGTCACCAACACGCTCCACGAAAGTGGGAATTCCTGCTTTTTCAGCGCGTTCCAAACCTTTAACTCCCGGACGATCCGAGCCTACGGCAACGACCTCGCACCCGTATCCGGGGTCTTCACACGCGTCGATAAGTGCTTGCAGATTTGTGCCAGAACCAGAAATGAGGACTACCAAACGCGCAGCTTTCACGCCGGCTGATGACTGCGACGGCGAGTACTGCGTGCCTGCTGCGGGAACGCGCTCCCCTTTTTCCTGCGCTGATGTAGCCGGGGCGTGCGGCGACACTTTGAGGGTCGAGGCCGCGATGCCCGCCTGCGCCACGTTCCTGTCTGCGGCGGACACTTTGATGGGAGATTCTGCGGAAGTCGTCACTGCTGCTCCTTGAGGGCGATAATCCGATAACTAGTTTCAAATCCTCACCCGGTTTCGTCAACCTTGGTCTCAATTTGTCTCGTTATGGTCGGGGGAAACTTCTTGATCTGCGTCTTGATCTGCATCCGGGTCAGGCTCCTCCTGATCCGCGCTATCTTCCTGCGCAAGATCCGGCGGAGCGACCTGATCGTCGATGGTCTTATTCCGGCTAATCTTCTTGGAGGTCGAGCGCGTGACTCGAGACGCGGCCGCTCCTGCCTGCGCATACTTATCGAGGAAGAACGGGTGCGCGAGTGCGTACACGACCGCAGCGCTCACACCAACTTCGAGCGCCGCCAACGCCGCAGCGTAAACCAAGCGCGGCCCCAAAAGCCCCATTCGCGCAACACCGAGGGTTCCCATCGAAAGCCACATCCACGCCGCCACCAGCACCAGAAAGGTTAGTACATACATTGAGGCATGTACCAGGTGGTCGGCCAGATTCTCTTCCCGCCTCCACTTCACTGCGGCCATACCAAGCAAAACACCGAGCGCGATAGGAATTAACACAACCCAAATTCCTACCTCGGTCTGCGGAATAGCACCCAGGATTGGGATCGCGGGAATCGCGGCTACATCTGCGCGAGAGGGTGTGACTATAGCGTCCGAAGCCGTGTAAAAACCCGGCCCCATTAGCCACGACGCTGCCCAACCGGCCACATTAGGAAGGTACAGGGCCTGAGTGATCCAAATGATCACGGAGTCAAAAACGGAGGCGTTAAGCAGATCCGCTATGCCTCTTATCCGGCTCCAGCCGGCAACAATCCCCACGAGGCCGGTCACCATTCCAACCGCGAAGAGTGCGGCAAAACCAACTACTGCATCTTTGATGGCACGTAGGTACGGGCCCACGCCGGGCTTAGATTCCAAATCTAAATCATGCGACTTCAGCGACCACGCCCACGCCAGGGCTGACACGAAGAGGCTCCCGAGGACCAGCTGGGGTAGCGACGCACTCGTTTTGTTGAACACTGCCAGCAAAAGCACGACCCCGAGGTAAACCGGTATGAACAGAGCTGAACCACGCCAGCTTGCCACGTTTGCCCGCGCCAGTCCGGCTCTGGCCAGCGCCACGTGCATGATTGTTAGCCCCAGCGGAATCATCTTGTAGCTTGCGCCAGCGATCTTCACACTGGCACCGTAGGACATGGCCCAAAAGTCGCTACCCACCGAGATTGCGGAGTTCCAATCGGCCTCCATCATCCACGGATTCGACGCGTTGGCCAGGAAGCTAACCAATGCGACTGCGGCGATTAGTGCCCACGAGAAGAACGCGGTTTCGAGGGCTGCGAGCAGTAGCTGCGGCCAACCTGCGGGCGGGCGCACCACAATGACCTTGCGCTCCACGGGCATTCGCGCCACCGTTGGAACAGCATCGGGTTGTTCAGCTGGCTCGCCCTCTGCCGCTTTCAAGGACTGCGCTGGCTCTTCTTCAGCCTGCCCGTCCACATCTTCTTCGATTTCGACTTGCGAGGCAGCCTCTTCCAGCTCGTCTAGAAGATCTTGCTCGATAAGTGCGCGCTCCACGTCGGTGAGACGCTCGGTTGGAAGTTCATGTGGCGTGCGCGGATCTGCGGCGCGTTGGTTCTGGCGACTGCGAGCCTGCGCAATGGCGCGCCGTAGCTCCTCGGCGTCTCGCCGCGGGTTTGACACACCGACCTCGAGGTCGCGACGGCGCTGCTCTAAAACCCGCTCGCGAACCTGATCGGCATGTGCCTTGCGAGCTAACTTACGCTCGCTAGCTTCCCGTTCTTTCTTGCTCGGCCGGTGCGCGCGCTCGCGCTCGCTTCGATCCCCTGTGTTTTCTCGCATCGTTTCTATCTTGGTTCAAACCGCCGGCTTTATCACGGCGAATTGCCGGTGTGTCCACCAAACGCACCTCTGCTATCGCGTGGGAGCAACGCAAAAGGGCGGCCCCACGTCAGTGTGAAGCCGCCCTTGGTGCTTTTCGCCTAGCCCAGGAGGATTTCGCGAGCGAGGTTAGCAGTTTCGGTAGGTGTCTTACCTACGCGCACACCAACTGCCTCGAGTGCTTCCTTCTTGGCATCCGCGGTACCGGACGAGCCGGTGACGATCGCGCCGGCATGCCCCATGGTTTTTCCTTCCGGAGCCGTAAAGCCCGCAACGTAGCCAACTACGGGCTTGGTTACGTTTGCCTTGATGTATTCGGCTGCGCGTTCTTCCGCGTCGCCACCGATCTCACCAATCATGACGATCAGCTCGGTGTCGGGATCTTCTTCGAAGGCCTTGAGAGCATCAATGTGCGTAGTTCCGATTACCGGGTCGCCGCCAATTCCGATGCAGGTGGTGAATCCGATGTCGGAAAGCTCGTACATCATCTGGTAGGTGAGCGTGCCAGACTTGGAGACTAGGCCAATGCGGCCGGGACCCGTGATGTCAGCGGGCGTGATACCCACGTTGGACTTTGCGGGCGAGATGATGCCGGGGCAGTTCGGGCCAATCAGTTGAACGCCCTTGGCTTCAGCAGCTTGGCGGAACTCCACGGAGTCCTGAACGGGAATGCCCTCCGTGATGACCACGACGAGACGCATACCTGCGTCTACGGCTTCGAGCACGGCACCCTTGGCAAAACGTGGGGGCACGAAAACTACAGAGACGTCCGCTCCAGTTGCTTCCTTAGCCTCGGCAACGGTTCCAAAAACAGGGACCTCAACCTGGCCGGCCTCAACCTTGTCGGCCATGGGGCCGTATGGCGTGACGTCGAAGGTCTGTGTTTGTCCAGCCTTGCGTGGGTTCACGCCGCCCACGACCTTGGTGCCAGAAGACAGCATGCGTGTGGTGTGCTTGGTGCCTTCTGAACCTGTCATGCCCTGGACGATAATCAGATCATTTTCATCTAGAAAGATAGCCATCTTTTCGGTCCTTTCAGGCTTTCGCGAGTTCAGCGGCCTTGGCGGCAGCGCCGTCCATGGTCTCGATCATGGTTACGAGGGGGTGGCTAGCTTCGGCCAAAATCGCACGGCCTTCTTCAACCTTGTTGCCGTCAAGGCGTACCACTATTGGTTTCGTTGCGGCATCGCCCAGAAGTTCGAGGGCGCCGATGATTCCCTTGGCAACCTCGTCGCACGCGGTGATGCCACCGAAAACGTTTACGAGGCAGGAACGCACCTGTTCGTCACCGAGGATGACGTCAAGGCCCTTGGCCATAACCTCTGCGGAAGCACCGCCACCGATGTCGAGGAAGTTCGCGGGGCGCGTACCGTACTTCTCGCCTGCGTATGCGACGACGTCAAGGGTGGACATTACAAGGCCTGCGCCGTTTCCAATAATGCCAACCTCGCCTTCGAGGCGAACGTAGTTCAGGCCCTCCGCCTTGGCCCTGGCCTCGCGCGGGTCCTGCACCGACGTGTCCTTCAGGGCTTCATGCTCGGGGTGACGGAATGCGGCATTGTCATCAAGCGAAACCTTACCGTCAAGAGCAATGATCGAGCCGCTTTCAACCTTGACCAGAGGATTCACCTCAACGAGCGTTGCATCTTCACCCTTGTAAACGTCCCAAAGTTTCACGAGGACGGGAGCAAGCGCATCAAGTTCATCAGCAGTAAAACCAGACTCGGTAAGGATTTCACGCGCTTTCGCATCATCGATACCAACCGTGGCGTCCAGGCCTACTTTGGCGAGGGCTTCGGGGCGCTCTTTCGCGAGGGTTTCGATGTCCATGCCGCCTTCGCGCGAACACATGGCCAGGTGGCGGCGGTTAGCGCGGTCGAGAAGGATGGAGAAGTAGTACTCTTCTTTGATTGCAGCGCCCTCGGCAATCATGACGCGGTGGACGGTGTGGCTCTTGATATCCATGCCGAGGATTTCCTCGGCTTTCTCACGAGCCTCACCGGGCGAGTGCGCGAGTTTAACGCCACCTGCCTTGCCGCGGCCGCCGACCTTAACCTGGGCTTTGACAACTACAGTGCCGCCTCCCAGTTCGGTAGCTGCCGCTTGTGCTTCATCTGGGGTGGTGGCGACGATGCCACGGAGAACTGGTACACCGTGCGCTTCAAAGAGGTCGCGCGCCTGGTATTCGTATAGATCCACGCCCTTGCCTTTCGTCTGGATCGTATGGTCCTCGGTTGCGAAATCTGAAGAAGAGCTTCACTTAAAAGAAGCTCGACATCGAGACATCTTGATATCAGGTTAGCGTCTTGCGGCAAAAAATGCGTCACTAATGGCGCGAATCTCACTTTCATATATCAAGTTTGAGATTTGCGCCATTAGCTTGCCAAGGATTGCTTAGAGCTTCTTTAGCGGAGCGTAACGAAGCAGTAATCGGCGTGGTTTTCCTTCGCCAAAATCTACGTGCGCCACCTGTGACGCTCCGTCTCCTTCCAGACGAATCACCACTCCCTCACCGTAAGAGGCGTGTTGCACCCGATCACCGGCGGCCAGCTGAATCACTGGGGCGGAGCTCTTCTTCGTCTTGCCTTGCCCGAGTTTGGCGGGTTTGAACTTCTCACCGGCTTCTCTCACGCGGCTGACAGCGTCACTGTCAAAACGCGAGGTGACGCGCGACGATCGCTTCCCAGAGTACGTGCCCCGGTAGCGACCCGACCCAAAGGCGGGACTGAAGTCAGAATCGGAATAGCCCGAACCGGAACTGTATTTAGCCCCGTAGTCAGATCCAAAACCACCGGAGCGATAATTGTCCATTTGGGTACGCTCACGCCTGATTTCCAACACCTCGCCGGGAATGTCATCCAGGAAACGCGAAGGGGGTAAATCCACGGGCGTTCCCCATGCAGACCGCACGGCGGCGCGCGTTAGGTACAGGCGCTTTCGGGCGCGCGTGATCGCAACGTATGCGAGGCGACGCTCTTCGGATAGTTCGCTTTCGTCCGTGAGGCTGCGTTGGTGCGGGAATGTTCCATCCTCGAGGCCGGTGACAAACACGATAGGAAATTCGAGGCCCTTAGCGGTATGCACAGTCATCAAGGTCACTTCCCCACTGCTCGCGCCGCTCGCAAGGTCCGCGGAGTCTGGAACCTGGTCGGCATCTGCTACGAGGGATACCCGCTCGAGGAAGTCCACTAACCCACCCTCGGGATTCACCTGGGCAAAGTCCTCGGCCACGGAGTGTAGTTCGGCCAGATTCTCAACGCGAGAGGCGTCTTGTGAGTCGTTAGATTCGCGTAGCTCTTTGAGGTAGCCGGTGGCTTCCATGACGTCGTCGAGTACAGAGCTAATGGTCGCTCCTGCTTCTACCGCGCATCGCATGGTTTCGAGCAGTCCCCAGAAACCGGCGGCCGCGTTGAGCGCCCTCGGGCTGGCCTCTGTAACCAGGTTGCCGCCGCCTTCTGCACGAGCTTTTTCTATATGAGCTTCCCATGCCCCCTCGGGCAGGTCTATGCCCTCCCCTTCCCCGCGCGGGCAGTCTTTTGCAATCCAATTTTCGCGTAGCGCCCCTCCAAAATTTGTGGCATACATGTCGGCATGGGCGATGAACGCCCCCTCTGCTTTGTCGCCAATGCCACGCCGGGGCGTGTTGATGATGCGGCGTAGTGAAACCGTATCATCAGGGTTTGTGATGGCCTGCAGGTAGGCAATCGCGTCCTTGATTTCTTTGCGCTCATAGAACTTGGTGCCGCCAACAACCCGGTATGGAATTCCGGCTCGAACAAGCGATTCTTCTAGGGCACGCGACTGGGCGTTGGTGCGGTAGAAGATCGCCATGTCGCCGTACTTGTAGGTGCCGATCAGGTTGTCGATTTCACCGATGATGAAGCGCGCCTCGTCATGTTCGGATTCGGCCGCGTCGTAGATGATGTTGTCTCCGGCGCCCAGGTCGGTCCACAGGGCCTTCGCGCGCCGCCCGGAGTTTTTTGAGATGACGGCGTTTGCTGCCGACAAAATGTTTTGGGTGGACCGGTAATTTTGTTCTAGGACCACGGTGTGCGCGTTCTGGAAGTCCTTCTCGAACTCTTCGATGTTGCGAATGGTGGCGCCCCGGAATGCGTAAATCGACTGGTCCGAGTCGCCAACTACCGTCAGTTCGCCCTGCGGAACATCGGTTCCATCTCCGATTAGTTCGCGGATTAACACGTATTGCGCGTGGTTCGTGTCTTGATATTCGTCGACGAGGATGTGGCGGAATCTCCTGTGGTAGTGCTCGGCAACGGCCCTATTCTCTTTGAGAAGCTGAACGGTGCGCATGATGAGATCATCGAAATCGAGGGCGTTCGATTCGCGCAAGCGCTTTTGATAGTCGCGGTAGACGTTTGCAACGGTTTGCGAAACTGGATCGTTTGGTGCGATCTCCGCGTATTTACTAGGCGTGATGAGGTCGTTCTTGAGGTCAGAAATACGCGCCTGAAGCATTTTGGCGCTGAACCGTTTGGTGTCGATGTTTTGGGCACGTGCAACCATGGTGACGAGACGGTTGGAGTCCTGCTGGTCGTAAATGGTGAACGAGGAGCGCAGGCCCGCCGCCTGGTATTGCTCACGCAGAATGCGCACGCACGCGGAGTGGAAAGTGAATACCCACATGCGGCGCGCCTCGGGGCCGATTAGACCGGCAACCCGCTCCCGCATTTCGGCCGCAGCTTTGTTGGTGAATGTGATTGCGAGGATCTCGCTGGCGCGAGCCCTCCCCGTGCGGAGCAGGTATGCAATGCGATGAGTAAGCACACGCGTCTTTCCGGATCCCGCACCGGCCACCACGAGTAGTGGCCCACCCTCGTAAACAACGGCTTCATGCTGCTGCGGATTGAGGCCGTTGGTGAGGTCACTGGTGTCAACAGACGCTGGTTCTTCCCACAGCGTGCCCGGCGTATCCCACGATACTTCCGGCTCGTCTCCTTGCGCCGCCAGTGGAGGCAGGCCAGGTAGTGCGGTGTAGGAGTGTGCAGGTTCGTTAAAGCTTCGCATCGCGCTTTCCAACTTGTCGACTATTCGGGCAGGTTAGCCGCCCGCATCAACTGTACACACTGCCACGGACATGAAGTTAGCGGGGCGCTCACACGATGTTTCTCGCGGCAGCCCAACGCGCGAGTTCATTGCGGTTTGAGAGTTGCAGTTTGCGCAGTACAGACGAAACGTGGGTTTCTACAGTTTTTACCGAGATGAAAAGTTCGCCCGCTACCTCTTTGTAAGTGAATCCGCGAGCGATTAGCCGCATAACTTCACGTTCGCGCGCGGAGAGCAGATCTAGTTCCTCATCGGTAGTGGCGATTTCATGAGTTCCAAATGCGTCGAGGACGAACCCGGCAAGGCGCGGCGAGAAGGCAGCGTCACCGGCACCAACGCGGATGATCGCTCCCACGAGATCCTTGGTTGAGATCGATTTAGTGACGTATCCGCGAGCGCCTGCGCGTATGGTTGCAACCACGTCTTCGGGCGAATCCGACACGGAGAGGGCCAGGTAGCGCACGTTGGGAAGGTCAGCGGTTGCGCGCGGAATTTCAGCGCCTCCTCCGCCTCTTCCACCGGGTAGGTGCACGTCTAGCAACACGACGTCTGGCTGGAGTTCGCGAACGAGGGCGATACCGCTGTCTACGTCTTCGGCTTCGCCAATAACACTGACTTCTTCGGAATATTTTGACAGCTCGTGGCGCACGCCGGCACGCACGAGGGGGTGGTCATCAATGATTATTACGTTTAGTGTCACGGTTTAATCTTTTCACTTCGAGGAACACTGATGTGAATTTCGGTTCCGGGGTTTAGGGTGCGGATTTCTACGCGGCCGCCGGCGCGTTCGGTTCTGGCGATGATGGAGTCGCGCACGCCGTGCCGGTCGGCAGGCATGTTTGAAAGGTCGAAGCCAGGGCCTGCGTCTTTGATGTAGATGTCGTATTGGTCGCCAAGTTCCGCGTAGATCTGTATGGGCGGCGCTCCGTGGCGTGCGGCGTTCTTGGCGGCTTCTGTAGCAGCGGCGATGGCGGCCTGTTCGTTAGGGCCGGGCGCGGCGTCGCCAACGGTTACAGTTTCGATTTCCACGCCGTAAAGTTCTTCAACTGCCTCTATTGACGTTTCGAGTAGGCGCCTAGCGGATGCGCTTGTTCGTTCTGCTCCCGTATATAGCCACGATCTAAGTTCACGTTCTTGTTTGAGGGCAAGAGAGCGCACGCTGGCGGGGTTATCCGCATTGTTCTTAATGAGAGTGAGGGTTTGGAGGACGGAGTCGTGCAGGTGCGCTGCAATGTCGGCGCGTTCGGTTTCGCGGGCACGAGCCACCTGGGTGGCAGAGAGTTCTTTGGTCATGCGCATAACTAGAGGCGAAAATGCGAGCGCGAGAACAAGGATGAGGGCCAGGCCTAGGATCAGGCCGGGAAGCAGGCTGGCCCCTCCTCCCAGAAGTAGGAGGGTGACGCCGCCGAGGACGGCAACCACACCCGTTCCGGTAAGGCCAAGCACCATGGGGTTCTTCCAGTCTTGGATGCTGGAGGACTGCACCCAGATGAGAGCGATGCCCGCCAGGAGAAGGGCGGTGGCAATCCAGTCTTTGCTCAGGTAGATCCACCCGGATTGCACGGCCCAGAAGATCGCGGCGGCTAGAAGGAGAACGATGGCGAAGGCGACGCCGTTGCGGGCGGTACCGGCGGGCACGTTACGGTGTTCTTTAACGGGCCTCGCGATGCGGGTCGCACGGTATCTGCGTTCTTCGCTCACCTTGGGCGTGAGTGCCCACAACCATACGTAGAGTATTGGGCTCCCAAGTGGAACCAGCGCTAAAAAAGCTACGCGTAGTACCGTTACGGATACGCGCAAGTGCACGGACAACCCGGATACGACGCCTGCCAACCACGGCTTAGGTCTACCATCCGCTCCGCGCGGAGTACGCTCGAGTGGCGGCCTTACTGCGGCCAGCCAATTTTGTTGTTGCGCGCTATTCACACTCTCATAGTGCCAAAAATAACCGCGCTTGTACTTCCCCTACCCCAGATTCAGGGTGAAATCAGGGCCTTCCCTGATACCGCAAGACGGTAACGCGGGTGATTATTGAATCATGAGTTACAACTATCAGCCTCCGCGCCCGCCCTACGAGCCAGATGAGCGGGGTCGACAGAGCTTTTTCAATTCGATCCGCAGTTGGCGTATTCGCCGTGAACCCGATCGTTGGATCGGCGGCGTGGCTTCCGGCGCTGCAGTTATCACAGGTCTTGACGCTAACCTGATTCGCGGCCTGATGTTCATTTTCGCGATTTTGAACCCGCGTGTGATGCTGTTCGCGTATGCGGCGCTCTGGGCGCTCGTTCCAGAACGCACGGATAACCGAATCCATCTTGAAGAGTTCATTCAGGCACGTTTCGATATCGCGCACTTGGGTGTGGCAGCGTTTGCTATTTTCGGCTTCTTCTGGCCTATTTCTATCGAGTACAAAACGGGCGATGGCTGGATTGGAGGGTTGTATGGTGCGGGAGGCACCGTCGCAACATTCTTCTTAGTCGCAGCGGCTGTATTGATCATTATTTTGATGAGTAAACGCAAACAACGCGAGGAGCTCGGGAGCCCACATGGTCCGCGCCCACCCTATGGCGAGGCGCACCAATCTCACAGCAGCGCATTTCCTCCCCGCCAGAACGACTTCAGGTTTGACGAGACTGGCAACGCGGTCCAGCCCGGTGAGACTTCCCGGCCTAACCAAAACCAGCAGGAACCAAATGCCCCGGCTTGGAATGTCTCGGACGATGCACCGGAACACGAGGAAAATATAGTTGGTCCCGCTCCCACGAATGCCGCGTTTATGACCGATCAAACAGCATGGAACTCGAACCAACCGGCGCCCCCCTTGCGTGGCCCTGAGCCGAGGCCAGTTCCCTACGCCCCGTATGGGCAACCCGCACCACTACCGCCTTACCCGGTGAGGACACGCCCGCAGGGCCCTGGCGTGTCTGCATTCCTTGGCATTACGGGTTCACTGTTCCTCGTTACGGCCCTCACTTGGCTACTGTGGCGGATGAATTTCTTTACGAATCCGGGAATTATCGCAACTTCGGTGGTTGGCGTCGCGTTCATAATCACTGGAATGGTTTTGGGCGTGCGCGCGTTGCAGGGCAAGCAGGGCACGTGGCTCACCGCGCTGTCGATTGTAGTGACGGTTCTGGTCCCGGGATTCATGATGGTTGTTGGTAGCGCATCGGCCTTTTTAGCTTTTTAGGAGTGAATCATGACGGAAAATAAGAACATTCCTGACGAAGATAAGACCACTTCGTTTGAGGTGGACAGCATCGCCCAAATGCCGATGGGCGAGGGAGAGGACTCCGGCGCAACCGAGCTTCTTCCGGAGCTTAACTTTGACCCAGCGGACCAGCCCAGCGCGTTTGATCCGCGCGTGACGGGGGAATCCGATGCGAATGAAACGGAGAACAACGCGGGAGAGCCTGAAGTCTTCGCAACCGCGTCTTCGCAAAATGAGCCAGCGCAGGCCGGGCATGTCCCCAACGAAACACCTGGCCCCGCTTCCTCCTTCGAAGACTCGCGCCGCCAGGAAGACCCGTTTGCAGATACCGGCTTTGCTCCGCAACGTCCCGCTTTTCAGCCTCCCCTAGAGAATGAAGACGAGGATCGTTCGGTCAAGTTCGGCTTGCTGACTTGGGCGCTCACCCTCATTGCGATTGGAGCGCTTATCATCTCGATGCCGTGGTGGCACATGTTCAACTGGCCTCTGATAGGAACGGTGGGCTTAACGGTGATGGGCCTCATTATGCTGATTACCGCGGCCATAGCAAGCGTGAAGGAAAAGAAGTCCAAGATGTGGTGATTTTCCACTCGATTAACTCCCCTTCGAGAATACCCCCACGGGTACACGATATGATCGATCGTAAACCCGTGGGGGTATCTTTCGTATAGATTGCAGGTTGTAAAAATGACTTCAGTTCAGGTAAGCGAAGAAGATCGCCGCGCGGTTCGAAACCGCCTATCTCGGGCACGCGGTCAAATTGATGCCATTATCCGCCAGCTTGAGGAAGACAAGCCGTGCCTAGAGATTTTGCCGCAAATGATCGCGGCATCGAAGGCGGTGGACAGGGCTACGTACGCGATGGTTTTGGCGGCCATCCAGTCTTGTGCGGCCAGTGAAGGCAGCGGGATGGATGATCATCCCGACGCTGAGGAACTTCGCAAAATCTTCTTGTCCCTTGCGTAGTTTGCGCAGCTGTTCAGTTTTAGGAGTGTCATGAAGCTTGTAGTTATTGGTGGCGTTGCCGGCGGCATGTCCGCGGCGGCGAGGGCTCGCCGTATCGATGAGCACGCCGAGATTGTAGTTTTTGAGGCCGGGGAGTACGTCTCGTTTGCCAATTGCGGCCTCCCGTATCATTTAGCCGGGGAGATCGAGGAACGAGATGCGCTTTTGTTGCACACTCCCGAGTCGCTGGCTCGCCGCTCGAACTTGGACGTGCGTATTGAAACTCGGGTGACCCGGATCAATCGCGATGCGAAAACGGTGACGGTCGTGGGTCCGGAGGGCGAGTACGAGGAGGCTTACGACAAGCTGATTCTAGCCCCCGGTTCGGTGGCGGTCACTCCCCCGATTGAAGGCATTGACCATCCGGCTGTCTCAACGCTGCGCACCATCCCCGAGATGGACAAAGTCATCAGCTTGGCCGAGGCAGGCCTTGCAAAATCGAATGAGAACCGCGCGGCCAAAGCGATTGTGATTGGTGCCGGCTTCATTGGTTTAGAAGCTGTAGAGGCACTGGTTCACCGCGGGTTTGAGGTTGAACTGGTGGAGTTCGCCAGCCACGTCCTGCCCATGATGGACGGCGACCTGGCCGTGGTGTTGCACCGTGAGCTTCGCGCAAACGGGGTTGGTCTGCACCTTGGGGTGGGAGCTTCGAAGTTCGAGGACGGCGATGGCTACCCTGTGCAGGTTACTTTGTCTGATGGCAAGCAGCTGCAGGCTGACGTGGTGGTAACCGCGATGGGCGTGCGCCCCAACTCTCAGCTGGCTAAAGACGCGGGCCTCGAGCTCGGTGAGCGCGGCGGCATGTTAACTGATGCGAACCAGATAACTTCGGATCCGGATATTCTTGCGGTTGGCGACGCCGTCGAGGTGCAGTGGGCAGACGGTAGCGTGGCTCCGGTAATGCTGGCGGGCCCGGCAAACCGGCAGGGTAGGCGCGCGGCAGACGTGGCTTTGGGCCGCAAGCCGATTAGGCAGGCTCCGGTGCTCGGCACAGCTGGTATTCGCCTATTTAACTACGTTGCGGCATTCACGGGCGCAAGCTCAGAAAAGCTTGACCGAATGGGCATAGAGCACACGACGGTACGCATCCACGCGGCTAACCACGCGGGATACTACCCCGGCTCGACCCCAATCCATTTGAACGCTAACTTCGCTCCCGATGGGCGCCTGTTGGGTGCCGCAGCTGTGAGTAAGGACGGTGCGGAGCGCCGCATTGACGTCCTCGCCACTGCGATTCGTGCGGGAATGACTGCGGAGGATCTTGCGGAACTGGAACTCACCTATGCTCCCCCCATTGGAGCGGCTAAGGATCCGATCAACATTCTTGGCTTCGTTGCGCGCAATACGCTTGAGGGAAACGCTCCGATCTGGGACTTCTCCGATTTTGAGCAGGTGAAAGCAGATGAAGTCATTTTGGATGTTCGCCCAACTCACACGATTGCCCCGGATCGCGTGATCCGCGAGGCTGTGGCTATCCCAATTTTCGAACTTCGCGGCCGCCTTGACGAGCTGCGCGAAATTGCGGGCGACCGCGCGATCGCTGTGCACTGCAAGACCGGCCTAAACGCCTACTTGGCTGAGCGTATCCTTTCGCAGGAGGGTTTCAAGGTTCGCAATCTGACGGGCGGCTACGACTCGTTTGACCTGGCGAACGAGGCTGCTCAGACCAGCAAGTAGTCTGCCCGGGCTCGCGTTAAATGCGGGCCATTTCGAAACGGTAAAAGTATTGGTGCGGATCCTGATTTTTCAGATCCGCACCAATACTTTTAGGTCTTTACGCTCCTTCGCCTACTTGTCGGTTAGGCCGGCGTAGCGTTCGAGTTCTTCTTCAATGACGGAGTCATCAAGCTTTTGGAACACAGGCTTGGGCTTGCCGATCACCGTGCCGGGTACCACGTCGTGGCGCTTCCACTCGGGGAAGCCACTGTAGTCGCCGGTAATGATCGGGTAGTGCAGGTCCGAACCGTCCTCGGCCTTAACGTCAAGGTCAGTGACCTCTTCAATACGAGGCATTGGCGCGATTTCGCCCTTACCTCCCATAACCGCGTCAACAGCGTTTGCGGAGGTGGGCAGGAACGGTGAAAGCATGAGGTTCAGGTCAGCAACCGCTTGCGCCAGAGTCCACAGGATCGTGCGTAGGCGCGGCATTTGCTCTTCGGACTTCAGCTTGAAGGGTTCGGTGTCCGCAACGTATTTGTTGGCTTCCCCAACGAGAGCCATGATTTCGCGGATCGCAGCCTTTTGGTGGTGGCGGCTAATCTTATCCCCAACAGTGTCGAATCCTGCCTCGATCTTGTCTAGGAGGTCGCGGTCGATCTGCTCCAGTTCGCCGGGCTGTGGGATTTCGCCAAAGCGTTTGGCAATCATGGAGGCCGTGCGGTTCACCAGATTGCCCCAGCCGGCTACGAGTTCAGAGTTGGTGCGGCGCACGAACTCCGCCCAAGTAAAGTCAGCGTCGGAGGTTTCCGGCCCGGCTGCGCTAATGAAGTAGCGCAGGGCGTCCGCCTGGTAACGCTGTAGCATGTCGCGCACATAGATCACGATGCCGCGCGAGGATGCGAACTTCTTGCCCTCCATAGTGAGGAACTCGGAAGATACTACCTCGGTGGGTAGGTTAAGTTTGCCGAGGTCTCCGGGTTGACCTCCCTTATCGCCCTCACCGTTGTATCCGAGCAGTTCGGCTGGCCAAATCTGCGAGTGGAACACGATGTTGTCTTTGCCCATGAAGTAGTAGGACAGCGCTTCAGGGTCATTCCACCATTTGCGCCAGGCTTCGGGATCACCGATACGGCGCGCCCACTCGATCGACGCCGACAGGTAGCCCACTACCGCGTCAAACCAAACGTAAAGGCGTTTGGAGGGCTGGTCTTCCCAACCTGGCACGGGAATACCCCAGTCGATGTCGCGAGTCATGGCGCGCGGGCGGATGTCTTCAAGGAAGTTCTGCGAGAACTTAATGACGTTAGGACGCCAGCGTCCCGACTCTTCGCGATCATCCAGCCACGCCGATAGTGCTTTGGCGAGAGCGGGAAGATCGAGGAAGTAGTGGTCGGTTTCCACAAACTCTGGGGTTTCCCCATTGATTCGCGACTTCGGATAGATGAGGTCGGTGGGATCCAGCTGATTGCCGCAGTTGTCGCACTGGTCGCCGCGAGCACCGGGGTCACCGCAGATTGGGCAGGTGCCTTCAATGTAGCGGTCAGGGAGCGTGCGCCCCGTGGAGGGCGACACTGCGCCGTGCGTGCGCTGGACAAGCATGTAGCCGTTGTCGCGCACTACTTCGAACATGGATTGCACAACCTGGTAATGGTTACCGGTGGTGGTGCGCGTGAAGAGGTCGTATGACAGCCCGAGGGCCACTAGGTCTTCAACGATCAGGCGGTTGTTCTTATCGGCTAGTTCGCGTGGAGTCATGCCTTGCTCGTCAGCGGCAACGAGGATGGGCGTACCGTGTTCATCGGTACCTGAGACCATGAGCACCTCGTGGCCCCGCATCCGCATGTAGCGAGAGAATACGTCGGAGGGAACTCCGAAGCCTGCTACGTGTCCGATGTGACGAGGGCCGTTTGCATACGGCCATGCTACTGCTGACAGAATTCGACTCATGGCTCTACTTTAGTGCTTTTGCAGGGCGTGGTTCCACCTACTCCCCTCGCTGACGTTCTTTTGCCAATAAAGGAAACCGCTTCAATTCGGAGCGCTTTGCTTGCTGAGAGTTTGACCGTCTTAAAATCGATAAAGGAGGATCGCGAAGCACCGCGCTGTTGCACATGAAATCGAATGGCTACTACTCGGGTTTACGAGCGAGGGCCGCCCGGTACAGCTCGTTTTTACGAACTCCAGTTTCTTCGGATACGAGTTTGGCGGCGGCTTTCAGTTTCATTCCGCCTTCGGCTAGGGCAATGACTTTAGCAACGTAGTCTTCAGCGCTCTTGTCGCGTGGATCTGCGCCTGCAACCACAAGTGTTAGTTCACCCTTGACGTCGTCGCGGGTTGCGTAGATTAAATGATTGAGGTCTCCGCGAATAATCTCTTCATGGGTTTTGGTGAGTTCTCGGCAGAGCACTGCTTTGCGCGCACCTCCAAATATGTTGGCCATATCTGTGAGGTTCTCGTGAATCCGCTTTGGGGAGTCAAAAAACACCATGGTACGCGGCTCTTCTTTAAGGTCGTCGAGGCGGCGCTCACGCTCCCCCTGTTTGCGGGGGATGAAGCCTTCAAAGCAGAACCTGTCGGTGGGTAGACCCGAGACACTGAGTGCCGTGAGTACTGCGGAAGGGCCGGGGAGGGCGGAGACTGGGATGCCTCGTTTAGCTGCTTCGCTGACCACCCGATAGCCGGGATCGGAAATCGTGGGCATGCCAGCGTCGGAGACGATGAGGACTCGCTCGCCGTCTTCAGCTCGGTGCAGAACTTTATCTACCCGCTCGTTCTCATTGTGCTCATGAAGGGATTTGATGTCGCCGTTGATACGTACGCCGAGGCGTGTTGCGAGTTTAAGAATTCGACGCGTGTCTTCTGCGGCTACCAAGTCTGCTTCTGCGAGGGCACGAATGAGTTTAGGAGACGCATCATTAGTGTCTCCAATAGGTGTGGCTGCTAGAAGGATAGAGCCTGATCTCTGTACGGGAACGTTATCTGAGTCCACGCTTCTATCATGTCAAACTTTCTGTTTGCCGTCACGACGACGATAAGCAAGAAAACTGTGGGCTACTGTTCTAGTGGCGTTTACGCACTAGTGTGGTTATAAGGTTAAAGGCCGTTGTATTAGTGGGGTGGGTGTACGTGTTGGGGCCCCACCAAGTGGTGGGGCCCCAACATTCTAAGAATGATAGCGGTGGTTTCCTACTCTCCCACACCCTACCGGGTGCAGTACCATCGGCGTTCACGGGCTTAGCTTCCAGGTTCGGAATGGGATTCTGGGCGTTTCCCCGTGGCTATGACCACCGCAAAACTATTGCCAACACAGCAAAACACGCTAGTAACGACCAAAATGGTTTACCAGCAGTGTTTGCCTGCACACACACTCACCTTTGGGGTGTTGTGTGTGGGGTTGGTAGTGGTTTGCATAGTAGTTACGAGCAAACAGGATTCCTGCTTGTCATGTTGTTTGGTTGTTTTTAGTTGTTGACTATTAGTACCAGTAAGCTAAACACGTTACCATGCTTACACGCCTGGCCTATCAACCCAATCATCTATTGGGAGTCTCTCCCCCCCCCCAAGAGGGGGATGGAAACCTTGTCTTGAAGCAGGCTTCCCGCTTAGATGCTTTCAGCGGTTATCCTTCCCAAGCGTAGCTAACCAGC
>PNHW01000004.1 GCA_002871995.1 Gleimia europaea
GTTCGCGCTTGGTTTGCATTCTTACCGTAAATGGAAGTTAGGCACGTGGCCTAGCCTTTTCAAGGTCGAGCGGTTGAATCCCGCGCTAGAACTTACGCACGAGGTGTACAACCAGTCCGCCCCGCCCGCACCGCCAGCCCCTAAGATTGTCACCGCAAGCGCCGGATTGTCTAATGTCTGGTACGCCTACGGTTCGACTTTTGCCCAGTCTGGCTCGTATAAGTCGGGCGGGAAGTTCTGGATTTCGGGCGCTAAAGGCAAACGCATTCAAAGCATTAAGGTTACGGGCCGGTGCAACTTCGATTTCGTAGACGGCGGCGCGGGTAAGTGGTTCCCCTTCCATTTGGGCGGGGAAAATAAATCGGCTTTTGTGCGCGATTATGGGGCGGTCGAGCTTACTTTCGGGGCGACGGCGGGCGGATTCTTATCACGCAACGGATATTTGGACTTTCAAGCCAACCCCGGCGCGCCCGCATATACCGAATACAACGCCGGGAGCTTCCGTTGCACAGTCACCTACCAGTAAAGCAAGAAAGGAAAACAGTGTTATGGGAGCGGAGAATTTTAGGGGCGTTTATGTGCCTGACATTGATGAGGACATCCACAAAGGCATAACTAGCCTGGCGGATGGGGCGGGGGTGGTGACGCGCGTAACTTCGATTGCGGCGGCCCGCACTATTGTTGAAGCTAATAAGGCGAAGATTACGCCGGCGTCGCCCGCATATTTCGACATTAACGGCTTCGTGTATGTGCATGATGGGAGCATTTTCAAGCCCGTAAATGAAGTGTCCATGTCGGAGACGTCATATAACGGTGAGGACCTTGTGACGGTCCGCTCTTTTGAGTTTTGGACGATGACTAGCGCGAACCTTGGCACGGCTCCTTATGATCGGTCTTGGATGGCGGTAGGCATGGCGCGCGGCAATAATAAGCAGAACGTGGGTTTTTTGGCTATCCGCGCGCAAGGCACGGTTCAGTGCCTAGCTTCTTTTAATACTGGCTACGCCAATATTTCCGCGTCGGGCACGATCAAGGCGGGTGAGCAACCCAAGATTGAGCTGGGCGTTTTCGGCTCCAACGGGGGCGGCGGAACTGTGCGTGACAACAAGGTCCAACTCGATTATGACTCGCGCATGAACCGTTTAACCGTAATGACTTTCCCGATTTCTATGGCATAAGGGGCGCGAAATGATCGACATTAGCGATTTGGACATTAGCGAGCTTGACGCGCTTATCAGGGCGGCGCAGGAGCGTAAAAGCGACCTAGAATACATCGAACAATTCTCACAGCTTATTAGCGTGTACCAGTCGCAGTATTTGACTCTACGTGACGCGGCGAAAGTGGAGGGCGCGAGGTGGCGTGAGCCAGACCCCGCACGGTATGACACGTGGTACGCCGCCGGCGATATCGTCACGTATGACGGCAAACGGTACGAGAGCGTTATCAGCTTTAACGTTTTTGCGCCTGACGTTTCGGGCGCGTGGCGACCCGCATAAACCACAGATAACAACAGTCTATTCCCCTACCCCTGGCGGGCGGGGGATTTTTTACACCCAAAAACAAGAAAGGAAGGCCCCGCAATGGGCGATTGGGAAGTAACAGACGAACTAAAGGCAAAAATGCGCCTGATGGATAACCCCGAGCTAGACCCCGCAGATGTGGAGGAGGCGGATCATGACAACAACAAGTAAGGTTCTGCAAATCGCGCGTGGCGAGCTGGGCTATTCGCGTTGGAGTGATCCGGAGGAGGGCACAAAATACGGGCGGTGGATGGCCGGCGTGACCGGTCAAGCCTGGTACGGCACGTCTGGCGTGCCTTACTGCAATATGTTCACGTCGTGGGTTTTGTCGCGCGCGGGCGTTAGGGAGCCCTCGCCGGGCCATTTCGCCTACGTGCCTAGCACCATTAAGGAATACGCAAAGCAAGGCCGCAAACTAGGCAACAAGCATAATGCCGCGCCGGGCGATCTGGTGTGTTTTGACTGGGACGATGACGGCCTGGCGGATCACATTGGCATTGTTGAAACCAACAACGGCAAGTATTTGACCTGTATTGAGGGCAACACGAGCGGGTCGTGGCAGGGCTCCCAATCCAACGGGGGCGGCGTGTACCGACGCACCAGGTATTGGAGTTCGGTTATCGCGATTTTGCGGCCAGCCTACGCGGCCACGGCTACGCCTTCCCCCGCGAGCGGCGGCGCGGTTAGCGTGGATGGCTACTGGGGGGCAGACACTACGCGCGCTCTGCAACGCATTAATGGCACGCCGGTGGACGGCGTGATTTCAAGCCAGGAGATCGCTAACCGCGGTTACATGCCGGCGGCAACCAGCGGGTGGGAGTGGACAAACAGACCGGTGGGCTCTCAGCTCATCGCTAAAATGCAACGCGCTTTTGGCACGCCCGCTGACGGCATCATGGGCCAAGGCACTGTTCGCGCCATGCAGAAATACTACGGCGTGACCGTGGACGGCTACATGGGCGTGGAGACGGTCAAAGCAATGCAGAGGGCGATTAACCGCCAGCTAGGAGGCAAATAATCATGGATACGGAACTAACGGTTGCGGCATTGGCGGGGCTTATCGCCCCGTGGCTAACCGCAATCCTCACACAAGTTGAACTGCGGTCATCTTATAAGCGTCTTATTGCTATCGGCGTCACTTTGCTTCTTGTGGGTGTGGGTATTTTTGCCACCTACCGGCCCGACTCGTGGCAACAGGCCGCGACGGTTATCGCCGCCGCGCTAGGCGTAATGCAAGTGGTCTACACGGCCATGAAGCCGGTATTGGACGCGGTAGAGATCAAGATCAATCCGGGAGGTGACGATGGGCATACGCGAAATGTGGATGACTAGAGGGAATCCTGTTGCGAAAGTCTGGTCTCACGTCCACGAACCCAAGTCAATCGCGATAGCAATGAGCGCGGCCTATTTGGCTACTTTTGTTGTTGGCGCGGTCACGCTCAAAGGCGACACGCAAGCCGTGGACTACATTCACGGCCTGTTCCTCGTCACCGGTGGGGCGTTTGGCTTCCCCACAGCCCTGTTCGGCTACTACCAGTTGGAACGCGCCGCCATCATGTCGAGCATTGCCGGCGTTATAACGTGGCTCGTTTTGACCGGCCTTACAAGCACCGGCCTGTTGGGCCTGATTGTGATTGTCTTTTTTGTCACCCGCTGGATACGGATCAAAGATTTTGACGTCACACCCGGCGAGCCTGTGATCGAGGTTAAAGGCATTACGAAATAACAGAAAGGAAGCCACAACTTGGATTCTCAAATGGTTTCCGCAATCCTCGGGTCCGGCCTTGTCGTAGCTATCGTCCCTAAACTATTTTGGGGCATCGTCGAATGGGTCAAAGGCCGTCCGAAAGCTAAACGCGACATGCAAAAAGAAATCACGGTCGAGCTTGAACGTGAGCGGGCCGCGCACTTCGACGCGATCACAGCGTTGTATGACGCTTTGCGAGAACTACACAAGGCGGGAGTGGATCAGGCGATTATTGACGCTTTGAAGGATCGAGTCTCAGAGGATAGGACACGGAGCGAGTAAAAAGGCCCCTACCTGGCAGTTTGTGCTGGGTAGGGGCTCTTTTCTTGTACGTGCACGGGGCTAATGGCTTGTTTTCCAGTTGCCCCGTCCTGGCCGGTTTGCCTGCCACTGGTCAATCGTTTCAGGTAGCCAGCCGAAGGCTTGCGAGTCTCTCGACCCTACTATTACGTCAGGGTCGGGAAGCATTCCTTTCTTGCGGTAGCTGTTGATAGTGCCTCGTGACAGCCCTAAACGTTCTGCAACGCCAAGGGTCGATAGGTATTCGGCTGGTTGTTTAGTGGTCATCGCACACGTCCTTTTGCTAGTCCTTGCCGGTTTTGAGCACCCATGCGGCTACCACAACATCGGCAACGAGCACGACTGCTCCTAGCCAGGTTGGCGGGCGAAACATGCCGACACCAGCACTAAAAAGCGTTGCGGCGATTAAAACATTGATCTTCTTGTCTTCGCTCATGGATCTTGTAGAACTATTATGGGGGTTGGCTGGGACTCGAGATAGTTAGTGTATTTCGAGTCCCAGCGCTTACTCACCGGTCACGATCAGTTTTTCTGATCAGGTCGATGACGGCTACCGTGGCTACTATCATCGTCCCTATTCCGGTGAGTAGGTTTCCCCATTCGTTCATTTGTTCACCTCCTTTCAATACCTCCATTATAGTACTAAATAGGGGTATTGTAAAGGGGGGGGGCAGGTAAATGCGGTGACCGCGTTTTATGCGGCTTTGCGTGAGCTGGATAAGCTTGGCGCACCGTGTGAGGTGCGCGAAAAGCTGGAGCAGTTGGCGCGCGGACGGCAGGAGGAAAGGTGACCGTGCTCGCCTACTATTGAGTAGCGGGCCTGGCAGGCTACCACGGCCCGCGAGGCCCACTACTATTGAAGTGTTTTAGAGAACTGCTCGTCGGGTGCCGACTGGTTAGGTCGAGGCCGAGGAGCTACTCAAAGTCTACCACTACGGTTGGACGTGTGATCGACGCGGCCCTCACCTGGTTTTAATGCTGGGTGAGGGCCTTATTTTTATGCGCGGAATGTTACAAACCTTGTCATAATATGACAGATTTAATAAAAGTCGTGTTTTATGACAACCCGCGCCCGCAAAAATGTGCTATTATTCCATTTGTCAGTTAGTTCTCCCTGCGCTTGCGGGGATGACCCGATTTTCTCAATGTGGTTCGCTAACTGGCTTAAACGCTCCCCGCGCTTGCGGGGATAACAGTGCCCCGGCCCCGCGTGTGAAAGCGAGAGCCGGGGCACGGTCTTTTTTCTCCTTATTTCTTGCCTAGCCATGCTCGGATTGTGCTGCGGGTTACTTGTGCTTGCTCTGCTAGCTTGTATTCGCTCATGCCGCGCGCGTGTTCTGCCCGTACGAGCTGGGTTAGGCGGGCAAGTATTTCGGCTTCTTTGGCGCGGGTTTCAGCGAGCTGCGCGCCTAGCTGGGTGAGGTCTGTGTCTGTATTGTCTGTCACTGTGTGTTGTCCTGCTTTCTAGGGTGGGCGGGCAGGGTCATATGGCCCTGCCATCCCTGGCCCTTGCTAGCGTCCTAGCGTCCGCAAAACATGCTCGCGGCGAACCGTCTCATCATCTCGATTCAGCTCGATTTCTTCGGCTGCGCGGCACATTTCGTTGAACTCGCCGGCTACGAGTTCGCCGGTCTGGCCGTCGAGTTGGCGGGCGCGTGTTTCTAGGACGAGGTTGATCGCGTCGCGAGCGGGCTCTGTGGCCGTGTGGGAGGCTAGGACGGTTGCGCCGTCCATGTCACGCATTTCAACCCGCCACTGCTTGGCGTCTTTGTCGTAGGTTTTGCGGGCTTTGTAAACCGTGTTGCCGGCTTTCTCGATTTTGTAGGTGGTGGTGTTGTTGTTTGGTTTGCCGGTGCTGATTGTGGTGAACATTTCTTGTTTCTCCTTTTGCTTGTGGGGCGAGGGTGGCCCTGTGTGGGCCTCCCCCGTGTGGGTTGTTAGTTGATTTCGTGAGCGGCAACGGCGGCCCAGAATTCGCTCTCATCTTCGGTGATGTAGAAGCGGTCGTCGGCGCGCTGGCCGGTGTCGCGCTCGCGTGCCACGTCGTAGGCGATGGCCTCAATATCGTATTCGCCTTCAGAGCCGGCGAGGATGATTTCAACTTCGTTGATGATGTCTTGCATTGAGGTTACGTAGCGCATTTTTGTTTCTCCTTGTTTCGAGTGGTTCGGCCTTTTTGCTTTCCCCTTGATGTCTACTAGTTTAGTACACTACTAGACTAAGCACAAGGGGTAAACCAGTGAAACAGGTAACAAAACGGTAACAAACCGTTTATCGCATGCGCACCAGCTGATTAACCCGCTCCTGAACCGCCGGATACAAATACCCAAGCCGCGCCTTACGCTCGCGGCCATTGCCAAACTCGCCGCGCAAAACCCGCCGCGCATAACCGTCAATCTTCTTATCAACCATCGCCTGAACCTCGTCGTATCTAGCGCCTAGCGCTTCCATACGGTAGATACCGTTGCCGAATTCGCCGCGTAGAACGGCCTCGGCCAGCGCGTCAGTCGAAAAATCATTCAAATTCAAAGAACGCGCCACCATGCGCGGATCACGAGCACAATACTTACACATCTTTATTCGCCTTCCGCGTCCACAATCTCCACAATGATTCCCGCGTCTTCCATCATCATGAAAGTACAAAGCGCGGCGGCAGACCGGTGCAACGACGCGGGCAACTCCTCAGCCCTGGCGCGGGCGTTGTTACGCCAAAAAGCCGCATCAGTCATATAAGTACCAAGTTGCACGCGCTTAGATGATTGCGCTTCGACAAGGTCACACATCGCGTCAAAAATCTCATCGCGAAAATCAACCAGTCCCTGCAACACCATGATCACGCTTAGCGGGTCGCGCGGCTCTCTTACGCCTTGCTCCCACCTTGACCAGGTGGGTTGCCGCACGTCCATAAGGCGGGCTGCGTCTTCCTGCGTGAGCCCCAGGGCCTCACGATATGAGCGGATTGTAAGCGCAATATTCATGGGTCTTTGTCCTCCTTAGCCGCTGTTAGGCTTCGTCCCAGATTTGCGTACCAGAGTCGGTCTCGGTGCGTCCGTCCGCGTACTGCGTGACGTATTCGCCATGGGTGCGTGAGTAGTAGCGGCGGCCCCTGCTTGCGCGGCGCTGGTTTTCAAAGCGTGCCACCTGGCGGCCGTCCTTTGAGTCGAGGATTTCGGCCACAATCACTGTAGAGGTGGAGCCGTCACGCTTGGATACGGTCACGGCCTGGCCTTCTTCAAGGTTGCGGCCCGTGATTACCCATTGGCCGTTGTGCTTGGTGAAGCGGGTCTCGGTGAGCGAGTTCAGGAAGGCATTGAGTGCGTATAGGCGGGGTTTCCCGCTTACTCCCCAGCGTTCGCCGTCGTCGGACTGGATGAGGGGTGCGACGTGCTCGTCGATGTATTCGGGCGTGTAGCCTAGCTCTGCTGCGAGGTTGATTTTGTCGGTTACTGCGTAGATGGCCATTTTCTTTGTCTCCTTGACTTGAGCGGTGAAGCCTTTTGCTTTTCCCTTTGATGTCTCTAGTCTATCAGGTGGCATATAAATATGCCAGCCCTAAAGTGTGATGTTACCAACCTGTTATAAATAGGAGGGGCGCGCCGCTAGGGAACTCAAAACCTAACGGCGCGCCCGCTTTGCACATTTGACAACTCGCAAAGAAACATGACTCACGTCATAGGAATATTATAGACAGTAGCAGTCAGTAGTAGCCAGTAATAGACACGCCTCGCGCGTCTATTTCTCTAGCCTTTCGGCCATGCGCTCAACCGCGCTAGCTACCCGGTCAAAATCCGCCAATTGATATTTCAAAACGGTTTCAATTTGGGTGTGCCCGGGCAGGTCCATTAGCTCCTTCAAAGACGCGCCCGCGCGGCCCAAGTTGGTTAGGCACGTGTGTTTAAGGTCGTAGAGTTCCGCGTCTTTCAAGCCGATAGAGTCCAAAGCCGTCCGGGTGCGCGCGCTCAAATGCTTATCAGTCGCCGGCGCGTCCTTATCGCGCGGCGCGGTGAAAAGCCACGCGCCACTATCCCGCCCCGCGCATAGCGGTTCTACCACGTCCGCGAGTGGCCCGGGTATTGGCGCGTACCGTACGCGCTTAGTCTTAGTTGGCCCTTCAACTGTGGCCCCGGTTTCGGAGCGTTGCAGGGCTGCCCCGTAGCGGATACGGCCCCGCGCTAGGTCAATATCGCCTACGCGCAGCGCCCTAGCTTCGGACGGGCGGCACGCGGTGAAGTAAATGAGGGACGCTATAGCGGCATATTCGGGCATATCGCACGCCGCTAAAGCCTCATATAGCGCTTTATATTCGCTGTGGGTGAAGTAGTGTTGCTCGCGCTGATTTGCCACGGCTTTTGTCGCGCCTTTGACTTTGCAAGGGGACACGCTTATTAGCCCCGCTTCTGCCGCGCGGCTCATCAGCGCTGATAAGACGCGATACGCATTTACGGCTACGGCGGGCGACTTGTCAGCGGTTAGGCGCTTGTGCCAGTCTTGCACAGTCTCACGCGTCACCGCGTTTACCCGCATACTGCCCAAATGCGGATTTATATGACGGTTTATAAGAGACTTATAAGACCTCACGGTATTTGCCGATTTTTGGCCCTGTTCTTGTAACGCGCGTAGTTCGTCTACCCACTCTCCCGCGTATTCCGCTACTGTCACGGCCCCCGCGTTTGCGGCCCGTTCCTCTCGCGCTAGGCGTTTAGCTTTTTGCCCCGGTGTCTCATATGTGCCCGCAGTGAGTTCTTGCTTCATCTTCCACGCGCGCTCGCGGGCACTAGCTACGGTGAGGAACCCGCCTTCAATGTATTTTCGCCCGTAGTGCTCGACTACCGCCTTATATCGGTATCCGCCTTTGATTTTGTATTTTATGACGCTTCCAACGCCGCCCCCGCGCGCCATAGCACGCCCTCCTTGTGTCGAGTTCTGAGGTTCTATATAGATTCTATCTAATAGCCTTTAATGGCATCTAGTGTTACATGTTGGCACATGCGGGGGATGGGCGAAACCGTTGAAATACCGGGCAAAAGCATGAGAAAACCCCGGTATCTCAACGAGATTCCGGGGCGCACTGCGGAGGATGGGGGATTCGAACCCCCGAGGGCTTGCACCCAACCCGCTTTCCAAGCGAGCGCACTAGGCCACTATGCGAATCCTCCTGTGGGTTTCCACGCGTGAGCGCGGTAACGCTTCGATAGTCTACCGAATGACGGGCGCATTAGTCGAGTTAGCATGAGTGTGACGCCTGTCAGATAGGCAACATTTGGGCGTTCAGGATGGGGGCGTGGTGGATCAGTCAGTTTCTACTCCAGCGGTCGCGTACTTGTTGGAGGCGGGAGTCCCGTTCTCGCAGCTAACCTACGAGCATTCCAGCGAGTTCGACCACGGGTTCGGCGTTGAGGCTGCACAAAAGCTTGGTTTCGATCCCGCGGAGGTGTTCAAAACCCTCCTCGTTGACGCTGACGGTGAGATCGTGTGCGTTGTTGTGCCGGTAGACCACCGCATGTCGCTCAAGAAAGTGGCGCGAGCGGCGGGTGCTAAGAAGGCGCAGATGCTTCCTCCTGAAGTGGCGCAGCGCCGCACGGGCTATGTTGTGGGCGGGATATCTCCGTTTGGGCAAAAGCAGCAGGCGCCCGTCATCATTGACCAAAGCTGTCTGAATCAAGACTCAATTGTTGTGTCCGGAGGCCGGCGCGGTTTCTCCCTTCGCATGGATGTGCTGGATTTTGTAGACGCCGCGAAGGCGCTGGTGGAGGACGTGGTTGCGGCCTCATAAACGGGCGATTCTGCCCGGTTTGCTCTCCTTCAAAACTTTTGTCCGTGCTTAACGATAGAGTTCACTTGTGACCATAGCTTTGTATCGCCGCTACAGGCCCGACACGTTTGATGACGTGATCGGGCAAGACCACGTGACCGAACCCCTGAAGGCAGCGCTTCGGTCTAACCGCATCACGCATGCCTACCTGTTCTCCGGGCCGCGAGGATGTGGCAAAACCACGTCCGCTCGTATCCTCGCGCGTTGCCTGAACTGTGCGGAAGGCCCTACGGACACGCCCTGCGGCAAGTGTGAATCGTGCGTGGAGCTTGCCAGCGGCGGCACTGGCTCTTTGGATGTTGTTGAGATTGACGCGGCCTCGCACAACGGTGTGGATGATGCCCGCGAGCTACGTGAACGCGCATCTTTCGCGCCCGTTCGAGACCGCTACAAGGTGTTCATCCTTGACGAGGCCCACATGGTCACAACCCAGGGCTTCAACGCGCTACTAAAACTGGTGGAAGAACCACCCGAGCACGTGAAGTTCATCTTCGCCACAACCGAGCCGGAGCGCGTGATCGGCACAATTCGTTCCCGCACGCACCACTACCCGTTCCGTCTAGTGCCCGGTGACGTCCTGCTGCCGTATTTGGCAAACCTCTGCGAGTCTGAAGGCATTGAGGTTGGCGAGGGCGTGTTACCCCTCGTTATTCGCGCGGGCGGCGGCTCGGTTCGCGATTCCCTATCGGTGCTTGACCAGCTGATGGCTGGGAGCATTGACTCGAAGATCCCGTATGACCTCGCTGTGGCTCTTCTTGGATACACGGACACGAATCTGCTTGACACCGCGGTTGAACAGCTTGCCAAGCGCGACGGGGCGGGCCTGTTCGCAACGATTGAGCAAATGGTTGAATCCGGCCATGATCCGCGCCGGTTTGTGGAGGACTTCCTGCAGCGTCTCCGCGATCTACTGATCATCGCGGTAGCGGGCGAGCAAGCAAAAGACATTTTGGGCCAGCTACCCGCGGAACAACGCGAACGCATGTTTGCGCAAGCAAAACAGTGGGGCGCCCCCGCGCTTTCGATGGCCGCAGACCTAACCGATGAGGCGCTTCGCTCCATGGTTGGCGCCACCTCACCCAGGTTGCAACTAGAGCTGATGATTGGCCGCATTCTCGTTGAGCTAAGCGGCGCCCGAATCCGCCCCAGCAGTGGCGAGGCCGAGGCCGGCTCGGCAGGTCACTCAGCCGCGCCCTCGTTCGGTGGAAGCAGCGGCTTTAATGAGCCTTCCCAAGATGGTCCGCAAATCCTAGGGGAGGACGGCAAGCCACTGACCGGAGCCGCGCTTGCCCGCGAACAGCTAAGGCGCTCGCGGGCACAGGAACAGGTGAACAAGCTCGCCCAGGCCCCAAAACAGCAAGCGCCGCAAAAAGCAGAAGGAGCGCAAGCTCAAGCTCCCCAACAAGCATCGGCCTCACAGGCACAGACCCCGCAACGGCCAGAACCTGCACTAACACTTGAACCCGCCCCAACCTCGCAATCTGCGCCAGCACCGGAGTCTCAGCCGGAGCCGAAGGCTGAAGCCGCCCCTGCCGAGCAGAAGCAAGCCGCGTCCTCGTCCGCGCCGGGCAACGTGACTGCAAACCTGCACGGCAAGTGGGACCAGTTTGTAGAAGCCGTGCGCGTAATCATGCCTTCCTCGGCCTTCCTGATTGGGGAGCACGCCAAACTAATCTCAGAAGATTCCTCAACCGTTATTCTCGGGTTCGCAAACCAAGGGCTTGCGAACGTGTTCCTCAACCGACACCAAGACACCGCGCTCAAAGCCATCCAAGTAGTAACCGGTGTATCAAAAACCATTCAAGTTCAAGTGGGCGGCCAGCCGGCGTCTTCGGTTCCTGCGCAGCCGCCACACGGTAACCAGGAACCTGCTAACTCCAATAGCGCGCACAGCCGCAATCAGACAAGTAGCCGGCAGGGTTTCAACCGGGCAAATAATGGGCGCGAACATGCGGCAAACCGCGCTGCGCAAGACCAATCAGCGCCAGATGACAACGAGGACACGGCGTGGCCTACCGTCCGCGCAGTACCCAATACCCAGCCGCGCACTCCACAACAGCAGGCCGGCACGCAAAGCCGCAACGTCGAAGGCCAACTAAACAGTCAGGCCGGCAAACAGGGCGCGCGCGCTGAACAGGCCCGGTCCAGCGCTGCAGAGCCTGACCAGCCTACGCGCCCACACGTCCTCACAGAACCGTCACAGCAGACCGCACGCCCGCAGGACACTGCACGCCCGCAGGAATCCTCGCACTCGCACAGCCCGACAGTCGCACGCCCACAAGCCGTCCCCGAACCACCACAGGAAACTGCGCCAACCTCGCAGTTCGAAGAGTCGGAGTACGACTTCGACACTGGCGGGGCTAATATGGACGACGCCGACGCTGAAAACTCAAACCTCGTGGGACTCCCACTGGTTGAAAAAATGTTCGGCGCAACAATCATCGAAGACACGAGTGAAGGAAACAAATAGCCTTGTACGAAGGTGCAGTCCAAGACCTCATCGATGAACTCGGGGCGCTCCCCGGCATCGGCCCAAAATCCGCGCAACGCATAGCGTTTCACATACTTGGAACCGACCGTGAAGACGTCATGCGCCTGGCACGCGCGCTCCAAGTAGTTAAAGAAAAAGTCCGATTTTGCACCATCTGCGGCAACATCGCAGAAGAAGAAACGTGCAACATCTGCCGCGACGCGCGCCGCGACCAAACCATCATCTGTGTAGTTGAAGAAGCCAAAGACGTTGAAGTCATCGAACGCACCGGGTCCTACCGCGGTCTCTACCACGTGCTTGGCGGTGCCATCGACCCGATCCGCGGCATCGGACCCGACCAGCTGCGCATCCGCGGCCTCATGAGCCGCCTATCCTCCAACCAAATCAACGAAATCATTATCGCCACCGACCCCAACATCGAAGGTGAAGCCACCGCAACCTATCTCGCCAGAATGCTAGACACCATGGGAGTGCCCGCATCACGCCTCGCCCTTGGCCTGCCAGTTGGTGGAGACCTCGAATACGCAGACGAAGTCACCCTAGGCCGCGCCTTCGAAGGCCGCCGCACCATCGGAAGCTAACCAAATC
Source organism: Gleimia europaea (assembly GCA_002871995.1). Lineage (GTDB taxonomy): Bacteria > Actinomycetota > Actinomycetes > Actinomycetales > Actinomycetaceae > Gleimia > Gleimia europaea. The sequence continues at coordinate 12,460 of PNHW01000004.1, forward strand.
CCCTCCTAGAATCGTAAAAAAGGTCACAATTTTGGCCAAAATGTTCGCAAGGTGGATCCAACAAACACGCTTCCCACTACCGCGCCTACACTGATCACAACATCAATGGCAATGCCACCCACAACATAGAAGAGGTCGACGTGGCGCTAATAGTGCAAAAATACGGCGGGTCATCCGTATCAGACGCGGAAGCAATGAAACGCGTTGCCAAACGTATTTGCGACACCCACCATGCGGGCCACAAACTCGTAGTAGTCGTATCTGCAATGGGAGACACAACTGACGACCTACTCGACCTGGCCGGCCAACTAACCGAAGAGGCCCCCCAGCGTGAAATGGACATGCTCCTATCCGCAGGCGAACGTATCTCAATGTCGCTACTCGCCATGGCCATCAACCAAATGGGCGTGCCCGCAGTGTCATACACGGGAGCGCAGGCAGGCGTCCTCACCGACAGCCACTTTGGGAAGGCCCAAATCACGGGCATGGTGCCAGAACGCGTTGCCCGTTCCATTCGCGAGGGCCAGGTGGCCATCGTTGCTGGATTCCAAGGCGTGTCCTCCGATGATGACGTCACCACGCTTGGACGCGGCGGCTCCGACACCACGGCAGTTGCCCTCGCGGCCGCCCTCCACGCCGATGTTTGCGAAATCTACACGGACGTTGACGGCCTCTACACCGCAGACCCCCGCATCGTGCCCACCGCAAGGCGCGTGCGCAGGCTCCGTCAAGAAGAAACCCTAGAGCTTGCGGCCCACGGCGCTAAGATCCTGCACCTTCGCGCGGTCGAGTTTGCGCGCAGGTACAACGTTCCCCTTCACGTGCGCTCCTCGTTTTCCGATAAGGACGGAACGTGGATCGCGAACTCTGACGCGCACCCCGAACTTGTTGGCCTCGTGCCAGATGCAGCCCTAAAAACCCTAGAGGAGGATCAAGTGGAAGCTCCCGTTATTTCCGGTATCGCGCATGATCGCAGCCAAGATAAGATCACGATCGTTGGAATCGCGGACGCGCCGGGCATGGCGGCGCGCCTGTTCCAAATCGTTGCGGCAGCCGGTGCGAATATCGACATGATCGTGCAGAACATTCCCACGTCGGGCACGGGCCGGGCGAATATTTCGTTCACGCTTCCCGGAGATGACGCCGAGCGTACTATCGCCGCGATCGAGGCGGCCAAAGATGAGCTGGACTACCAGGATCTGCGTTACAGCCCCGGCGTTGGCATCCTTTCGCTCGTGGGTGCGGGAATGAGGACCAATCCGGGTGTTTCCGCCAAACTGTTCGGCTCCCTGTCCGACGCAGGGATCAACATTGACATGATTACGACGTCCGAGATCCGCATCTCGGTTGTTACCAAACTTGAAGACTTGGATCGGGCTGTGCGCGCCGTGCACTCGGCGTTTGGCCTTGATTCCACTGAATCTGAAGCCGTTGTTTATGGAGGAACGGGACGATGAAAGAACTAACTCTCGCTGTTGTTGGCGCCACCGGCCAGGTGGGTCACGTGATGCGCCAGATCCTAACCGAACGCGATTTCCCGGCCACAAAGGTGCGTTTCTTCTCCTCGTCGCGCTCGGCGGGCACAAAACTCCAGTACTGCGGTGAAGAAATCGTGGTCGAGGACGTCGCTACCGCTGATTACTCCGGCATCGACATCGCGATTTTCTCTGCTGGGGGAGCAGCTTCGCGCGAGTACGCACCAAAGTTTGCCGAGGCCGGAGCAGTGGTTGTAGACAACTCGTCCGCGTGGCGTAAGAACCCGGATGTGCCGCTGGTGGTCAGCGAGGTCAACCCGCAGGCTATGAAGTCGCGCCCTCTGGGCATTATTGCGAATCCGAACTGCACGACGATGGCGGCAATGCCTTCGCTGAAGGTTCTTCATGAAGAGGCCGGTTTGAAGCGCCTCATGGCGTCCTCCTACCAGGCCGTATCAGGTTCGGGTCTGGCGGGCGTGCGTGAGCTCATCGACCAGGTTGAGGCTGGCGTGAAGCAGGATTTGCAGGCGCTCACCACTGACGGCAAGGCAGTTAAGCTGCCCGAACCAAAAACGTACGTGGCGCCTATCGCGTTCAATGTGGTGCCGCTTGCCGGTGGCCTCGTTGATGATGGTTCTTTGGAAACGGATGAGGAGCAAAAGCTTCGCGATGAATCGCGCAAGATTCTAGGCATTCCAACGCTCGCGGCGTCAGCAACTTGTGTGCGCGTGCCGGTGTTTACGGGTCACACGCTCACGGTGCACGCAGAATTTGAAAAGCCGATCAGCGTGGAGCGCGCTAGGGAACTTTTGCAGGAGGCTCCTGGCGTTCAGCTTGTGGATGTACCTACTCCGCTGGCGGCCGCTGGCATGGATGGCACGCTGGTGGGTAGGATCCGCCAGGATCAGGCAGTTCCGGATGGGCGCGGCCTGGTGTTTGTGGTTGCGGGTGACAACCTGCGAAAGGGCGCCGCGCTTAATGCGGTGCAGGTTGCAGAGCTTGTTGCCAAGGAGCTTTCCGGCTCGGTTGCCTAGATCACTCGCCGCTACGGAATACATTCGCAGCACTTGTGGTTTAGGGTGTTAGCAACGCAAATAACTTTTGGAGGGTTACCTAATGGCAACTGTTGATGTGGACTTCGAGAAGTTCGGCAAGACCATTGAGGAAAACGACGTTGTTCTAGTGGACTTCTGGGCATCCTGGTGCGGTCCGTGCCGCATGTTCGGCCCGATCTACGAGGAGGCTTCGAACCGCCACGAAGACGTCGTTTTCGCGAAGGTTGATACGGAGGCCGAGCAGCAGCTGGCCGTTGCCGCGCAGATCCAGTCGATTCCTACTCTGATGGCTTTCCGCGAGGGGCTCGCAGTGTTCCGCCACTCTGGCGTGCTACAAGGCGAGGCTCTGGATGACATCATCCGTCAGATTAAGGAGCTGGATATGGACGAGGTTCGCAAGCAGATCCAGCAGGCTGATGGTGAAGGTGCGGAAGGTAACTAACGCCAAAGTGTGAAAGGTTCAGGCACGCGATATGCGTGCCTGAACCTTTCACAGTATCTATGGGGCGCGGCGTTAGCGCGCGGTTTTGTAATGCATGGCTCCGGTGACGGGGCAGCGTGCCTGTGCGCTTTGTTTGGCGAGGTCAAGGTCCTTGATCTCGTTTTCAGGGTTGTTGAGGATGGAGAAGTTGAACCTCAAGTTCGCGACAGCTGGATCAATGTGGTTGATGTCGGATTCGGCTGCGCCAAGGCCTCGCAAAATAAATGCCTCAGTGCAGGCCATGACGTTGCTGCGCTCTTGCGGATTTGCGGGCAGGTCAATGTTGGACAGGCAGGAGAGCACTAGGCGCACCGTGCTGGCGTCCGGGTTTTGAGTGATCTTGCCGGCCTCGTATGCGGCGTTCAAAAGCTGGTAGATGATGTGCTGGATTGTGCGGGCGTGCTGTTTGAGTTGCTGTTGTGGAACCGCTGAAGTGATGCGCAGCGGGTAGCTGAAGTGGTTTTGGTTTCGAAGTTCTAGCTGGGCACGGATGTAGACGCGCAGCTGTTGAATCGGATCATCGATGATGCTGAGAGTTTCGCCGAGCGTCCTGGTGAAGCGCTTTGTGCTCTCAAGGGTGAGCGCCACCAGCAGGCTTTCTTTGTCTTCGTAGTGGTTGTAAAAAACGGTTCGGCCGATGCCTGCGCGCCTCGAGATTTGGGCGATCGAGATTTGCTCGAAGGAGTATTCGCGCATGAGCGATGCGAGCGCGGCAAATAGGGCATCGCGGGTATTTTCGCGGTGTTCGGCAAGGTTTGTCCCAGAGATTTTCGGCATAGATGTATTGTGACATTTTTCCCGTAAGTGTCGCAAAATCGTTTTGGGTAGACTCGAGGGCGTGAAGAAACTTGTAGTGGCAGCAGCTTTCATGCGCGGTGAAGGTGCAAAAGCGCAGGTGTTCGCGGCCGCGCGGGCATATCCTCAAGAGCTTCGCGGCTTGTATGAGCTGCCGGGCGGCAAGGTCGAACCGGAGGAGCGGCCCAGCGATGCCCTCGTTCGTGAAATCCGCGAGGAGCTAGGGTGCGACATCGAGCTTGGCCAACCGGTTTTGTCAAAGGACGAGGACGGAGCATGGCCGGTGCTGGGCGGACGGCGAATGCTGGTGTGGCTGGCTCGCCCGATTGGATCCCCGCAGGTGGGTGACGGTCACTTGGAGGCACGATGGGTGGCTGCCAGCGACCTGCATGAGATCACGTGGATAGAGCCGGATGTGCCGATTGTGGAGGCCGCTTTCAAACTGTATGCGCACGGGCTGGATGGTTTTGGCGCGTGCGAGGGACCGGCTATATACTGATCGGGCAACTAGACGCCAGATATGCCTGGTTTCTGGTGCTTGCGGGTGTAGTTCAATGGTAGAACATCAGCTTCCCAAGCTGAGAACGCGGGTTCGATTCCCGTCACCCGCTCCAACATGACGTCGAAAATGATAAGTAGGCGTTTGCGTTAGTGCGTACGCCCCAAGGGGGTCAAGAAAATCGCTTGCGTTAGCGGATTTGGGTTTTCCGTTACCTAGTATCCTGTTTTCCCTGTTCAGGTAGGGTGTCGGGGTTCAACTCGCTAACGGAGATGAAAAATGCGCCTCTGTGACCCGGCGTTAACGGTGGATCAGTGGTGTTGGTTCTAGGTTAGTAAACTTAGAATGATATTGTCTTATTTTCGGGCATTAGCCCGAATACCGCGTTATCGAAAGTGCTTTTAAAGCAAGCGCCTAAAACTGAATTTTGCTCTGTTGCCAGAGAGGGCCTATTGGCATCCTAAGTACGTCTAAGGCCTTGGAGTACACGCCTCCAAGGCCTTAGAGTCAGCGATTTAAAGGGCAAAAATCCCCACGGCTTTAACCGTCAATTTGCGGAGCCACATCAACAAATTCGGTTATAGGCACCGCCTGCTCACGTACCTTTTGAGCTTCGTCTTCGCTAACTATCCCCTCCGCCTTTTCTTCGGCATCACACCGGGCCTTGTAGTTTTCTATCTCATGCGCCTTGGCCGCCTCGTCCCAGCCAAGAATATCCGCAGCTATTTTCGCAACCTCGTCAATAGCAGCCAATCCGCGATTCCGATGCTCGTAACAGAGTCTGGTGCGGCGCGCCAGTAAGTCTTCCACATGCAAAACACCCTCATATAAAACACCAAACGCTATTTCTGCACGTCGAGATGGAGGTTTCCTCTTCGTCCATACGCAATAGGCTGGGCTTAGGCTTCGGTATAGGCTGCGGATTCCTGGGAGAAGCCTGCGTGCTGTGAAGAGCGATAGTTAGTTCATTGATGGTGACGTATTTGATGTAGTCGTACCAGTTGTTTGGGAAGCTCTGGATATAGTGGATTTTCTTGTGTTTATTGGAAAATCGCAGGAAATAGAGTGAGAGGCTGAAAGGCTCTGTTCTTAGCTGGATGCCTTGCGATTTTGGGCAATATTTTATGCGTATTGATGATTTCTCTTGTTCACGGGTTCGTTAGGTGTTTTCGCGAGGCAAAATCGCTATCTCTAAACCGGCGAGTACGACTTCCATGATGATTTCAAAGTATTCCTGACTCATGCGGTCTTCATTTTTCGGGTTGGCTAGCGGAATTAAGTAGCCCTGGATGATGTCAGCCAGCGTTGTGGAGCAGGCAGCTAGGGGCTGAAGTTGGGTAATCATTTGGCCTAGGTCGTGGCGCTGTTCCTGCTTGGTTGGGCTGCGCAAGTTGCGAGCAGTAATGCTCCACAGCATCGTGTTGATGATAATTGAGTATGCGATGTGAATGTACTTGCTAAAACCAGCGTCCCGTAGTTTTTCGTAAGCCACCTCCAAGATTGGTATAAACGCGGCGTTCATATGTCCATACATCAGTTTGTCGGTGACTCCGGGGAATTCAAGAAAGACGGGCCTGACATTTTCTGCTAGGGAGATGAACCAATCTTTCCATTCCAGCTGCTCGTCCGGTAGTTCGATGGTGCTAGTGATCTCGCCTATTACAGAAGCGGTAATGGCGTCACGGTTTTGGTAATGGTGGTAGATGACAGAGGGAACTACTCCCAGACGCTGCGCAAGGTCACGAATCGACCATTTTTCTAGACCGCACTCTCGGGTCAGTTCCATTGCGGTGTACATGATCTTTTCCTGCGTCAGCCAGGCGCGTCTACCCGTGTTTACCCGCTTGTCTTTATTCCCCACGAAAACAGCATACCCTCAACCTCGACAATACTAGAACATTGTTCTAGTATTGTCTCAGCTTGATTGGTAGCTCACTTTGGAAAGGATGTTTTAATGTGCGCCACTAATGAACGAAACGAGAAAGTCGAATCAAAAATAACGGGACTGTTTCCCCTGTTTTTGACGGTGCTACTGGCATATATGGGGCAGATGATTCTTAATCCAATTCTGGCTCCACTATCGCGCGAAATCGGGCTGAAGGAATGGCACATTGGCGCCACCATTTCGTTAGCAGCCATAATGTTTTCTCTTACCTCCACCAGGTGGGGACGGGTCTCATTGCGATGGGGATCTCGGCGTATCTTGCTTATTGGCATGCTTGCCGGAATCCTGGCTCTAAGCGGATTCGCTATGGTGGTGTGGCTAGGATTTAAGGGTCTGCTCACCGGCATAGCGTTGATCATAGGAGTAGTCATAACTAGGGGCGTGCTGTACGGCGGTGCCATCGCATCAGTTTCCCCAGCCGCGCAAACCTACGTTGTGACTCATACCTACAATGAGACGCAACGGGTAAAAGGTCTGGGAGTCTTGGGCGCTGCACAAGGATTCTCGTCTATTCTTGGAGCCTTATTGGGCGGCAGCCTTGCAGCTATAGGAGGTTTCATGATGCCCCTGCTGGTGATGCCTCTGGTCATGCTTTTAGGCGTTGCCGTTTTACTGCTAACATTCAAACCCACAGGTAGCGAAGAAAAAGTCGCTCAACCGGCAAAAGTTTCCTATTTTGATTCAAGAGTATTCGTGTTCCTGGCTTGCGGTTTCCTAATGTTTACCGCTTTTTCTACCGTGGCTACACTTTTCGGCTTTTTACTGCAGGATGTTTTGAATCTAGCGGCCGGCGCCACAGCAGGGCTCACCGCTTTGTGCATGTCAATAATGGGTTTGGTCATGATACTTGCGCAGGCCTTGGTGGCTCCAAGGTTAAACTGGGGTGCTAAAAAACTCTTTAGAAGAGGATTAATAATCGTTCTTCTCGGGTTACTACTCTTGGTTTATCCACTAAATCTTGGACTGTTCATCGTGGCCAGCATCTTGACAGGCTTTGGTCTAGGCCTGGCGATGCCTGGCTACAACACGGCGCCTACTTTGCAAATGAAGCCCGAAGAACAAGGTGGGCTAGCCGGGTTGATTAATGCTAACAATGGTGCAGCCTATGTAGTGGCACCGATAGCCTCCACCGCACTTTACGGACTCTCTCCGTGGCTACCAATGACATGTTGCGCAGTCCTGATAGCTGCGGCAGTTTTGCTGAGTTTTTACCATCCCGAGTTCCGCAAATAATCTCTTTATGATTAGAAGCAAAAACCATAAAAATCCCTGCTAAAGCGGTATTGACTTCAGCAGAACTATGATGTCTAGTCGCTACGAGATTCAAACAAACTCAAACGTCTCAAAAACCCCATGCAAACACGAGGTCATTCAGCTCAATCGCTTGTAATGGTGTGTATATTCTTCTTGGTAATGACCCTGAAGCTATTGAGAATACCTAGTGTTACATCGGCAAGATAGAAAACTTTGTTGAGCGCTTACGCGATCATGACAAAAAGAAGCCGCAGTGGGAAAGAGAATCAGCCAACGAGTGGACAACATCGACCAGGGGAGTGCCAAGCTTCCCGTCATAAACGCGCCGATAGCTTGCACCAAAACGATGCTAAACACGAGTCCGAATGCGATGGCGAGCTTTTTTCGCAGGTGTGAATCTGTGGCGGCTTCTTGCGCGCTTGGCCCATGATCGTGGTGATGCTCGCTCATGATGACCCCCTTCTAGAAACTCGGCTCGTGAATCCCTCGTTCACTCCTGTAGACACATGTCTGAGCAGGCGTTGATTTGGTCAAGGCGGACGCTATGGTCGGCGACCTCGGTAACGAGTTCAGCGTCGTGGGTGATGACAATGACGACGGCACCAGTGTCAGCGAGTTTACGCATTACTCGGGAAATCGCGACAAGGTGTTTGTAGCCAACACCGGACGTGGGCTCGTCGAAGATGTAAACTTTCTTGTTCGCAGCAAGCGCTGTAGCAATAACCAGACGTTGACGTTGCCCGCCAGAGAGTGCTTGCGGATGATCAGCCTCGTGGTCGGCAAGGTCGAGTTCTTCAAGGATCGCGTGGGCATCGATGTGTTGCTTTTCGGCTTTGGTCGTGCCGAGCGTGACTTCGTCGATGACGGTATCTGAGAACAACTGTCGGGTGGGGTCTTGCATGACGAGATATGCGTCTCGGCTGGCGAATTTTTGTCCGCCGAGTGTGATGGATGCATGTTTGGCTTTTTCTAGTCCGCAAACAATGCGTGCCAGAGTTGATTTCCCTGAACCGCACGGGCCGAGGAGCGCCGTGATTTTCCCCGCCGGAAACAACACGTGGTTAATATTGAGGACTGTGTTTCCATGACGGTAGGCAAAGGTGAGGTTGTCGATCGTGAGCCCGTTCCCTGCCGGTGGCGGGAGTTGTGGAATGGGCACGGGAACAAGGGACCGTAGTCCAAGGTGTTTGCGTTCCGCCTCTGGCGTGGCGTAGAACTCTTCGCCGGTTGCGGTGAGGGCTATCTTGCCTTTGTCGAAACAGTAGACACGGTCAGCGATCCCGGAAAGGAAACTTAGCCGGTGTTCAGCAATGATGATGGTGTGTCCATCAGCTTTGAGCCTGGCGATGAGTGTGGCGAGTTGGTCGATAACGTCAGCGGACAAGTTCGCGGTTGGCTCGTCAAAGACGATCATCGACGTGTTGTTGCACATGGCGACGGCGCAGGCCACGCGTTGCATCTGCCCACCCGACAGTTGTGTGACGCGGGATTCCAGCAGGTCGGCGATACCTAACTCGGCTGCAACCTCGTCAATGCGGGCACAGATTTCCTGCGGGTCGCGGCCGAGGTTTTCTGGGCCGAAGGCGAGTTCTTGGCGCACGTGAGTGGTGTAGAACTGGGTGCGCGGGTTTTGAAACACTGTCGAACAGTGGTGGGCAAGGCGTGGCAGGTCTGTTTGTGCCACGTCAATGTCGTCGACTGTGACGCTTCCGGTGAGGTCGCCGTCGTGGAAGTGTGGGATGAGCCCGTTAAATAGCCGTAGTGCGGTGGTTTTTCCTGACCCTGACGCGCCACACAGCAAGGTGACGGTTCCGGGTGTGATGGTGATGGTTGCGTCGTTGATTGAGGGGTGGTCTGCTCCTCGATAGGTGAAGGTGACCCCAGTTGCTTGGGCTATTGTCATAGGACGATTCTCCATATCGCGAAGCCGATAACGATGAGCAGAATGACTGCGTCGATCACACGGAATTTCACGACTGTGACTGAGGTGGGCTTTGCGGTTCCGCCCAGTCCGCGCACGAGGGCGGCCGATGCCAGTTCGTCCCCGCTGCGTACCACGGTAGATAGCAGCGGGATTGTGAAGTATTGCGCCGCACGCAGTGAGAGCACGGACATGCCGCGTAGTTTCATGGCATCTGAGATCGCTTTAACCTCGTGGCCGATCACGGGCAGCACACGTAAGGCAACCGAGATTGGGATTGTGAAACAGGTCGGGATCCGTGAGCTGGCGAGTGCTTTTTGCAAGGTGGCGGGTCGGATCACGCCGATCGCGTAGGCTCCCATTCCTGCGCTGACGCTGAATCGCCACATCCACTGCAGAAACAGCACGAGGAACGCGCTGGCTGTTGATTTCCAGACCAGTGGTATCACGAAGACGAGCCCGCTGAGGACCGCAAACGTGGCCAGGTAGACGGCCACCCAGCTGGGGCGCACGAGCGTGTTGGGGTTGATCGCAGCGCTCGTCAGCATCACGGCGGCGAATCCGCCCAGAGTACACACGAACCACGGCGAGTAGGCACTGTAGATCGTGGTGGAGACGATGACGAGCGCTGCGATAATGGTGCGCGGGTCGGGAAGTTTAGACAAGACCGGCCCGTTCAAAGTGTTTGCGCGCGACCCTGGTTCCCAACAGACCAGCAAGCCAGCCCACGATGAGCATCACGCCGAAGAAGCCCAGCAGAATCGGAATCGTGACGACCTGTGCCATCTTGGCGGCATACTCGGCACCCATTTGTTCGGCGATTTGCGACATATATGCGTCTTGGTTCATAAATAGCGGCATCCACGGTGACACGTAGATCGGCAGAATAAACAGTGCGTATGCCAGCGGAACGCGAACCTTAACGTTCTTCGGTCCCTTGGTGATGACTAGGTCGGCGAGCAGGCCGAATACAGCGGCCACCGCGATGCCTCCCACCCAGTGGCCGGTCACGAAAAAGAGGATTTCGATGATAATCAGCATGATTGTCAACGCCCCCATCTTCGGAGTGCGTGCTGTGAACAGCGCAAAGACGATGCCGTTAACGAGGATAGAAAGCAGGAAACCGGCATACATGGCGGCGGGGATGAACCCGAGCATTCCGAATGCAAACACGATGACGAACATCAAGGCGGTGAAGACGCCAATGTTGATGAAGTCGCGCGCGTTGAGGCGCGAGGATGTGGGTGTGGACATAGTTTTTCCTTTCATGTGCTTATACGTGCTGTGTTTTAGACGAGTTGCCATCCGGCTGCGTTGATGCGTTCTTGCCAGAAATCGCGGTATTGACCTGGCTGGTTGACCAGCTCGTCGTGGCACCCGCGCTGAGCGATACGCCCACCGTGGGAGAGCACAATGATTTGGTCAGCTTGTCGAATGGTTTCAAGTTTGTGGGCGATGACAATCAGTGTGGAGTGTTTGCGTAGCTCATTCATCGCCGCAACAATATTGGCTTCATTTTCCGCGTCCAACGCGCTAGTGGCCTCATCGAAAAGCACGATCGGGGCCTTCTTCACCAAAGCGCGGGCGATAGAGACGCGTTGCCGTTCCCCACCCGACAGTGCACGCCCGCCAGAACCCGCCAATGAATTCCAGCCGTCTGGGAGGCGGTTGACGATTTCCGTCACGCCCGACAGGTCAGCGGCCCACCTGATTTCTTCATCGGTGGCTTCTGGGTTGCCAAGGCGAATGTTGGCTTCGAGAGTGTCGTTGAATAAGTAGACGTCTTGGAAGACAAGAGACACCTGGCGCATCAAATCTTCGGTGGTCTGCTCGCGCACGTCCACTCCGCCAACGCGCACGCTGCCGGACTGCACATCCCAGAAACGTGCAACCAACCGGGCGATCGTCGTCTTCCCGCACCCAGATGGACCAACCAGGGCACACATGCCACCTTGCGGGACATGGAAGGAAATATCACGGAGAACCGGGGTGTCCGGATCGTAGCCGAAGGTGACGTCCTCGAAACGAACATCACCAGGGGCGTTTATCGGTGTAGAGGCATCGGGTTCGGACAGTTCGGGGGCATCCATGACCTTGTCGACGTGGTTCATCTGCTGGCGGCGTTCTTCCAGCCCAGACATACATCCGCCGATGTCTTGGAGCATGGTGGTGAACCGCAGACACATGCCGATGGTGACCACAGCGTTCAACGCGCTCACCTGCCCGCCGAGGGCGAGTTGGGCGGTCAGCCAGATCATCACCACAATGAGCGCTTGAACGAACATCCCATTAATCAGGTTCGCTAATGTTTCGATCCACAATGCTTTGCGACCCTTGCGGTCAGCCTGGTCGAAAGCCTGATCAAGGGCCGGGTAGTCGTCGGCGACATGGCAGGAGCGCAGCGCGCCTTGGCAGGTGGCGAATTCGACCATGCGAGCCGCCAGCTCCGATTCGGCTGGTTCGGAAACCTGCTTACCTTTATCAAGAAGCACACGGGAAATATGGAGGAAGGCAAGCATGATCGGGAACGCGATCGTCAAGGTCAGTCCCAGTCGCCAATCCCAGAACCAGGTTCCCACAGTGATCACCAGCACGGCCGAGAGTTTTTGGACGAGAGAGAAAATGAAATGTGCCGCCGACTCGCCCAAGTTCATCATTTCCTGGGTGACCATGCGCGACAGCCGTCCAGAGCTACCCGAATCGAACACTCCCAACGGTAGGCGGGCTACCTTGTTGCCGACCGCTTGATGGACGTCGTGAATGAATCCGAGCGCGCCGATATAGCCGGTGCGCATGCCATAAAACTCCGTGCCCACGCCCAGCACCGCGATCACCGCCAAGGCGATGAGCCAGCCCGAAAACGACAGCCCCCACACCGGCATTCCGGTTGCTAGGGCACTTGCGGCGGGAAGCAGAGTCAGCAGGGCAAAGCCGTGACACAGTCCTGATACCGCACCCCACGCTTGACCGACCGAGAGGTCTCGCCACGAGGCGGGTTCCATCAAACGCTTAAAGCGTGGCAACAATAGTTGATTCATTGTGTCATCTCCTCGCATGCACCTTGGGTAAGAAGTGCCTGATAGTGCGCATTACCCAACAGCTCGTCGTGTTTACCGACCACAGCAATGCGCCCGCGTTCCATGACGACGATTTGGTCTGCCCCTCTGATCGAGGCCAGTCGGTGGGCGATCACAATCACGGTTCTGCCTTTGGCAAGAGTCGAGAGAGCTTGTTGGATTTTCGATTCCGATTCCGGGTCCGCCATCGCCGTCGCCTCGTCCAGCACCAACACTGGGGCATCAACCATGAGCGCGCGGGCGATCGCGATACGGGCTGCCTGTCCGCCCGAAACGTGGGTGTCCTCCCCCAACACGGTGTCGTAACCATCTGGCAGGCTCATGATGAACTCGTCGATCTGCGCTGCTCTCGCCGCCTGCCGCACCTGATCTAAGGTTGCGTCTGGCGCGCCCAGGGCAATGTTGTTGTGGATGGTGTCGCGAATAAGCTGTGCATCTTGCAGGACGAATGCGACCGTCGAATACAACACGTCCTGGGAAATGCTCTTTAGATCAACCCCGCCGACGGTGATCGTGCCAGCGTCCGGGTCATCAAAGCGGGCCATCAAACTCGCCAACGTCGACTTCCCCGCACCCGACGGGCCAACCAGCGCGGTCACCGTGCCTGCCGGAATGCTCAGGCTTACCTCGTCTAATGCCTGGGTGTCGTCATAGGCATACGACACACCCCGAATCTCGATATCATGACCGTGTGGTGTCTGTGGTGCATCGGGTTGGCTCAATGCCGGTAGCTCCATCACCGCAACGAGGCGCACCGCAGCCGATCCCGCAAGCTGGTAAGACCAGGCGATGGTTGCGACTGTCATCAACGCTCCCGGCAGCACCAAGGCGATCAACGTCGTCGTTATCACCTCGTAGATGCTCACCCAACCGGCGTTCATCATCAACGCGCCACCGCCAAGGTTCACGATCAACAACACCGGGATCGACACCCACGAAAATGAGGCGACCGACATCGACACCAGCGGCATACACCACGCTCGGTAGAACTTAGAAAACTCGTTAGCTGCATCTAAATAGGCTTTATGTGCTTGGCCGACCTTGCCGAATGCTTTCACCACTGAGATACCGGCAACGAACTCGGCCATCGTTGCCGAAACCTGAGCGAGCTTGGTATCCATTTGCGCGGTCTTCTCATTCATCCCACGCATCGACATGCCATACATGCCCACATAGAGCGGGATCGTCGCAATCGACAGCAACGCGAGTCGCCAATCCACCACAAACGCATACATCAACAAGGCGAGCGGGGATACGATCGCGTTCAGTTTCTCTATCGGCCCGTGCGCGATTACTGTGTGCACCGTGGCCGTATCATCCTGAATGGTCTTGCGGATCTTCCCCTCACCCTCGCGGGTAAACCACGACAGCGGAGCAGCCGACATTCGGGCGGCAATTTGCCGACGCATCTGGTTACGCAACGACAGGTCAATAAAATGCGTCACGCCCAATGCAACAAAATATAAGCTCAACCGGGCCATGTATGCGCTGACGAGGAGTATGACGATCCAGTTCACCCGCGCCGGGTCCACCTGGTCTTGCATAAGTTCTCTGCCAAGCTCCACCAGAGCCACATACGGGGCAATAGCCAACACGCCAGAGAGAAAAGCCAAAACCTGCGCGACGAACAGCTTGCCTTTCACTGGCTGCGATAGTTGACGGATCGCGTTCTGGCCAGCGACAGATTTTTCCTTCGCGGACCCATACTCGCCGTCAACAACCTGATCCATTGCACTATCGTCCATGCAAACACCATCCTTCCTTATTAGGCAAGCCTAACCTTATCTAAATTCTGGAAGATGTACCTAACCGTGCATGTAAACCGATACGAGCATCACCCTTTCAAGGCCATACTCACCTGTTCACCAGTGCGGAATACGAACCGGATTGTATCCTCAGATCAATTCTGTGCCGTGATACCATGGTGAGTCCACGCGCCGTTTAGTTTTTCCTTGTATTTCGCGCGTGTTGATGAAAATTCTTGGCTTGAACGGGTTGGGATAAATACGTGCGGTTGTCTTCTTCGATAGCTGATCACTTGAAGTTTTTGTTACCGTCCGCAGATGATTATCGCGAGGCGAATTGGCGCCGCGACCTGGTTGCAGGCGTGACGGTGGGTATTGTTGCACTGCCGTTGGCGTTGGCATTTGGGGTTTCGTCTGGAGTGGGCGCAGCCGCCGGTTTGGTAACGGCAATAGTTGCGGGCCTGATTGCAGCGGTTTTTGGCGGCTCACACGTGCAGGTGTCGGGGCCAACGGGCGCGATGGTTGTGATCCTGGCGCCAATAGTTGCGCAGCATGGGGCAAGTTCGATCATGTTGCTGTCGGTGATGGCAGGCCTGATGGTGTTTGCGTTCGGATTGTTGGGCCTGGGCAAGGCTATCTCCCTGATCCCTTGGTCCGTGGTGGAGGGTTTCACGCTGGGAATCGCCACGTTAATCGCGCTTCAGCAGGTGCCGATGGCGATGGGGGTAGAAATCCCGGCGGGCGTGAATTCGCTGCATGGCGCTTTCTTGGCCGTGCAGGCAGCGGACTGGGCGGTTTCTGCATTCACTCTGGGCATTGTCCTAGTTACTGTGTTGGTGATTGTGGGAACCTCACGCATATCAACAACGTTCCCGGCCTCACTCGTCGCAGTGGTCGTGGTGTCACTGGCGGCGTTCTTTGGCAATCTTGCGGTGCCAACTATTGGCCAGCTCCCCAGTTCCCTTCCGGCGCCAAGCCTTCCATATGTTGATTTTTCATTGATGAGGCAGTTGCTGCCTGCCGCGTTCGCGGTGGCAATGCTGGCGGCAATCGAGTCGCTACTGTCGGCACGTGTTGCGGCTGGAATGCCGGGGCAGGGATCGTATCAGCCGGACCGGGAGCTGGTGGGCCAGGGGCTGGCGTCAATCGGCTCGGGTATTTTTGGAGGAATGCCGGCAACGGGCGCGATTGCGCGTACGGCAGTGAATGTGAAGTCGGGAGCTACCAGCCGCGTGTCCGCAATCGTGCATGCGATAATCCTGGGCGCGGTGGTGTACCTCGCGGCTGGCCTCGTGAGCCATATTCCGCTCGCGGCCCTAGCCGGAGTCCTGTTCGTAACCGCATTCCGCATGGTCTCTACGTCAAGTGTGCGCAAGATTTTGGGCTCAACGCGCGGCGATGGCCTCGTATTTTGGATTACTGCACTGATCACGGTCGTGTTCGACTTGGTTGTTGCAATCGGTTTGGGCGTCGCGATCGCGGTGTTGTGGGCGGTTTACCACTTGTCCCGCCTGTCGGGCGTAGTGGAGTTGCCGCTGCCGGGCGAACGCCAGCAACCCGATGACAAGATCGCGTACTTCCGTTTGGACGGCTCAATGTTCTTTGGCGCGGCAGAGCGCATCGTCACTGAGCTTTCCGACGTTCACCGCTCCACCGGAGTGGTGATCTTGTCAATGTCGCACGTGGGGATTTTGGACGCGTCGGGCGCAAAACAACTTGCGGACGTGTTCGTGGAGCTCAATGAACGCGGCATCATAACGATGATCAAGGGCCTGCGCCCCGAGCATCTGAAGGCCGCGCAAAGCGTGGGCATAATCGATGCGCTAAGCTCGCCCACCTACCTGTTCGATTCCATCGAAGAGGCCACCGCTTCTGCACGCAGATTGGTAGCCGAGGGGTTGTGAGGCTGCAATTTCAATGCGCGAATGTAGTCTTTTGACCAGACGCCATGTTCTGAGGGTTCGCGTACGGAGGCAAATTTAAGATGAGGTAGACACGCTCGGCTGTACCGGTATAGTCTGGTATAGTCGATATGGAACGAAGGAGTTTCGATGCGTGATTTTACTTTAGGAGCGAACGTCTCCGTGACGGTAGAAGACCTTGGTCTTAAGGCAAACAGGGATCAGGAGGAATATATCCAGCGGATCTTGGATACGCCCCTTGATCTAGATACCTTTGCTTGGTTGTCAAAGCGGGCTCAGAGTCTTGAAGCGGGCGAAGAGCTGCGAAAGGTAGTTGACTACTTCCGAGATGCGCAGGGCGGGACGCCTGCCGGTTTTAGGCGCGAGTTGCACCTAAAGAAGGGAGGCGTTCTCGAAGTTGATCTGGTCCGCGATATTTCCAAGGACAAGGACGGGAAAGAGCGACCCACAAAGGTGCTGTACTCGGCGGACTCGGCCAACCCGTACGAGGTTGCCCCGGTTGCCCCCCTGCTTGCAAACTTGACTTGTAACCCCGGAATTATTTATGACCTGTTCTTAAATAACCCAAAGGCTAACGTGGGTAACAAGTACAAGGATCGCGACGAGGTCATGACTTCTATCGGCGACATTCTTGGACCTGGCTCCGATATTTCGGTAGAGCTAAACAATCCTTTTGAGCAGGATTTCTCGAAAATTCTTGAAGAAGTTAAGCGCTTCGAAGAAATTTTGTCTCCTTGGCGTCTCGTGGTGAAGGTTCCTCACACGGGACCGGTTAATCACGAAAACTACAAGGAGCTGCTCGAGGGCGACGGACGTCTGGGACTGGGCTTTGATAAGGGGTCCACGGCCGATGCACTACGTGGACATGAGCTTGCGCTACGCCTTCATGAGGAAGGGTATAGGGTTAACTTCACCCTGATGTTTGAACCGTTCCAGACGCAAATGGCGCTGCAGGCAAGGCCGTACTTCATTAATTCATTTATTCGCCACCGGAAGATGCAGACTGAGCGAATGATCGGCTTGCTCAAGGCTTACGAGCTAAGTCATGATTCGTATTTCCTGACGCAGCTCAGAGATTACATGGTTGCAAATGACTACATTGGCGCAAACGACAATCCGGATGATCTTGCGCTAATTAATATGGCGCAAACCTTCCTCACATACCGGGGCGTCGATGTTGATACCGCTAGCTTCGATGGCCTAGACGGTGTTCGCCACAATCTACGGGCTCTTCGTAACTCGAACCTGGATGACACCAGGCTGATCATTTGTTCGATGGAGGGCCCAATGAACTACCCGGACATTGATCGATTGTTGATGGAGGATGAGTTCCGCGACATGGCCGATAGGGTCGTCGTCACCGCTGAGCCGCAGTATCTGGCTCGGTTTACCTCAACAAATCAGGTTGTTAGTTATCAGCGACGCTTTATGAAGGCCGCTTCCGGGCAGTCTTAAAGATTGCTGCTGGAGGGAGGGAGGGAGGTTTTCTCCCTCCCTCCGGTAATTGTGGGATTGGTCGCGCAAGGTTGTTGGAGCGCATGTGGCTGGCCTTGTGCTAGTAGGGTTATGACAGGCATTGGCTTTGTGGGCGCGTGCTGTACGCATGCCTGCTGATTAGGTTTGTGAGGGTGCGTCGTATGCAGTACGAGCTCGATAGGGATTCGATTACGCCTCTGTATGTTCAGATTGGCGACATCATTCGAGATGGGTTGTCGAGAGGTGTGTGGAAGCCTGGAGAGAGGATTCCGTCAGAATCTGAATTGCAGGAGAGTTTCAACGTATCCCGAATGACAGTACGTGGAGTGGTCTCCTCCTTGGTGGATGAGGGGTTGTTGCAGAGGGTTCCTGGTAAGGGGACGTTTGTTGCGCAGGCCAAGATAACTGCAAGCTCGCCGATGTATAGAGGGATTCGCGAGCAGTTGGAGAGGATGGGCTATAAAACCCAGACTGAGCTCCTAAAATTCGAAAAGGTTCTGCCTCCCCGGTTCGCTCAAGATGCATTGGAAGTTGCTGCCGATGAGAGCGTTTTTGAAATCGTGCGCCTCCGAAAGATCGAAGATCAGCCGGTAAGCCTTCACAGGTCTTGGATTCCGGCTAAATTTGCCCCGTCATTGCTTGAGTGCGATGTGGTGGATGAACAGCTATGTACGGTGCTCGGTGATGAGTTTGGGCTTAGGGCAACCGAAACTCACGAGACTTTAGAGGCTGTTGCGGCGTCTGAAGTGGAAGGTGAGATTCTCGAGTGTGGAGAAGGTGTCCCTCTGCTACTTCTCGAAGATACGCTGTACGACGAGCGAGGCCGGGCGTTTGAGTATACAAAGCTCTTGCTGCACGGTGGCCACATGAAGGTGCGCTTCAATTTCTCGGGAGAAACCAAGGCATTCTAATCGCTTTTTAGCTGATCTTTCTGGAACCCTTGCCCACACTTGTACGTACAGGTATAGTCAGGTATAGCACCTCCTTTCGGTGTGTTTTTGGACTTCAAGGGAGAAGATCATGGAGCTAACAGTTCCCCAATACGCGAAACATTTTGACATGGCTTTGCATCTGCAAAGTTCCACCGAAGATGACATTAGGAAGCATGCGCAAACCGCGAGGGACGCGGGAGTGGCAGCATGCTACACGAACTCATTCTGGACTCCCGTGGTCGCGGATGTTCTGAAGGGTAGCGATGT
This sequence comes from Gleimia europaea, assembly GCA_002871995.1. Taxonomy (GTDB): domain Bacteria; phylum Actinomycetota; class Actinomycetes; order Actinomycetales; family Actinomycetaceae; genus Gleimia; species Gleimia europaea. The sequence continues at coordinate 31,304 of PNHW01000004.1, forward strand.
GCGAGTTGGCACCGCTATTTCCTTCCCGTACGGCTGTACGTCAACCGCAATGAAGTTTGCGGAAATTGAGGAAGGCCTTGAGCTAGGCGCGACGGCCGTTGACATGGTGGTCAACATTGGCGCAGTTCATGACGGCAATTACTCATTGGTCGAAAAAGAACTCGTTGGTCTTGTGGATCGCTGTAAAGACAAGGCAATTACAAAGCTTATTTTTGAAGTTGGGTTCCTTACCGATGAACAGATCGCCGATCTAACTAAGTTGTGCTGCGAAGTTGGCATTGACTATGTGAAGACGGCTACGGGTTCCGAGGCTTTCCCGTCCGAGCACCAGATTCGGATCATGAAGGAGAACCTCTCTGGAGACAAGACAAAACTGAAGGTTTCGGGCGTTCCGAGGACCTTCACCATGCCGGCCACACTATGGATGATTGAAAAGCTCGGCGTCTCATTGATCGGTACGCGTAGCGCTGCACGCCTCGTCAAAGAATACGAGGAATACCTCAAGAGGGGGTACTAGAAGTGGCCGAAACGTATCTTGTTGGAATAGATGCAGGAACAACGGGGTGTAAGACCGTTGTATTTGATCTTGACGGCAATGCCTTGGGCTCTGACTATCGGGAGTACCCTTCTCGATTCCCGAAGGAGGGGTGGGTAGAGCAAACATACGACGACATCATCCCGCCTCTTGTAGAGTCTTGCCGTGTTGCGATAAAGAAATCGGGAGTTAAGCGTGAGCGCATAGCTGCGGTGGCGTTCTCCTCGCAAGCCCCCCTTCTAACGATGCTTGATGAAGATGGCTTCTTGATGAGGGACTTCGTGTCCTGGCAAGATCTGCGCGGAGCGCCGTACATTAAAGAGTTGCGCGAGGCCTATGGAAGCGAAAAGTACTACCAGGAGACTGGTGACCCGCTGAACACGAACTCTGCTGCGCCCAAATGGGCTTGGCTGAGGGATAACGAGCCGGAGAACTTTGAGCGCGCCCGTTGGCTTCTGTCAGAGCAAGAGTACCTACTCAAAATTTGGGGTGCTGAGGAGTACTGGACGGACCTGTCATCCGCATCGCGCGAAGGCATGCTGGATGTGAATGAGGCTGAGTGGTCAAAGCCTATTCACGATTTGGTGGGAATTCCCCTAGAGAAGCGTGCGAAGCTGTCCAAGGTTCCAGGACAAGTGGTAGGCACTGTTACCGGTGACATTGCACTTAGGGCAGGCTTGCCCGACGGGGTAGCCCTGTGTGTAGGCGGGCACGACCAAAACTGCTGTACTTTCGGAGCTGGTGCCATCAAGGGCGGGGACACCGCCATGGTTATGGGAACGTTTGGCTCTTGTTACGTGGTGATGGACAAGCCAATGCGCGATCCAAAGCGCAAACTCATTGTGAAGCCCAACCACGGTATGCCGAACTGGACAATTGAAGCGTTCTCTAACACTTCTGCCTCGGCGTTCCGCTGGTACAGGGATACCTTCTGTCAGCTTGAGACCGCTTCTGGTCAGGTTGTTGGAATTGATCCGTATGACCTGTTGACTCGTGAGGCGTCGCGCTCGCCTATTGGCGCGTCCGGCGTTACGTTCCTCCCGTACCTTGCGGGTGCGGCAGGTGCTCGTCAGAACTCTGATGCTCGCGCCAACCTATTTGGTATGTCGCTTTCGACGAATAAGAACGACATTGCGCGCGCGGTCCTAGAGGGCATTTGTTTCGAGATGAGAGACATCCTGAACGCGCAGGAAGCTGCTGGAGTCGAAGTGGGCACTATTCGCCTGGTCGGTGGTGCTGCAAACTCAGAATTCTGGAGCCAGATGCTTGCAGACTCGTTGGGGCATCCGATCGAGATTCTGAGTTCGAATCAAGCTGGTTGCCTCGGTGCTGCTATGTACGCCGGCGTGGGTGTGGGCGCATATGAGGATTGCGAGGATGCTGCGAAACGTGCTGTTAAGGTTTCGGCGCGCTATGAGCCGAACCCTGATGTTGCCGCTGAATACGATAAGGCATTCGAAAAATTTGTTGAATGCTACGACTCCCTGGACGGCAATCTGTTTTAGGAGGAGCCTCGTTTGAGAGGCGTCAAACAAGGAGGTTTGTTGTGAAGTTTTCATCACTGCTCGAGGTGTGTAACTCGGCGCGCGAAGGCGGATACGCAGTTCCTGCTATTAACGTGGTTGATGAGAATTCTCTCCGCGCTGTCGTTGACGCGGCGCAAGAGTGTAAATCGGCGGTTATTCTGCAATTGTCGGTAAAGACAGTTCGGCAGTGGGGCTTGCAACAGGCAACGAGCGCAGCTGAAAATGCTTCTGCTGGAGTATCGGTTCCAGTGGTTTTGCATCTAGATCATTGTCCGGATATTGACCTTTGCAAAGAGGTAATTGATGCCGGATGGTCGTCGGTGTTGATGGACGTCTCTGCTCTTCCCGATGAGCAAGTGGAACCGGTTTTGAGTGAAATCTGTTCTTATGCTCACGAACGTGGCGCAACGGTAGAGATTGAAGTCGAGAACATCCTAGGTGTCGAGGACGGCGTGGGCACTGATGAGGTGCTCCGCTCATGCACAGTCGATGAACTAGTTGATATTGCAAAACGCACTGGAGCCGATCTGCTCGCTCCGCAGTTGGGTACGGCTCACGGGCTGTATAAGTCCGATCCGGTACTCCAGCCTGAGCGCGCGGGAGAATTTACAGCTCGTACTGATATTCCGATCGTTTTGCACGGGGGCACTGGGCTTAGTGACGCAGATTTCGCCGCGTTTATTGAGGCCGGTGTTTCTAAGATAAACATCTCAACAGATTTGAAGGTTGCTTACATTGAGGCGGCTCAGAGGTTTGTAACCGAGAATTTTGATCCTAGTTGTGGGGCGATCGGCATCGATAGTTGGAAATCTAAGGAACCTTTGGCCTTGATTCAGGCGCAACACGATGCAGTTAGAGACATGGCTAAACGGTATATGAAGATCTTTCAATCTAAAGGACGTGCGTGATGGCTACGCTTAAAGGAATTTTGTTCGACTGCGACGGTGTTCTAGCCGAGACAGAACGCGATGGACACCGGGTTGCGTTTAACAACACGTTTGAGAAATTCGGGCTTCCATTTAGGTGGCAGCCTGAAGAATACGCTGAGTATGTGAAAATCGGGGGTGGAAAGAACCGCATTCGCAACTATCTGGATCAGCGAGATTGGGATTTCCCTGACCTGCCGGAGTCTGAAGCTGAGCGACAGGACTATGTAAATTCTTTGCATAAGTCCAAGTCCGAGTCGTTTATCGAAATAGTAGATTCTGGGAATCTGCCCGCCCGCCCAGGTGTTAGGCGTCTGATTCAAGAAGCACTTGAGAACGATCTTACGGTGGCTGTGGTGTCATCTTCGGCTGTGGCATCCGTAGAGAAGGTTCTGCTACACGTTGTAGGCGAAGAGATGGCTGCAAAAATTCGGGTGTTCGGCGGTGAGCATGTCACGAATTCTAAGCCTGATCCTGAGTTGTACTTGTACGCACTTGGCGAGTTGGGACTCAACCCAGAAGACGTGGTGGTTGTCGAAGACACGAGGATTGGTTGCCTGGCTGGCACTCGAGCGGGCTGCAAGGTGCTTATTACACCATCGCACTACTCTCATAACGAGGATTTCGAAGGTGCAACCGCGATCGTGTCCTGCTTGGGAAGTAAGGAGGAGCCCGCAAAACTTCTTAAGGGTTCTCCCGAAATTCTCGATGAGCAACTTGTTACCGTGGGTACTCTACGCAAAATGCTTGAACGCTAGTGTTTACGTGTTGATGTAACGCGTATAAACGTTGTGCCGGTCCTACTTCCGGGGGCCGGCACAACGTTTTCTATTTTGCGCTCAGGGTTGCGTATCGCATTTTGAGGAAGTCGAGCGCTCGCACCGCGCTACGTTCGGCCTCACCGCGCGTCAAGGTGCCGGCCTCCAAGCATTCGAATACGGAGTCTTCCCGAGTGGTGCCTTGGTGCACGTCGCCCCCGGGCATCAGCACGTCCACGCCCGCGCGCACGCGATACGCCGAGTCGTACACGCCCTCAAAGTTCGGGTCCGGAGCCATCCTCATCCACCAGTCCGTCATCACCGCACCGCGGTAACCCCACTCACCAAAAAGCACGGTCTGCACCAGGTCGTAGTGGTAGTGGCCCCACACCCCATTTATCTTGTTGTAGGACGTCATGATGAAATGCGGGCCGGCGTCCTTCACCACCATCTCAAAACCGCGTAAATAGATTTCTCGAAGCGCGCGTTCGGACAGGCGTGAATCATTGTAAATGCGGTTAGTTTCCTGGTTGTTGACCGCAAAATGCTTCGGGCATGCGCTGCGTCCTCGGCTTTGAACACCCCGCACAATCGCGGCACCAAAGCGGCCTGTGATCAGTGGGTCTTCCGAATAGTATTCAAAGTTTCGCCCACACAGCGGATCGCGGTGAATGTTCATGCCCGGACTCAAAATGATGTCGGAGCCTAGCCGAGCCATTTCTTCCCCGTGCAAAACCGCCATTTGCTCAATCAGCTGCGGATCCCAGGTGGAGGCAAGAGCAGTCCCACATGGCAGTAGCGTGGCTGTCGCATTCAAACGCAGCCCGGACGGGCCGTCCGTGGTGATTGCGGGAGGAACCCCCTTAGCGCGCAAAGCCTGCGTCACTCCGCCTAAAGCCCCCGCGTTGCCCGGCGCTCCCAGCGGCGAGTTCATGGTCACGTCACCGTAAGTCAGATCAGCGAGGTCTCGATTAGACAGCGACGCCGCAAAATCAGCGGTAGAAACGCGCCCGGCCAAGACGTCTTCGAAACGCGCATTTTCGGCGCTCGCGGGATTGCCAGAGGACTTCGGTAAACGCTGCGTGACGCGCCCGGCCAAATCAACTTCGCTCATCGGAACAGGCGCGAGCTTCACAGAATCCGAGCCCGCCTCGCGAACGTAGCGGTCAAACGCAACGACGGGAGCCGCGGCCTGCTCCAACCGCTCCAAAACTTTTCGGTCAAACTGCACGTTGCCGATCTTGCGCGCCTCACGCACATCGTTTCCAAGGAAGAGGGCGTAGCTGCCTTCCTCCAAAACCCAACAGTGGCTGGTGTCCCGACCCACCGCGTCATCGTAAACCGCGAGGTTTCGCAGCGGGGTAGTGATGGTGAACTGCGCGCCTTCGCCGGGAGCGAGGTCGGGGGAGCGCCAAAATCCTACGAGTTCCCGCTCGGGCGCCCCGTTCAGCCGGCCCGGTTTGCGCACGTACAGTTGCGCCACCGCACAGGACCTCGCTGATCCAGTGTTCGTAACGGTTGCGGATACGCTCACGCCCTCGTCGCAAATCTGAATGGTTTGGCCGGAATACTCATGCGTTGAATAACCCAGGCCGAATCCAAACGGGTACTGCACTTTTTCTTTGGCAAACGTTTCAAAGTAGCGGTAGCCAACGTAAATGTCCTCAACGTAGGTGTTCGCATCCAGATCGCCAAAGTGTTCGTGGCTGGGGTAGTCCTCGTAGCGGTATGCGATCGTGTCGGTTAGGCGCCCGGCCGGCTCCAGCTCGCCAACCAAGATTCTCGCGATTGCGCGCGCCCCTTCTTGCCCGCCAGCCCACGCCAGTAGCAGGCCATCAACGTCTTGCTCTTCCGCCCACGCCAAGTCCATGACGTTGCCGGTCACGACGATTGCAACGGTACGAGCGAACGCCTTATTCACCCGCTCTAGTAGGGATCTCTCGTCATTAGTGAGGTAGTAGGAGCCCTCCTGTAGCAAAGAGTCGCGGTCCTCACCGGCTGCGCGCCCTATAACCACCAGGGCCGTGTCGCAGCGCGATGCGGCGGCCTCAATGTCCGTATCCGGCATGGGCATCTCGTCAAACGAGAGCGGCCACTTCCCCCACTCTTCGCCCGGATCTACGGGGTTTGCCGCGCACCACTGCTCATACTGGCCGGCCAGGTCAGCATCCACAGCAACTCCGAGTTCGCGCAGCGAGTCCGTCAGATTCGTAACGTAGGGTGGGTTCACGTCGCCGCCTGAGCCGTAGCCCACCGCAATCCAATCGCGGGCCACGCGCCCAAAAACTGCCAGCGGCTTGCCTTCCTCCAAGGGCAAAACTGCGTTGTTACGCAGGAGCGTGGCTCCTTTGGCTGCCGCTATTCCAGCGAGTTCAGCGAGTTTCGGATTCAGACCGGCTCCATCGCCCGATGCTCTAGTGGAAGTTTGCGAGAGGATTTCGTTTGTCATGATCTGCCTTTCAAAGCCAGAACCGGGCCATCTCGTTATCTTGCGCTTGAGTTTACCAGCGCGGTTTGTGGTCGCAGAGGCGTTAGTTCACCGGTAGATAGTGGCGAAATGCCGGAGGAGCCACGCGAGTTAAACGTTCGTTTCCAAAAGGTGAGTAATTTAGGACCAATGTCGCGCATTTTGCCCCGCGCAAAAAGAATGAGGAATAGACTACGCGAAGGTGCATATTCTGACGCCAGGACGCTATTGGCGGTGTGGAGGAGACATGTTGTTACGCCGATCCAGAATCTTATTGGGTTTTATCGTTATGTCTATATTGCTGGGGTTGTCGGGGCTTCTTATCCCTGGATCCTCGATGGCTAATGCAGCAGACGGAAAGGATAAGACCAGTGCCGTTACGGTGACTAGCAAAGTCGTTACGCAAGACGGCAAGGAGCTGGGTGACACCATTGATCCTGAGAAACCTTTTGAAATCCAGATGGATTTCAAATTCTCCGTCATAAAAAATGAGCAACTCAATACTCCGGCGCTTGCGAACGGACTTACCGAAGACACGCAAATCGACGACGGTGACTTTGCAGTTTTCAACCTGGGCAAGAACTTTAAGCCGAAAGATCCCTCCGGAACGAAAGTTCCCGTTCGTATTAAGGCGCCGGGCACTGAAGATGACGAAAAACAAATCGGCACTATTACTCTCACCCAGGGTAGTGACCGGAGTATCACCGCTAGGATGGATTTCCACAGCGACGAGTTCAATTATGAAACGGACGGCCGCAGAGACGTTGCCGTCACCTTTACGGGCGAGTTTTCAGCTGCCGCTGGTGAAGGAAGTGAGCCGGGCTCGCAGCAGGATGTAGTGAAAATTTTCGACAAGGAATACAAGCTTCCCAAGGTTGTTGAAGAGATCAGCTACGACTTCACTAAGAAGGGCGGAATAGTAGATCCGGCCAAACGCGATGAAATCCTTTGGACGGTTGAGGTAAACAAGAAGTCGAACACTGGCAAGAACCTCGCTGGCGAGAAGTTCACCGACGATTTAAGCGAAGTTGGCGAGTACGTCCAGGACTCGTTCACAGTAAACGGGGCGAAACAGGCTCCCGTCTTTGAGGCGAAGACTCTTACCTACGAGTTCCCTGAAGATTTTGGCCAGCCCAAGGCGACCGTAACATTTAAGACTAAGGTTGCAGACCCTAAGACTCCTGAAGTCAAAAACTTGGCTAACCTTTCCTACTCGCACGAAGATTTGAAGACCGCTGAAGCAAAGGTCCCGGTCTACCAAAAACCAAAAATCTCCAAGAGTTTTTCGGGAGTTGAGGTAAATAAAGACACGGGCGAGAAGGCGATGATCTGGACTATTCTGGCCGGAACGCCGTACTTCGACTACGGGCCAGCATGGATTGGCGATATCCTCAGTACGGAGTTAGACGGCCAGAAAGCTCCGATACGTCAAGAGCTAACGGTCGAGCACAGCCTTTCCGGCAAAGATAGCGAATGGAAGACTGTGCCCAAGGAGAACATCGAAACTTTGAGCGAGGACGCCGTCAAGGATTTCCCAGGTTTTCCTGCTGACAAGAATGCGCCCTGTCCTGACACGTCAAAATACACAAACGAAGTGTACGATCTCGGTCTTGACTGGCATGCAGGAACCCGAGAAGCTACCCCAGAGTCAAAGTATAAAGAGCTGCAAAACCACTGGATGTTCGTTAAACACCTTAATGGACAGTACCGTTTTACGGTAAAACTTATTTTTGATAAGGACGATGAGGTCGGAAAGCTTCAAAACGACGCGGAGATTCATACCTGTGGCGACGTGATCTTCCCGGTGACCCCGCCGGTTTACAGCGGTGAAGCAACTATCACCAAGAAAGCGTTGAAGACGTACGAGAATGATGTCTTGAACCAGGGGAATATTCCTTGGAGTATCACGACCGACTTCTCCAAGATATTCCCGTCTGAACACCGCTACGTCTATGAGCTGTTCTACTACGGCTCAGAAGATGGTTATAAGAACGAAAAAGGGTTAAACGTTAAAGACGCTGCTCTGCCAGAGGGAACTCTAGAGACGCTCTTGAAGGGTGATAAGGGAGAGCCTTTCGTTAACTTCAACCAGAGTTATCTGGACGGTTCACTCGAACCCGGGGAGGGCGATAACCTAGCGGCAAAGACGTTCCCACTCTTGAATGAAGGCGGGAAGCAGATTGGCGAGCTGGTTCAAATCAGTGGTTTCACCGAGGTGAAGTCGTACACCTTCAAGCTAAAAACCCACGTGCGTGATTTGCTGGACCTAATGGGTGACTCCGGCTCCTATTCAAAGACGTACAAGAACACCGCTGTTCTGGTAACCGGCAAGGGTGATTCTTTGAAGGCTTTGAAGTCTTCGGCCAAGTACGAGCTTGAAGGCAGGCTGCTAGATAAGTACACGATTGAGTCCGATACGGATCTGAACAACATAGAACATGTTTCCAAGAACGGTTGGAACAGCGGTTACCGTGACTATGTAACCGGTATTCCATTGGTTGATGAGACAAAGACCTTCAATTACAAAGACCGAACTGCACTGTTCCGGATCGATGTTAACCCGACGGGCCTTAAGTTCTCCGAGTACGCAAAATCAGTGGGAGCGTCAGGCAAATGGGTTTCAAAGAACTGGTCGGTCACAGACGTGTTGCCTGAGGGCTTGTCGCTCGTGCCACTAACTGAGGATGGGTCAGATTATTTCGCGATCTACGAGGCAAATCCGATTACCCCGAGCTTCATCGACCACGGTGGTGTAACGGTAGCTGATAGCACTGATTTTGTAACCTTCATGCCACCGGGTAGGGCTAAAAAGAAGGTGACGGCAGACGAAGCGAAAGTGACGTTCGATAAAGACAAACTGACGTGGAACTTCTCTGAGTATGAAGGCACTCCTTATTTCATTGTCGTGAAGGCGCAGATGAGTGAGGAAGTCTTTAGCACGCTTGTTAAGAACGCCGCACAGTCTAAGTTTGAGACATACCGGAATAAGGTTTCTCTCAAGGCTGATGACAAGAACCTGGCCAATGATGGTGCTGATTTGAAGATCAAACCGTATCTGCTCACTAAGGAAGATCCGAAGGTGAACGGTTCTAAGCTAGATTGGACGTTCACTTACAAGCCGTTTGATCAAGATTTCAAGGATGTTGTAATCGAAGATGAGCTCGATAAGAACATCGCGATCTCGCTTGACGAGGAGGGCCAGCCAAATCTTGCCGATTTCAAGGTGAGAAGGTCAAACGAGTTGCTGGAAAATGGCGACTATAAGGACTTGGCCAAGGCAGAGGAAGGTAAAGAGGACTTGGCTGCTGTGAAGCTTGTCAAGGGAGATCCCAAGGATGGCGAGGTCGGAATTTCGTATGATGCCGCCACGCATAAGATCCTCTTCAAGCTGCCGAACACGCCGGCTGAAACTAAGCCGTATGCCTACAAGGTTGAATACCCAACCATGTTGCGCATAGTAAACCCGGACGCAGAGAAGATTGTGAACAAGGTGAAGGCCTTGGCAAGCAACGTCACGCCGGAAGCAAGCGGCGAAGGCAGCATTGACGCGCAAAAGTATGCTGCGTTTGCCACTTTGAAAGGCATGCCATACGTCGCTTTGAAGAAGGTCGACAACAAGGGCACCGCTCTCTCTGGCGCAGTATTCAGCTACCAGGATGCGGAGGGCAACACCGTTACAACGGTCAGTGATGGTGACGGTATGGTCTATGCAGTGAACCTGCCAGAAAAGACCGTTGAGATCACGGAGCTGAAAGCTCCCGAAGGTTTTGTGAAGCTTTCACAACCTATCGTTATTGGGATTGTAGAAAAACCCTACACAGTGGAATCTGGTTTGACACAGGTAAAGGGTGAGGGGTCATTCGACAATCCGTTCGAGGTTCCAAATGAGGTCAAGCCAGAAGAGCCTACCAAGCCGTCTGAGCCAAGTGAACCAAGTGAGCCCAGTGAGCCGGGTAAGACAACGCCGCCTAGCTCGCCCTCGCGAACCACTGGTAAACCAGGAACTGGACTGTCTAAGACGGGCGTTTCAAATGCTACGTTGCCGCTCGGCATTGCCGCGCTGGTGTTGCTAGCAGCTGGAATCGTGGTGGTGCGCAGAACGCACTAACACCGGTCAAATAATGGGTGCGATGGGCAAATGCCCATCGCACCCATTATTTGTTTAGCTAAGCGCCTGCCTAAAGCCTCTTGCCGTTTCGGCTATTAACAGCCCCAGCAAGCGCCTCGGCTCAGTGCTCGTGCGGATCCGCCTCGGCATCCGCCTGCGTCTTGTGCACCGTACCGGGCAAATGATCTGCCGGACCATAAATGGTGTACAGCTTCAACGGCTCCTCGCCAATGTTTGTCACGTTGTGCCAAGCCCCTGCCGGAACAAAAATCGCGAAGTCGTCCTCAACTTCCTTCACGAAGTTCAGGTCATCCTTGGACGGGCCCATCTCGCAACGACCCTTACCCTGCTCGATACGCAGGAACTGGTCCGTGTCCTCGTGAACCTCAAGGCCAATGTCGCCACCAACCGGAATCTCCATGACGGTCATCTGAATGTGCTCACCCGTCCACATGGTTGTACGGAAATTCGTGTTGTCAAGAGTTTCCTTCTCAATATCGATCACGTAGGGCTTCTTGCCCTGATCATCAAACTGGCCAGCGTACTCAGTCATCGTCTATCCCTTCCTTCAACTCAAACTGTAACGAAATACACGCCATCCATCTTAGTTCCACCCTGCAAAAGGCGCAGAAGATCTAAGCGCTACCACGCGGCCTCGTTTTCATGGGAAAATGAAGCCATGCTGCTAAGTGATCGTGACATTCGAGCCCACATTGACGCCGGCAAAATTGCCCTCGATCCGTGGGACCCAAACATGGTGCAACCAGCCTCTATCGACGTTCGGCTGGACCGCTACTTCAGGCTGTTCAACAACCACAAGTACCCGGTAATCGACCCGGCCGCAGACCAATCGGAGCTCACCAGCCTCGTGGACGTGGGTAATGAGCCCTTTGTGCTCCACCCCGGCGAGTTCGTCCTCGGCGCAACGTACGAGCAGGTCACGCTTGCTGATGACATTGCCGCGCGCCTCGAAGGTAAATCATCACTTGGCCGCCTGGGCCTGCTAACGCACTCCACAGCAGGATTTATAGACCCCGGCTTCACCGGTCATGTCACCCTGGAACTATCCAACACCGCAACCATGCCGATCCTGCTCTACCCGGGCATGAAAGTCGGCCAACTCTGCTTCTTCCAACTGTCCTCGCCGGCCGAAGCCCCATACGGCAAGGGCGCGCGCGGATCACGCTATCAGGGTCAGCGCGGCCCCACCGCCTCCCGGTCGCATCAGAACTTCGAACGCGTGCAGATTGCGCAAAGCCCCCACATTGAAGGGGATGTGCAGGTTCTATGAGCAAGTCCGAGCGCGTCCCAATCGCCGAGCGGCTCGCGCAACTAAACGAATCCAACACGGTTCCGCGCGAAACCACGCCCACGTCGGCGGATTCCCTTGCCACGCAGGCAATGCCAGACCTCGCCACCCAAGTCAACGCCACGCGGGCCCGCGCCCTCACCGTCACGGCGGCGGGTGAGCTCAACGCCGTCGAACACGGCGCATCGGTGGACATGCCTGTCATCAAGTTCGAGGACGCCAAAATCCTGAGCCCCAAAGATGCGGAAGGCAAACACCTGCTGGTCACTGGGGACGACGTGGACCCGCGCGAGCTTGAGGCCCTGGCCGTTTCTATTTCCGAGGACGCCGGCTGGCTTTCACCCGGCCGGCTCCGCCTCACCGAAGGTGCCACCCTGTCAGGCCCCTGGCGCATCACCAAAGCAGAACGCGCGTTGCTTAACACGCCCGCCCGCATGGAGCAGGCGTGGATCGTAGATGTGCCCGCTGTTCGCACCAGCGCCGCCCCAGACTTCCTCATGCACACCGACCCGCTCGCGCGCGCTTTCCCAGACGGCATGCCGGCGGGTAAAGAGTTCGAAGTTCTCGCCGGCCTTATCCGCATCGCCAGGCGCCTTGCCGGAGCTGTGAACGCCGCTCCCTCGCGAATCAACATAGAACCTGACGCGGACAGCGCGGTGGACATGATGGTTTATGCGCCCAGGTGGGTGGATGAGGAAGACCTCACCGCGCTGTTGCGCCCTTATCTGCCCGACATCGTGAACGGGTTGGAAGAAGCGAAGCTGGCGCCCATCGACTCAGCGCAGCGCGTGCAAACGCGGGAAGAAATCGCGAAAAAGATCAACATTCCTGAAGATGAGTTGGCGCGCATCGCTGAAATCGCGCAGAAAGCCGACAGGAAAGCTGCGGCCGAGGGGTTTGTTGTGCGCGGTTACTCGCTGATCGCATCCGTGGGGAACACCTCGCGAGTGCACATTACCGTTGCTCCCGCGGATTTCACGCCCTCCGCTCTGCGCTTCGAGCAGTGGCCGCAGGGCAGCGCCATCGAGTACGGGGTCCGCTGGATCATGCCCGAGGTTTACCGGGATAAACTAATGCGGCCCGGCCGCGCGCTACGCTTTGAACGCAACCGCGTCAAAGACCAGATTGAGCTGATCGCCAGCCTTATCGCAAGGTCTACTGCCGGATACATGCTGGACGAAGACCAGTTCTTGATCTCCGACCCAGAGTAGGGGCGTTCACGAATAGGGGCGCTCGCGGGCGAGGCTACTTGGACGCCTCTTCGGTTTCGCCCCTGCGCACGGCATCTAGCATCAGTACGGCAACGTCCTTGATCTCAATGCCCTGCTGTGCGCCTGCGGGAGTGGGTGTGGAGCCCAGCATTTGTGAGCAGAACGGGCATGCCGTTGCAATAACCTCTGCGCCCGTCTGACCGGCCTCGTCCACGCGCGCCTGCGAAATACGCATGCCCCGGGTTTCTTCCATCCATGCTCTGGCGCCACCCGCGCCGCAACACATTGCGCGCTCGCCCGAACGCGGCATTTCTATAACCTCAAGAGCGGGGTCAGAGCCGAGCAGAGTGCGCGGCGCCTCGTAAATCTGGTTGTGGCGACCCAAGAAACATGGATCGTGATAGGTGATTTTGCGGCTTTCCTCGCCCGGCTTTGGCGGCACGGGAGTGAGGGCGCCTTCGCGAACCAGGCGGTTCAACAGCTGCGTGTGATGCACAACTTCGAATGTGCCGCCCAGTTCGGGGTATTCGTTAGCGATCGTGTTAAAGCAGTGCGCGCAAGAGACCACGATTTTCTTCACGTTCGCTTCGTTCAGTGTCTCGATAGTCTGCTGCGCGAGCATTTGGAACAACAGCTCGTTGCCGGCCCTGCGCGCCGGATCGCCCGTACACGTCTCCGCGTTACCCAGCACCGCGAACTTCACGCCCGCAACGTGCAGCAGCTCTGCGATTGCCCGCGTTGTTTTCTTCGCCTGATCGTCGTAGGCGCCCGCGCAACCAACCCAGAACACCCAGTCAACTTCGCTGGCGTCCTCCACGTCCTCACCTATGACGGGCACGTCGAACTCTAGGTCCTTAGCCCATTCCAGGCGCTTGCGCGGCGCCTGGTTGTACGGGTTGGCCTTCGTCTCCAGCGAACGGAACGGGCGCGCTAGTTCGCGGGGGAAGGCGGACTCCATCAGCACCTGGTGGCGGCGCATTCCCAAAATCGTGTCCAGGTGCTCAATGTCAACGGGGCACTGGTCTACGCACGCGCCACACATCGTGCAGTCCCACAGCGCATCCTCACAAACTACGTCGCCAATCAGCGGGCCGGCTTCCATAGAAACGCCGGTTTCGCCCGTGTTTCCAGACGCGATTAGGGCTTCTAAAACGTCGGGGGTGTGCGCGGTGTTAGGAACGTTTGAATCGACGAGGACGTTGCCTTCATCATCTTTGGTGTAGGCCTTGTCTCCGAGGGCTTCCATCTGTTCGACGGCGGCCACGTGGTCGCGCAGGGACAGGGTGAGAAGCTTCGGAGATAGGGGCTTGCCGGTGTTCCACGCGGGGCAAAGTTCTTGGCAGCGGCCGCACTCGGTGCAGGTCATGAAGTCTAGGCGCTGCTTCCACGTTAGGTCTGCAAGAGTGCCGGTGCCGAGCGTCGCGTCATCATCTAGCTCATCAAGCTGTTCTTCGCTCAGAAGCGGAGCCCCCTCCACAATGAGTGGCGAAGCCGCACCCAAAGTTTTAGAACCGTCGGCGTTGCGGCGCGCATAAATATTGATTAGAGCGAGGAAACGGTGCCATGCCACACCCATGCTGGTCTGCACGCCCACTACGGTCATCCACGCCATGGAGATCATGACTTTGAGGAATGACAGTACGGCTATCGAGTTGAGGAGGGCGGCGCTGGACATGCCGGCCAGGGCGTTTCCAAGCCATGCGGTGGTGGGGTAGTGCAGGGCCGTGGCATAGGCGGGGTTCAGGATTAGTTGGCCGCTCTCGTCGGTCACGCCGTTGATTGCGGCCGCGTAGTCGAGGGCGCGCAGTCCGATAACTGCCAGCACTACGGTTAGCACTACGAACTCAACGAAGTATGCCTGCCAACGCGTGGATCCGAGGAACCTTGATGCTAGTGAGGTGGCTTGGCCGGTGCGGGTTTCGCCTTCGGCTTCCTTTTTACGGCCGGAGCCGGACACAAGACGCAAGGTGATAAGGCCGATGATGCCAATGAGGCTGGTCCATGCGAACAGTTCAACGATCCATTCCCACAGGGGGAAATGGTCGATTGCTCCCAGTGAGAATGAGGGCGCGCGAAGTTTACCCATGCCGGTAGCAAGAGTGAGCGCCAGGATAGGGAAGGAGAGCATGACGAACCAGTGCGCGATGCGAACGCCGGGCCGTCCACGGAACTCGCGGTGACTCAGCACGGTTTTGATGGTCATCCACAGGCGCGGGCCAATCGGGCGGAGCCGGCCGGGTGCGCTTTGACCGGTGGCAACGCGCTGGTACATGACTATGAGGGCGCGAACGAAGGTCAAGATCGCGACGATGGTCGCGATGACGGCGATCGCAAAAAGGGTTACGCGCAAGGTTGCAGGGGTCATGGCCTTCGCTCCTTCACGGTTTAGGGCCTGTCCGTATTATCGCTTTATTGCGCCGCCGTCTCAAAAATTCGCTAGTCTGATTCTGGCTATAAGCCAGTTAGCCGCTTTCGTTGCGAGTGAGGACAGTTTTGGTCACGATTTTGCTTCTTCATGCGTTGGCGGCTTGTCTTGCCCCGTTGCTCGGGCGAAAGTTGGGGCGAAATGTCCTGTTCCTAACCGCTTTGGCGCCGCTTAGTGCGGTGGTGTGGGCGCTTTCGTACACGAGGGAGGTGTTCACTTCTCCTCCGCAGTTTGTGTGGAATTGGGTGGGCGAGCTCTCTTTGGCAGTGGTGTTCAGGCTGGATCCACTGTCGTGGTTGATGACGCTGATTGTGAGCGGCGTAGGCACGCTGGTGATGCTGTATGCGGCGCGTTATTTCAGTTCTAATGCGGCTAGTTTGGGCCGCTTTTCTGCGATTTTCACAGCGTTCGCGGCGGCGATGCTCGGCCTTGTGACGGCTGACCACTTGCTTATTATTTATTTATTTTGGGAACTGACCACGGTATTTTCTTACCTGCTGATCGGTCACCATTTTGATAATCGTCCCGCTCGTGCGGCTGCCCGCCAATCTATTCAAGTCACCGGCTTTGGCGGCCTCGCGATGTTTGCCGGTTTTGTGATGGTGGCAGAGGCCCCGGGTGGCTCTTACGCGGTTCACGTGCTGGTAGAAAATGCTCGCACTGGTGTGCTCGATGTCGGTTCGGCACAGGTGATTGTGGCTGCCTTGCTGATCATTTTGGGTGCGAGCACCAAGTCGGCATTGGTGCCGCATCATTTTTGGCTCCCGGGCGCGATGGCAGCCCCCACGCCTGTGTCTGCGTACTTGCACGCGGCTGCGATGGTGAAGGCCGGCGTGTATTTGATTGCGCGTTTGACGCCGGGCTTTACAAATGTGCCGGGCTGGTCCCCGATAATAGTGGCGCTCGGTCTTGCCACTATGCTCCTTGGCTCGTATCGCGCGTTGCGGCAGTTCGATCTGAAGCTGGTGCTGGCCTATGGCACGGTGTCTCAGCTGGGTTTGATGAGCGCGGCAATGGCTTACGGCACGGCCGCAACTTACGCGGCGGGCATTGCGATGTTGGTGGCGCACGCCGTATTTAAGTCGGCGTTGTTCATGAGCGTTGGTTTGGTAGAGAAGGCCACGGGCACGCGCGATTTGCGTGAGCTTAACTGTCTGTACAAGCATCAGCCGGTGCTGGCAACGTCCGCCGCGGTGCTCGCGCTTTCAATGGCTGGCGTGCCGCCTCTGCTGGGTTTCTTGGGTAAAGAGGCGTTTATTACCAGTTTGTTTGAGGGAACTGGTGCGGGTTGGGCCGCGAGCATCGCACCCCATTCGGCAGGAGCGAGCCTTGATGTTACTGCCTTGGTGATTTTGACGCTCGGTTCGGTGCTTACTGTCGCGTACTCGTGGCGCTACTGGTGGGGAGCATTTGGACGCAAACGCATCAAGATTGAGATGGATAACTCGCAGCTACCCGCCCTCACGCTGATCCCGGTGGTGGGGTTGGCGGTGGCTTCCTTCGTCGCAATCCAGCCGGCGTGGCTCCAAACTTTGACGGAGTACATTACCGAGGGAGGAGTGGGCGAGCCACACATCGCGCTCTGGTCCGGACCCGGGCCCGCACTGATCACGGCAGTGATTCTGGCCGGAGGTGTGTGGATGGCATGGCAACGCCCCCGCATTGCGCGTATTCAGAGGCGTCTGGCTCCTAAACACCTGCATATTAGCGAAATCTACAGGTGGCTAATGTTGGAGCTGGAACACTTCGCATCACTCATCACCTCCTTGTTCCACCGCGGTTCTTTGCCGTGGGATATAACCACGATTTTCGCGGTATTCGCAGCGGCAGTTGGTTTTGGCCTGGTCGAGGTCGGCCAGTCCGAGCTCAATCTGCGTTTGTGGGATTCGGCTACGCAGGTCGGAATTGTGGCGCTCGCGGGTGTGGCTGCGTTTGTGGCGGCGAGGTCGCGTTCGCGTATCAACGCGGTGTTGGCGCTCGGCGTGGTGGGCACCGCGATTTCGCTGCTTTACATGACGTATGGCGCCCCGGATTTGGCGCTTACGCAGATGCTGGTCGAGGTTGTCTCCCTGGTTGTGTTCGTTCTGGTGTTGCGTTCCTTGCCGCAGAACTTCTCGGTGCGTTCGTTCGCGATTTCCCGTTGGGCGCGCATAGGTTTGGCCGGCGTTTTAGGAATCGTGGTCACGGGCGCAACCATCGTGGCTACTCAGGCTCGCGTTGCGGAACCTATTTCTAACTTGATCCCTGCGGAAGCCTACTCGTTTGGTGCGGGTAAGAACGTGGTGAACGTGATCTTGGTGGACACGCGTGCGTGGGATACGGTTGGTGAGCTGTCGGTCCTGCTCGTGACTGCTACGGGCGTGGCCTCGATGATTTATTTGGTGCGTCGTAGCTCAACGCTGGAACGCGAAAGGCCTAAGACGCCCGGCGCGTGGTTGCCGGCAATCTCGATGCTGTCGGCACGTTCGCGCTCGCTGCTTCTGGAGGTTGGCACGCGGGTTTTGTTCCCCACGATGCTGGTCGCCTCCCTGTGGTTACTCTGGGTGGGGCACAACAATCCGGGTGGCGGTTTTGCGGGCGGCGTCCTTGCAGGCATTGCATTTACGCTGCGTTATATGGCAGGAGGCCGGTTCGAGCTGCGTGAGGCCAGCCGCGTGAATCCAGGTGCGCTGCTGGGCTTTGGCCTGTTCACGGCAACGGTTGGTGCGGTGATGCCCCTGGCATATGGGAACACGGTTTTGGAGTCTACGGAGATTGACCTCAGCTTCGGTGTGCTCGGCAATGTTCACTTCACGTCGGCACTGATTGTGGACGTGGGCGTGTACCTACTGGTAGTGGCGGTTGTTTTGGATTTGGTGACGGCCCTTGGTGGCCAGGTGGATAAGGATCGCGCGGAGGCCGAGCAGGCTCAGATGAATAACAAGATGCCTGCGGGCGCGCTTAGCGACGTGAGGAGGGAGCCAAAGTGAGTACTCCTTCTCTGGTTGTGGTGATTCTTGCGGGCGTGCTGGTCGCGGTGGGCGCCTATCTGGTTATGGAGCGCACGCTAACGCGCATCCTGATTGGTTTGGCGCTGATGGGACATGGCGTAAACGTGCTGTTCCTCGCGGCGAGTGGGCGTTCAGCGCGTCCGGCTTTGCTTGGCGAGGACGTGGACCCAACGATCATGGCAGATCCACTCCCGCAGGCGATGATGTTGACCGCGATTGTGATTGGCCTGGGTACTACAGCCTTTGGCATGGCGCTCGCGTACCGGTC
This sequence comes from Gleimia europaea, assembly GCA_002871995.1. Lineage (GTDB taxonomy): Bacteria > Actinomycetota > Actinomycetes > Actinomycetales > Actinomycetaceae > Gleimia > Gleimia europaea. The sequence goes on from PNHW01000004.1 coordinate 49,827, forward strand.
CTGGCGTTTGTCTGGTCATGACGAGGTCGTTGATGATGTTGAGGATCGCCGGCTTGCACGCAGGCTCGCGAAGGACCGCGTGGATGACTACGGGGTAGATGAGGTTACGGGTGAGGAAGATCCGCATCGCTTCTATGATGCGGAGGCCGTAGAGGATTCCGCGAAGGAATCCGAGGGTGGACCTAGCCGAGGGGAGGACGCCCGATGAACTGGATGCTCCCTATCCCCGTACTGCTGCCGCTATTGGCGGCGGGCTTTGCCCTCGTGTTTGTGCGCCGCCCGAAGTTACAGCAGCTGATTTCGCTGGTGACGCTAACAACGGTGCTGGTGGTTGGTGTCATGCTGGCGGTTGCGGCAAACTCGGGTCCGGTGGTGCTCGACGTGGGTTCGTGGGCGGCGCCGGTGGGTATCACGCTGGTGGCAGATCGCTTGTCTTCGCTGATGCTCGTGGTTTCGCAGATCGTGACGCTCGCGGTGCTTGTGTATTCGCTGGCGCAAAATCTTGCGGATGAGGATCCGGATGTGCCGGTTGCGATCTACCACCCCACGTATTTGATTTTGATTGCGGGCGTTTCAAACTCGTTCCTGACGGGCGACCTTTTCAACCTGTACGTGGGTTTTGAGATTCTTCTTGCCGCCTCGTTTGTGTTGATCACGATTGGTGGTACGCGAGGTCGTATTCGTGCGGGCACGGTTTACGTGGTGGTTTCGCTGGTTTCGTCGGTGCTGTTCCTGATTGGTATTGGCCTGACGTATGCGGCTACGGGCACTGTTAATATGGCGCAGCTTTCCACGCGTCTTCGAGAGATTGATCCAAGTGTTGCACTTACTATCCAGCTGGTTTTGCTGGTGGCGTTTGGAATTAAGGCGGCAGTGTTCCCGCTTGCTGCTTGGCTTCCCAATTCGTACCCGACGGCTCCGGCGCCGGTAACCGCTGTGTTTGCGGGTTTGCTAACCAAGGTCGGCATTTACGCGCTGATTCGTTTGCAGGTGTTGTTGTTCCCCGGCGAGGGCGTGTCGGTACTCCTAACAGTTGTGGGTATAGCGACGATGATCGTCGGTATTTTGGGTGCGATCGCGCAGCACGATATGAGGCGTTTGCTGTCGTTTGTGTTGGTCTCTCACATTGGCTTCATGATTTGGGGCCTTGCTGTGGTGAACAAGGTGGGGCTTGCGGCGGCGATCTTCTACGCGGCTAACCACATTTTGGTTCAGACCACGCTGTTCTTGATTATTGGGCTGATTGAGCGTCACGAGGGCACCACGTCTTTGCGCGCTCTTGGGGGTTTGGCAAAAACTCATCCGATGCTTGCGATCATGTTCATGATTGCGGGGCTGAATCTCGTTGGTGTTCCTCCGTTTACGGGTTTCATTGGCAAGGTGGGGCTTGCGCAGTCGTCGGTGTTGCAGGGCCAGTGGGAAGGCTACGCGCTCCTCGCCGCCGGAATTATCACGTCGTTCCTGACACTGTATGCGCTTATCAAGGTGTGGAATTTCGCGTTTTGGCAGCCCAAGTCTGATACGCACGTGACGGATACTGATTTTGCTCAAGTGCGTGGGGCTAGGTATCAGAGGGCAACGCTACGCGCTGCCGAGGCAATCTCGCGGATTGCGGATTCAGATGACCGCATGCAGGTCCACTCTCGTACCCGAAGAGAGATGGAGGGGTCGGCTGTTACGCGCTTGATGTATGCTTCGGCGGCCTCGCTGATTTTGGTTATGTTTGCGATGACTGCGGGGGCGGGTCCGATCTACGCGTATGCTTCGAATGCTGCGCTTGATCAGATGGAGCGCTCCGCCTACTTGCACGCGGTATTGCAAGACGATGGCCGCGGGGCAGGTAAGTCGAAGTTCGCCGCCGCGGATGCGCCAAAGATTTTGCAAGATTATGCGAAGTCGGCGCAGGAGGATTTGATTCGGGATTACAGCCGTGACGGGCGCGAGCTGGAGCCAGAGAAGCGCCAGACCGGACAGGAGCTATGGCGTTACCAGTGGCATGCTCCGTTCATTCTTGACGAGAATAATGAGCACATTCAGAGCCACATTTTAGGTATGAAGTTGGCGCGAGATTATTCGGCGGCGTTCCCGAGGACGGGGCTGGCAAATGAGTAGGGTGAAAGCTTTCGCGTCAAAGCGGCTGTCGCTTTCTATGACGCTATGGTTGCTGGTCTTGTGGACGCTGTTGTTCGCGAAGTTCGATCCACTGGTGTTGCTGAGCGGCTTGCTGGTAGCGCTTTTCATCCAGCTGGTTTTTCCGTTGCCACGCTCGCGGTTTTTCGCAAACTTTCGGCTCCGCCAGGGTTTGATCCTTGCTGGCGTGTTCTTGGTGGACATGGTGAAGGCGGCAGTTCACGTTGCAAGCGTAGTTGTGACGGGTCGCGATTATGAGTGTGGGGTTGTGCGAATCGATTTGCGCAGTAGCGCGGATAACACGATGGCGGTTACCGCGGCGATGATCAATTTGGTGCCGGGCACAATCGTGGTTGAGTTGAAGCGTCGCGAGGGCGTCATTTACCTGCATGTGTTCGATCTTGAGGCTCAGGGTGGCGTTGAAGGCGTGAGGGCAGCTTCGCTGGCGCAGGAGGAGCGCGTGTTGAAGGCGCTGGCTTCCGCGCAGACGTTGGAGACCGTGGGAGTGAAACTGTGAGCACTTGGATAACGGCGATTTTGTTTGTTGCCCTGATGGCGATGATTGCAACCGCTTTTATGACGCTGGTGCGGCTGACATTGGGGCCGAGCATTATGGATCGGGCGGTCGCCTCGGATGTACTTGCGGTGGCAGCTGCGGGAATAACGCTGGTGCTTGCGGTGCGAACGGATCGCACGGATGTGCTGGTCCTCGCCATCATGTTCTCGATGGTTGGATTCATGTATTCGGTAACGTTGGGACGATTTTCGGAGCGCCCGCGAGACACTACGGACTCGCCTGCTACGCCGGAGCAATTGCGCGCACAGGAGGTGCGTTTGATGCGTGAGGCGCAAAGCGAACTCCACGCGGAGGAGCGCGAGGCAATCAAGGCGGCCCGCGAGGCGCAGGTTTCGAAGCAGTCGGCTAAGAGCGTCACCGATGCGGGCGAGCGTGCGAAGCAGGCGTCAAAGAAGGCATCGAAGAAGGCGAGTGAGAAGCATGAATAGTTTCGAGGCCGTGTGGGATCTGCTGGGTGCATTGCTTCTGCTCGGCGGTGCTTCGTTCATGCTGGTGAGCGGCGTGGGGTTGCTCCGTTTGCGCGACACGTATTCGCGTATGCACGCTTCGGCAAAAACCCAGTGGTTGGGCGTGTTCTTGATGGCTACGGGCGCGGCTGTGTCCATGCGTTCGTGGCAGTGGGTTGCGGCGGCCTTGCTGATTGTTGCGTTGCAGACGGTGTCATCTCCAATTGGTTCGCAGTTGATGGCGCGCGCAACGTATCGCAATCAGGAGTTTGAGACAGCTGATCTGGTGATTGATGAGTTGCTGGTTGATAACGAGCAGGCGGAGGCAATCGCGATTAAGCACCCGCGTTCACGCTATGGTTTTGCAAGGCCAAAGGATTATCCAGATTTGGATTCGTCCACAACTGAGGCCGGTTGAGTCCATTTTTTGAAGCGCCCCGCAACTCGTTTTGTGAATGTGTAATGATGAGGGCGTGCGTGAAGATGAACTGCTGGATGCAGACTTTTCTGATTCGGATAAACCTAAAGATGAATGCGGCGTTTTTGGGGTGTGGGCGCCGGGCGAGGAAGTATCTCGTTTAACATATTTCGGGTTGTACGCCCTCCAGCATAGAGGTCAGCAGTCGGCAGGTATTGCTGCTTCCGATGGTAAGAGCATCATGGTTTATAAGGACATGGGGCTCGTTTCGCAGGTGTTTAATGACGAGGCTCTTTCAACGCTTGAAGGGCATCTAGCTATCGGGCACGTGCGTTACGCAACGAAGGCGGCGGCTGAGTGGAAGCATTCGCAACCGATGTTGGGGCCTACTGCTACGGGTTCGATTGCGCTTGGTAATAACGGAAACGTGACGAATGCGGCCCAGTTGCGCGATTTGGCAAATAAGGTTTCGCATCGCCCGATTGACGATGATGCGACGGGCACGCAGATTATTACGGCGCTACTGGGTGGGTACGGCACTGAGAAGGGCTGTGAACAGCATCTGGGGGAGGGGCTGCAAACTGAACGCGGTTCGCTGATTGAGGCAGCGAAGAACGTGTTGCCGCGTCTTCAGGGTGGTTTCTCGATGGTGTTTATGGATGAGCGCACGCTGTATGGCGCGCGTGATCCGCACGGTTTGCGCCCACTGGTTTTGGGACGTTTGGATACGGGTTGGGTGCTTGCATCTGAGACCGCGGCGCTCGATATTGTGGGCGCGTCGTTTATTCGCGAGGTGGAGCCGGGTGAGCTGATCGCGATTGATTCAGACGGTATGCGCTCGTTTAAGTTCGGTAAGGCTACTCCGCACGGCTGCGTGTTTGAGTACGTATATATCGCTAGGCCGGATACGAGGATTGCGGGCAGGTCGATTAGTTTGGCGCGTCAAGAGATGGGCGCGGCGCTAGCGCGTGAGCATCCTGTGGATGCCGATTATGTGATTGCAACGCCAGAGTCTGGCACGCCCGCAGCGATTGGCTACGCGCAACAGTCCGGTATCCCGTACGCGCAGGGTTTTGTGAAGAACAGTTACGTGGGCCGCACGTTTATTCAACCTACGCAGAGTTTGCGTCAGCGCGGTATTCGGCTCAAGCTGAATCCGCTGCGCGACATTGTGCAGGGTAAGCGCCTGGTTGTGGTGGATGATTCGATTGTGCGGGGCAATACGCAAAGGCAGATTGTGAGGATGCTTCGCGAGGCCGGGGCAAGTGAGATTCACGTGCGTATTTCGTCGCCGCCGGTGGGCTGGCCGTGTTTCTTTGGGATTGATTTCCCAACGAGGGCGGAACTGATTTCCTCGGTTATGGACGTGGACGCGATTTGTGAGTGGATTGGCGCGGATTCCTTGGGGTATTTGTCGCTGGAAGACATGGTTGCCGCGTCGGGGCAGCCGGCCGATAGCTTGTGTTTGGCTTGTTTTAATGGACAGTATCCGGTGCCCGTTCCGCCGGGAACTCCGATTCCGGGTACGCCTGGCGTGACTAAGTGAGGTTTGTATGGTTGATTACGCTGCTGCGGGTGTTGATATTGAGGCGGGTGACCGCGCGGTTGAGCTGATGAAGGCCGCGGTTGCAAAGTCTCATAATGCCACGGTGTTTGGTGATTCGGGTGGTTTTGCCGGGATGATCGACGCGTCGGCGTTGAAGGGGATGAAGAGGCCTCTGCTTGCCTCATCTACGGACGGTGTTGGAACAAAGATCGCGATCGCGCAGGCGATGGGGGTCCATGACACGATCGGTCAGGATCTTGTGGCGATGGTTGTGGATGACCTGGTGGTGATGGGTGCGAGGCCGTTGTTGATGACGGATTACATTGCAACGGGCCGGGTAGAGCCGCAAAAGATTGCAGATATTGTGCGCGGGGTGGCGCAGGCTTGTGCGCAGGTGGATTGCCCTTTGATTGGTGGCGAGACCGCGGAGCATCCCGGTTTGATGGATCCGGAGGATTACGACATTGCGGGCGCTGCAACGGGCGTGGTTGATGCTGATGAGATGCTTGGTGCTCACCGCGTGACGGTTGGCGATGTCTTGATTGGTATTTCGTCTTCGGGCTTGCATTCGAATGGCTATTCGTTGGTTCGCAAGATTGTGGCTGACTCGGGGTGGAAGCTTGATCGGGAAGTGCCGGAGTTTGGCCGCACGCTCGGTGAGGAACTGCTTGAGCCCACGCGCTTGTACACGAAGCAGATGTTAGCGATGATTGAGTCGCTTCCCCGCGGCGCGGTGAAGGCTTTGTCCCACATTACGGGTGGCGGTTTGGGCGCGAACATTTCGCGCGTTATCCCTACTGGTTTTATTGCGCGAGTGGATCGTTCATCTTGGACCATGCCGCCGGTTTTTTCTACGCTTTCTAAGCTCGGCGGAGTCAGTTGGGACGCGATGGAGCAGACGTTCAACTTGGGCGTTGGCATGGTCGCGATTGTGGATGAGGCCGCAGCTGATGAAGCTCTGGGATTCTTGATGGCTGTTGGCGGCGAGCCGTGGGTGTTGGGCGAGGTCGAACTTTCTTCGTCTTCGCTGCAGGTAGCGGATTCGGATCGTTTGGTACAGGGCGCTAAGGGAGTGCAGGCAGGAGCGGCCCTACTGACGGGAAGCTACCGGCTCTAGGAACTGCTCACTTATAGGTTGGTCAAGCATAACGAATCGGGAGGGTGCTTGCCCTCCCGATTTTCGTTTGACTATTTGTTTTGGGTGTTACGACTCATTTGTAATCGTCGTAGTCATCCCAGTTGTCTTCGTCGGTTGCCGGGGGAATATCCCCGTACGGATCGTTCGATTCGCCTCGCTCAGCAGCGAGTTCACGCTGCAGAGCGTCAAAGTCGGTCTCGGGTGAAGCATATTTTAGCTTCCGAGCCACCTTTGTTTGCTTGGCCTTCTGACGGCCGCGCCCCATTGGCGTCGACCCCCTCCACAGTGTCTTGCGGATTCCCGTGGGAACCCTGAGCGTCTAATGGTCTTTCAAGCGCCTATTCTAACGAAAATCGGACAGATTATCCTAACGTCAAAAAGTGTATTAGGGATTTTCTGCGGGTTTTCCGTGGTTGTTTGGCGTTTCGATTTCAAATAGTGGATCTATTTGCGCAGTTTCTTGAGTCCGACGAGGAGGCCGAGCGCTACGCCCACTGACGCGAATTTGGCCAGTGCGCGCGGATCGCCCTTGAGGGCAGCTTTGGCTTCATCTGCGGTTTCTTGACCAAACTGCGTGGCTTTTTCGCCGGCGCGTGTGGCAGCGGCTTTGGCTTGTTCGCGCGGATTTAGGCGGCTGCTGAGCTCGTTGACGGTGGACTGCATCGCAAGGCGCGTGCGCAGGATTTCAGCTTCGATCTCTTCGACGGTGCGAGGGGTTTCGCTCACTTTTCCAATCCCTTCTTTGCTGCGGCGACGTTTAGCTTCATGTTGTCGCCCGGGTTCGGCTTGTCTGCCAGGCCTTTCTTGAGGAGGAGGGCTCCAACTGCTGCCAGGATGATAACGATGAGCAGGAGGATGCCCGCGGTGATGAGGGCTGCAAGCCAGGGGGCTACAACGTTTGCGAAGCCAAGCTCGATGGTGCGGAAGATCCATCCGAGTAGGTAGAGGGCGAATACGCCCGCACCTGCGAGGAGGGCGCCCCCAACGCCGGCTTTCTTGGCAAGCGTGGTTGCTTTGACCTTGGTTAGTTCGATCTCGCCGCGGATCAGGGTGGTGATCTGGTTGGACAGTTCGTTGACTAGCTGCCCGATGCTTGTGTTGGGGCGAGACTGCGTTGTCTCCACAATTACTGGCGTGGCTGGTTTGGACCTGTCGACTGCCATCTTGAACTCCTCGAGTGGGTCGGTTGTGTTGCGGCCTTGTTGGCTGCGAATACTTGTGCGCGGGGCACACTGCTTCTAGTTTGTCACGAATCGCTGTTGGTCGCTTGAAATAGTGGTGCTTTCTGGCTGAAACTCACATGCTCATTCGGAGGTGATGGATTCGAGAATTGGTGCACGTGCCGCGCGCCGGGCGGGACCAACGGCGGCGAGGATCCCAATGATGATGGTTCCGGCGAGTAGCGCAAGCAGGGTTGTCCAGGGGACTGAGAGCACGGAGATGCCTACTTCTTTGGTGTAGGTGATTAGGCCGATGCCGGTTCCAAGCCCGATGAGGATGCCGATGATGGTGCCGTATAGGGAGGTGAGGATCGCTTCGGTGATGATTGTCCCGGCGATCTGGAGTTTGCTGGTGCCGATGGCTCGCATGAGTGCGATCTCGGTGGTGCGCTCGTTGACGGCAAGTCCGAGCGTGTTGATGATGCCGACGATTGCCACGACGATGGAGAGGCCGAGCAGGGCGTAGAGGATGGCAAGCACCGTGTTGATGGTGCTACCGATCTCGGAGACCAGATCGGTTTTGGTGTAGACGGCGATGGTGGGTTGGTCAGCGAGAGTTGCGCGAACGTTTTCCTGCACTTCGTCTAGGGGTAGGTCGGTTTTGAAGACGGTGACGAAGGAACGCCCCACTGCGGTCAGGCCCAGTTCCTCGAGCGTATCGGGTGCGACTAGGGAGGTCGTGGTGAGGATTGTGGAGTCGTGGATTCCGCCGATGGTTATGGTTTTTGGCCCAAGGTTGCCAAGGACGGTGAGCTCGTCACCAACGGTTAGTCCCAGTGCTTGCGCGCTGTTCTTGGATAGCAGGATTTGGCCGCGGTTGATGTTAGAGAGGGCGCCGCTGGCCATGGGTACTTTGAAGTCGGTGGTGAGGCGGGTGGTGTTCACGGTGGTGAGTGCAAGGGGGAAGGTCTCGCCATCGACGGTGGTGGGCGCGAATGCGCTGGTGTAGGAGTCGCCTACGGATTTCACGCCCTTAGTGGCTCGGATCTTGGCTATGGCTTCATCGGTGATGGATTCTCCGGGGCTGATGGGGGTGATGGTGAGGTCGGCGTGTAGCTCGGATTGGATGGCTTCGGTGGTGGAAGCCTGCACGGACGATGCCAGTACTGTTCCAAGGGTTACGAGGCCCATGCCGATGATGAGGGCGCCGGCGGTGGCGCCGGTGCGTCGCGGGTTGCGAACGGCGTTCTTGGTACCGATGCGCAGCGTTACGAGCCGGGTTTTGCGCAATGCGAGGGCGGGGAGGGTGAGGATTCCTTTGGCGAGGGCGGGCGAGGCAATGAGCGCGCCGATGACTACGGCCCCGGCGCCAAGTCCTAGGGAGGTGCCCGCCCAGGTAACGGCCTGTTTCGCGCCAAGGTAGACGCCTGCGGCCCCAACTGCGATGAGTGCGCAACCAATGAGGGCGCGCGGCCAAAGCGGTGCTTCACGCACTCCGGAGACTTCCCTCATGGCTTCCACCGGCGGGGTGTGCGCGGCGGCGCGGGCGGGAAGGATCGCTCCAACAAGGGTTACTGCGATGCCCACAATCAGCGCGGTAATGATGACGTCGCGGGGTAGCGCGGTGATAAGGGAGGTGACCATTCCGGCTTTGAGGAGGCCGAATGATGCGAGGGCTAGTAGGCCGGTGCCGGCGGCGAGTCCGAGCGCGGATCCAACGATCCCGATAACCAGGGCTTGAATGGCAACTTGAAGGAAGATTTGTAGGGGAGAGGCCCCAACGGCACGCAGGTAGGCAAACTCTTTTTGCCGAGCTTTAACGGCCATGTGGAATGTATTGGCGATGATGAATGTGGAGACACCGAGAGCAAGAACAACGAATACGAGCAGGAACGTGGTGACGAATCCAAGGGTGTCTTTGACGTTGTCGGCGGCTTCCTCGATCGCGTCATCGCTGGACCTGACGGTGTAGTCCGCTCCAAGGTTGTTCTTGATGTCGCGAATGGCGGCGCCCAGGTCCGTGTCGGTTTCAGTTTGTACTGCGATGGCGTTCACCAGCTCGGGCGTTTGACTGAGCGAACGCGCGGTCTCCTGGTCGAAAGCAATGATGTTGATGGGCGAGACTTCCGCGGCCAGGTGCACGATGCCTACGATTTGGGCGTGGTGCTTTTCGCCCCCGGCGATGTATTCGATCCGGTCGCCAACGCCCATTTCGTAGCGTTTCAAGGCGGCCGCTTCGAACGCGATTTCGTTCTCATTGCGCGGGGTTTTGCCTTCAATCGTCCAGGGGGTGAAGCCGCTGAGAGCGCCGGTGGCAAGGGTGACGGTGCCTACGCCGGTGGCGGGTGATCCGTCTTGAAGCACGGTGATGGGACTCATGTACACGGGCTGGGCGTCTTTAACGCCGTTTATGCCGCGGATTGTGTCAGCCGCACCAACGTCGATTCGCGCGCGCTGGCTCGAGTCGTCGGAGATGGGGTTACCTTCCACCTGAATGGTGCCGAATGTTGTGGAGGCAAAGGATTGCACAAAGGTGTCTTCGAGGCTGGTTCGCAGGGCGAGTGTGCCGGAGAGGAATGCAACGCCGAGCACCACTGACAAGATTGTCATGAGGAACCGGGGGGCGTGCGCCCAGACGTCACGCAGGGCTATTTTGATCACGCCTGCTCCTTGCCGTTTTGCGCGTTGTTTTGTTCGGGTTTAACGCGTTTGACGATGGGGATTTGGCCGGTCAGTTCAAGGTCGTCCTCGGGAATGACGGATCCGGGAAGGTCATGCAGCAGCTTTTGCGCGCGGATTAGAAGGTCTTGCGTTTCGGCGTCGAGTTCACCGGTTGGCGCAATGCGCCGTAGCGCTTCGTCAAGGGTTTCGCCGGGTTGGCGTTCGGCGTCTTGAAAGCTTTCGGTTTTGGCAGGCGTGGTTTGATTTTCGAGGACCGCTTCGTGCTCGCCGGGCTCAGGCTCGGGCGCGGGGGTGGAATCCTCGCTCGGCACGGGGTACGCGCCAGGGTTGTCCTCGTCTTGCGGATCGGTTTCACGCAGGGTGTCGAGTTCGCGCAGAGCATCTAGAACGCTGTCAGGCGTGGGGTGGCGCAGTTCGGCAACGATGCGTCCGTCTACAAGAAAGAGGATGCGGTCGGCGTGTGACGCGGCGGTTGGGTCGTGGGTGACCATGACGACGGTTTGCTCAAAGGCGTCCACGGCTTCACGCAGGAATTTGAGTACTTGAGTGGAAGATTTGGAGTCCAGGTTTCCGGTTGGCTCGTCGGCGAACACAACGGTTGGTTCGGTAATGAGGGCGCGGGCACAGGCAACGCGTTGCTGTTGTCCACCAGACATTTCGGCGGGCCGGTGGGTTAGGCGGTCACGCAGGCCAACGGCGTCAACGATGGTGTCGAAGCGTTCTTTGGAGACGGTCTTCTTGGCGATGTCGGCTGGCAGAGTGATGTTTTCTCGCGCGGTGAGTGTGGGGATGAGGTTGAAGGATTGGAAGATGAACCCGATTTGTTCGCGTCGTAATTTGGTGAGTTTACGCTCGGACATGTTCGAGATCGTGTTGCCGTCCAGGGTTACGTCCCCGCTTGTGATGGAGTCGAGGCCGGCTAGGCAGTGCATGAGTGTGGATTTGCCTGATCCGGATGGGCCCATGATGGCGGTGAACTCGCCGCGTCCGATGGTGACGTCTACGGATTTAAGGGCGGTGACGGCGGTGCTGCCTTTGCCGTAGGTTTTGGTGAGGCCGCGGGCAATGATGGCGGGCTCGGTGGGGGTGGTTAGGGCCTGGAGTACACTCATGTGTCTATTGTCGTTGAAATGGTCGCGGTTTGCGATGTGCACGCGAATGTCCACCAACGCTGATTCTGATTTAGTACCAGCGTTAGAGGCTTAGGTACAGAAAAACCCTCGGATTTCCGAGGGTTACCTGTGCCTCCGACCGGCGTCGATCCGGTGACCTTTCGATTTTCAGTCGAACGCTCTACCAACTGAGCTACAGAGGCTCTGGTCAAGTTTCCTTGACCGAGCGACCCCGACCGGGCTCGAACCGGCGACCTCCGCCGTGACAGGGCGGCGCGCTAACCAACTGCGCTACGGGGCCTTTGTGCGAAGATCATATTACCGACCTTTTGAACCCTTGCCAAATTAGTGCGTTACTTTATGCGTGTGAGCATGCTCTCCCTAATTGTCAAGGTAGCGCCCGTGCTTTGAACAGTTCAGGAGGGGTGCGGAAAGAACGATTTTGGTATGAAAAAAGACCCTTGCGGGTCTTAGTAGAAGTGGCGACCCCGACCGGGCTCGAACCGGCGACCTCCGCCGTGACAGGGCGGCGCGCTAACCAACTGCGCTACGGGGCCAACGTACCCCCAACGGGATTCGAACCCGTGCCGCCGCCGTGAAAGGGCGGTGTCCTAGGCCGCTAGACGATGGGGGCCTCTGCTCGCAATGCGTGCGATCAGACTCGTCAAAGTCTACGCGACTTACCTTCATATTGGCAAAGCGTGAAGTTGTGAAGCCTCTCACCGGCGCTCAAGTTGTTGTGGGTATGCCGCGCCGAAAAGAAAATGTCCGCTCCTGCCCCTACTCTTTAAGTATGGATGGTAACGCTGAAGAAGCTGTACAGGATGCGCTGAACCTGCTCCAACTATTCGCGGGTGTGGCAGTTGGTGTGCTGGTTTCGCTGGTGATAGCGATGCTGGCGTGGGCCGCGCTGCGGGTGGTATCGCGAAAGTCCGATAACTTCGCTTGGCTTGCAAGACGTGTGAAGATCCCGTTCTTCGCACTGTTCTTGGTGGCAGGCGCGTGGGTTGGCCTGAATTACATGGTGCAGGTGCTCCCAACGGATGCGGCTACATGGATTCCGCTCCTGCAGCACACGCTGCTGATTATCACAATCGTGATGGTCAGTTGGATGTGTTACGCCGGTGCGTACGTCATTGAGGACGTCGCGAAGCATCGTAAGGAGGCAACGGGCTCGCGCCGTCTTGCTACTCAGGCTCAGATGCTGCGCCGAATCGTGCAGTTGGTTGTCGTGATTTTGGGCGCGGTAGCGGTGATTTTGACATTCCCATCGGCTCGAATAGCGATGGGTTCGATTTTGGCGTCGGCCGGTGTGATTTCTTTGGTCGCAGGCATTGCGGCGCAAGATTCGCTGTCGAATACGTTCGCGGGTTTGCAGATCACGTTTACAGACGCGATTCGTGTGGGCGACGTGGTGGTGGTTGATGACCAGTTCGGAACGATTGAGGAGATCACGCTGACCTACGTCGTGCTGGCGGCGTGGGATGATCGGAGCTTCATTGTTCCGTCCACCCATTTCACGCAGAATAAGTTTGAGAACTGGACGCGCGCTAATACGAAGCTTGCCGGCACTGTGGAGCTGAAGTTGGATTGGCGTGCGCCCGTGCCTTTGATCCGGAGGGAAGTTGAGCGTCTGCTTGAAGAAACGGATCTGTGGGATAGGCGCAGCTCTAGCGTGCAGGTTACGGATGCAACGGACGGGTGGATGCTCGTTCGCGTTGCGTTGACGGCCAGGAATTCTGGTGACCTGTGGGATTTGCGTTGTTATATGCGTGAGCATTTGATCGATTGGGTGGTTGAGAACGCCCCTTACGCTCTGACTCGTACTCGCGTGCAAAAAGAGGACGTGGTTGAGGTCAACCTGGATCGCTCCGAGCGTGAGATTGTGGAGCTCGCTAACGAGTTGCGTGATATTGAGCGTGAGGGCGAGAAGAGTGCGGCGCACCCTGACCCTGAGGAACCGCCGGCGCAAACAAAGCAGGAGGCGCGCATGCGCGCGGCGAAGAATCGGGCTAGTAAGGTGCGTCGCAAGCGGTTGCGTGATCGCAAGGTGACCACGAAAGTGCTGGCTGAGCCGGAGTCTACGCGCGTGTTGTCGCCCGCGGAGCTCCTTGCGATCCAGCAGGGCACGAGCCCGGAAACTTCCGCTACTGATGATTCCCGCGGCGCGGATGATAGCGCGGTGACGTCAACGGTTGGGGATCGTTTGTATTCGGGAAGTGAAGAGGCTGAGGCGCGGTCGAAGAAGCTAGAGGGCCCCTCGGAGGAAATGCAACGCAAGCGGGTTGAGACGCAGACTTTGCGGGCGCTTCGCCTTGGTGATATTTCTGAGGAAACCGCGATCAATAAGCTTGGTGGCGATGAGCCTGCCCGGCAGTTGGTGGAGGCGGAGATGAAGCGGATTCAAGATGAGGAGCAGGAATAGTTATGGAAACTCCTAAGGTTGATGTGAATGCGGCGGCTCGTACGCAGGCGCAGTGGCGTGAGGTCTTGAATCCGATGGAATACCACGTGTTGCGTGAGGCGGGCACGGAGCGTCCTTTCACGGGTGAATTGTTAAATGAGGACCGCGAGGGGATTTACCGTTGCCGCGCGTGCGGGGCGCAGTTGTTCCGCTCTCAGACGAAGTTTGATGCTGGCTGTGGTTGGCCCTCGTTTTATAAGTCCGAGGACGCCGCGGTGAAGTATGTTGAGGACACTTCGCATGGAATGGTGCGCACGGAGGTGCGTTGCGCGAATTGTGATTCGCACTTGGGGCACCTGTTTGATGATGCACCGCAGACTCCCACGGGGCAACGTTACTGCATGAACTCCGTGTCGCTTTCGTTTGAGCATACTGCGGGTGAATAGCTCGAGAAGGCGCGCGTTAGCGCCGGCGCTGTTTATTGCGTCTGGGACAACCCAGTACACGGGTGCCGCGTTTGCGGTGGTGTTGTTTTCGGTTATGGCACCCACGACGGTGGCGTGGTGGAGAGTCACGATTGCTGCACTGGTGTTGTTGGCGTGGCGCAGGCCGTGGCGAGAGCATTTGACGCTTCGCGAGGTGGGCGCGTCAGCTCTGTTTGGCGTGGTCATGTCCGGAATGAATATAGCGTTTTATGAGGCTGTAGCTCGCTTAGATTTAGGTGTCGCTGTCTCGCTGGAGTTCCTCGGCCCCGTGGTGGTTGCAGTGTTTTTCGGGCGAGGATGGCTCAGTAAACTTGCGGGCCTGGTGGCTTTTGCGGGGGTCTTGCTGATCTCCGGTTTTGGTATTGATAGGACTAGCTCCGCTGGAGTGTCGGGGTTCTTGTGGGCGATGTTGGCAGGCGGCTTGTGGGCGGGCTATATCCTGATTGGCCGTAGGATCGCGAGGGCAAGGTCGGGCCTCACTTCACTCTCGATTGCAACGGCCACGGGTTCGCTGGCGTATTTCCCCGTGGTGGCGGGCAACTTCTTGTCGGCATTCGAGTCTACGCAGATCTTCTTGACGGTGGTGGGCGTAGCGTTCTTGTCTACGGTGATTCCGTATTCCATTGAGCAGGTCATTATGAGCTGGATCGACGCGCCTACATTCGCGTTGCTAAACGCGTTGCTCCCAGCAACGTCGTTGGTTGTGGGGGCTGTGGTGTTGCGCCAGTTCCCGGCGTGGCCCGCGGTTGTGGGTTTGGTGTTCGTGTCGGTTGCCGTGTGGATGGCGTCGAGGCCTCCTAGGGATCAACAAAAGAGAACTCTAAATATTGACAAAACCTGACCTCAGCTTGGTTAAAACATTACTTCGCTAGTTTTAGTTAGCTGTATTTTGTGCGAATCGTCGCTCATTCAGCATTTGCGCGCGAAGTCTGGCTCGTTTTCTGGAAAGTTAGAAGGTGTAAGGCCCGGCATGAGCCGGGCTTGTTAAAGCATTGAGAAGGGGTTTTCCATAATGGGAGCTATTATTTGGTACATCATTGTTGGCGCGATTATTGGTGCGCTTGCTCGCTTGTTCATGAAGGGTGAGCAGCCAATGGGTATCGTGTGGACGATTATTCTTGGCGCGCTTGGTGCAGGTATTGGCGGCTGGATCGCGGGTGCGATCGGTGTTGGCTCTGTTCTTGAGTGGATCATTTCGATTCTGGTTGCGATGGGCTTGATTAGCTTGTACTTGAGCTTCGCGGCAAAGAAGAACTAGTTTTCGCTTTGTAGGGGAGGGAGCCGCTGGCTCCCTCCCCCTTTTTGTTGTTGCGGCGGTAATGGGTTTAGGTTTTGGCAGTTGCCCTGCTAGGCGTTAAAATGGTGCCTACGGGCCTATAGCTCAATTGGCAGAGCAACGGACTTTTAATCCGTGGGTCCCGGGTTCGATTCCCGGTGGGCCCACCCGGCAGAAGCCCCTGCGAGAGCAGGGGCTTTCGCATATCTAGCAAGGCTCATTGCATTTCCCGTCCGTAACGGTGATTCCTGCCTCATGCTCCCTCACTTCCGTGGAGCACGCCTACCGTTGCGTGTGCTAGATACTCATCCGCGCTTATTTCTCCGCGTATGTAATCGGTTAGGTTCTTGACAACGCGCCGAGTCGGTTCATTTCCTTCATGCCAACCCAAGGCGAGTGTGTCTAGGACGATTCCTCGTTGCGACGGCTCTAGACCTTTGAATAGTTCAGGCCAGTGTTGCTCAATGTCAAAAGTGCGCATAATGCCTCCCATATCTATTTAACTTGTACCACAGGGGCGTGCAATGCTCGCTGGGTGTCAGCTCTGTACAGGCAGGGTTTTGGGCGCTAATGGGCACGTTTTGTTTGCTTGGTTATAGGAATACTCATTACTACTCCATTTTCAAATAGGTTTAATGATCGATCATTAAAAGGCTTGAAAACCCCTCACCTATTACGTGGCTTGTGCGCGCACAAAGACGGCCCGCAGTTTTACTGTGGGCCGTCTGAATATTAAGAGAGGAGCGATCGGAGAATCAGTCACAATTTGCTATACATCCTCCTCCTTGAATATCGCCGATAATTGTTCCATTCTCATCTGGTTGCACCTGGTGGTGCCAACTTCCATCATCGTTTGACTGTATCCATTCGGGGAAGTTTGGGTTGTAGCAGTATCGCCCACCACCACACACGTCGTTACTACCGGAGATGCCGTTGCCGCCCGCGTTCCAGTCGCTGTAGCCGCCGTCGTAGGTTTGTTCGTAACCACTTGAGCTTTGCTCTTGTTGTGCCTGCTGGGCTTCTGCCTTGGCTCTCGCTGCGTCATTTACGGTCTTGGTTGCTTCGTTCAAGGCTTTAGCACTCTTGCTCGCCTCGTCAGCGCGAGTAAACGCGGCCTCAATATCGGCCACGGCCTCTAGTGTTTCTGGCTTGGCCTGGTCGATAGCTTTAGCCTCTTTCAGAGCGGCGTCTAGCTTGTCGGTCACGCTCTTTTCTACGCCTTCACGGTTAGCTTTACCGGCCTGCTCGATTGCCTCGTTAAGGGTTTTCACTGCCTGGTCAAACTCGCTAGTAGCTTTGCCCACGACTTCCTCGCGCACGTCCTTGAACGAGGCGGTGAGCTTGTCGAGTACGTTTTGAGCCTGCTCTTGCGCGCTCTTAACCGCGCTTGTGGCTTCCTTGGCTTTTTCCCGTCCTAGCGTGGAAGCATCCTTTGCCTCAATGCCTTTGAGGTTGTCTGCTTCTTCTACCGCTTCGGCAAGGGCCTTAGTGTCCGTGTCTTTTGCGCGCTGCGCTGCGAGTTCGATAAGGCCCGCCGCTTGCGTCTTGGTCTGGTCTAGTTCAGTGAGGGTTTGCTGATAGCTCGCTTGGGCTGTTTGGTATTGCTCGCGTGCGTTCTTGGTATCTGCCTGGGTTTTCCATGCCAACCCAACCGCTACTAGCACGGCGATTAGTGCTACTGCGATAGCGGCAATAATGGGCGGGCGCTTATACCAAGCCGGTTTGACCGCCAAGTCTTGCTCGGTTGTTTCTTCTGGTGGAGTGTTGGACTGGTTCGTGCTCATGGTCTTTTCCTTTACTTGCTGGTGTCGAGTCTAGTTGATCGACGGCAGTGGCTCGCTTGGAAGCGCGCCTGGTAACTCAGCCAAACTTCAGGCATCGCACCAATCGAGCGAGCGATAGCTGCAAGACCCGTCGGCCCTGGCTCGATTCCCGGTTGGCCCACCCGTTGGAAGCCCCTGCGAAAGCAGGAGCTTCCGCGTATACAGCAAGGCTTATTACATTCCTCGTCCGTAACCGTGTTAGCGCCTTTACTTCGACACGGCTACGGTTTCCCTTTTGTTCTTGGCTTCTTCGCATCAGGCTCCCCAAAGGGGTGGATTGCCGTCACGAATTTGTTTTTCAGGGTGGTCGTTCCTGGAATGTAGTAGTCGTTCCAAGAGTAGTAACGTTGTTCGATCACTGTGTGCGGTCGATGTGCTGGGTGGCTAGGGCGAGGTATTCAGCGTCGCTGATTTGTCCAGATAAACACTGCTCGAGCAAATCTCTAATGTAGGCGTCAGTAACAGTGTGGCCAGCTAAAGCAAGCGCAGCATCTGCAAATGCTATGGCCTCGCGTACTGCGGCCTGAGTTACTAAACGCGGTTGTGCTGACACGCTCATAATGCTTCCTCGTTTCCGTGGTGTGCGCCCGCCGTTGCGTGTGCTCTAGCCCTGTATTCGTTAGCGTCAATAATGCCCGCGGCGTAGTTGGTAAGGTTTTCGACATCTTCTCTGGTCAGATCGAATCCTTCATGCCACAATGCCGCAAGCGTATTGCGCACGCCGAGTCGCTGTTGATCATCAAGGTTTTGGAATAATTCAGGCTGGCGTTGCTCAATGTCAAAAGTGCGCATAATGCCTCCCATATCTATCCAACTTGTACCACAGGGGCGTGCAATGCTCACTGGGTGTCAGCTATGCGCGGGTGCGGGTGTGAGCACTGTTTGGCTTGTCCAATGTAGAACTCTTCCCCACAGCTGTTTTCCCATCGTCTTACGTCTCGCTAGTTCCTTTAGCGTGTCCTTCGAGATTCTAATCGTCCAGGCCAAGGTCAGCCTTCACTTCTTCAAGCGAGTAGGTCTTCGACTTGCCGGCGCGGATTGCGTCTAGCTCTTCTGCAGCCAGGTAGTAGTCCTCTAGGTCATCCAGGTATTTTTCGAGCGCCTCGCGAACGTAAACGGAGGCGGGGCGTCGAGTTTGAGCGCTGAGGCTGTCGAGGCGCTTTTTCGTGTCTTTCGGCAAGCGCAAACTAAGAACATCGCTACTCATATAAACAAGTATGCAGTAGGACGTTCGCATATCCAGGCACAAACGGCGCAGGAATCCAGCCGCTCATAATAGAATGCGGGCGGGCAGTTGTTTTTGCGTGTTGCTGGTTAGTTCTAAGGCGGCGTGATGCCAGATAGAAAATGGGATTCGCTAGCTCGGATCACCCGAGTGTTCCTCCGGGTTGCGGAGGTGGCGCTGGTATTGAGCGCTTTGGCAATCATTCTGTCCACGTTTTTTGTAACTGTTCTCCAGGTCCGCGGCACGGGAAACGGGTTTGAGAAGGATGACGTGTTGGTTGCCGCGCATCATGTGGATTTTGGTCGGGGTGACACGGTCGCGTTCTTCCACGGAAACCGCATACTGGTCCGCTCAGCTATCGCCATTTCCGGCGATGAGGTAGATGTGCTCGATAACGGTAATCTGGCGGTAAACGGTATTGAGTCCCCAGCTGCGTTAACGCCTGAGGATTTAGCTCGCTCGGAGGTTTCGTTTCCGGCAACGGTGCCTGAGGGAGGAGTGCTGGTTGTGATCGGCCAGGGCAATACTTCCGCATTGCGCGAGGTGGCGGGCGAGGATTTTGTTGGCCGCGTGGTGTTGCAAGTGTGGCCTGTGCGGAGTTGGGGAAGAATTTGAGCCTCTACGTCTAGGCAATGAGTCCTACGTCTTAAAATAATTTGATAACCTGCAAAGGTGCGAACTGCACGTCTTTCGAACTAAAGAAGGAAATTTCATGTCTCGACAAATCTCCGTGCAGAGGGGAGTACGTGCAGTCGCGGTCGCGTTTGCCACGGTACTTGCCCTTTTGTTGGCGGTATCTTTCCCGGGCTTAGCGAAAGCTGCGGATGATCCCACAATCACTGTGACCAGCCAGGAAGGCGATCACACTTACGGTGCGTATCAGGTCTTCAAGGGTGACCTAGCTGATGTTGACGGCAAGAAGGTGCTATCGAACATCGAGTGGGGTACCGGTGTTAAGTCCACCGAGCTCTTGGCCGCTGTGGCTGGCGCGAATCTTCTTGATGGCGTTACTGCAGGCTCTTCAGCAGCCGATGTCGCAAAGGCTTTAGAGAAGGCAGATAGCGATACGGCTCTTGCGTTTGCAAAGCTGGTCTCTAAGAACCTAAGCGATACTAAAGCTGATTTCACTAAATCCGGCGATGCGGCTCCCTTTACTTACAAAACCGGCAAAGTTGCCCCCGGCTACTACGTAGTTGTGGATACGGACACCAACGCCGCCGCTTTGACTACTCCGATCTTGCAGGTTGTTGGCCCGGTTGAGGTTGCATCGAAGTCTTCTGTTCCTACTTCGGATAAGAAGGTTCAGGAAACTACCGGAATCGACGCAAGCAAGGTTAATGATGGTGAAACCGCTTATGATGTGACGGCTAACTATGAGATTGGCGCGGACGTACCGTTCCTTCTCACGGGAACAGTTTCGAAGAACCTCGCAGACTACAAGACTTACAAGTACGCTTTTGTCGATGAGCTTTCAAAGGGATTCGACTTCAACGCTGATTCGGTAGAGGTTTACGTTGGCGCCACTAAGGTCGATGCGGGCAAATACACGGTCACTTCGGAAAAGATCGCCGATGCTGGTGATTACCAGGACGGAACGCGTATCCGTATTGATTTTGCCAACCTGAAAGATGTTCCGGGCGTAACTGCTGACTCCACGATCACCGTTCGTTATACCGCGAAGCTGAACGAGAAGTCTGAAGCTGGTAAGCCGCAGCCTAACAAGGTGCACGTTGAGTACTCGAAGAGTGCATCTGACGATGAGGGCGAGCCTACTGGTAAAACGCCTGACAAGGAAGTTTTCGTTTTCACCTACAAGGTTGATTCTGAGAAGGTAGACGCAGATAAGCCTGAGACTAAGCTTGAGGGCGCTGAGTTCCGTTTGGTGAACGCTGACAAGACCAAGGCTGCCACGATCAGCAACGGCAAGATTACCGGCTGGGCTGAGCTTAATGCTGGCACCACAATTACTGTTCCCAATGGCGGCCAATTCTCCGTTGAGGGTCTTGATGCTGACGTGCAGTACTACTTGGAAGAGACCAAGGCCCCGACTGGCTACAACCTTCCTTCTGGAGACGCGAAGTACACGTCGATTAAGCTGACTGCCAAGGTTGAAGCTAAGGAGGGCCAGAAGCCTGCTGTTACGGAGCTAAAGCTTGGTGAGAAGGCCGATGCGTCTCCAGCAGACGGCACCTTCTCGACGCTCCAGATCAAGAACTCGAAAGGTTCAACGCTTCCGGAGACGGGTGGCATTGGTACCACAATCTTCACGATCGTTGGCGTAACCGCGATGGTTGCTGCTGCGGGTGGTTTCGTTCTACGTAATCGCAAGAAGGCGTAGATACCAGCCGTAACGGGCGATTAGATTGACCCTTTCAACGCGCGGACGTTCCCGCCGGCAAACTAAGCCGCCGGCGGGAACAGCGCGCACGAAAAAGGGACGTCGCAGTTTTTCAGACATAGCGTTAATCGCCTTGTTCATTTTTGGCTTGCTGGTTTTCCTCTACCCGCCGGTGGCTAACTTTTATAACCATCAGAGGCAAAAGGCTGCGGTAGTTAGTTATGAGGAAGCCGTGTCAAAACTGGACACCACTGAGGTGGAACGTCTTTTGGATGAGGCGGAAGCGTACAACGATGCGCTTGTTTATGAGCCGGGTAGGCTACCTGCTTCGCAGATGGATCAGTATCTGCGGATGCTGAACTTCACGGGCACGTCGGTGATGGGAACAATCCAGATTCCTTCGTTGGGAGTTAATCTGCCGATTTACCACACCACAGACGAGGCCGTGTTGCAGGCAGGTGTCGGCCATATCCCGGGTACGTCGCTACCGATTGGTGGAGTTGGAACCCGTTCGGTACTGACAGGCCATAGGGGTTTGCCTTCAAGCAAGCTCTTTACGGATCTAGACAAGCTAAAGTCGGGTGACATTTTTGTGATCCGAACGGGTAACCGAGAGCTGGCGTATCGCGTGAGCGACATCGTTGAGGTGTTACCAACGGAAGTTGGCTCTCTACAGCTCGAGGCTGATCGAGATTTGGTGACGCTGGTTACTTGCACGCCATATGGGATTAACACTCATAGGCTTTTGGTTACTGGCGAGCGAACCGAGTTGTCGGCTGTGGGGTCTATCGCGGCGGATGCTGTGCGGGTAGACCCGGTGTTGGTGGCAGCGTTTGTAGCTGTTCCTATTTTTGTGGTGGGGCTTGTTGTGGTGTTGCGCCGGACGCGAAGTGTGTATGCGCCCAGGCACATGGGGAAGGAAAGTAACCATGCGGACGAAAAGTAGCCTATTAGCGCTTTGGTTGTCGATTGCGCTGGCGTTTTCGTTGGTTCCGGCTCACGCTGATTCAAGGCCCGATGTTTTAGATTTTGAAAATGTTGAGGCAGACCGCCTGGGTTCGGTGTCGGCTCTGTTCCACGCGGTGGATAACCAGCTGCTGCCCGGCGTGGAGGTCCGCCTGTACCGGATCGCTGAGATGGCCCCGGGTTTGCCTTTCGTATTGGATGATTCTTACGCCACGGCTATTGGTTGGAAGTCGTTGACTGATGCGACCGAACCGGGCGACCCTGATGTGGCGGCGAGCGCCACACTTACGTTGCAGTCTCTGCTGGAGCGGGACGGTGTGGCTCCAACGGCGCAGGCCACTTCCGATTCTGCGGGGCAGGTCCGTATGCAGGACTTGCAGGTAGGCGTTTATTTGATGACGGCAGCCCCTGTGAAGCAGGGAGCGTATAGGTATGTGGCGTCTCCAGCGATTTTTTCGCTCCCACAAAAGGGTGGTGAAGGCGAGCTCGATTACGACGTGGTGGTCGCGCCAAAGCTCGAGCCGCAGAAGGTGGAGCCAACGAAGTACCGTTTGGTCAAGCTTTGGCAGGATGAGCCGGTGAAGGATCGCAGGCCAACTTCTATCCAGGTGGACGTTTTGGCTGACGGAAAGCTTTTTGAGCGTGTAACTCTGAGCGCGCAGAATGATTGGACTTTCGAGTGGCAGGACGAGACGGGGGATCGCCGCTGGTCGGTAGCTGAGAAGCTGAACGGGTCTTACGAGGTCAGAACTGCCGTGGATAATCACGTTTTCACGCTGACAAACATTGCTCCCGAACCTGAGAATCCGAAGCCAAAGGGTCCACTGTCAAAAACGGGTATTGACGGGAAAATTGGCGGTGTAGCCATCGTGTTGTTCTTAACCGGTTTGGTGCTTGTAGGCGCAGGGCGCGTGCGTGGAAGAAATGAGAGGGCGTAGCCATGTTTAGAGGTGTTGAAGCCGCGAGAACACGCATTCTTGTCGCATTGG
This sequence comes from Gleimia europaea, assembly GCA_002871995.1. Classification (GTDB taxonomy): domain Bacteria; phylum Actinomycetota; class Actinomycetes; order Actinomycetales; family Actinomycetaceae; genus Gleimia; species Gleimia europaea. The sequence goes on from PNHW01000004.1 coordinate 72,542, forward strand.
TGAGCGTCATTGCTCTCCTGGGCGTCATGTTTGTTATGCCTGTCACCAGTTATGCTGATCCAGCTACGCCCGAGGTTCAGTCGCAGACGGTTGAAACCGATAACCAACCCGAGGAGCCCACCGAGCTTTCCATTAGCGAGGACACCGCTGCTGCTGATCAGCCGGTGGGGGAGCCAAACCCGGATGCGGGGGCTGCTGGGCAGTGCCCGGCGGATAAGAATGAGACCACTGTCAACCCGCAGGTGGTTGGTGACTTGCAGATCGAAATCGCGCAGTCGTCAACGCAAAAGGACCCCGAGGTGGTTGATAGTGTTGCGCAGCGTTATACGGGGGAGACGTTCAAGCAACACATCGGTATTTCGAACACCGCTGCCGCAGAAAACGTACAGCACCGCATTTACCTCGAGTTTTCGAGTGCGGACGGTTACGCCCTGGTAAATGGCTCGAAACTGGAAGTACGTGATGAGCCGTATTACCAGAACAGCGAGAACAAGGTAAACCCCTATTACTACCGCAAGGCAGAGGGCGCGGAGAACACCTATTACATTGAGGTCCCCGGCTCGAAGATTGGCGAGGCGTTCTCGGTAGATCTGGAGACGAAGTACGACTCCTCTGGGCATACGCCCTCGGACAAAAAACCGGGTTCACCGGGTGGCACGGCCCGCATCTGGGGAGCGGAGCTCACAACGGAGCAGGCTGAGGCCGCGGGTAAGGCGGTGGTTGATCCCGGTTGCGGTGTCCACGCAGCGAAGTGGGACACGGTGCGGGACGAGTACCAGGCTGTTAAGAGCCAGCACACTTCGGGTAAGGTTTCCAGAGTTTGGCCAGAAGCCGCGGAGCCAGCCATCGCCTACAACGCAGAAAAGGGCGTCTATGAGCTACATAATTTGAGGTATGCGATAGGTCTTGAAAAAGTTACGGATCGCCTGGGCCCGCTCACCAATGAGGTAGGTGGAGATCCGTTTCAGAAGGTGAAGGTGGAAGAGACGTTCACCGTGCCCGAGGGCTTCGAGATCAATCCTGACTACATTCAAGGGATCAGAGACAAGTTAAATAATAGCCGTTACGGGATTATGTCTACTGACGTCTTGGACGGGTGGACACGCAAAGGTGGTTACGTTAATGACCTCGTTTTCGCCCCTAACATCAACGGCAAGAAAACGCCGATTTTTGGCATTCACGGATTTTCGCTAGATAAGGTGGATATCGGTTGGGCTTCACCGCAGTATGAATACAATCATGTGACTGGCAAACTCAGTGACGATGAGCGCACGCTGACACTGTCTTGGTATCGAAATTATACCAGCGCTACCAGAATCCTATATCTTCGTTTTGCTGACGATCTTCTTGTTGCCAAGAAGCTTCCTGAGGGCGGAACCGTCGAAGTGAGCAACGGAGTCGGAATGACAGCGCACTACACGCATTCTGATCCGAAGACAACTAATGCGGAAGTAACAACGCCGGTCAAGGTAGAGCCAGGCAAGGGTGAGTTTGTAAAGACTGCGGGTGACGGAAAAACAGAGATTTACCTGCGCGGCCAGGCCGTTCCCTTCACACTAAGCGCCAAGAATGTTGGTTCGGGCCCGTTGGATCTTGCGACAGTGAAGGACGATTTACCCACCACCCTTTACATGACACCGGCGCAAGTTCGGAAGGTGCTGGAAAAGCCCGAATCTTCTGGCTTGTCGATCACCATTTCAAATATTGTGCCCTGCGCCGAAAAGCTTAACGTTCAGGTAGCTTCGGGTGGCACGGCGAATCTTTCGCCATCTTACAACCCGGCGTGTACTGCCGACCCAACCACCGTGCAGATAAAACGTGCCGGCAATTCCATCACGTTCAAGGTGGGAAATGGTGCGGAAGAAACACTTTCGGCTGCTGAAATTGAGAGCAAGCTGGCCGCTTTTGCAGTAAGGAAAAACACCGCATACTCGCTTTCTTGGGCGGTGCCCGATGGCAAGATTTACGGTGGCAATGAGCTGAAACTCTCGTTTAACGCCACGGTGAAAGACACCTACATTTTTGGCGATCCGATCCAAAACGATTCGGGTGAAGATGTAAAGAACACGGCATATTTTGGGGACACGCCAAGTAACTCCACGTTCAAAGCGATGCCGGAGGCAAAGATCGGCAAAATCTCTGACCCGGCCGATAACGAGGAAGTTAACTCTGGCCAGAAGATCGACTATTCGATTCGAGTGCAATTGGCCACCGGCTCTCCAGAAGGCTTTATCATGCCGCTCATCGACGAGCTGTCGGGCCCGCACAAGTTGCTCGCTAAAATCGAGAAAAACCCGGACCTAAAAGGTCTTGGGCTGGAAACTAAAACTATTAAAAAGGTTGACTACTACGTGCTGGATAAGCCCGGCACATACAAAAACGTCACGTTTGAACTGGTGGAAACTCCTCCGCATAAGACGGATATAGTGCACGAATTCATTGCAGATCACGTTGAGGTCGGCAATGAATCAACGCGAATCCAATGGTACGTAGACCCTGCGAAGTACAGTCCAGGCGCGGTTGTTACCGCTCACTATTCGACGCTGGTTGATGAGCTAGATCCGTCTGATAATGAACAGCACTACGTGATTAACACGGCAGGCAACAGTAAACCGCCGAGCGCAAAGACCTCTCACCCGATTTCACGTCAGTACGTGACCAAGAACATCGTCACGAAGTGGGGCGATACGCCCGGCGAGGACGAGCTAGTTAAACAAAGTCCGGTCCGCCCAGGGGAATCAGTCACCTACCGCGTCTCGGTAGCGAACTCTCGGGACACTGCGATCGACTTCACCAACGCTGACGTTTACGACGCGCTACCCAAGTCGTTGCCGGGCAGGCCGTGGACAAAGGAAGACATTAGCGTGGAGTTCCCCGTTGGAACTTCGGTGCAGGGCGGGCAGAACTGGAGCGTTTCCCAAACTCCTCCGAATGGTGCTAATGACGGGGATGACACGCAGCAGTACATAGTGTGGGGTGAAGATTTCAAACTGAGCGTGAAGGGCGAGGTTTACGCCTATATCACGTTGAAGTTCCCTGATGCTGATGACGGCGAAGCCTATGTCTCTAAGTATTTGAAAGACACTTTGTACAACAATTGGCATGTAAAGACTATGAACGATGGCGTCAGCCACTTTGTCACCAAAGCTGGTGAGGATGGGAAACCTGCTAACGCCGCGCTACAAAAGGGCGTGCTAGGTACGGGTAATTTTGACCTTGGCTCTGGCTCCTACAGTTTTGCAGATGGCGGCGGCGGTTATGGGCCGCGAATTATGCTGGACCCAAATTCCGATAGCGCCGCGCGCACCGTGTATTCTCGTTCGACGACAGATCCTGAAGGAAAACGGTCATTTAACGGACCTTACGCGCTGTATTACGTGTCGCTATTCAATGACGGAGATTCGCGCCTGTATTTGAACGATATTCAGGACATGCTCCCCAAGGGCGTGACGTATAGAGCGTTCTACCCAACCACAGATGAGTTTACTCAAGGGCACGGTTTTTATAACTCAGGTGGCTCCGGTTGGCTTGCAAACGTGGATAATTTCCGCACCTGGCAAGCCAAGAGCTCTGACGTTCCCATCGCCGTTGCTGGCGCGGAGCCGAAGAACGCTACTATTACTGCACTAGCAGATGTCACCAACCCTTCGAAGATTACTTTCAAGGTATCCAATGGAGATGATGGGCAGAAGGGGAACCTCGCATATGACGAGGAGAGGCAACAGTTCTATTTGAATCCAAATGAGTTGCTCGCATTTTCCTATTTAGTGCTGGTTGGCCCGAACGCTCCGGATGATTTTGCTGTCAATAATGTTGCAATGCCGTATGACGATGTGACAGGGAAGGGCGTGAGCGTCAATCCGGATACCTCCATCAAGTCAGTTGAGCAGGGCGACCAGATTCTAAACGACGGCAAGCGTTTCATTTTAGATAGCGAGCAGGCCTCGGATAAGGGCTTTTCGCCTAAGCCGGGCACCGAGCAGTGGCTTGCTTCTAACGTCAGTTTGACGCGAGACAAGCCAGTTCCGGGTATCGAAAAATCCATTGTGGCTAAGACGTCCACGGGCGGAGAACGAACTGCGGATCCCACACACGCGGCTTACGCCGATACCTTGCACTGGAATATCTCTGCGTACAACGACGCCAAGGAGACCATCGAGGGTTACGTAGTTTCAGATCTTTGGGATCCCAACTATCTACCTACGGGCGAGGTCAAGCTTTCGGTGGGTGGTACACGCTTCACTAACGGAAGTAGCAATGCGCTTTTCACATTCGGTGATTGGACTGTGCAAGATGGCAAGCCTACTGCCGTCGAAATTAGGGCTGCGAATCTGGCTTATAGCGTGGGACCGAAGAAACTTGTAGTTGATGGTGCCCCGGTGGCGATAATGTCGCGAGGAGGCCAGCAAGCTATCTTCCACCTGTCGCTGACATCTACTTCCGATGGCCGCATCAGGTTTGACTTGCGTGCCGACAAGGATTCTCCGAAAATCGCGTCCCTGGGATACTCCGTAGGCGGCGTGCCCATAAAATCGAGTGAGTCGCTGACTATGGAGTTTTCCACGAAGAATCCAAAGCAATCTGGCGACTACCCAGCTGCTTTTAATACTGCTTTCTTCACTTTGTTGGATCGGCAAGATTATGATCCAAAGCAAGTCAAGAGAGGTGAGAACACCGAGATTGACTTGAAGCTCGCTGACGACTTCTACAACGCTAACTGGAGTGGCAACACTGGAAGCAATCACACTGCCAAGGGGCTGAAGACGATCAAGGCTGAAGCCATGATTCCGATTGGCGGCGATGCGTTTACGTCTTCTATCGAACGGGTGGAAGAGGTCTCGGATCCTGCGAATGTCGCGACGTCTACCTCCTCGCCGAATTACATTACGCTGAAAGACGCGTCCTCGACCTTCCGCTACTCGATGGAAGTTAAGAACAACAAGCCGGACCCGGTTAAGCGGATCACGATGATTTCTAACCTGCCGTATGTGGGCGATAACTACACGTTCCCTTCCGCTCCGGAAAGAAACTCTGAGTTCGCGGTCCGCTTTGCTGACAATCTGAACTTGAAGGTTGAGGTAGTTAGTGAAGATGGCACTCGCAAGGTGCTACCGGCAAGTTCTTACCGACTTGAGTACTCAGATAAGCAGAAACCGGAAGCATTCACGGCTGAAGATTGGGCTGGTGATCCAACTGCCAACTGGAGCCCTGAACCCACTAAGAACTCAAGATCGATCCGTCTAGTGCTAAACGAAACAGCTAAAGATTCGGATTTCTCGTTCGGTGGTAACTCAACTCTGGCACTGTCTTTTGACGCGAATGTTGCCAAGCCCGCTGAAGTTAATCCTGACGAGATAGCGTGGTCAACGTTCGGCTACAACTACCAGGCCCCAGGTAGTGATCTGAACCTTTCATCTATCCCCTTGAAGGTGGGGGTAAAGGTCCTTGGACCAGCTGCAACTGAGCTACCAAAAACGGGTGGCGTTGGTGTGTACGTGGTGTATTTGCTCGGTGCGCTAACCATGGCCGCGGCACTAGCTGGGCTCGCGCTATGTAGGCGCTCTTAACGATTAGCATGAATCCAAAGGGCCGAAAAAGAGGCAGAGTTTTAATGACTCTCGGCCTGCTAATCGTTGGGGTGGCCGTAGGGGCACTCGTGTGGTTGCTCGCGTCGCCAGGCGCGAGCAACTCGCGCGCTTTGGCGGTGCAAACTCTGAAGATCATGCCCGATCCTAAACCCGCAGTGGTTAATAAAGAAAACGACCCTGCCATGCCCGGGTTGAATGTGCGCGGGCAAGACGTAGTAGGCGTGCTGACCATTTCAGATTTTGGCCGTGACTTTCCAGTGCTAAGCGCAATGGACAAAACGGCCAAATTTCCGGGAGTGTATGCCGGCGCTGCAAACAATGGAACTCTAATAATAGGGGTATCGAGCTATTTGCCGGGCTTTAGCGGCCTTACATCCCTGCAAGACGGTGCTCAAATTAGGTTTACTGCTGTTACCGGCGAACAGTACAGCTACCGGGTGCTCACCGCAGAATCCATTCCTGCCGCAGATGCTTCAAAGCTTAGTAGCGGGGATGACTGGGACCTCACGCTGTACACCCCCTCACTGTCGGGCGTGCAGTTTGAAATCATTCGCGCCACCGCGGTAGTCAGCGAATAACTCCTCGCATAATTTAGACTGCAAGTGTTAGGAGATGAGTTCAATGAGTCAGCCAAGGTTCCACCGTCCCGCAATGCTTAGTTTTGAGGACGCAGAGAAGATCGAAGGTGATTCAGATCCGGCAGTCGCGGCTTTGGTAGCAATGACGTCCGCGCGTGCCCTGCTGGGCCTCGCTGATGACGAGTTTGGCGACAACGCGGTGCAGAAGCTGGTTGCGGCAATCCAAGAAGAGGGTGTGGACATAGTTTCTGACCTGTGGGAACGTAGCCCCGCGTTCACGCTCCCCGGCGCGCTGTGGCGTCTGTATTTGCTGAACGAGTGGTACCAGCGCGACTCAATCAAGGTTCACGAGAGGTTCGTGGAGGGCCTGAATGCCCCGTTTACCGCAGGCGTGGATGACGCAGACCCGCGGCCGCAAACGCCGGACGACGCCGAGTTTTTTGAACGACTGAATGAGCTGATGGCGGGTGCCGGATGCGCAGATTTGTCTAAGCTCTTGCGCGACGCGGCCCTAGTGATGAGGATCCTCGCATTGGGTGCAACGTTTGGCACCACCTGGATTCGCACAGACAAAGACAGGCTTGCGAATATGGTGACTCGCCGTGCTCGCGCCCTGGTTGAAACCGCTAAAGAACTGGATGAAGCGGCGATAAGATCTGAAAATGGCCGGCTAATCTGATGCCCCTTGGGTTCTGAATAGAAAAGTGAGACCGAGAACGATGGCTGAAAATACTTCGCCCAGCGGACAGCCGCAGTCCCTTGAAAACACGGACCAGGCTGGCGCGCCTTTCGCATCTGCAGAGCAAAAGGACATGTTCCTGCTCGTTAAAAAGAAGGCTCCAGAAGCTGTAGATGAGCTACCAAAAGAGAGGTTTGCTGACCGCGAACTCTCGTGGATGAGCTTCAACCGCCGCGTCCTCGAACAGTCCGAAGACACTGAACTTCCGCTACTTGAGCGCGCTTGGTTTTCCACCATTTTTTCGTCGAACTTAGACGAGTTTTACATGGTGCGCGTTGCCGGTTTGAAGCGCCGCATTGCGGCGGGCATCGCAAAGGTCGCAGCGTCGGGGCTGACCCCGCGCCAGATCCTGGACGGTATTACGCAGTTGACGCGTGAGCTTACAGCCCGCCAGGTGAAGTCGTTCCACGAGGATCTCCTGCCCCTCCTCCATGAAGAAGGCTTGCACTTGCGTTCGTGGAGTGAACTCGATTCCGCGCAGCAAGACGCGTTGTCTAAGTACTTCCAAAAGCGTGTTTTCCCCGTGTTGACGCCGCTCGCGGTCGACCCCTCGCACCCGTTCCCATACATTTCGGGCCTGTCTCTTAACCTTGCCGTGGTGGTTCTAAACGAAGCCACGGATAAGACGTATTTCGCGCGAGTTAAGGTCCCGCAGTCGCTGCCACGCCTCGTTAATGTCGAGTCCGTTATGCCCGATTTTGAGGGCGTAGCTACGGAAGACCTCGCCGCCACGAAGGCCGGCACAAACTTTGTTCCCCTCGAAGAGGTAATAGCCGCGCATTTAGATACGCTATTCCCCGGAATGAAGGTACTGGAGTCGCACACGTTCCGGGTGACTCGTAATGAGGATTTGGAAGTCGAAGAGGATGACGCGGAGAACCTGCTAACCGCGATGGAGCAAGAGCTTCTTCGCCGTCGTTTTGGCCCGGTGGTGCGCCTGGAGGTGGCGGAGGACATTTCGCAGACGGTGCTGGATTTCTTAATCGACCGATTGGAGATTTCAGAGCAGGATGTGCTGCGCTTGCCAGAACCGCTTGACCTGACGGCGCTTAACGACCTGCATGATTTGGATTTGCCGCATTTGAAGTACCCCAAGTACGTGCCGGTAACGCCGAAGGGGTTGGCGGAGTATGAGTCTGCGAGGGCGGGGGACATCTTCTCGTCCATCCGCAACCACGACGTGCTACTCCACCACCCGTATGATTCTTTCGCAACGTCGGTGCAGCATTTTGTGGCTACCGCTGCGGCCGACCCGAAGGTTTTAGCGATTAAGCAAACCCTGTACCGCACGTCGGGTGATTCCCCGATTGTGAAGGCCCTAATCGATGCCGCGCACGCCGGCAAACAGGTAGTGGCTATCGTAGAGATCAAGGCGCGTTTCGATGAGGAAGCGAACATTTCGTGGGCGCGCAAGCTTGAGCGTGCGGGTGTGCACGTGGTTTACGGAATGGTTGGGCTGAAGACGCACTGCAAGCTGTCCATGGTTGTTCGGGAAGAATCCGATGGGCTGCGCCGCTACTGCCATGTGGGCACGGGCAACTATCACCCCAAGACGGCTCGCGGATATGAGGACCTGGGCCTGCTTACCTGTGACCGTGAAGTTGGCCAGGACCTCACGCGTTTGTTCAATCAACTGTCCGGTTATGCTCCGCGCACCACGTTCCACCGCCTGCTGGTTGCCCCAATGTCGATCCGCTCGGGCCTGATTGAGCGCATTGATGAACAGATTGAGCGCAAGAAGCGCGGCGAGGAAGCCTACATTGGAATCAAGGTGAACTCGATTGTTGACGAGGCCGTGATTGACGCATTGTATCGGGCCTCGAGGGCGGGCGTACCCGTCGATCTAGTGGTCCGCGGTATTTGCGGGATCCGCGCGGGAGTGAAGGATCTGTCAGAAAACATTCGGGTTCGCTCCATTCTGGGCCGCTACCTGGAGCATTCGCGTATCTACTGTTTCGGGCCAGAAGGTAGCGAGGAGGTGTGGATCGGCTCGGCCGACCTCATGCATCGCAACTTGGATAGGCGCGTGGAGGCCCTGGTGCGAATCACAGATGAGGGCCAGGTTGCGTACCTGTCGAAGTTGTTGCGCACGGAGGCCTCTGACGATGTGACTTCGTGGCATTTGCGCGGCGATGGCTCTTGGGTTCGTCACACGCACGGTAAGAAGGGCCGCAAACTCACTGATATTCAAGAGGTGCTGATGGAGAACGCTTCTTCGCGGGTGAAGGGCCGGAAGGTTTTCTAACGGCCAGGTCCGCATTATCACCAATCCCGAGGATACCCCGCGGCGTCCTCGGGATATTTATATGTGACTTTCGGCGCTTTATGGCCGGGTTTGTCTGATTCAACGTCGGGGTTCGGCGCGGTTTTACATACGATTATGGCAAGCGAAGCTAGGAGAACCGATGATCGAGTTCGACGACGTGTCAAAAACCTACCCCGGGGGCACGCAGGCCGTTTCTAACGTGTCTTTCACTGTGCCAAGTCATTCAACCACGGTGCTTGTGGGTTCATCGGGGTCGGGTAAGTCCACCCTGTTGTCGATGGTCAATCGCATGATTGAGCCTACGAAGGGGCGGGTTCTTATCGATGGGGTTGACGTAGCTACGGTTAATCCTGTGAAGTTGCGTCGTTCTATCGGTTACGTGATGCAGGCGGGCGGTTTGTTGCCGCATCGCACGATCATCGACAACATTTCAACGGTTCCATTGCTGGGCGGCGTGTCCCGTTCTAAGGCGTATGAGCGCTCCCGCGAACTGATGGATCTGATGGGCCTGGAGGCGCAGTTGGCTAATCGCTACCCGGCGCAACTCTCGGGCGGGCAGCAGCAGCGCGTAGGGGTGGCCAGGGCGCTTGCCGCCGATCCCGATATTTTGCTTATGGACGAGCCGTTTTCTGCGGTTGATCCGATTGTTCGCCGCGAGTTGCAAGATGAGGTTTCGCGGTTGCAGCGTGAGCTGGGCAAGACGGTTCTGTTCGTAACCCACGATATTGACGAGGCGTTTACCCTGGCCGATGACGTGATCGTGCTGGGATCGGGCGGGCAGATAGCCCAGCGGGGTACCCCCGATGAGTTGCTTACGAATCCAGCTAGCGATTTTGTGGCGTCATTTATTGGCCTCACGTCCGGTGCGCGCAGGTTGCGTGTGCGGGGTGATTCGAGGATTGTGGAGGATGCTACGGGCCGGCTGCTTGGGGCGCTTGAATGACTTGGGTGGCTAATAACGCGCAGTGGATTGCGCAGCTGGTTTGGCTTCATCTGTGGCTGTCGGTGAGCGCGATTTTGGTTAGTGTGCTGATCGCGGTGCCGGTGGGTTGGCTGGTGAATCGTCACAAGCTGACGCGCGAGGCTTTGATTGCGCTGATCAGCGTGATTTATGCGGTGCCGTCTTTGCCGATGTTTATTGTGATTCCGGCGATTACGGGCGTTTCGATCCGGTCTGCGGCGGCGGTTGTGATCGTTTTGAGCATCTACGGCGTTGCTCTGCTACAACGCACGGCTGCGGACGCCTTCGCAGCGGTGCCGCAAGAAGTGCTGGATAGCGCTACGGCCATGGGTTATTCATCTTGGCAGAAGTTTTGGCGTATTGAGTTGCCGCTTGCCGGTTCGATCATCATTGCGGGCCTGCGCGTGGTTGTGGTGAACACGGTCAGTTTGGTAACGGTTGGCGCGGTGATTGGTATCCAAAGTATCGGCACGCTGTTCACGGATGGTTTCCAACGTGGAATCATTGCCGAGGTCGTGACGGGTTTGCTGCTCACGATTGTGCTGGCGCTCGCGTTGGATGCTCTGACGGTGTTGGCTGGTTGGCTACTGTTCCCGTGGAAGAGGGCGGAGCGGCCCGGGCCGGGGCCGCTGGTGGTTGCGGGCGTGACGCAGGATGAGCCGGCCGATGAGGAGGGCGCACGATGAACTTGTTGGCTGATGCGCTTGCGTGGGTGGCGGATCCGGGCAACTGGTTGGGTGCGTCCGGGATCTGGGTGCGCCTGGGCCAACACTTGGCTATCGCGCTGTTGGTGCTGTTGATTGCTAGTGCGGTGGCTCTGCCGGCAGGCGTGGCGGTGGGGCATACGCGCAAGGGACAGGGCGTGGTGGCTGCGATTGCTGGCGCTGCTAGGGCGGTGCCAACTCTCGGTTTGCTGACGCTGCTCGGCCTTTTGATGGGAATCGGTTTGAAGGCGCCGGTGATTGTGTTGGTGGTGCTGGCTATCCCGCCTTTGTTGGCTGGCGCGTATTCGGGTGTGGCAAATGTTGATGTGACTGCGGTGAAGGCGGCTCGCGCGCTGGGGATGTCGGAGTGGCAGATTGTGCGCGAGGTTGAGCTACCGTTGGCTAGCCCGGTGATTATGGGCGGTGTTGGCTCAGCGGCGGTACAGGTGGTGGCTACGGCAACGTTGGCTGCGTACGTGGCGGATGCGGGTTTGGGCCGGTTCATCTTTTCGGGCTTGTCGGCTCGGCGCTATGACGAGATGCTGGGCGGCGCTATCCTGGTGATTTTGCTGGCGTTGTTTGTGGATTTGGTGTTTCATCTTGCGGTAAAGGTCAGTGAAAGGCATGCTCGCAGAAGCACCGGTTTAGCGTAGGCAAGAGTTGCCGCCCGCTTTGGTTTGTTGAAGGTATCGATAGTAGGAGTGTTTATGTCTTTGAAACGTGTTCTGGGCGCCGCGTTGGCGGTTGGTTTGACGGCGTCGCTCGCGGCTTGCGGCGGTTCGTCTTCGTTTGAGCAGGGCGATGCGTCAAAGCCTGCCGAAGATGCGATCGTGATTGGCTCGTCGAATTACTACTCGAATGAGATCATCGCGGAGATTTACGCGCAGGCGCTTGAGGCCGAGGGATTCGCCGTGAAGCGTGACTTCAAGATCGGTGCGCGCGAGGTTTTGAATAAGGAAATGGAAGACGGATCCATTGACGTTCGTCCTGAATACACGGGGCCTCTGCTACAGTTCTGGAATCCGGATAATGAGGTAACCGGCAAGGATGCGATTTATGAGGAGTTGAAGAAGACTACTCCTAAGGGCCTCCAGGTGCTGGATCAGGCCGAGGCTACGGATCAGGATTCGTACGTGGTCTCGCGCAAGTTCTCAGAAGAAAATGGAATCACGTCGCTTGCCGATTTGAAGAACTATGACGGCAAGATCATTGTTGCCGGCAGCTCTGAGTTTGAGAATCGTCCGAATGGTCCGAAGGGTTTGAAGAAGCATTACGGTGTGGATGTTGATTTCACGCCGATTGAGGACAAGGGCGGCCCGTTGACGGTGAAGGCGCTACTTGATGGTGACGTGCAGTTGGCTAATATCTTCTCGGCCAGTCCGGATATTAAGGTGAATGATCTTGTGGTTTTGGACGATCCGCAGGGAATGTTCCTCTCGTCGCACGTGGTGCCGCTAACGGTGTCAGATCTTGATCCGAAGGCCGCCGAGGTGCTTAACAAGGTGCAGGCAAAGCTCACTGCCGATGGTTTGCTGGACCTGAATGTGCGCTCGTCGCAGGATCAGGAGTCCGCTGATGTGATCGCTCGCGAGTGGATTGAGGAAAACCTGTAGATAAGGGCAGTTAACGCTTTGTGCGGCCCTGCCACTTGAGGATTTCGGTTACCCGAAATACGATGAGGGTTATTCGTTAGGCTTCGGGTAGGAAGAGGTCACTGTGGCGCCCGCTAAGAAAGTTCGCAAGCACAGGCTTTGGCCCATGTTGGGGCCGGCATTTGTTGCCGCTGTCGCGTATGTTGACCCCGGTAACGTGGCTGCGAATATCTCGGCGGGCGCTACGTATTCCTACATGCTGGTGTGGGTGCTGGTGCTCGCGAACCTGATGGCTGTGCTGGTGCAGTATCAGAGCGCTAAGCTCGGCCTGGTTACCGGTCGCTCACTGCCTGAGATCCTGGGCGATCGTCTGCCCAAGCGGCGCCGCATCGCGTTTTGGTTGCAGGCCGAAACGATTGCTGCAGCCACTGATCTGGCGGAGATAATTGGCGGCGCTATCGCATTGCAGTTGCTGTTCGATTTGCCGCTGATTGTGGGCGGTTTGATTGTGGGCGCTGTGTCGATGTCGTTGCTGATTTTCCAAAATGCGCAGCGCCAGCGCCAGTTTGAGGCCATCGTGGTTGCCTTGCTGGTAGTTATCACCGGCGGTTTCTTAGCGGGGTTGTTTATAGAGCCGCCCTCGGCAAGCGGCGTGGTTTCCGGCCTCGTTCCCCGTTTTAGTGACACGAACTCGGTGTTGATCGCCGCATCGATGCTGGGCGCAACCGTTATGCCTCACGCGATTTATTTGCACTCGTCTTTGGTGAATCACCGGTTCAATAAGAAGAATCGAAATTTAAAGATTTTGCTTCGCGCGACGAGGACGGACGTGGTGTTCGCCCTGATTGTTGCGGGCGCGGTGAACTTGGGGTTACTGCTGCTTGCCGCGTCCGCGCTGGGTGGACATGCGGGAACCGACTCGATCGAGGGGGCCCACGCCGCGATCGAAGCCGTGTTGGGCCCGGGTATCGGCGTGGTGTTCGCGGTGGGTTTGTTGGCCTCCAGCCTTGCGTCCACGTCGGTTGGGGCGTATGCGGGCTCGGAGATCATGGGCGGCCTGCTACACGTACGGGTTCCGTTGTGGGCGAGGCGCTTGGTTACCCTAATCCCTGCGTTGATTGTGCTTTGGGTGTACCCAAATCCCTCGTGGGCGCTGGTGATTTCGCAAGTAGCGCTTTCGTTTGGTATTCCGTTCGCGATCATTCCGCTCACCTGGTACACGGCCAGTAAGGATGTCATGGGGGATTACCGCGACGGTACGGTCATGAAGATAGCAATGGCGGCGGTTTCTGCCCTGATTGTGGCGCTGAACTTCGCTCTCATTTATCTAACGTTCGCGGGAGTGGACGTGCCCGCTTAAACGCGAATGTCACCTATCGTCTCCCTGTCCGCGCTACGCAAACGGCGGGCATGGCCGGGGCGCGGACTCTCTTACAGCTCAGGGTGAAAACCGGTAGAATCGAATCAGATTTGTCCGTATCCGCAACCTTGAAGGCTATTGCCACCGCAGTGGCAACGCGTTCAGTGGTATGTAAGTTTTGAAAGTTCACCGTGGCTAAATTTCGACCCAGCCCAGTGCCTAGCCGGATTGTTAGGTCTGCGGGCGCTATTGTTTGGCGTCCGCGAGACCGGCATGTGCCGGTGGAGTTCGGCCGAGAGTACAGGGCAGATGAGATCGAGGTATTGATCGTCCATCGGCCTCGTTATGATGACTGGTCTTGGCCGAAGGGCAAGGCGGAGATAAACGAGCCCCTCATTGCGGCGGGTGTTCGCGAGGTGGAGGAAGAAACGGGCGTACTCGTGCAAATGCACGCCCCGCTGAACACGCAGCGTTACCGCCTTGGTTCAGGGCAGACAAAGGAAGTGCACTACTGGATTGGTACGCCGGTTACGCACGGGGGAGTGGAGCGTTCGCGCATTCCGGTGGTTCCTGCACCCGCTAAAGAGATTGATTTGACGCGCTGGGTGGATCCGCGCACGGCGCTCGACATGCTGACGCGCCGCGGTGATAGGCGCTTGTTGGATGATGTGATTGCGAGGGCGGAGTCCGGCCGGCTGGTAACGGCAACTCTTGCGATTGTCCGCCACGGAGCGGCGCTGACGCGGGCGCAGTGGGATGGCACGGAGGCAAAGAGGCCGCTGAATCGCACCGGCGTTGTAGAGGCGCTGGATCTGGTGGATATTTTCTCCGCGCTTGGTGTTTCGAGGCTACTGTCCAGTCCGTGGGTGAGGTGCCGGTCTTCGTTGGAGCCGTACGCGGCGGTGGCAGGTCTAAACCTGGTTACTGCACAGGAGCTTACGCAGGAGCATGCGCAGGTCGCGCCGGATGAGGCAGCGAAGGTGATTGAGCGTCTGGTGCAGCGCCCGGCGCAGCCGGTTGTGGTGTGCGGCCATAGGCCCGCGCTGCCGGCAATGTTTGAGCCGTTGCAGGCGATTGCGGCCAGTCAGTTGGCTCGCCAGATTCCAGCGGAAGACCCTTATTTACGGCCCGCGCAAATGCTGGTTGCGCACCTGGCTTACCCCGCCGCGAATGCGAAAACTCCAGAAATTGTGGCGTTTGAAACACAAAGGACCATCAAACGGTTTTGAGTTGGCCGCGTGTGCTTTAACAATTCACCGTCCGTTTACCTAGTTCGCGTCCGGTCTTAACTTTGCGTCGATACCTTTTTAGCGGTTGCAAAAAGCAGCTTCTCCCGCGCGTTTGCGTTTGGGAATACCTTATTGAAGAGGACTATTTGACGTGATGAACCTTCGACTCTCTAGAGTAGCTCTAGCTTTTGGAGCGGGCACGATCGCTTTTGGTCTTGCCGCTTGCGGTTCGGATAACCCGGTTGCCCAGAATGAGGGCGATACCTCGACGGGGATGGCTGAGGGCACAACGCTTTCTGGCTCCGTTGCGGGTGCGGGCGCTTCTTCTCAGGAAGCCGCTATGAACGCGTGGATCGCTAAGTACCAGGCACAGCAGCAGGGCGTAACCGTTTCTTACGATCCGGTTGGTTCGGGTGCTGGCATTACCCAGTTTGTTGGTAAGCAGGTTGCTTGGGCGGGCTCAGACGCCGTCCTAAAGGATGACGAGGTTACGGCCGCTAAGGAACGCTGTGGCTCGGACGCTCTTAACTTGCCGGTCTACATTTCCCCGGTTGCGGTTATTTTCAATCTTGAGGGCGTCGATACCCTGAACATGGATGCCGAGACCATCGCGAAGGTGTTCTCCGGTGAGATCACCAAGTGGAACGACGAGGCGATTGCTTCGCAGAACCCGGATGTTGAGCTTCCGGATCTGGCAATCACCCCGGTTCACCGCGCAGACGAGTCGGGTACCACGCAGAACTTCACTGACTACTTGAGCAAGGCCGCCCCGGATGCGTGGCCGCACAAGGCCGGCAAGGCATGGCCGATTTCTGGTGGCGAGTCTGGTGACAAGACCTCGGGTCTTGTGCAGGCTGTGACCGCTGGTACCGGCACGATTGGTTACGCGGATGCGTCGCAGGCTGGCTCACTCGGCACGGTAGCGCTGAAGGCGGGTGATGGCTACGTGAAGTTCTCGAACGAGGCTGCAGCGGCTGCTGTTGACTCGGCTGAGCGCGTAGATTCGGGTATCAAGGGCGATCTTGGTTTGACCATCAACCGCACGCCGGAGGATCCGAAGGCTTACCCGCTGGTTCTGGTCTCCTACTCGATCGTGTGCTCCACTTACGAGGATCAGGAAACGGTTGATCTGGTGAAGGACTTCATTGGCTTCCAAGCTTCCGCTGAGGGCCAGGCTACGGCTTCTGAGGCTGCCGGCTCGGCTCCGATCTCCGCTAGCATGCAGGGCGAAATCAAGTCCTCGCTAGACATGATCCAGGTGGCTAAGTAAATGAACAACACCGGGAAGATCGGTAACAAGGTCTTCCGGTCAGGGGCAACTGCTGCGGCGGTCACGATCCTTGTGACCCTCGCGGCGGTTGCCACATTTCTGATTGTGAGAGCCTGGCCGGCGATCAGTGATTCTTCGGTGCGTATCCGAACGGTTGGCAGTGCGGAAGAGCTAAACATTTGGCAGTTCACTGGCCCGCAAATTTTCGGTACGGTGCTGGCGGCTATCCTCGCCATGTTGCTTGCCGTACCGCTCTCCATCGGAATCGCACTTTTCATTAGCCATTACGCGCCTAAGCATCTTGCTCAGCCACTCGGCTACATGGTTGACCTGTTGGCTGCGATCCCCTCGGTTATTTACGGCTTGTGGGGTGCTATGTGGCTCATTCCAAAGCTCGTACCGTTTTACGAGTTCTTGTCTAAATATTTCGGGTGGATCCCACTTTTTGCCGGTCCGGTGTCTACAACCGGCCGCGTGATCTTCTCCGCTTCTTTGATTCTTGCTGTGATGATTCTTCCGATTGTCACGGCGGTTGCACGTGAGGTGTTCTTGCAAACTCCGAAGGCGCACGAAGAGGCCGCGTTGGCTCTAGGCGCGACGCGTTGGGAAGTTGTAAAAATGGCGGTTTTGCCGTTTGGGCGCTCCGGCATCATTTCAGCTGCGATGCTCGGTTTGGGCCGCGCGCTTGGCGAGACGATGGCGGTTGTAATGGTGCTTTCGGTGGGCTCGAGCTACTCGTTCAACATTTTGCAGGCGGGTAGGCACTCCACCATCGCGGCAAACATTGCCCTGCAGTTCCCCGAGGCCACGGGCACGTACACTTCTGCCCTCATTGCTACGGGTCTGGCACTGTTTGCAATCACGATGATCGTTAATATGCTTGCGCGTTGGATTATTGCTAGACGCGCCGAGTTCTCGGGGGCCAACTAATGTCTGTCGAAACTCAAACAACAGCGAACCCTAATCCGTTCGCTTCGCGCAATCCCGCCCTGGATAGGCGCCGTAAGATAGCTGACAAGAGTTCAGTTGTACTCGTGGTGGCAGCATTTGCTTTCGCGATTATTCCACTGGTTTCCCTGCTGTGGATTGTGGTTGAGAACGGTTGGGATCGCCTGTCTCCGTATTTCCTCACCGTCTCGATGAACGGTGTTTACGGCGGCATGGATGCGGGCGGTATCTACCACGCGATTATTGGTACTTTGCTGGTCACGGGCTGGGCAACGCTCATCTCGGTGCCAATTGGTTTGGCAACCGCGATCTACCTGGTTGAGTATGCGGGCAACTCGAAGCTTGCGCGCGCAACCACTTTCTTCGTGGACGTGATGACGGGTATTCCTTCGATCGTTGCAGGCCTGTTCGCCGCAGCACTGTTCGGCCTGCTCGTCTCGCCGGCATACCGCGCTGGCATAATGGGTGCGGTAGCACTGTCGGTGCTGATGATACCAACGGTTGTGCGCTCGAGTGAAGAGATGCTACGCCTAGTACCTAACGAGCTTAGGGAAGCGTCTTACGCTCTTGGCGTCCCGAAGTGGTTAACGATGGTGAAGGTCGTGCTCCGCACTTCCGCTGCCGGCCTAACAACCGCAGTGATGCTTGCAATCGCACGCGTTGTTGGTGAAACCGCGCCGCTGCTTATGACTGTAGGCGTGATTGATTCGATCAACTACAACGTGTTCGAGGGGCGCCTCATGACGCTTCCTGTATACGTGTACCGCCAGTATTCGCAGGGTCTGGCTCCTTGTGGTGCGCTGGAGAACTGTGTGGAGACGATCAACTACGATCGGGCTTGGGCTGCCGCCCTGGTGCTGATTTTGCTGGTAATGCTGTTCAACCTGATTGCTCGAATCGTGGCGTACTACTTTGCGCCTAAGGGCAGGAGCTAAAAGAGAATAACGATGGCTAAAGAGATCATTGTTGAGAATGAAGACATTTACTACGGCGATTTTTTGGCCGTAAAAGATGTGAATATGCGGATCCACGCGAAGTCAATCACAGCGTTGATTGGTCCATCGGGCTGTGGAAAAACCACGTTCCTTCGCACGCTTAATAGGATGCACGAGGTCGTTCCAGGCGCTCGCGTGACGGGAAGCGTGAAGATTGGGGATAAGAACATTTATGACAAGGACGTGGATCCGGTTCAGGTTCGCCGTTCCATTGGCATGGTGTTCCAGCGTCCAAACCCTTTCCCGACGATGAGTATCCGCGAAAATGTTTTGGCTGGCATCAGGCTAAATAACAAGAGGATGCCAAAGTCGGATCAGGATGACCTGGTTGAAGAGTCCTTGCGTGGAGCTAACCTTTGGACAGAGGTTAAAGATCGTTTGAACAGCCCCGGTTCGTCTCTTTCGGGTGGCCAGCAGCAAAGGCTTTGCATCGCGCGCGCCATCGCGGT
Source organism: Gleimia europaea (assembly GCA_002871995.1). GTDB lineage: Bacteria > Actinomycetota > Actinomycetes > Actinomycetales > Actinomycetaceae > Gleimia > Gleimia europaea. The sequence continues at coordinate 91,221 of PNHW01000004.1, forward strand.
TTCGCCTGATATTTTGCTGATGGACGAGCCGGCATCCGCGCTTGACCCCATCTCGACCCTCGCAATCGAGGACCTCATGATGGAGCTGAAGGATGACTACACAATCGTGATTGTCACTCACAACATGCAGCAGGCGGCGCGCGTTTCGGACCGCACGGGTTTCTTCAACCTGCGCGCAGCGGGCGAGCCGGGCGGTTTGGTGGAGATTGACGACACGTCAAAGATTTTCTCTAATCCAACTGAGAAGGCAACCGAAGACTATATTTCAGGACGCTTCGGATAGATTTTTCAAAAGGTAGAGGGCGAGGATTAAATCCTCGCCCTCGCTTTATTGTGCTAGCGGAATTTGCGATTCGCGTTGGGTTTGAAGAAGCTACAGGCCGGAGTTTTCAAACGTGTTGGTAACCGGCGTGGGGCTGATTGCAACGCAAAGAAGTGTGCGGTCTCCTGCTTGATCCCAGCTTTCTGCGGTAGGCATCAGCGGGTAAATATCTAAGGTAGAGGTGCCGATTTCGCTTCCTACAAACGTTTTGAACTCGGTGGTGCAAAACTCGGATGCGATGTTTTGAATGGCGTCCGTGCCGGGGAACTCGTCACCGGTTAGCTCTTTTTCGGCATATACCTCGGCTTCGTGCTCGCTTGTGCATGCAACCGTTTGGACGGTTGCCAGCTCGAATCCTGCGGACAGCTCGGCGTTGTCAGGCAGGTCCAAGCAGTTCCCCGCTTCGAGTTCGAGCGCTGAGGTAGTGGAACAGGCGGATAGAAGTAGTGCTAAAGCGAGGGCCCCGCCAATGTAGCGGGGCTTCGCATTGTGGTTAAAGATTCTCATCAGTTCTCTACGGTAACACTAGGTGCAGTAATCGGTAGATTATTGCTGCCACTGCTGCGGCCGCAGGGAGGGTGAGGAACCAGGCGATAACGATGTTTCCGGCCACGCCCCACCGGACGGCGGAGAGTCGCTTGGTGGCGCCCACACCCATGATGGCCGAGGTGATGGTGTGCGTGGTGGAGATCGGTGCGTGCACTATGAATGCCGTGAAGTAAAGGACAACCGCGGATACGGTTTCGGCAACGAAGCCGCGCGCCGGGTCCAGTTCGATAACGCGGCGTCCGAGGGTACGCATGATGCGCCAGCCGCCGGAATAGGTTCCTGCAGAGATTGCGAGTGCAGCCGCGAGTTTAACCCACGTGGGGATGGTGAGCTCACCGTCTACGATCACGTTGTGGGTTTCGCCGTAACCACCAGCAAGGAGGGCCATGACGATGATACCCATCGTCTTTTGGGCGTCTTGGAGGCCGTGGCCAAGCGCCATTGCGGCGGCGGACACGGTTTGTGCGAAGCGGAACTTACGCATGGTGCGGTGGTAGGCGAGGTTGCGTACAAGGTACAGCGCGATCTGCATGATGATGTACGCCAGGAAGAAGCCTACGAGCGGCGAGAGGAACATCGGGATGATGACCTGCATGGTGATGCCGCCCCACAACACGGTGGTGGAGGACGCCAGGCCCGCGCCCACAAGGCCGCCGATGAGGGCGTGTGAAGACGAGGACGGTAGCCCAAACCACCAGGTGATGAGGTTCCAGGTGATCGCGCCGATTAGTGCGGCCAGGATGATCCCGAGCCCGTGCAACTGCATCGTTGGATCACTGGATATGGTGAAGTGCTGAATGTCGATGATGCCTTCACCGATAGTTTTTGCAACTTCGGTGCCGAGCAGGGCGCCAACGATGTTCATGACTGCCGCCATGGCGAGTGCCGCGCGGGGCGTTAGCGCCCGGGTGGACACGGATGTTGCGATGGCGTTTGCCGCGTCGTGGAAGCCGTTGGTGAAGTCAAAGCCGAGCGCAATGACGATTACAACAACGACGAGGATGAGATTCAGATCCACCGCTTAGGACTCCTTGATCGCGATGGTCTCAACGCCGTTTGCGAGTGCTTCGAAGGAGTCGATCGCTTTTTCGAGGACTTCGATGACGTCCTTCAGCTTGATCACTTCGAGGGCGTCGTGTCCGCTTTCGAAAAGTGCAGAGATGGTTTTGCGGTATGCCTGGTCGCCGTCGTTCTCAAGGCGGTTGATTTCAACCCAGTAGTCGCGTAGCCCGCCAAGGGTTTTGAGGCGAGGCATCGCTTGGGCGGTGAGGTCGCAGCAACGCTGAATGACGTTCAGTTGCTCTGCCACGCCGGGAGGGAGCACGCCAACCTTGTATAGGACGATGAGGTCACCGGCCTCGTCCATGTAGTCCATGCAGTCGTCGAGGCGGCTGGAGATGTAGGTGATGTCGTCGCGGTCGAGCGGAGTGACAAACGTTTGGTTGAGTCGCTCTGCAATCTCGTGGGTTACCTCGTCACAGGATTGTTCAAGTCGGTGTAGTTCGTCGCGAAGATCAACGCGACGTTCCGGAGTTGCAGCGCTGATTTTTGCAAGTAACTCAGCTGCAGATACCAAAAAAGTGGCTTGTTTGGTGAAAAGAGTGAAGAAGATGTTGTCGTCGTTGGACCTTGAAAAACGCACTTGTCATACTCCAATACGCGGTCGTTGGTCACATACAAATTCAACATTAGTGTACTTTACCGATTTGACCTATTTCAGTAATCCGCCGTTTAACTTTTGGTAACATTTTTAGAGTTCGAGAAGTGCGTAGATAAGCCGTTTGGTCTTGAGATTAGGCGATTGTGTGGCGGGGCGCGGAGTTGGCGATTGCAATCTGACAATCACGACCAAAAGTAAAATGAAGATAAAAGAATGCAACTATGGTGAACAAGAGCGATGTTTTGAATCCCGCGGTATTTTTAACAGTTTGTTTCAAAATCCGCATGGTTTTAGACATTGTGTCTCGCTAGAATCAGCATATGAGCAGTGAGCATTCTAAAGATCCAGAATTTGAGTTGGATGAAACCTATTTGGAGATCCTTCGTCAGTTGCGTCGTGACTCGCGAATGTCTGTTGCGGCGCTTGCAGAGGCCGTGGGAATCTCTCGTTCAAATGCGTATGCGCGGCTTAATACTTTGGTGGAGTCCGGCGTTATTGAGCGGTTCACGATCGACATTAATCCGAGCTTGATTGGCAAGAAGGTGAGCGCGTTTGTGTTCGTCTCACTTGACCAGAGCAAATGGAAGCAGTTCGGTATGCAGCTTAGCGCCTTGTCAGAGCTTGACTATTACGCGGTGACTACGGGCGAGTATGACGTGATGTTGCGGTTGCGCGCTGACGATGTGCCCGGAATTCAGCATGCGGTGGTGGACGTCATTTCTCAATGGGAATGCGTGCGAGACACCGAAACGGTGTTCCTAATGCAAGAGCAGGACAGCGATTTTGATTTGGCTCCGCAAAAGGTTCAGCCTGCAACGTTAGATTTGCTTGGGGTTTTAAAGTTTGAGTCAAATGCGGCGCGCGGTTTTCGCGATGGCTTAGGCGCGGAAGACTAGCGCGGCAGGCGGCGTAAAACGCAAAGTAAAAGACACCGAACCAAAATGCGCCTGTCGGCGCGAAGGCCGCTCGTAGCGGCAGAAGTTGGAGCCCGGGGCATAGTTGGTTCGGTGCCTGTTTCAATACTAATGCATATTGTGAACTGCGCACCTCAAAATGCCCCATAGTGCGCGTTGGTTTTGTTGGAGCATGCCAGATTGCCTGTTGTGGTGGGGATTCTTAGTTGAAAGTGTGGGAGCATTTGGGTGTGGATGACAAGAATACGCAAGATCAGGCAAAGAACGATTTGAGCAAACATAGGCATGCTTCGCGTTTAGGTACGCCGGGTTTGTCGGCCCCGAAGGAGGGGGCGGATTCGTCTAGGTCTGCGCGCGTGTCTAAGAGCTTGAAGAGGGCGCGCTTGTCGCAACGCCGCGCGGGAACGAAAACTCGCGGTAGGGCGCAGCAAATCTTGTCTATCCCGGCTCGTTATCTTTCTGCCACGATCGCTATCTTGTTGGCGGCGTCCATCGTGATTTCAAACCTGGTGTTCGACACCAGGGCTGTGGTGATGCTTGTGATCGTGGTTGCGATAGTTGTCTTCGCGCGTGGTTGGGCTGATCTGGTTCAAACTCCGGTGCGTTACACGTCGCTGGTGACGATCCTGATCGTCGGGATCGTCACGGTGATTGCCATTAGCGTAAGTGATGATTTTGCGTGGGCAACCGTAGGGCTTGGCATGGTGGTGCTGGTGGCGGCGGTCATGGAGGCCACCCGGCCACTTCCACGCACAGACCTCCTCCATTCACTATCGGCCTCGGTGTTTGGTGGATTTGTGGTGGTGATCGGCAGCGCTTGGGTGACGCTGTGCGAGTCGGAATTGTGGTCTGCCGTTATGGTCACCGCTGCGCTCGCATTCATTGTCACCATGGTGGGTAACCAGCTGGGCGCAAGCGCGGGGGCAAACGCGCTCTGGGCGCTGCTTCTGGGGCCGCTTAGCGCCGTTACGGTTACAGGTATTGCGCTTGCGGTTGGCGAGCCCGCCAGCCTGCTCTCTTTCGCATTAGCGAATACGTCGTCAGCCGTGCCGCCGCAGGTGTCGCTTTTGCTAATGTCCGCACTGCTGGGTTTGGGAGTGGGCGGCGTGATCGTGATCGTAGACATGCTGTTTGGTGAGCATAATCGCCGTATTTCCGAGGCGGGAGCGTTCGCCCGCGGGGCAATGAAGTTCCTGCTCGCAGTGATGCCTATCTACGTGATTGTGCGAGTGGGCGCTCTGCTCTAGCCCATCGGTGCCGGTTCTCTTTTGAGAACTTGGCGGCATGTGCGGGTTTGCCCGCACGCCTCAAACAATTGTCCGCGCGCGGCTTTAGCCTGGGTACATGATCGTTATTCCGCAGAATCTTCCCAGTCAGGTTGCGCCCCTAACTTGGCTACTGGGTACGTGGGTTGGTTGGGGCACCCAGAGCTCGCCGGAAGGCAGTAACTTGGTGACGTTTGAGTTTGATTGCCAGGTGGTGGGCGAGCAGGTGTCTACTCGCCTCGCTGTGTTTAACACGGATGCGGTGGTGGAGGTAGATGCGCAGGTGGGCGCGTTGGAGGGCATTGATTTGCTGCCCCGCTCGGGCGTTGCCAGTGAGGAAACCGCCTACTGGAAGGTGCTCAAAGACACCGATGGGGAGGATAACTACCTGCAGGTAACTTCCGCGTCCACGGACGGTATTGCCGGGCTTTGGGTGGGCAGGGTGCAGGGCCCACGTATTCGTCTGCTGATTGATACGGCCGTGCATAAGGAGGGGGCGCCGGCCGCATCGCTCGGCGAGCGGATGCTGGGCCTGGTGAACTCCGATATTTTCTTTAATGAGACCTTGAATACCGATAAGGGAGATTTCGTGGTTTCGGGCCGAGTGGCCCGCGTTGAGGAAGCGAAACCGATCGAGACGTTTGAGAAGGAGTAGTGATGCGCTCTCCACTGCTGGATATGCCCGGAGCCGTGCCGGATGAGTTTGATGAGGATGTGCCGGCTCGCTTTGGTGATTGGAGCGGCGAGCAGTGGCAGTTGGAGGCAGGGCAGGCGCTGTCGGACCTCTCGGACTTAGGGGTGGTGCAGGTTTCGGGGCCAGATAGGCTTTCGTGGCTAACTACCATCTCGTCGCAGGTGGTGAACGCGCTGCAACCGGGGGAATCGCGCGAGCTACTCCTTTTGGATCCGAATGGGCGCATTAGTTTTGCAGCTGGCATTGTGGATGACGGGCAGGTCGCAACTCTCCTGGTGGAAGGTGCGAAGGCGGGGGACTTAACCGAGTTCTTACAGCGCATGCAGTTTATGTTGCGCGTGGAAGTGCGCAACGTGACTAGCAAGATCGCGGTGGTTGGAAGCATCGTAAAGACGGGCGCGGATGATTTGCACCAGGTCGCGAGCCGGCCCGTAGCGGACTTGCCGGGCTACCTGTTCACATGGGTGGATCCGTGGCCGGGCGTGGCCGAGGGTGGGGCGAGCTATACTCCGCAGGATTTCGTCCACCCCGCGCAGGGACGCACCCGGGCCCTCCACGGCGTAGACCGAGAGCAGTTTGCACAGTTTGCGTCCGCGTGGGCCCAGCGCGGCAGTTGGGCTGGCCGCAACGCTTGGGAAGCCTTGCGGATCGAGGATTTGCGCCCGCGCTTTGGGCGCGAGGTCGATGATAAGACGGTTCCGCACGAGCTTGACTGGCTACGCACCGCAGTGCATTTGAATAAGGGCTGCTATTCGGGACAGGAGTCGGTGGCGCGCATCGTGAATATGGGCAAGCCGCCGCGAAGGCTGGTGCTGTTGCAACTTGACGGATCGCAATCGCGCGTGGTGAAGCCAGGTGCGGATGTGATGCTCAAAAGCCGAAAGGTTGGCCAGGTGACCTCGGTGGCGCGTCATGCCGATTGGGGGCCGGTGGCGCTCGCGGTGATCCGCCGCGCGATTCCGCTGGACGTGCAGCTTGACGTGCAGACGAATGAGGGTGAGGTCGCCGCGGCTCAAGAAGTGGTTGTGGATCCGCTGGGGCGCTCGTCGGCATCGCCTAAGGAGAGGCCGGGCGAGGAGCTTCGCAAGGCGCGCCGCGAAATGCCGGGTGCGGGCCATCCGGGATCTCCGGGCGGTTTTGGTATTGGAGGTCGGTCACTGTGAGGGCTGTGATTCAGCGCGTTAGGGGAGCGTCAGTCTCCGTTGATGGCGAGGTCGTGGGTGCGATCACGGGCCAGGGGCTTTGCGTACTGGTTGGCGTGACGCATGATGATGGCCCTGCTGAGGTGGAGACGATCGCGCGTAAGATTGCCTCGCTTCGCATATTGGATGATGAGAAGTCTGCAACTGATGTGGACGCGCAGGTGCTGGTGGTTTCCCAGTTCACGCTCTACGGGGATGCGCGTAAGGGGCGGCGGCCCACGTGGCAGGAGGCAGCGCCGGGCGGTGTGGCGGAGCCTTTGGTTACCGCGGTGGTTGAGCAGTTGCGCTCAAAGCACGGCCTGCATGTAGAAACGGGCGTGTTTGGAGCGGATATGCAGGTTTCGCTCACAAACGACGGGCCGGTAACGATACTCCTGGAGGCATGAGTCTGCGCGTTTCTCGCTTATGGTGAACAAACGCGATTTTATGTAGCGCTGCCTCTACTGTGTAGTTAGTAGATTCTTAGGAAGGCTGACTATGTTCGAGAGGTTTACCGACCGCGCTCGCCGCGTTGTCGTTCTGGCGCAGAATGAGGCGCGCGGACTCAATCACAACTACATCGGCACGGAGCATTTGTTGCTGGGTTTGATTGAGGAGGGCGAAGGCGTTGCTGCTAAGGCCCTGGAGATGACCGGGATTGAGCCGGAGGCCGTCCGGGCTACGGTTGTGGAGATGATCGGTAAGGGCTCTTCTGCTCCGGAGGGCACGATTCCGTTTACTCCGCGAGCGAAGAAGGTTTTGGAGTTCGCTTTGCGCGAGGCTCTTCAGCTGGGCCATAACTACATCGGAACGGAGCATATGTTGCTCGGTTTGATCCGTGAGGGCGAGGGTGTGGCTACAAAGGTCCTCGTTGAGCTTGGTGCGGATTTGGGTCAGTTGCGGGAGACGGTTATCCAGTTGCTTCGTGGCTACCAGCGTCAGGCTGGGGGCGGGCGCGAGGCCGTGGGTGTGGGCGGTCCGGCGCGTGAGCCGCAAACGAATTCGGCGTTGTTGGAGCAGTTTGGTCGCTCGCTTACAAATGCCGCTCGCGAGGGATCGCTTGACCCGGTGGTTGGCCGCGTGCAGGAGATGGAACGCGTAATGCAGATTCTGTCGCGGCGCACTAAGAACAACCCGGTGTTGATCGGTGAGCCTGGCGTGGGTAAGACCGCTGTGGTTGAGGGTCTTGCGCAGGCGATTGTGCGCGGTGATGTTCCAGAGACGTTGCGCGATAAGCAGATTTACAGCCTTGATATGGGCTCGCTGGTGGCGGGGTCGCGTTACCGCGGTGATTTTGAAGAACGCTTGAAGAAGGTGCTGAAAGAGATTCGCACGCGCGGCGACATTATTTTGTTTATTGACGAGATCCATACGCTGGTTGGTGCTGGCGCTGCTGAGGGCGCGATTGATGCGGCCCAGATTTTGAAGCCGATGTTGGCGCGCGGTGAGCTCCAGACGATTGGTGCAACCACGTTGGAGGAGTACCGCAAGTACATTGAGAAGGACGCGGCTTTGGAGCGACGTTTCCAACCGGTGAAGGTGGAAGAGCCCTCGGTTGAAGAGACCATCGCGATCTTGAAGGGCCTGCGTGACCGTTACGAGGCGCATCACCGCATCATTATTTCGGATGAGGCTCTTGCGGCTGCGGCGCAGATGGCTGATCGTTACATTTCGGATCGCTTCATGCCGGATAAGGCTATTGACCTTGTGGATGAGGCCGGTGCACGTATGCGCATTCGTCGAATGACGGCGCCGCCGGAGCTTCGCGAGCTTGATGAGCGTATTTCTGAGGTGCGTCGCAATAAGGAGTCCGCGATTGATGATCAGGACTTTGAGCGTGCGGCTGCGCTTCGTGATGAGGAGAAGAAGCTGACGGAGCAGCGCGAAGAGAAGGAACGTTCGTGGCGCGCTGGCGATATGGATACGATTGGCGAGATTGGCGAGGCTGAGATCGCGGAGGTCCTCGCAATGTCTACGGGCATTCCGGTGGTGAAGCTGACGGAGGCTGAGTCGCACAAGATTCTCAACATGGAGGCTGAGCTTCATAAGCGCATTATTGGCCAGGAGGACGCGGTCCGCGCTTTGTCTCAGTCGATTCGTCGTACGCATTCTGGTTTGAAGGATCCGAAGCGTCCGGGTGGCTCGTTCATTTTTGCGGGGCCAACGGGTGTGGGCAAGACGGAGCTGGCGAAGGCTCTTGCCGAGTTCTTGTTTGGTGATGAGGAAGCCCTTATCCAGTTGGATATGTCGGAGTTCTCAGAGAAGCACACTGCTTCGCGCCTGTTTGGCGCCCCTCCGGGCTATGTGGGTTACGACGAGGGCGGCCAGCTTACCGAGAAGGTGCGTCGCCGCCCGTTCTCCGTGGTGCTGTTTGACGAGGTGGAGAAGGCTCACGCCGACATTTTCAACTCGCTGCTACAGATTTTGGAGGAAGGCCGCCTGACGGATTCGCAGGGGCGCGTGGTTGATTTTAAGAACACGATCATCATCATGACTACGAACCTCGGTACGCGCGATATTAATAAGGGCGTGCTGACGGGCTTCCAGGCCGCGGGCACTCAGGCGAATGATTACGATCGCATGAAGCAGAAGGTGAACGAGGAGCTGAAGCAGCACTTCCGCCCCGAGTTCTTGAACCGCGTGGATGAAACGATCGTGTTCCCGCCGCTTCAGAAGGATCAGATCATTAAGATTGTTGATCTGATGATCGCCAGGCTTGATGAGCGCATGCGCGAGCAGGACATGAAGCTGGAGATGACCGAGGCCGCACGTTTGCTGCTTGCAGATAAGGGATTCGACCCGGTGCTCGGTGCTCGTCCGCTACGCCGTGCAATCCAGCGCGAGATTGAAGACATGCTGTCAGAGAAGATCCTGTTTGGCGAAATCAAGAGCGGCGACACGGTGCGTGTTGACGCCGAGGGTGAGGAAGGCGAGCGCCACTTCACTTTCACTCCGGTTCGCCAATGCGAAACTAGGTAGTAAATAATGCGCGTGACCTCCCGGTTCTAATGCCGGGAGGTCATTCTTGCACAAAGGGTGGGCATTTTTGCAGCGCTTCGGCTCAGTTAACGCAACTTGACCCCAAGTTGTTACCCTGGAGGCAGTGTGCGAGCACTAGCCGCGATGGTGTGGCTATGTAACAAACTGGTTATAGAAAGTAGAGGCCACGAATGGTCAAGTACGTCTACCGCTTCTCCGAAGGCGATAAGGACATGAAGGACTTGCTTGGTGGCAAGGGTGCAAACCTTGCTGAGATGACCAAGCTCGGACTCCCGGTTCCTCCTGGGTTCACGATTACTACGGATGCTTGCCGTGAGTACATGAAGCAGGGTGGTGTTCCAGAGGAGCTCGCGCCAGCAGTCACGGAGAATCTGGCTGCTGTTGAGGAGAAGATGGGACGCAAGCTCGGAGATTCGGAAAATCCGTTGCTGGTGTCGGTTCGCTCCGGCGCTAAGTTCTCGATGCCGGGCATGATGAACACGGTGCTTAACATAGGCCTCAACGATGAGTCGGTGCTGGGGCTTGCAAAGGCTTCGGGTAACGAGCGTTTCGCGTGGGACTCCTACCGTCGCCTGGTGCAGATGTTTGGTGACACCGTGCTTGGCGTAGATGGCGCTCTTTATTTGGATGCGCTTGACCACATCAAGGAAAGGTGCGGCGTTCACTTCGACCACGAGCTTTCTGCAGAGGATCTGAAGGAGCTCGTCGCCGAGTTTAAGCAGATCACGAAGGAAGCTGCGGGCCGTGATTTCCCGCAGGATCCGCGCGAGCAACTTGATCTTGGTATTGAGGCGGTGTTCCTGTCTTGGAACACGGAGCGCGCAAAGATTTACCGCCGTCGTGAACGCATTTCTGACGATCTAGGTACGGCTGTGAACGTTCAGACCATGGTGTTTGGCAACATGGGCGAGGATTCGGGCACGGGTGTTTGCTTCACGCGTGACCCCTCCACCGGCCACTCTGGCGTGTACGGCGATGTTCTGATGAACGCCCAGGGTGAAGACGTTGTGGCGGGTATTCGTAATACGGAGCCTTTGGTTCAGCTTGCAACGCATGACAAGAAGTCCTACGACGAGCTGATTGCAATCATGGATAAGCTCGAGAAGCACTACCAGGATCTGTGCGATATTGAGTTCACGATTGAGCACGGCAAGCTGTGGATGTTGCAGACGCGTGTTGGTAAGCGTACGGCTGCCGCCGCGTTCCGTATCGCCACCCAGCTGGTTGACGAGGGCTTGATCGATATGGATGAGGCTCTTACTCGCGTGACGGGTGAGCAGCTTACCCAGCTGATGTTCCCGCAGTTCGACGCGAAGGCTGAGAAGACCTTGCTGACGAAGGCTATGGCTGCTTCGCCGGGCGCTGCCGTTGGCGAGATTGTTTTCAATAACGAGGACGCCGTTGCCGCTGCTGCGGAAGGCCGCAAGGTCATTTTGGTTCGCCGTGAGACCAACCCGGATGACCTTCCGGGCATGGTTGCCGCAGAGGGTATTTTGACCGCTCGCGGTGGTAAGACCTCGCACGCGGCCGTGGTTGCTCGCGGCATGGGTAAGACTGCTGTTGTTGGCGCTGAGGAACTGGTTGTTAAGGAAAAGAAGAAGTTCATCCGGGTTGGGGACCAGGTTCTGCGCAATGGCGATGTGATTGGTATTGATGGCATGACCGGCGAGGTGTTCGTCGGTGATGTTCCGGTTACGGATTCTGCTGTGACCACCTACCTTGCTGAGGGGCTTGAGGCTGGTCTAGCAGCGGCCGCAGATGACGAGATGGTTGCAGACCTGATTAAGTCGGTGGACCGCATTTTGACGCATGCCGATGAGAAGCGCCGTCTCTCGGTCCGTGCCAACGCGGATACGCCAGACGATGCGGCTCGCGCGCTGAGCTTCGGTGCGGAGGGCATTGGTCTTTGCCGTACGGAGCACATGTTCCTCGGTGAGCGTCGCGCCCTGGTGGAGCGCGTGGTTTTGTCACCTGCCGATTCGCAGGATCGCGCTGATGCTCTTGCAGAGCTAGAACGCCTCCAGTTTGCTGACTTTGAAGACATGCTTCGCGTGATGGATGGCCGGGAGATGACGGTTCGTTTGATCGACCCGCCACTTCACGAGTTCCTTCCGGACCTCACCCAGCTGGAGGTGAAGGCTGCGGTGCAGCGCGCCCAGGGCGAGGAACTTTCCCCCGAGGATCGCACGATTCTTGAGGCGGTTCGTCGTCTGCATGAGACCAACCCGATGCTCGGTACCCGCGGTGTTCGTCTAGGTATCTTGCTGCCGGGCTTATTCGCACTTCAGATCCGCGCTCTTGTTGAGGCCGCGTTGAAGCTGAAGAAGGAGGGGGTGGATCCTCGTCCCGAGATCATGGTTCCTCTCGTTGGTTCGGTTCGCGAGTTGCACAAGGTTCGTGAAGAAGCTGAGGCTTTGATCCGTGCCGAGATTGCTGCCGCCGGGGTTGAGCACGACTTCCCGCTTGGTTGCATGGTTGAGCTTCCGCGCGCGGCTATCACCGCTGCTGACTTGGCTACCGAGGCTGACTTCTTCTCGTTCGGCACTAACGACCTCACGCAGACGGTGTGGGGCTTCTCGCGTGACGACGTGGAGGGCACGATCTTCCCGACCTACATCCAGGATTCTGTGTTCGGTGTCTCCCCGTTTGAGACCATCGACCAGGAGGGTGTTGGCGCCCTCGTTCGCATGGGTGCAGAGCGCGGTCGAAGCACTAAGCCGAACTTGAAGCTCGGTATTTGTGGTGAACACGGCGGTGACCCGGATTCGATCCACTTCTTCCACAAGACGGATCTGAACTACGTGTCCTGTTCGCCGTTCCGCGTTCCGGTAGCTCGTCTAGAGGCCGGCCGCGCAGCGGTAATGGAGGGCTAATCAGGGCTTCTAACGAGCTTAATGACAGCTTCTTTGTAGTTGGGGCTGGAGAGAGTTTTAAAACCTTTCTCCAGCCCCAACACTATTTATGAAACATAAACGTTTCATGAATACAGGCGTTTACGATCGTATATTGTTGCGTACTTCATGCATTGTTACGGCTATGGGCATTTGGAGCATTGATAAATTTGCCCGCAATCACGCGAAAAAGCGATTTTGGCGTTCTTGAGGTGGGTTGATTTACGCAACGGTCGTTGCAGGTTAGGTATGCCGTATCTAATCTTTTCGGTGTGAAACTTTCTGAGTGTAAGCGCGGCGATACTGGCCAGCTGCAAAATGTTGAAATCCAACCGTGCTATCAGCTACGGGTGCAAGAACTGGGCCTGCGTTCAGGAGCGCATTTCACAGTCGTAAACCGCGCCGCCTTTGGAGGCATGGTCCTAAATATCGGAGGAACGCGAGTCGCGGTAGACCATCGTTCTTCAAAATTGATTGACGTGGAGTTAGTTAAGTGAGTTGCCCAAAGTGTTCGCCCAAAAATCCGCAGTCTTGCGATAACCCGCAGGCCAGGTCTGTTCTCTTAGACGTCAAGGATGTTCGCCATCCCCGTGACACCGTGGTGCTGGTTGGTAACCCAAATGTTGGTAAGTCCACCTTCTTTAACGCGGTTACGGGTGCTCATCAGGCGGTTGTGAACGCTCCGGGTACAACCGTGGAGCTCATGCAGGGTCGTTCTACGGCGCTGGGAGCACGTGTTATTGATCTTCCCGGCACCTACTCGCTGGTGGCCAATTCTGAGGACGAACAAGTCGTCGTCGATACCTTGGCAGGTGCAACAGGGTCTGCTACGGACATGGCGTCGGGTCAGTCTATTGACCTTGTGGTCATGATGCTGGATGCCTCGGCAATGACGCGCAGCTTGTACTTGCTTGGCCAGGTAGCACAAACGGGGCGCCCGATGGTTGGCGTTGTAACGATGGCGGATGTTGTCGAGCACGAGGGTGAGGTAGTTGATGCGGCCGCACTTTCAAACACGCTCGGCATCCCGATTTTGGCGGCGGATGTGCGCACGAAGCAGGGAGTGCGCGCGGTTGAAGACATGATCCGTTCCGCTCTGATTTCTCGGCCCCGCGTAAAGTCGATTCTGCCCGATCCGACTGCTCCCGGATTTAACCAGGTGGCAGCGCAGGCAGCTTTCGAACAGATTGATAAGTTGAAGTCCCCGCAGATTTTGGGCATTGGTGAGGGCGCTCCGGTCTCGAGTGCGGTAGATTGCGGATGCTCTCGTGCAGAGAATACAAGTATGGGCCCGGCTGATTCTTCCGCGGAGGCGGCACGCTTGGCTGATACGTCCGAGTTTGATCGCGCGGCAAAACTGTTTGCCTGGGTTGAGCGGGTTGAGGAGCAGGCGGGACGCAAACGCGATTCTGCGCGTAAACCGTCACGTTCAGACAAGATTGATTCCCTCCTTCTTCATCCGCTGGTTGGTATCCCAGTATTCTTCCTGCTCATGTGGCTTTTGTTCCAGGCTGCGGGCAGCTGGGTCGGCCCCGTGCAAGACTTCTTCGATGGGCTGTTTTCCAGCACCGACGAAGGCGCTTTCTCACTAGCTAACCTTTTGAAGTTTGCGTTCGCAGGCGTGGGCTTGTCCGGCACTTGGGTTGAGTCGCTGTTTGTTAACGGTCTCGCAGTTGGTCTGGGCGTAGTTGCCTCGTTCGTTCCTCTTATGTTCGTGATCTTCTTGGCGATCGCGATCCTGGAAGACTCTGGCTACATGGCGCGCGCAGCGTTCCTGGGGGATCGCGTGATGCGTATGATTGGCCTGGACGGGCGCGTAATCTTGCCTCTGATTATGGGCTTTGGTTGCAACTTGCCGTCGCTTGCGGCAACTCGTACGCTACCAAACGCCAAGCAGCGCTTGGTTACAACGCTAATCATTCCTTATACCTCTTGCGCGGCTAGGCTCACGATCTATTTGATGATCGCGCGAATCTTCTTTGAAGACAATGCCGGCAATATCGTGTTCTTGATGTACGTTTTGTCGCTGTCCATGGTGGTGCTCGGAGCGCTCGTGCTGAAGCCGTTCATCACGAAGGGGGAGTCCAGGGCGCCACTGATGCTGGTGTTGCCGGCTTACCAGATGCCGCGTATTCTCGTGATTTTGCAAAATACTTGGAACCGGGCTTGGGCGTTTGTGAAGGGTGCCGGCAAGATCATCGTGGTTATGACTCTTGTGGTGTGGTTGATGAGCGCAATCCCGATGGCAAGGGGCTACTCCTTTGCCGATGAGGAGTTGCCGATGGAGAACTCCTTGTACGGTTCCACCGCGCGCGTTCTTGAGCCGGTGTTCCAGCCCGCTGGTTTTGGTGATTGGCACATGACTGGCGCGTTGATGACGGGCTTTGTGGCGAAGGAAACGTTGATCTCTTCGATCGTTACTTCCTACAACCTGGATGAGTCCGCGGCAGGTGACGCGGAGGACGGGGGTGACGATCTTGGTTCGCTGCCCGAGTTGGTAACAGCATCATTTGAGAGGACTGCGGGCGAGCAGTACGCGTCTTTGGCAGCGTTTGGCTTCCTGGTGTTCGTTCTGACTTACACGCCGTGTTTGGCTACGGTTGCGGAGCAAAAGCGCCAGATTGGGGCGCGCTGGACGATAGGCGCAATGATCGTTCAGCTGGCTGCAGCCTGGTTGCTGGCAGTGCTGGTGTTCCAGGTTGGTAGGCTGCTGTGGTGATTGTCCGGAACCAGCCGCCTCTTTACCGGCTGATGGATGAGCTTAGGCAAGGCGCAACTTTGGAGGCTGCCGCCCAGCGGGCGGGGCTGCGAGTTGAGATTGCGCAAGTGATGGTAGATCACTTGAACCGGTCGGGGCGCTTGCAAAGCGCAGGGTCGCTGTGCTCATCCGGATTGGGAGCCTGCGGCGGTGGAACTTCGCAAGAGGTGAAGGTCCACTGCGCAGGCTGCCCACTGTCGGTTGGGTGATGCGGGGCAGGTTCGCCACAAAACTTTTTCAGAACGGCTCAGGTACGCATATTAGGGGTTATTACTCGCCCGCCGGATTGCACTATAGTCGTTCGAATTCTCTCCGGTGGGAATTCGTTTGTGATGAGTCCTGACAGTTCGTACCAGCGCGAAACTTCGAATGTGCCCATGCGATTATGCTTCGTCGAGTCGGCAACAATGAAAGTCTGATTAGATCTTGAGGCGGCAATGCGCTTGAGCTCAATTGTATCCGCGTCAAAGTCGGTTGCGCCCGCAATATCAATTCCTCCGCAAGAAATGAATGCGGTGTCGAAACGAATTCGGTCTAGAAATAATGCGGTAGAAGACCCCCTAACGTACCTCTCTTCCCGGTTTAGAATTCCAGGCGTGAGAATAGTCTCTACCTTGTTGCGGGAGGGGAGGGCTTCGGCCACGAGAAGAGAGTTTGTGAATACTGTTCCCTTCCATTGCGGGGGGAGGGCGGCTGCTATGGTTTCTGCGGTTGTGCCTACGTCAATAAAAATAGAAGTCTCATCATTGAGCAACTCCGCGGCGGTTCGACCGATTTCAGATTTAGCATGAGGGTTGATTGCGCGTCTTTCGTGAAAACCGGGTTCAGTGGTTACCTTTAAATCAGTTAGTATCGCACCGCCATAAACTCTATGAAGGAAACCCTGCTGCTCTAGATAAGCGAAATCGCGCCGGATGGTTTCCCCCGAAACCCGTAATGTACGGGCTAGGTCTAGTGTGGAAACACTACCGCTAGACCGAATCTCCTGAATGATGTATCGATGTCGCTCTTGAGCAATTTTTATGGTCACAATCCACACTATTCCACATTCGTTGAGTTGAATTCCAAACGGACTTACGCTTAAAACAACAATCTGAACAGAATTGCGGAAACGGCTGATTCCGTTGAGATTTTGTTAAGCGACGAAGGAGTCGCAAGCACGATAGCAATACTGTGATAACGAAAGGTGGCAACGTGGCTATTCTTGCATTAGACCAGGGAACTTCAGGGTCGAAGGCGATTGTGGTCGATGAGCAGGGCGTTCACGCGGTGGTGGAGAAGGAAATTTTCCCGAAATATTTGGCAAACGGGGGTGTGGAACAGGATCCGCAAGAGCTTTTGAGCTCCATAATTGAGGTGGGCAAAGAGGCTGTGGCAAAAGCAGGCCTGCCCATTGAAGGCGTCTCCTTAGCGAATCAAGGTGAGACCATCCTCGCGTGGGATCCAGAAACGGGCGAGCCTCTTACCACCTGTATTGTGTGGCAGGACCGCCGTGCGCAAACGGTCGTGGAACGGTTGCAAGAGTTCGCGGATGAGGTGCATCAGCGCACCGGTCTAGTGCTGGATTGTTATTTCACCGCTCCGAAGATGACATGGCTTCGTGAAAACCTCACCACCAAAGGTGTGGTAACTACTACCGATACCTGGATGGTTTATCAGCTGACAGGTGAGTTCGTAACGGATGTATCAACCGCTTCGCGATCTTTGCTATTGAACGTTGACTCAACTCAGTGGGATGACAAACTCCTTGAAATCTTCGGGCTCTCTAATGAACGTATGCCTAAGGTTGTAGCCTGCGATGAAATTGTAGGAGAAACGAGTGTGTTCACCGGTTCGCCTGTACCGGTAGGTGGCCTAATCGTTGATCAGCAGGCGGCATTGTTTGCGCAGAAGTGTTTTAATCGAGGCGAAGGAAAGTGCACTTACGGCACGGGCGCTTTCATCCTTGTAAATATGGGTGAGGACGCTCCTCGATTCGATAACGGCCTGACCACTTCAGTAGCGTGGACTCTCCGAGGCAAAACAAATTATTGCTCCGACGGCCAGGTATACACAGCGGCCTCCGCAGTGCGTTGGCTAGAAGAGATGGGCATCATTACCGGCGCTCCGCAGATGGATGAAATTGCAGCGGAGGATTCAGGTGGTGTTCTATTTGCGCCGTCCTTTGCAGGATTGGCAGCGCCATGGTGGAAGCCGGATGCGGGAGCCTTTTTATCCGGCATGCGCCTATCTACAGGCAAGCCACAGGTGGTTAAGGCAATGTTAGACGGTATCGCTGCACAAATTGCGGAGCTGGCTGATCTAACTCACGGAGAACTAGGCGAATCACTTAGCAGGCTTCGTGTTGACGGCGGTCTGACGAGATCTAAAGTGCTCATGCAATCGCAGGCCGATATGTTGCAAACGCCAATCGATACCTATCCATCGGCTCATGCTACTGCTTTGGGTACCGCTGCCTGCATGCGGTTGGCCCTGAATCCGGACCTGACAATTGAAGAAGGACCTTTTGATTGGGAACCTGCTGCAACTTATGAACCGCAACGAAGTGCAGATGATGTCGAGTCATATAGGTCGGCGTGGCGTGCCGCAGTCGAGTCGTCTTTGGAGCTGTAATCATGGGATTGAATCAAATTATTGTCATAATAATGGCGTTTGCCCTGATAGTTGCGGCGCTAGACAGAGCTATTGGAAGCAAGTTTGAGCTTGGTGATCAGCTCGAAGAGGGGCTTAATACGTTTGGTCCGTTAGCGCTGTCAATGGTTGGAATGATTTCCCTAGCACCCGTTTTAGCTAAGGTTCTGAATCCGGTTATTGTTCCTATATACAAGTTTTTCGGTGCCGATCCATCAATGTTTGCTGGTACCTTGCTCGCAAACGATATGGGTGGATTCCACCTCGCAGTTCAGATGGCGCAATCAGATGATGCTGCCATGTTGGCTGGGGCGATTCTTGCCTCGATGTTGGGTTGCACTGTGGTCTTTACGATTCCAGTGGGGCTAGGAATCGTGGAAGAGGAGGATCGTCCATATTTCGCCAACGGTGTCCTGGTCGGTGTTGTGACTATTCCGCTAGGAGTGCTAGCAGGCGGCTTAGTCGCCGGTTACAGCGTGGTAATGATTCTGAAGAATCTTATTCCGATTATCATCGCCGCAGCACTTATTGCATTTGGACTTTGGAAAGCTCCTGAAGCAATGACTCGAGGATTCTTGGGATTTGGCAAAGCACTCGTCTTTATTATCTCGATTGCGCTGGGTATTGTAGCGTTTGAATTCTTGACCGGTTGGCAAATAATGCCTGCGGGTTGGGAGCTAGTGCCTATCGAGGAGGGACTAACTATCGTAGCGCAGATTTGCGTATTCTTGATGGGAGCTTTCCCCCTCATGTATGTGATTACAAAAGTCGCGCGTAAACCACTAGCGGCGTTCGGGCGAGTTATGGGTATGAACGAGGTTGCTTCAGGCGGAATCGTTATGAGCCTCGCAAATGCAATTCCTACCTTCGGCTTGATGTCGAAGATGGATAAGCGCGGGATCTTTATTAATACTGCCTGGGCTGTTTCGGCAATGGCGCTTCTTGGAGATCATCTGGGATTCACCGCAGGTGTGGCACCAGAGATGATTGTTCCGATGATCGTGGGTAAGTTGGTGGCCGCTATCTCCGCAACAGCATTGGCGTACGTAATAGCGCGTAAACGTTACCCGGCATTTGATCCGAACTCGCAAGCCGTTGTCCGCGAAACGCCAGAAACAAGTAGCCCTGTCAATCTAAAACGCACTGGAGGGGAAACAAATGTCGAATGATTACGATATCGCTGTTATCGGCGCTGGAGTTGTTGGGTCAGCAATTGCGCGAGCTTTTGCAGGAACCAAGTACTCCGTTGCGCTAGTTGACAGCCGAGAAGATGTAGTTGAAGGGACTTCCAAAGCAAACACTGCATTGTTGCATACGGGCTATGACGCTTCTCCAGGCACGCTTGAAGCGCAGCTTGTAGCGCGGGGCTATCACCTAACTAGAGAGTACTGTGCGGAAGCTGGTGTCGGAGTCGATACTACTGGCGCAATCCTCGTTGCTTGGGATGATGAACAAGCGGAGTCGCTACCTTCATTGAAAGAGAAGGCTGAGAAGAATGGGTACACGGAAACGTACATTATCTCGCCGGAAGAAGTATACGAACAGATACCGGATTTGGGCCCAGGAGCAACTGGTGGGTTGGTAGTTCCGGGAGAGTCTGTGATAGACGCTTGGTCGGTTCCTATCGGATATGCAACGGATGCGGTTTGTCGAGGGGCCAAACTACTTCTGAATCACAAGGTTCTTTCCATTGATGTCGGTCCTGAATATACGAAGCTAGAAACCACACAAGGCCCTCTGAGAGCTCGTTGGGTTGTCAATGCGGCGGGATTAGGATCCGATGGTGTCGACGCCATGTTCGGCTACGGTCGTCTAAAGGTTCATCCAAGGCGCGGAGAGCTACTTGTATTTGATAAGCTGTCACGCCCTCTTACAGACAAGATCATTCTCGCAGCACCTTCGAAAGCTGGTAAGGGCGTGTTGATCAGTCCGACAGCGTTTGGAAACCTCATGCTTGGACCTACTTCGGAAGACATGACAGATAAGACCGACACCTCGACCACAGAAGAAGGCTTTGAATTCCTTTATGAAAAGGGATCGCGCATAATGCCCAAGCTTTTGAAAGAGGAGGTTACGGCGGCATACGCGGGATTAAGAGCTGCGAATAACCAGAAAGACTACCTTATTGAGGTCGACGATTCTAAGCGTTACATAATTGCTGCTGCCATCAGATCAACCGGTCTTACATCCGCTCTCGCGGTTGCTGAGTATGTATTCTCGCTTATGGAAAAGTCAGGCTTGGACCTGACGATGCGCGAGGACTTGCCGCCCACTTACAAGATGCCTCCACTAGCTGAAAGTCTCACTCGGCCATTTGAAGATGACGAAAAAATTGCATGCGATAGCCAATACGGCGAAGTGGCGTGCTTCTGCGAAAGGGTGACTCGAGGTGAGCTCCGGGATGCGTTCCAGTCTCCAATTCCTCCAACCACATTGTTCGGATTGAGACGCCGCACACGAGCGATGAATGGTCGTTGTCAAGGATTCTTCTGTGGCGCAAAAGTGCAAGCAATTTTTGATGAACTTGCCGGAGGTAACAATGAGTAAACAGATGCTAACCCCTACGGTTGCAATTATTGGAGGCGGACCAGCTGGATTAAGCGCAGCCAAACGGCTCGCTCCCGTGCTCGATGGCGAGGTTCTAGTTATTGAACGGGAACAGAACACAGGCGGAATTCCACGCCATGCCGACCATTTAGGTTATGGCATTCGAGATAGAAAACGCTTCATGTCCGGGCCTGCCTACGCAAAGGTACTGACGGAAGATGCTCTGCGTGCAGGTGCGAAACTTATGACGCAGGCAATGGCAACCGGCTGGAGTGACGATAGAACACTTCAAGTAACAACCCCTGACGGCCGTTATGATGTACGTCCAGATGTATTCGTTTTCGCTACCGGTGCGAGGGAGAGGCCTCGTCCTGCTCGAATTATTCCAGGTGATAGGCCTGCTGGAATCTACACCACGGGCCAGTTGCAAAACCTTGTGCATCTATACCACCAAAAGGTTGGTAGACGAGCTGTGGTGATCGGTGCAGAATTAGTTAGCTGGTCAGCGGTTATGACCCTAAAGCAAGCCGGTTGTGACACGACTGCACTCGTCACTGAGTACCCTAAAGGGGAGTCTTACTCGGCGTTCCGCTTGGGCGGGCGAGCCCTGTTCCAAGCAAAGGTAATTACTAACTCGAAGGTAGTTCGAATTAACGGAAAGAGACGAGTACAGAGCGTCGAGATAGAGCACGAGGACGGTCAACGCCGCATATTGGAGTGCGATACGGTCGTTTTTACAGGCGATTGGATTCCAGACAATGAGTTGCTGGTAAAGCGGGGGGTAGATATTGATCCTAATCATCTTGGCCCCAAGACTGATCAGACCATGCAGACGTCCGTACCCGGTATTTTTTCGGTTGGCAACGTGAACCACCCTGTAGAAACTGCAGATGTAGTCGCTCTTGAGGGTGAATATGTAGCTGATCAAGTACTAGCTTATCTGTCCGGGCAACAGAAAGCTGAACGTCCTATAGCAATTAAACCCGTCGGACCTATTAGGTGGATATCTCCGGGAACTTACGTGCCCGGAGGGCCTGATGTCGCTCGTAATCGTCTTATCGCGTGGGTTGACGTGTTTGACGCGACGCCTACGGTATCAGTGAGACAAAGAGGCGTGGAGGTGGCACGTAAACGCGTACCGTGGCCAGCAGCACCAGGCAGGGTCTTCCGTATTCCAGCTGATGTGCTTGATACGGTAGATCCGCTCGGGGGAGATATAGAGATCGCTTTAGCGTAAAACCCTGAATCGGAGGGGTGAGCCCCAAGAACGTGGAACTCACCCCTCCGATTATTTATGTGGAAACTAATGATAGTGGGCCCCTATTAAAAGGAACGAAAAGTTTCGGCGCGGGCGGCGTGTTATGCCAATTGAGCTACTTTTCGAACTCCAAAGTTCCCGGCTCCCTGTACTCCCACTCCAGGTCTTCATCGGTGATTCGCCTGATGATTCTTGCGGGCACTCCAGCCACAACGCACATGGGCGGCACGTTCTTGGTCACCACGGCTCCGGCGCCCACAATAGAGCCCTTGCCAATGGTGATTCCGGGAAGTACAACAGCGTGCGCACCGATCCACACGTCATCCTCAATGTTGATGGGAGCAGAAAACTGCGTGCCATCCTCACGCAACTTAGGGTGAATCGGGTGGTTAGTGGACGTTAGAGTCACGTTGGGACCAAACATAACGTTCTTGCCAATGTTGATCTCATAGTCGTCTACAAGCGTCAAACCCGTATTGGCATAAGCATTGCCAGAAAAAGTTGTGCGATGCCCGTAAGCAACAGAAATAGGCGGCTCGAGGAACGCATTTGAAGCGCTTTCCCCAAACAGTTCCGCAATGAGTTCTTTACGTAGGGCCTCATCATCAACAGTTGTTCGATTGAAGCGCGCAACCAGGCGCTTAGCCCGGTCCCGCTCACTCTTGAGTCCTTCCAAGCCCTCGTAGGCATCGCAGTACAGCTCACGCTCTTCAATGCGCCTGCGAACTTCTTCTTCTGAAAAATAAGTGGCCATTAGTCTATTCCTTCTATTCTTGGGCAGCCGCAAGATTCTCCTGGCACCAGTGAAACAGGGAAAATCACGTGTTCAGGTAAAGGCTCGTACGGCTCTTTAACGAGGGTCTCGACTGCGGTGGTAAGCATTTCGTTAATGGGCTGTCTTACAGTGGTGATTCGAGGTTGAACATACTTAACGGTGTCCGTGCCATCGAAGCCCATGATGGCAACGTCTTGAGGGACGCGCACGCCAGCTTCTGTTACGGCTTTTTGGAAGCCAATAGCTAGTGCGTCAGAAAAACAGAATACGGCGGATGGGCGCGAGTCTAGCTGTAGGAACTGCTTTCCGGCCTCATATCCGCCCTCTAATGACCACGAAGTAATGATGGGAGTGAGGGGCTGCAATCTCGCATCGGATAGTGCCCGATGGTAGCCGGCCAGTCTAGTATTATCGCCGGGAAATAAGCCACCTAATACAGCCAGAATTTGCTCGTGCCCATGGTCGATCAGATGCTGGGTAGCGATTCTGCCTCCCTCGGCAAAATCGGGGCCAAGGGTCGTGAAGTGTTCCAAGCCAATCTGGCGGTCCAAAAGAATGGCTGGAACGGGAAGTTTTTGGTGGCGCCAGTCGTCGTCGTCGAGCGCTGAGACCATAACGATGAGACCGTCCACTCCCCATGAGAGCATTTCGCTGATAACGGTTTTTTCAGTTTCGGGATCGTTATGAGTGTTGGAAAGCAGCATGGAGAGGTTGTGGCGCGACAGTTCTTGGTCCAGTCTGTGCACCACGGCGGAGTTAAACAGGTGCTTTACGTTGGGAATAACAACGCCGCACGTCTGCCTAGCTCCAAGCCGTAGTGCCCTTGCCGTGCCACTGGGGTGGTAGCCAAGCTCTTTGATGGCTTCAAGCACTCTGAGCCGGGTGCTCTCGGCTACGGGCCTAGGCCCGTTGTTTACAACGTAGCTGACAACGGCGGAGCTGACGCCGGCTCGAGCGGCCACCTCGTCTCGAGTTACCCGGCGTTTTGGTTCAGCCCGCACGTTGCCACCACCTCGAAATCATTACTTCACCGCGCCCGCGAGCATGCCCTTCATGAAGTACTTTTGCAAGAACAGGTATGCCACTAGCACGGGGATTACGCCGAGGAACGATCCGGCGATTGCTGCGTTCACGTTGGATCCGGCCGCGCCGAAGAAGGACGCGATAGTGGGGGCCAACGTGCGCATCTCATTTGTAGTCATGATGTAGCTACTCAGCGCAAACTCGTTCCAAACGTTAGTGCCGGTAAGGATAACTACCGTGATTGTCACGGGCTTTAGTAGCGGCAAAACGATAGAAAAGAAGGTTCGTAGCGTTCCTGCTCCATCGATTTTCGCGGCTTCCTCCAAACTTCCGGTGATACCGCGCAGAGACTGCGTGTACAGGAAGATCGCCTGGGGAAGAGCGAAAGCTGCCAGCGGCAAAACTAGGCCCATGTAGGTGTTCATCATGCCGAAGCTCTTTAGCAGACGGATCAAGGGAACAAGGATGGACAGCGGGGGAATCATCATGACGGTAAGCGTCAGCATGAGGATAGTTTGATTCCACTTTGTCCGGCGTCGCGCAAGCGGGTAGGAGGCCAGTGCGCCAACAATTACCACGATGGCTGTAGCCAGGATAGTAACAATGGCCGAGTTTAAAATGGCTTGGCCTACGTGTCCGCGCTCCCAGGCGATGACAAAGTTCTCAAATGTGGATTCTCCAAATGGGATCGCCCACGCAGAGCTTTGATCTCGCGAACCTTTAAAGGACGCAACCACGCCTAGGTAGAAAGGTACTAACTGTACAAGGCAGACCAGTACCAGGAGGAAAAGTATGAACTTAGGAGTTTTCAAAGAATTCTTATTTTCACTCATCACAGACCCACCCTCGTAGCGCGCCTATCAAGCCAGCGGTTTGTAATAACCGTGAACAGAACGATTATGAAGAACAGCACCACGCCCTGCGCGGCTGCGTAGCCGGCGGCCTGACTGCCAAAGTAGGTGCGTCCAATCAACGTTGAAACGGAGTTGGTGTCAAAGCCCGGACCTCCATCGGTTAGAACCTTAATGATGTCGTAGAGTTTGAGTCCGCCGATTAGGTTAATAACAACGGAAGCTGCGAATGCCGGGTGGAGCATTGGCCAGGTGATGTCTTTGAACTGTTGCCAGCCGTTAACGCCGTCAAGTTGGGCGGCTTCGTGAACTTCTGTTGGAATCGACTGCAGTCCGGATAGGTAGATGATCATCGATACGCCAACGAACTGGAACGAGTTGATGAATACGATTACGGCGATAGCAAAGTTGGAGTTTGCAAGGTATGCGACGGGCTGACCACCAAACGCTTCCAGGATCCCGTTCAACGCGCCTTGGCGGAACCGGAATACGAGGTAGTAGAAGGTGCCCATAACGACCGGTGAGATGAGGACCGGCAGGTAGATAATGGCTCGCACGCTGTTGGAAATCTTGCCGGAACGCTCTAGCAGTACTGCTAGAAAGAGGCCAATGATCTGCTGCAGTATCGTGCTTCCAATTCCGTAAATGAACGTGTTGCGCACTGCCACAAGAAAGTTGGGATCGCGTACTAATCTCGCGTAGTTAGACCATCCTGCACTGGAAAGAGTTGGAGAGTATCCATCCCAACTGGTGGTGGATAGGTATGCGCCCTGGAGCACGGGCCATACGAGGAAGATAGCGAAGATTGTTAAAGCGGGAACATACATTAGGTTCACAGAAGAACCTTTAAAAAATCTGCGCACCGCTGTTTTTGTATCACTCATGGTTCACCTAATCGTGGTAGTGAGGTGGGGTAAAATCTGGCGATTTTACCCCACCTCTAAGCAGATAATTACTTCTGCTGTGAGTACAGCGTCTGGTACTGGTCTGCCATCTGCTGAGCAGCAACTTCCGCTGTCATTTGACCATTGATCACGCCATCAGTGGTGGTAATAATGGTGTTCCACATGCCGTTAGGCAGGTAGAGACGGTCGAAGAACGGCATGGTCGGAATCTCGCCGGGGGCAACGTACTTGTCGAAGCTCGGCTGCAGGTTGCCCAGGTCTACTTCAACGTTGGTTAGGCCAGCGTAAGCGCCCATGGCCTCAAGGAATGGCTTTGCGTTTTCTGGCTGTGCAAGGAAGTCAACATACTTCAAAGCAAGCTCTTCGTTCTGGCTGGTCTTGGAAACGCCGAATGCGCTCACGCCTTCGCCACCAACCATGTACGGTCCGTCAACGCCGGGCATCGGCATGAAGCCAAGGTTTGCATCCGGGTTGTACTCGTAAGCCGTGGAAAGAACGAACGGCCAAGAGATCGCAAAAGCTGCGGTGTTGTCAGCTAGCTGACGCGACATGTCGTCAAGCGTCGCGGACACGTAGTCAGGGTTGAAGAATCCCTTTTCCTGCCACTTCTGAACGTGCGAAGTTACGCCCTGAGCCCAAAGTTCAGTGCTGAAATCGCCATTCTTAAACGCTTCGTTTTGCTCGGGCGTAAATGCGCCAGAAGCAATGTAGTTGCCAATGTCACCTGCGTTGGATTCTTTACCGGATGCAGTGATCGGGGAAATATTGAGCTCGTCCTTGATCTTCTGCATGGCGGCGTCGACGTCATCCCAGGTCTTTAGCGAATCCGGGTCAACACCTACCTTGTCGAGGATTTCGTAGTTGACCAAGAGTCCTGTGGTTGAGTACTCAAGAGGAAGGGCGTAGATGTTTCCGTCAGCGTCATACATGACCTTGTCGAGGCCCTTGCTGACGTACTCCGCCCAAGGCCGGTCATTCAATGGGCGCAAGTAGGGACTGTAGCGGTTAACAGACCAGCCGTGCGTTGAAAACACGTCTGGCACTGAATCCGAAGCCATCTTGACCTTCATGTCATCTTCGAACGAAGAGGACGCGATGGTGAGATTTACCTTTGAATTCGTTTCGCTCTCAAACTTTGCGGTCAGCTCCTTGATCTTGGCTTCCTGAGGCGAACCGGTAGGCATGTTCATGAACACGTCAATGGATCCGCCGTCAGCGCTACCGCCTGCGTCAGAGCCAGAGCCTCCTGAACAGCCAGCTAGGCCGAGTGCCAGTGCTGACGCTGCTACGGTTGCAACGAAAATTTTCCCTTTTCTCATCGTGAAAAGACTCCTTCGTCTTTATTGGTTTCCTACTTTTCGACTATTTCGAAAAGTAGCGTCTGGTCAGTGTGTAGACGGGGTGTCTGCACACCAGAATTTTGGAGAATGGAACCGGTGGTGGTGATTCCATCAAAGTAGCGCCGGCCATCTTCAGCGGGTTGGCTAAGTTCGCCAAACCACAGTGGCGGCACCAACCCTGAGGGCTCACTGCCAACGATTACCGGACGAATAGTGTAGGTACGCGAATCATCCAATCCGCTAAAGCGTAGCCTTCCGCGCGGAGAGATAGCGGAGCGTCCTCGCGTAACCATTTGGAATAGCGCGCGAGACTTATCTTTCGTAACTACTCCGTGTAGCCAAATCGTTTCATCGGGTGTTTCGCAACGAACAATGTCCGAAGAGTGGAGGAAGTCACGGTTCAACTTGTAGAACGCGATCCAATCCTTCAGGTCGGACATCTCGCTGTCAGTGGCTTCAAGAATGTCCCACTCGATTCCAAAATGGCCCCAAAGAGCGGTGCCACCGCGCATGGCCATAGTGGAGTGGCGCCCAGTGGTGTGCGATTCAGTTGATGCCACGTGCGTGCCCATGAGCTCCGGCGGTGACACCTGGTTGTACCAGCGGGTCATCTCTTGGCGCTCAACCGGATCGATGCAGTCCGATACCCAGAATCGATCGGTGTGCTGCAAGACCTCTAGATCTACGCGGCCACCTCCAGAAGAACAGCTTTCAATTTCGAGGCCGGGACATTCTGCCTTGATCTCGTCAAACAGGCGGTAAACAGCGTGTGTTTGAGCAGATACGCCAGCGCGTCCGCCAAGCTGAGTGTTACCCGCTTCGATCAGGTCACGGTTGTGATCCCACTTGATGTAGTCGATCGAATACTCGCGTACTAGCGACACGACGCGGTCTTTAACATACTCAAACGCTTCCGGGATTGCGATGTTGAGAACCTGTTGATGGCGCCACTGTAGCGGTAGGTCTTTTGCATCGGTGCTTCCCTGCGCGGCCATGATCCAGTCCGGGTGCTTACGGGCCAGGTTGGAATCTTCGTTGATCATTTCCGGCTCAAACCAGAGCCCGAACTGCATACTGAGGTTGTGCACCATGTCAACCAATGGCGATAGTCCATCTGGCCAAACATCTTCATCCACGTACCAGTCGCCGAGCCCCTTAAAGTCATCGCGGCGGCCGAGGAACCAGCCGTCGTCGAGGACGAAGCGCTCTACGCCAATTTCGGCAGCCTTTTGAGCGAGCTTCTGGAGCTTCGGAAGATCATGGTTGAAGTAGACCGCTTCCCATACGTTAAGGGTTACGGGACGCTCAGTCTTTGGGTGATTCTTGCGGCTGCGGAACCAGCGGTGTACCTGCTGGGCAGCGTCGTCTAGACCGTAACCGTGCACAGCGTAGAACCAAGGAGTCGAGTACGTTTCGTCCTTGCCCAGCGTAACTTCACCGGGCATAAGCACTTCCGAACCTGCAATGACCTGCCGGCCGGCGATTGACTTTTCCACCCAGGTGCGGTGGTTGCCAGACCAAGCGGTGTGCAGGCCCCAAACTTCGCCTTGGCGGAACGAGAAGCCCTTCGGGCCAACGAAAGTGAAGCCAGGAGCGTCAAAGCCGGTGCGTCCGTGGCGTCCTTCGCGCAGGTCACAGCCTAGAACTACGGGGCGGCTTTGAGCCACGCGTTCCTTGCCCCACCTTCCGGTGGTATCGAAGATTTCATTAGCTTCCAGCGGCAAGTTAAGTGAGATGCCCAGCTCTTCCAAGTGGTAATCGGACTCAGAGAGGTTGGTTAGCTCCGCGCGGATACGCAGTGGGCCCTGTTCGAATGAACTGTCCCCCGGAAGTTGGACTGATTTATTCAGTTTTTCTTCCGGGGGATTTGTATGCATCCGAGATCTACGTTGACTCGTGAGC
>PNHW01000005.1 GCA_002871995.1 Gleimia europaea
GTGTGGGTGTTGTTTGTGAACTCGATAGTGTGTTTTTTGTTTTGTCCTTTTTTGTTTTGTTTTTGTTTTTTGGTTGGGATCGCTGGGCTGGCTTTTTTGGTTGGTTTGGTTTTTCTCTGTTTTGTTTTTGTTTGGAGAGTTTGATCCTGGCTCAGGACGAACGCTGGCGGCGTGCTTAACACATGCAAGTCGAACGGGATCCGGAATGCTTTTTGTGTTTTGGTGAGAGTGGCGAACGGGTGAGTAACACGTGAGTAACCTGCCCCCTTCTTTTGGATAACCGCATGAAAGTGTGGCTAATACAGGATATTCCAGGCTGGTCGCATGATTGGTTTGGGAAATGGTTTGGTCTGGTGGGGGATGGGCTCGCGGCCTATCAGCTTGTTGGTGGGGTGATGGCCTACCAAGGCGGTGACGGGTAGCCGGCCTGAGAGGGTGGGCGGTCACACTGGGACTGAGATACGGCCCAGACTCCTACGGGAGGCAGCAGTGGGGGATTTTGCACAATGGGCGCAAGCCTGATGCAGCGACGCCGCGTGAGGGATGAAGGCCTTCGGGTTGTAAACCTCTTTCGCTGGGTTGAAAGGCCATGCTTTGGGTGTGGTTGATTTGAACTGGTAAAGAAGTACCGGCTAACTACGTGCCAGCAGCCGCGGTAATACGTAGGGTACTAGCGTTGTCCGGATTTATTGGGCGTAAAGGGCTTGTAGGTGGTTTGTCGCGTCTGTCGTGAAATCCTGTGGCTTAACCATGGGCTTGCGGTGGGTACGGGCAGGCTTGAGTGCGGTAGGGGAGACTGGAATTCCTGGTGTAGCGGTGGAATGCGCAGATATCAGGAGGAACACCGGTGGCGAAGGCGGGTCTCTGGGCCGTTACTGACACTGAGGAGCGAAAGCGTGGGGAGCGAACAGGATTAGATACCCTGGTAGTCCATGCTGTAAACGTTGGGCACTAGGTGTGGGGGCCGTGTGGTTTCTGCGCCGTAGCTAACGCATTAAGTGTCCCGCCTGGGGAGTACGGCCGCAAGGCTAAAACTCAAAGGAATTGACGGGGACCCGCACAAGCGGCGGAGCATGCGGATTAATTCGATGCAACGCGAAGAACCTTACCAAGGCTTGACATGCACCGGTACAGTGTAGAGATATGCTGGCCTTTTTGGCTGGTGTGCAGGTGGTGCATGGTTGTCGTCAGCTCGTGTCGTGAGATGTTGGGTTAAGTCCCGCAACGAGCGCAACCCTTGTCTCGTGTTGCCAGCATTTGGTTGGGGACTCTCGAGAGACTGCCGGGGTTAACTCGGAGGAAGGTGGGGATGACGTCAAATCATCATGCCCCTTATGTCTTGGGCTTCACGCATGCTACAATGGATGGTACAGAGGGTTGCGATACTGTGAGGTGGAGCTAATCCCTTAAAGCTGTTCTCAGTTCGGATCGTAGTCTGCAACTCGACTACGTGAAGGTGGAGTCGCTAGTAATCGCAGATCAGCAACGCTGCGGTGAATACGTTCTCGGGTCTTGTACACACCGCCCGTCACGTCACGAAAGTTGGTAACACCCGAAGCCCGTGGCCTAACCGCGTTTGTGGGGGGAGTGGTCGAAGGTGGGATTGGCGATTGGGACGAAGTCGTAACAAGGTAGCCGTACCGGAAGGTGCGGCTGGATCACCTCCTTTCTAAGGATTTTCTTTTAGCAGGCTTGGTTGGTAGTTGTTTCCACTGTTTTGGTGGTGCTGCCTCTGGGTTTGTTCCTTAGGTTTTTTTGGATTGTTTTTGCAAGAACAGAACTTTTGGTCATTACAGGATTTACTCTGGGCTGGGCTGTACTGGTTTTGTGTGGTTTGGTTTGGGGGCATGCTGTCGGGTTTATGGCTAACACTGTTGGTCTGGCCCTTCCACTATTCCGTTGTTGTTTGCATTGGCTGTTGGCTGGTGTGTGGTGGTTTGGTGGTTGTGGTTGGGTTGTTGGTGATTTGTATAGTGGTTGCGAGCATCTTTTTTGTTTGTTTTGTTGGGTTTTTTAGTTTTTGTGGGCGTTTGGTGGATGCCTTGGTGCCTAGAGCTGATGAAGGACGTTGTGGCCTGCGATATTCCCTGGGGAGTTGGCGAGCGAGCGTTGATCCGGGGGTTTCCGAATGGGGTAACCTGACAGGTTTTGTGGCCTGTTACCACTGCTTGAATGTATAGGGTGGTGGGGGGAACGTGGGGAAGTGAAACATCTTAGTACCTGCAGGAAGAGATATTCTGTGAGTAGTGGCGAGCGAAAGCGGATGATGGCTAAACTGTGTGCGTGTCAAGGCGGCAGCTGTTGCGCATGTGGGGTTGTTGGGGCGTGTTTTTCCATTCTCTGCCGGGGGTGGGGGTAGTTATAAATGGTTGTGTGGAGCTGAACAGTTTGGGATGGCTGACCGTAGGGCGTGATAGTCGTGTAGGTGGTTCATGCAACTCTGCCTGAGTGTGTTCCCAAGTAGCAGCGGGCTCGTGGAATCTGCTGTGAATCTGCCCAGACCACTGGGTAAGCCTGAATACTTCTAGGTGACCGATAGTGTAGTAGTACCGTGAGGGAATGGTGAAAAGTACCCCGGGAGGGGAGTGAAATAGTGCCTGAAACCAAGCGCTTTTAAGCCGTCAGAGCCGGTCGGCCCTTTTTGGGTTGTGGTGATGGCGTGCCTATTGAAAAATGAGCCTGCGAGTTAGTGATGCGTGGCGAGGTTAACCCTTTGTGGGGTAGTCGTAGCGAAAGCGAGTCTTAATTGGGCGCCCAGTCGCGTGTTCTAGACCCGAAGCGGGGTGATCTACCCATGGCCAGGTTGAAGCGATTGTAAAAGGTCGTGGAGGACCGTACCCACCTAGGTTGAAAACTGGGGGGATGAGTTGTGGGTAGGGGTGAAAGGCTAATCAAACTCCGTGATAGCTGGTTCTCCCCGAAATGCATTTAGGTGCAGCGTTCTGCGTGTGTTGTTGTGGTGGTAGAGCTACTGGTTGGTTGATGGGCCGTTTTGGTTACTGACGTCAGCTAAACTCCGAATGCCATTGATAATTGCAGGGCAGTGAGACTGCGGGGGATAAGCTTCGTAGTCGAGAGGGAAACAGCCCAGATCATCGGTTAAGGCCCCTAAGGGTGTGCTGAGTGGGAAAGGATGTGGAGTTGCATAGACAACCAGGAGGTTGGCTTAGAAGCAGCCATCCTTGAAAGAGTGCGTAATAGCTCACTGGTCAAGTGATTCCGCGCCGACAATGTAGCGGGGCTTAAGCACACCGCCGAAACCGTGGCAAAAGACTATTTTTGTTTTTTGGGTAGGGGAGCGTCCTGACTGGGGTGAAGCAGGCCTGTGAGGGTTTGTGGACTGGTTGGGAGTGAGAATGCAGGCATGAGTAGCGAGTGGTGGGTGAGAATCCCACGCGCCGATTGACTAAGGGTTCCAGGGCAAGGTTTATCCGCCCTGGGTTAGTCGGGTCCTAAGGCGAGGCCGACAGGCGTAGTCGATGGATGACCAGTTGATATTCTGGTACCGGTTTTTTCTTGTCCAGTGCTGACAAAGTTGTGCTAACCAACGCCGTGATGGTGGTGATTCCTTCGGGTTTTATCGCCTAGTGGTCTTGGGGTCCCTTCTTGGGTAGGCAAGCGTGTTAACAGGGGTGACGCAGTAGGGTAGCTGATGCTGGCCGGTGGTTGTGCCAGTCTAAGGTTGTGGCCCGCATGCTAGGTAAATCCGGTGTGCTGTCTTTGATGATAAGGGTGAGGGCTGATGGGACTGCCACTTTTGTGTGGTGGTTATTGGTGTGCCTGTGCTGTCTAGAAAAGCCTCGACGTTAGAGGAAAACCGCCCGTACCCTAAACCGACTCAGGTAGTTAGGTAGAGTATACTAAGGCGTGCGAGTGAATCATGGTTAAGGAACTCGGCAAAATGCCCCCGTAACTTCGGGATAAGGGGGACCAGGCCCGGACAAGTACTGTTTTTCTGGTTTTTGTTTGGGTGTGGTCGCAGTGATTTGGAAGAAGCGACTGTTTACTAAAAACATAGGTGTGTGCGAAGCTGTAAGGCGATGTATACGCACTGACGCCTGCCCGGTGCTGGAAGGTTAAGCGGAAGGCTCAACCCCCTTGTGGGGTGAAGGTTTGAAGTTAAGCCCCAGTAAACGGCGGTGGTAACTATAACCATCCTAAGGTAGCGAAATTCCTTGTCGGGTAAGTTCCGACCTGCACGAATGGCGTAACGACTTCTTCGCTGTCTCGACCATGAACTCGGTGAAATTGCATTACGAGTAAAGATGCTCGTTTCGCGCAGCAGGACGGAAAGACCCCGGGACCTTTACTATAGCTTGGTATTGGTAGCCGGTTGTGTTTGTGTAGGATAGGTGGGAGACTTTGAAGCCGCTACGCTAGTGGTGGTGGAGTCGTTGTTGAAATACCACTCTGATATAAACGGTTATCTAACCTTGGTCCGTGATCCGGATTGGGGACAGTGCCTGGTGGGTAGTTTAACTGGGGCGGTTGCCTCCTAAATGGTAACGGAGGCGCTCAAAGGTCTTCTCAGCCTGGTTGGTAATCAGGTGTTGAGTGTAAGTGTAGAAGAAGGCTTGACTGTGACACTGACGGGTGGAGCAGGTGCGAAAGCAGGAACTAGTGATCCGGCCGTGGTTCGTGGAAACGCGGTCGCTCAACGGATAAAAGGTACCCCGGGGATAACAGGCTGATCTTGCCCAAGAGTCCATATCGACGGCATGGTTTGGCACCTCGATGTCGGCTCGTCGCATCCTGGGGCTGGAGTCGGTCCCAAGGGTTGGGCTGTTCGCCCATTAAAGCGGTACGCGAGCTGGGTTTAGAACGTCGTGAGACAGTTCGGTCCCTATCCGCTGCGCGCGTAGGAAACTTGAGAAGGCCTGTCCCTAGTACGAGAGGACCGGGACGGACAAGCCTCTGGTGTGCCAGTTGTACCGCCAGGTGCATGGCTGGTTAGCTACGCTTGGGAAGGATAACCGCTGAAAGCATCTAAGCGGGAAGCCTGCTTCAAGACAAGGTTTCCATCCCCCTCTTGGGGGGAGAGACTCCCAATAGATGATTGGGTTGATAGGCCAGGCGTGTAAGCATGGTAACGTGTTTAGCTTACTGGTACTAATAGTCAACAACTAAAACAACCAAACAACATGACAAGCAGGAATCCTGTTTGCTCGTAACTACTATGCAAACCACTACCAACCCCACACACCCCCAAAAGGCGTGTGTGCAGGCAAACACTGCTGGTAAACCATTTTGGTCGTTACTAGCGTGTTTTGCTGTGTTGGCAATAGTTTTGCGGTGGTCATAGCCACGGGGAAACGCCCAGAATCCCATTCCGAACCTGGAAGCTAAGCCCGTGAACGCCGATGGTACTGCACCCGGTAGGGTGTGGGAGAGTAGGAAACCACCGCTATCATTCTTCATTTTTGAGGGGTCCTAACCAGTGTTTGGTTAGGACCCCTCAAAACAATCCACCCACCCTAACCCAAACCCGCTGCACTGCCACCAATACTGCGTGTCCACCACACCGTCACGGAATATTTAGCATCCGGAACATACTGCGCTGAGCCCCACGTTAAGGGCCGCGGTTTCTATTTGTGGACTATGTCGTCGTGGCTGTGGCGGAATCCTGCTGGTTCTAACTGCAGCGTTGTGTGCGTTAGAGAGACGCCATGGTGTTCGCGCAAGCATTGCTCGGCGTTCAGTAGCACATCAAGACCATGACCTTGTGCAAAGCACTCGTCGGAGAGAATGATGTGGGCGCTGAACGTGTTTTGACCCGTACCAATGGTCGACGCATGCATATCGTGCACTTCCATAACATGCTCTAGACCAAGTAGATGCTTGCGAACCTCATCGAGGTCAAGTTCTTTTGGAGTGAACTCCATCAGAATACGGGCGGCCGAACGTAGGATCACCACGGCCCTCGGCACAATGAGCATGGCGATAATAAGGCTCGCAATCGAATCTGCCTGATGCCATCCTGTAGTACTTATGATGATCGCTGACGCGATGACCGCGACCGAGCCAAGAGCATCATTTAGAACCTCAAGGAACGCGGCCCGCATGTTTAGATTGTGCTCGCGCGCTCCGGAGAGCACGATAAGACTGGCGATATTACCAAGCAAACCTATGATTCCTACCATCAGCAGGCCCATGCCTTCGATTTGAGGAGGAATGATGAAGCGGCGGATCGCCTCTGCCACCGCGTACACGCCAACTCCGATGAGGATGATTGCCTGCATTGCAGCGGCGAGCACCTCGGCGCGCGCCCACCCCCAAGTGCGTTGTTTACTTGCCTGTCTGACCGCGAGTTTGGCGGCGATGAGAGCCATACCCAAACCAAGAAGATCAGTTAGCACGTGTCCGAGGTCAACGAGGACGGCGAGGCTCGAAGTTACTACAGCGCCGATCACCTCTACAATCATGACCGTTGCAGTGACCCCAAATGCGAACCAAAGTCTGTTGGTTGGCGCGCCTGCTCCGTGGTTATGCTCGTGGCTCACTGTTCATCTCCTGTGCCGTTTCCTTATGGTATCTATCTTAGTCTTTTACCGGCGAGGCATACTAATCGGTTGCCGTAGCGCAACTAGGGTATGAAGCTCCATTTTACGGGAGCCTTCGCGATGGATACGACGGCCACTTTGACGGTGCCGCGCAGTTCGAAATCTCCATGCGCGGGAATCCACATTGCGCTACCTCGTGCAAGCGTCTCTTGATTGACAAAGCCGTTACCATCGATGGCGACTACGACTGTGTCGGCGGCTGCTGCACCTCGTAGCCTCCCTCCACTTGCATCAGCGACGTCTAAGCGGAAGTCCTCTACATCGGGTTGATATGTGAGGACGTGAATGCCGCATTCGGGATGTTTAACTGGTTCCACAAGGGTGGGAGCAGAAGAGCGCAGGTTTGCAGTGGATAGGAGGCCCTCGACGTCGATGTGCTTATTGGTGAGGCCCGCGCGGATCGTGTTTGCCGATGAAGACATAACCTCGAATCCCACGCCGGACAGGTACGAGTGAATGGTGCCTGAGGGAGTGAAGAGGGCCTGGCCTGGCTCTAGGTCGAGGATGTTCATCAACGCGGCCACGAGCAGAGATGACTGGCCGGGAAAAAACGAGTGCACGAACTCAAGCATGCCTGCGCGTTTAGCAATTGCGGGGTCCGAGTGACGGGCTAGTTCGCCGCATCGACGCGCGTATTCCTCCACGTGTTCGATGGGCGGTTTCAACCCGTCGCGTAGAGCTGACGCGGCAGGGCGTTCCAGGCCTTGCTCACGAATCAGCTTGGCAATATGCAAAGACAGTGGAGTGGAAACTTCTTCGTTGAATCGAATGAGTTCTTGCTCCGGTGCAAAACCAACTAGCGTCCGCCATGGGGTGAGGGCGAGGAGCATCTCCGGCTTGTGATTGCGGTCCACAAACACTCGATCAGGTGAGCTCAATGGAATACCGAGTTTGTTTTCTCGGTCGAATCCCGCTTCGGCCTCTTCTATGGATGGATGCACCTGTATTGAAAGGGGCTTTGCGGGTGCGATTAGCTTCGCAAGGTAGGGGAAGCCGTCAACGTGGGCGCCTTTCCCGCGGGGAGCTACGACGTCTTCGAGGAGCGTTCCATCTTCGAGCTGTGACGGACCGCCGCGGTGGGTGCCGTACCAAATTTCAGCAAGCGGCTCGCCATCTGCAGGCGTGCCACAAAAGCCGTGGAGCGCATGCAGGTCACCCCAGTCGTAACGCATGGGGTAGCCGGAGATTCTACGTGCCGTTGGATTCAATCGATCTCGCTTTCATTACCGGCATTCAGTATAACTAAAAGCCCGTTTCGTCGTGTTTTCGATCAAGCGCGTCGAGTGAGGTTCTGCTGCCCCGTCTGTCCCTACGCTACTTCGCGCTCACTGCGGGTACACCGCTTTGGGATGCATGAGAGAATCAGATTATGCACTTGGTTGTCACTGGAGGAGCGGGCTTTATCGGGTCCAACTTCACGTCGTTGGCTTTGGCTAAGGGGGCTAACGTCACGGTGCTAGATGCTCTCACTTATGCCAGTGGCAGGCAGTTCGTTGAGGCAGACATGAAGCTGTATCCGAACAGGTGCAAGCTTGTTGTAGATAGCATCTTGAATCGGGAAACCGTTTACGACCTCGTGCGCGACGCCGATGCTGTGGTCCACTTTGCGGCAGAATCGCACAATGATAATTCTCTACGAGATCCCCTGTTGTTTATGCGTACGAACGTGGACGGCACGGCGATGCTTCTCGAGGCCGCCCGCGAGTTCGACGTGCGTTTTCACCACGTCTCAACCGACGAGGTGTATGGCGATCTGCCATTGAACACCCACCAGAAGTTCACAGAAGAAAGCCCGTACCGGCCATCCTCGCCATATTCGGCTTCGAAGGCGGCGGCAGATCATTTGGTGCGAGCCTGGGTGCGTTCATTTGGATTGCGAGCCACGATTTCTAACAGCTCGAATAATTTTGGGCCTCGTCAGCACGTGGAAAAGCTGATTCCTCGAACTATAACGGAACGTCTGCTTGGTCGGTGTCCGCGCATCTATGGAACAGGCCAAAACGTTCGCGATTGGATCCATGTTGACGACCATAACGAGGCCGTGTGGCAGATCCTCCAACACGGGCAGGTTGGCAGGACTTACCTAATTGGGGTGGAACAGCAGCGGTCGAATTTAGAGGTCGTGAAGTGCATCAATACCCTTATGGGCGCTGACGAGAACGACTTCGAGTTTGTTGCGGATAGGCCGGGACATGACCGCAGGTATGCGCTGGATGCGCAGCGGATTCGTGCCGATCTTGGGTGGACTCCCACGCGCCTAGGTTTCGAGGACGAGCTTGCAAACACTATTCAGTGGTATGAGCAGAATCGCTCCTGGTGGGAGCCGATGAAGGTTGCCACGGAGCTGTGCCTATTGAAGCAGGGGTACTGAAACCCGCCCCTTCTGGCCGTCGGCGAGGTTTTGACCATAACCCCAGTCTCGTCTCCAACGACCGTGAGGGGAAGTGGCAAATCGAGGGGTAGTTTTTGCCACTTTGGGTCGGAATACTGTTTGGGATGGTTGCTCGATTCGGTATTCAGAGGGGAAGTGCCGAATCTGAGGGTGGTTTCTGCCAGTTTGGGTCTGAATACCGTTTGATAAGTCCCCGCCCTGCAAGGTGTGCCTATGTTAGGTGTGCCGATGATAGGTGCGCGGTAGGTGTGCATATGAAAGGGCGGGCAGTTCAAATGAACTGCCCGCCCAATCGCTTATGCGAATGCGGTTTAGAGGCCGCCCAGGACCTGCGCCACGAGGATCTTGCCGATCATCGCGACGGGGTAGATCAGGGCGTAGCCAAGTGCCACACGCGGGTCCGCGTTGGTACGCGAGTTCGCGAATGCGAGCACCGCAGGTTGGGTTTGTGAGCCGCCGAGGAAGCCGGCGAGCTGCGTGCCACCCATCTTGAAGATCCACCTCATGACCATGTACAGACCAACGGCCATAATCGAGGTGACCACCATGCCGAGGATGAGGATATTTAGCCAGGAGCCGGATGCG
Source organism: Gleimia europaea (assembly GCA_002871995.1). Classification (GTDB taxonomy): domain Bacteria; phylum Actinomycetota; class Actinomycetes; order Actinomycetales; family Actinomycetaceae; genus Gleimia; species Gleimia europaea. The sequence continues at coordinate 9,538 of PNHW01000005.1, forward strand.
AACGCCTCACCGATCTGGCCACCTGCTACCGTGCCCGCTTGGGCGAGGAAGACAAGCAGACCGAACTCGGAGAGCACCATCGCAGCGGTGTAAGGAATAGCGGTGACGATCTTGCCGATACGTCCGATCTTGCCGAAGATCAGACCAACAATGAGCGTGCCGGCCGCTGAACCGATTGAGAAGTACTCGCCCGACGGAGTAAGGATCGGCAGCTCGCCAAGCACAATGCCGAGCGCCATGCCAAGACCCAGCGCAACCGGGTTGATGTCAGAAAGACCGCGCGCGGAGTCGCCGAAGAACTTGGTGATCTCACGCATCTTCGAGGTAGGGGCTACAACGCGTACACGGTCACCCTGCTGAAGCACGAGGCCCGGTTCGCCAACCATGTCGATGTCACCGCGGCGCACGCGGGAGATGGTTGCGGAGAACTTGTTACCCATGTCGAGGTCTGCAACAGTGCGTCCAGCCAGCTTCGGGTCGGACACAGTGATGCGACGGAAGTCCAGGTAAGAGCGGTCTTCCATTAGGGAGTGTGAAGAGCCGTGACCAAGCTCGGTTGCAACGCGCGCAACGAGTTCGCGCGGGCCTACAACGGTTACGAGGTCGTCGTGGTTCAGCGAGTCGGACATTGCCGGCTTCTTGATTGGGCCGGTTTCGCCGCGCCTGATTCGCGAGAAGGTTACCTTCTTGCCCATCATTTCGTAGATGTCGCCAACCAGAGGCTTGTCGGAACGCTCCACGCGGATGGTGCGGTTTGCAAGCGGAGACGGCTTATCAGTGTCGTTCTTGCCGGCGCGTAGCGCTGCCATGGCCGCGATCATCATGCCGATTACGCCAAACAGATAGGCAATGGAGTAACCAACGGTTGCAAGACCTGGGTCGCCAGATGCCTGTCCGGCGGCTGCCAGTGCCGGCGTGTTAGTGAGTGCGCCAGCAAAAGTACCGGCAACGAGGGCGATGTCCATGTCGAACACGTAAATGCCCAGGCCGTAGGCGGCTCCTGCAGCAACGATGTAGAGGGCGACTGTGGCCAGGATGGGGCCGAGAGCTGTCTTGATGTTGTGGAAGAAGCTCGGGCCGGAGTTAACACCAATGGCGAATGCGAAAACCGCGAGGCCAAGAACGCCAAATACGCCCGGAATTCGAATTTCTACTCCGAGGGTTTCTGCCCATGCGGATACGAAGATCGCGAGGAATAGAACAGCGGCGGCTCCAAGAGACACGCCTTTAAGTTTGATATGTCCAACGAGCATGCCCAGGCCAATCAAAATGAAGAGCATGAGGACCGGCTGCTCGGCAAAGAAGGTGAATACGCTTACCAATTCTTTCCTGTACTCCTGACTAAAACGTTCTGGGCAGTTTCAGTTTCTTTGGCACTGTTTTTACCGCCCCTGGTCTTTAATCGCAGGGTTTCGTTCTGGCGTTTTACGCCATGTAAACCATAGCATGAAGTTGTAAGCACATTTTCTCTTCAAAACGATAATTGTTGGAGAAAAATTACACTGTGTTTGGACTCGCTTTAGTTAAGCAATGATCTTTGATTTCCTTGGTGAGTCAAATGTCCACCCCGGGTCGGTAAGCATGCGTGAGATAGCGAGTCCGACGCCGATAGCGAGGATCACGAATGATACTTCCGCAATCGAGGCGAAGGCAGTGAGAGTTTCTCCCTGGTTGACTGCCGTGATGGCGCGGTAGAACGGCACGCCCGGGATCATGATGACCACGGCTGGCACGGATAGCGTGACGCGGGAAGAGCGGACCCTCGTGGACAGCAGTGCGGCGAAGAGGCCAACCAGCATGCTCATCAGGCCAACCATCGCCTGGTTTGGGTATCCGAGAGAAACCAGCAGGATCCGCAGGGGATTCAAGAGGGCGCTGACCAGGCCTGCGGTTGCGGCGATGGATAGGGGAGTGTTGAAGAGTACTCCAAAAGAAGTGGCGGCGATGAATGTGGCTAGAGCGTTTAATGCCAAGAGTAGGAGCGGTGCGATAACCATTGGCGCACCGGGTTTAACAGACCAGTTGGTTACGAAGGTTACTGCCCAGACGGATACGCCTGCCGCCACCATTAAAATCGCAACGTAGGTTCCCCTTGTAATGCCCGCATTTAGGTCTAGGCGTACAAGGTCAAGGATTGCTGTGACCAGCGGAAATCCGGGCACGAGGAAGAGGATTGCAGATACCGCTCCGGCCTGGTGGGTGTTATCGGCGAAGCCGAAAGAAACCATCATTGAAACCGTGCCGATATAAATGGAGGTCGCGATCGCGGAACAAACCATCCAGGTGGCTACGTGGTTAAACCGTTTACCCAGCATCATGGAGCGCACGTATTGACCAAGGAAAGCGGCTACGAGTACCGCCAGGCATTCGATGAGGCCGCCCTTGTTCAAGAAGGCGAATCCGGCGCAGCCAACTCCTGATGCTACTGCTAGTTGGAGGCGCGAATATAGGTGTGGTTGCGCCGCGATCGCATCGAGGGCTTGGTCGGCGTCCTCGGCCAGCATGTTGGGACGCAGTGAGCGGGTGAACTGTCTAAGGGCGTCGATTCGCGCCGCGTTGACTCCTACTGCGCGCTGTTCTACAACTTCTGTGCGGAAGGTGTCCGCTTTGAAAGCCGTAGTGTTGAGCTCCATTAGCGAGGCGTGAGTTTCAAGTTTTTCAATCCCGATGGCATGTGCGAGGCGCTCCATAGATGCTTTGACACGGTAGGAGCCGGCCCCGGCAGCCATGAGCATGCTACCTAGTTTCACAACGACGCTCGTTTGGTAGGCCAAGCGTTCGCGTCTGATGCGGTTCTCCCGCACCTCCTCTTCTGTCAAGGACAGAATCTGAAGTTGCTCGGCTAGTTCTTCTGAATTTTCGGCGGTATTCTCCGTAAGCGCCCTGATGACGTCTTCGGTTGGTTGAGGTGCGGGCGAGGGCTGGTTGTCTGCCACAGCTGTAGCAACATCCTCGCCACCTGTATTGGCCTTGCGAAAGCGGTTCTTGAACGAATGGAATATTTGCCTAGACATAATGTGTATTCTACTTTTTGCGATCTGGGCGAAAAAGTTTGAAGCACGTAAAGGTGCTCACACCACGTGCGGGGCCAGTTTCGTTTTAACGGTTGTTCTCGACCTTGGCCGAAAGAGTTCGGCGCCCCTAAGAGACCAGCATGATCCGATTCTTTAGCGCCCGGCGCCGTGCTAAGCACGTAGGTAACCGCTCGCGGCTCGCATCCATTATTTGAGACCGTTCATTATCGGTTTCACGTTTTACGTTCAAAGTTGCGTACTGTGTACCCATGGCTTGTTCAGTTCAGATTGTCTCTTCGCGCCGCGTGATTATTCGTTGGCGTGCGGGCTTTGCTGGATAAAGATAAGCCGCACGCCTTACCCTCGCACCCTAAAAGGTCGAGGGTTTTTTATTGCCGCCCTAGCCTTGGGAGACTGAAGTGAAGAAACAGGGAAGATCTAAGTCGAGGAAACCGCTTCCTAGCTTCGACGCTCATCTTGGTCGCGAACAAGCGTCTAAGCCAGAGCGTATTAGTGGAGCAAGCGCGGTTGTGCGCAGCCTTGAAAACCTGGATGTGACGGATATTTTCGGCATGCCGGGTGGCGCGATCATTCCCGTTTATGACGCGCTTCTTGATTCGAAGAAGCTGAATGTCATTTTGGTTCGCCACGAGCAGGGCGCTGGTCATGCGGCTCAGGGTTACGCGATTTCTACGGGCAAAGTAGGTTGCGCCGTGGTTACCTCTGGTCCTGCTGCAACGAATACATTGACGGCGCTCGCGGATGCAAACCTCGATTCGGTGCCGATCGTTGTGATCACCGGTCAGGTGGGAGCCAGTTTCATCGGAACCGACGCGTTCCAAGAAGCTGACATTGTGGGCGCGTCTATGCCGCTTGCGAAGCACTCCTTCCTCGTGACGAAGGCCGAGGACATTCCTAGCAGGATTGCGGAAGCGTTCTACCTGGCATCTTCGGGCCGGCCCGGTCCCGTCCTCGTGGATATTACAAAATCCGCGCAAAACGAGATGCTTGATTTTTCGTGGCCACCAAAGCTTGATCTGCCCGGATATCATCCGGCTTCGCGCCCACACAGCAAACAAGTTCGCGAGGCGGCGAAGGCGATTCATGAGGCCGAAGCTCCCGTGTTCTACGTGGGTGGTGGCATGATCCGTTCCGGGGCGAGCGAGGACCTAGCCAAACTGGTCGAGCTGACGGACGCACCCGTGGTGACAACCCTGCCGGCTCGGGGTGCGTTCCCCGATTCAGACCCGCACAACCTGGGAATGCCGGGTATGCACGGAACTGTGGCTGCTGTGGGGGCACTGCAAAAGGCAGACCTCATTGTTTCTTTGGGAGCGCGTTTTGATGATCGTGTGACCGGTAAGCTGGATTCGTTTGGGCCCCGCGCGAAAGTTGTCCACGTAGACATTGACGCAGCAGAAATCTCCAAAAACCGATACGCCGATATTCCGATTGTGGGTGATCTGGCGTTGACCATGAGCGCGCTCGTGGCCGCTGCAAAACCGTTATATGAGGAGGAGGCAACCAACCTGTCCGGTTGGTGGCGCTACCTGAACCGATTGCGTGACACGTATCCGCTGGGTTACGAAGAACCAGGCGATGCTATGGCCCCGCAGTACGTGCTCGAGCGACTATCCGAGGTAGTTGGGCCAGATGCGATCTACACGACGGGCGTAGGTCAGCACCAGATGTGGGCGGCGCAGTTCGTTAAGTATGAGAGGCCGCGTAGCTTCATCTCTTCGTGCGGGCTTGGCACCATGGGGTACTGCGTACCCGCGGCGATGGGCGCGAAGGTCGGAAACCCGGATCGGGTTGTGTGGGCGATCGATGGTGATGGTAGCTTCCAGATGACTAACCAGGAGCTCGCCACTTGCACTATCAACAACATTCCCATCAAGGTGGCTATTATTAACAACTCGGTGCTCGGCATGGTGCGGCAGTGGCAGAACCTGTTTTACAACGAGCGCTACTCGCACACCTACTTGAACACTTCGGAAGCACAGATTCCGGATTTCTTGAAACTCGCAGATGCGTACGGCATGGCGGCGCGTAGGGTTACTAGGCCAGAAGAAGTTGATGAGGCTATCGAGTGGGCAATGTCAATCAATGACCGCCCCGTTCTCATCGATTTTAGGGTGTCGAAGGACGCGATGGTGTGGCCGATGGTGGCTGCGGGCGTCTCCAACGATGAGATAAATTACGCGCGCGGTATCGCGCCTGAGTGGGAAGAGGACGTCTAATGAGTGAAATCCGTACACTTTCGGTGCTCGTTGAGAACAAGCCGGGCGTGCTCATGCGCGTTGCCTCCCTGTTTGCGCGCCGCGCGTTCAACATCCGTTCGCTTGCAGTAGGTGAGACCGAGCATCCGGAGATCTCCCGCATGACCGTGGTGGTGGAGGTGGATAAGCATCCGCTGGAGCAGATCACGAAGCAGCTGAACAGGCTGGTGAATGTGCTGAAGGTCGTTGACGTGTCGGCCTCCCCCTCGGTAACGCGCCAGCTGGTGCTATTTAAAGTGCATGCGGATGACGAGCGCCGCACCGCGGTGCTTCAAATCGTTGAGCTTTTCCGCGCTCACGTAGTTGATGTTTCCCCCACCTCGGTTGTTATTGAGGCCGTGGGGGATAGTGAAAAAGTTAACGCACTTCTCACTGCGCTTGAACCTTATGGCGTTTGTGAGATCGTTCAATCAGGGACCCTGGCGATTGGTCGAGGTCCGCGTTCCATAACCGATCAGCTAAAGGAGAAAGATCGTGGCTGAAATTTTCTATGACGACGACGCCGACCTATCCGTCATTCAGGGGAAGCGCGTAGCGATTATTGGCTACGGCTCCCAGGGACACGCTCATGCGCTTAACCTGCGTGATTCTGGTGTCGAGGTCGTGGTTGGCCTGCGCGAGGGTTCTAGCTCGTGGCAGAAGGCTACTGAAATGGGGCTGCGTGTAGCCACGATTGCTGAGGCTGTGAAGGTTGCGGATGTGGTTATGATCCTCACGCCGGACCAGGTGCAGCGCGTGGTTTATGCACAGGAGATTGAGCCGAACTTGAAGGACGACGCTGCTCTATTCTTCGCGCACGGCTTCAACGTTCGTTTCGGCTACATTGCGCCAAGTGCGGGTCACGACGTGTGCATGGTTGCTCCGAAGGGCCCGGGCCACACGGTTCGCCGCCAGTTCGAAGAGGGTAGGGGCGTGCCCGCGATTGTTGCGGTAGAAAACGACGCGTCCGGCCAGGCCTGGGACGTTGCGCTTTCCTACGCTAAGGCCATCGGCGCTACTCGCGCAGGTGCAATCAAGACAACGTTCAAGGAAGAAACCGAAACGGACCTGTTCGGCGAGCAGTCCGTGCTGTGCGGCGGCGTATCCCAGCTGATTACCTACGGTTTTGAGGTGCTGACCGAGGCCGGTTACCAACCTGAGATAGCTTACTTTGAGGTACTCCACGAAATGAAGCTGATCGTGGACCTAATTAACGAGGGAGGCCTTACGAAGCAGCGTTGGTCTTGTTCCGACACAGCAGAGTACGGCGATTACGTGTCCGGTAAGCGCGTGATCACGCCTGATGTGAAGGAAAACATGAAGGCCGTGCTCGCCGACATTCAAGACGGCACTTTCGCTAAGCGCTTCATCGCCGACCAGGATGCGGGCGCACCCGAGTTCTTGCAGCTACGCAAGGAGCACGAGTCGCACTCGATCGAACAGACTGGCCGCGAGCTTCGCAAGGCTTTCGGTTGGACAGATGAGGACGAGGACTACACGGGAAGCGCAGCGCGCTAAACCTGGCTTTAAGTAGAAGTATGGGAGCACTTGCAAGTGCTCCCATACTTTCTATTTAGTAACCCTTTAATCTACGAGATTTGCCTGGTCTCCAGGTAATAGCGTTTCTCGTTGGCCTCTCCCAGCGAAAATGATTTGCGCGGCATAGCCCCCTGTTTTGCCACGTATTCAAATAGGGAAGATCGATCCAACGCCGGCAGGTCAATACCGAGCGCATCTTCCTCATTTACGAGGCGGACAAGTTCTTCCTCGCCGTGAATGTACTCGCATGCATGGGCCGGGTCTAACCCAAGATCACTAATCAGCTGATCAATTAGTTCTTGTACCGGTTCAACCACAAGAGCACCCGGTTGAACGAGCTCTAACGTGTGACGCCCGCTCGCGGTGAGAAGATCAAGCGAGACAACCTCGCCGTCATGGCTTTCGTTCCATTTGGCCGCAGCATCTTGCAGTTGCTGCGCCGAAATGCCGCGCAAAAGGCGGTGGATCGGCTCCATGACTAGGCCGTCATCATGCACGTTGATAAGTTCAACGAGCGCGAATCTTGCCGGATGATTTGCAAGCTCAGATGCCGAAAGCGTGGGCTTGAGGTGCTCCCAGTGAGACTTCGCGGCCGCAAGCGAATGGTTACCATCGCCCACAATAAAGCGGAAACCGTGGCGCGCCTCAAGTCCGTCAAGCACATTCTTGATGGACGCCCACAGCTGGGAATCGCCGGGGATGTGCCAGCCCTTGACGCTGCCGCCTTCTTGCATCAGATCGGTACTATACAGCGGGCTTAGCGTGGTGGGATCAATGAGTTTTTGGACCTCGAAGTTGGGGTCATCGTAGAGAACCTGCACGTGCGGAAGTTCCAGTGCGGCGCCGCGGCGCACGGCCTCGCGAGCGGGAATACGCTCTAAAACAGTGGCTTCGGACGCGCGTGCATCAACTTCTTGGCCCGTGTATGAATAGGTTTCGAGGTCGAGCGCAAGCACGAGGCTGCGGCGTTTTTTTACGTAGGGTGTCGCTCGCTCCGTGTAGATAACGGCGTTTTCAACCACCTCAATATGGGAGTCGAGGTATTCGCGCATAGCAACGTGTGTTGCCTTCACGCGGGCTTGCAACTCCTCCTCATTCTCGATCGCCAAATAAACTTCCGGAACGATCATGCGCAACGTGGATGGCGCATTGCCTACTATCTGTTCAACTTCGCTCCAATACGCGGGTGAGGCAGAAAACTGATCCGCGGCAATCACACACCATTTATATAGGTCTGCATCTTTTGGCAGGCCAATGTTTGCGGGAAAAACTTGAGCAGTGGTCAAGGTGACTCCTTAAGCTGACTTCCTCCATCATCGCAGATTGGGCAGGGCCTTGTTGGGTCGTATCGAAAGGTAGAGCGTTCACGCTATGACCACTGCGGGTGCCAGGGGAGCGCGATACCTAAAATAGACTTAAATCGAAGCGAGGAAGGAAGCATCATGAGCGACGGGCTAAGCCACAACATGACGGCGTTGGAAGCCGAGGGGGCGCGAGCGCTACCGGCGGCCAAGGACGTGGCACAGCGTTTTGAAGTGCAGCCACATCCGGCGCCTGCGAGCGAGGAAGCCTGGGCGAAGGCGATGGATGAGCTGAGCTTTGGTGCGGCCTATTCGGACCACATGGCCCGGGCGATTTGGACGAGGGGGCAGCGGTGGCACAGCAAGCAGGTTGTCCCGTTTGGCCCGCTCACCCTATCGCCGGCCGCCGCGGTGCTGCATTATGGGCAAGAGATTTTTGAGGGAATGAAGGCATACCGTCACGATGACGGGTCAATCTGGACTTTCCGCCCCGGCTATAACGCGGCCCGCTTCAATGCGTCAGCAAGGCGTATGTGCATGCCTCAAATGGAGGTGGAGGATTTTGTGGGTGCCATCGCCGCCCTCGTTACCGAGGATGCGAAGTGGGTGCCCACTCCGTTTGGTTCCTCTCTGTATCTGCGGCCGGTCATGTTTGCCTCCGAGGCGTTCCTGGGCGTGCACGCCGCTGCGGAGTACACCTTCTTGACTATTGCCACCCCCGTGGGCCTCTACTTCAAGGATGGTTTAAGCCCCGTATCGATTTGGGTTTCGGACGGGTTCCACCGCGCCGGCCCCGGCGGAACGGGAGCAGCAAAGACGGGCGGGAACTACGCTGGCGCCCTCCTGCCCCAAGAAGAGGCGGCAGATGCTGGATTCGACCAGGTTTGCTTCTTGGATGCGCGCGAGAACCAGTATTTGGAAGAACTGGGCGGCATGAACGTGTTTGTGGTGCGTAGTGATGGTTCGGTGCGTACACCGAGCCTTACCGGCACCATTTTGGAAGGCTCCACCCGGTCTGCAATTATTCGCCTGCTGCGCGACCGCGGAACTCCTGTTTTTGAAGAGAGGATCCGCCTATCCGACTTGGCCAAGGACATTAGGAGCGGTGAGGTAACTGAGATGTTCGCCTGTGGAACTGCTGCGGTAGTAACGCCAATCGGAAGGCTAGCGTCAAAGGACTTCGACCTGGAGATTCCTGGATCGGCGCTCACCTTGTCGATCTACAACCAACTGGTTGGCATCCAAAATGGGCACGAGCCAGACCCATACCACTGGCTCTACCGCATCGTGTAGTCGTTGCTAGAAAAAGTAGCTCCCATCGCCGCTGGGCGATGGGAGCTACTTTATTTGCAAGTCTTGTTTACTCGCCGGAGAATTCCTTCTTCAGCTTGTCAACGCCGGCCTTTAGGTCTTCGCCGGCCTGGTCTGCCTTCCCCTTGACGTCTTCAGCAAAATCCTTGATCTTGCCAGCAACCTGATCTGCCTTGCCTTCGGCCTTCAGATCCTTGTCCTGGGAGACCTCGCCAGCAACTTCCTTCGCCTTACCGGCGATCTTGTCTTTCATACCGTCTACCATGGTTAACTCCTATCTATTGAAAACCGAAACATATATTATTCTAGCGACGTCACCTTAAGGTTTCCTGGGCAAAGCGCATTAAACCGCGTCAAACTAGGCGAAAGTCGGGGTCTAATCCCGCTTCCTTCGTACCAAAGAGATATCTCTTACCGCGCCTTGTGACGCTGAGGTAGCTGTCATCGCGTACAGTTTCAAAGCATCTGAAACTTCGCGTTTACGCTCCTTCGGAGTCCACGGTTCGCTACGCTCCAACTGCTTGTTACGGCGCTGGGCAAGTACTTCTTCCGGCACATTGAGCGTGAGCTCGCGCCGATCCACGTCGATGATGATGCGATCCCCATCTTCAATCAGGCCAATCGTGCCGCCCGCTGCGGCCTCGGGAGAGATATGCCCCACGGAAATGCCGGAAGTGCCACCCGAGAACCGCCCATCGGTAATCAGAGCAACCTTCTTGCCCAGTCCGCGACCCTTGATAAAGGAGGTCGGATACAGCATCTCTTGCATTCCCGGCCCGCCCGATGGGCCCTCGTAGCGGATCACAACCACGTGGCCTTCACACACGGTCTTGTTCAGGATCTTCTCGATGGCCTCTTCCTGGGACTCAAAGACGATTGCTTCCCCCTCAAAGTGAAAAAGGGAAGGATCAATACCAGCCGCCTTGATGACCGCTCCCTCAGCTGCCAAATTGCCGTGCAACACGGTCAAACCGCCACTGGCAACGTAAGCGTGTTCTACAGACCGGATACAACCAGCCTCGCGGTCGGTATCCAGCTCTTTCCACCTGTTGGCGGTCGAGAACGGCTCGGTTGTGCGCACATTACCGGGCGCGGCAGAGAACAGCTCAAGCGCTTCAATCGACGGCGATCCCCCACGGATATCCCACTGCGCAAGCCACGACTCTAGATCAGGGGAGTGAACTGCGTGCACCGAATGCTTCAGCAGCCCAGCGCGGTCAAGTTCACCGAGCAGGGCTGGCACGCCGCCTGCGCGGTGCACGTCCTCCATGTGGTAGTCGTTGTGGTTTGGCGCCACCTTCGAAAGCGTTGGCACGGTATCTCCCAGCCGGCCAATGTCGTCCATGTCAAAATCAACGCCGCCCTCGCGAGCCGCTGCCAGCAGGTGAAGGACCGTGTTGGATGATCCTCCCATTGCCATGTCCAGGCTCATTGCGTTTTCAAAAGCATCCTTGGTGGCAATATTGCGGGGCAGTACAGACTCGTCCTCGCCATCGTAATAACGCTTCGCAAGTTCAACCACGAGGCTGCCTGCACGCTCAAACAGGCCGCGTCGCGCCTCATGTGTTGCAAGTGTTGAACCGTTACCGGGCAGAGACAAGCCGAGGGCTTCGGTCAAACAATTCATCGAGTTGGCCGTGAACATGCCGGAGCACGAGCCGCACGTCGGGCACGCGAGTTTTTCGATCTCAAGTAGTTTTGCATCCGAAACCGCATCGTCAGCCGTTGCATTCATGACGGTGACGAGATTGCCATGCCCCTCTTTGGAATCGCCCAAGATCACATTCGGATCAATGTTTTTGCCGGCCTCCATGGGGCCACCCGAGACGAACACGGTAGGAATGTTAAGACGCAGTGCAGCTAGTAGCATGCCCGGCGTGATCTTGTCACAGTTCGAAACACATACGAGGGCATCGGCGCAATGCGCGTTCACCATGTATTCAACCGCGTCCGCAATCACCTCGCGGGAGGGCAGGGAATAAAGCATGCCCGAGTGTCCCATCGCGATACCGTCATCGACCGCGATGGTGTTGAACTCTTTTGATACCCCGCCCGCTTCAGCCACGGACTTTGCAATAATCTTGCCTACATCGCGCAAATGCACATGACCGGGAACAAACTGGGTGAACGAGTTCGCGATTGCGATGATTGGCTTGCCAAAGTCAGAATCCTCCATGCCCGTGGCGCGCCAGAGTGCGCGGGCCCCAGCCATGTTTCGCCCTGCTGTTGAAGTATTTGAACGTAGCGCAAAAGCCATCGCTAACCCTTTCCGTGTTTCCTCAAGCATATTTTGGTTGCTACTTTCGCGGCGCGCCAACTCGCATACCGAACAGTGACCAAAACCCCGCCCGCGCAAAGCTCTCCGTTAGGAGAGTTGGCCGGGGCTACATAAGATGGAAACATGCACGGTGAATATAAGGTTCCAGGCGGGAAACTTGTTGTTGTTGATTTAGACGCTGCAGATGGAGCGCTTGCAAACGTTCGTATCTCCGGTGACTTCTTCCTCGAACCCGATGAAGCATTATTTCGCATGACTGCGGCGCTCGAAGGCCTCGCAGAGCAGTCCAGCGCGAACGAAATCACTGCCGCGCTGGATGCGGTAGTGCTTCCTACAGATACTTTGTTTGGCCTCACCACGCGCGGCGTTGCAATAGCTGTGCGCCGCGCGCTTGGCAAGGCCTTGGACTGGTCCGATATTGACTTCGACGTAATCCACGGCCCGGCAATCGATCCAATGCTCAACGTTGTCATGGATGAAACACTCGTGGAGGACGTGGCTGCGGGCCGGCGCAAACCGTTCATGCGTATCTGGGAGTGGAACGCACCCCAGGTCGTAATTGGCTCCTTCCAGTCGTACTCAAACGAGATCGATGAGGACGGTATCAAGAAGCATGGCATCGTGGTTTCTCGCCGCGTCACCGGAGGCGGCGCCATGTTCATGGAGCCGGGAAACTGTGTCACCTACTCGCTGGTGATCCCCACCGGCCTCGTTGATGGGCTTTCGTTTGAAGAGTCTTACCCGTTCCTTGACGAGTGGTGCATGGAGTCCCTCGAAAAAGTTGGGGTGAAGGCCTTCTACATTCCGCTCAACGACATTTCTTCAGAAAAGGGAAAGATCGGTGGCGCGGCCCAGAAGCGGTTTGCCAACGGGTATATGGTTCACCACGTAACGATGGCCTACGACATTGACACGGTGAAAATGCTTGAAACCCTGCGGATTGGCAAGGAAAAGCTCAAAGATAAAGGTACCCGCTCCGCGATTAAACGCGTTGATCCTATGAAGTCGCAAACCGGCATGGCGCGCGAAGACATCATCGAGGTATTCCTGGATCACTTCCGCGCGAAGTACAACGCGACACCCGGTGAAATCACCGAGGCTGACATCGCAACCGCTAAAGAACGGGCGCGTACCAAGTTCTCCACACCGGAGTGGGTGAAGCGCCTCCCGTAGGTAATAGTTATGACTATGACGCACATTTCTACAAACATCGAGCAGATTCTGGCTCAGATGGAGGATGCTGCTACCTCCTCGGGGCGTCCGGCCAGCGATGTCGACCTGGAACTTGCTATCAAAACTCGCAGTATCGAGGAATGCGAAGTCGCAACGCGCGCTCTCATCCAGTTTGGCCGTCCCGTCCTCATGGGGCAAAACCGCGTTCAAGAGGCCGAAGTGACCACGCCGTACCTGCGCGGGCTGGGCCTGGCTAATCTAACCACCACCATGATCGGACCGCTCCAGACCAACAAGATCAACAAGGCCCTGCGGGTGGTTGATCAGATTGAAACGGTTGATTCATTGCGTCTAGCCGAGGCAATTAATAAGAGGGTCCATGACCGGCGCATAGACGTCATGATTCAGGTAAATACTTCGGGTGAAGAATCCAAATCTGGAACAGAGCCGCAAGAAGCCATTGACGTGGCGCAGCAAATTGCGCAACTGGAAAACCTGCGCGTCATCGGCTTTATGACCATCGGAGCTCATACCACCAACGAGGTGGTGATCCGCAAGTCGTTTTCTGACCTACGCGAAATTCGTGATCGGGCTCTGAAGTTGCCCGGACTTCAAAATGCCAGCGAACTATCAATGGGAATGACTTCCGACTTCGCGCTTGCAATCGCTGAAGGTGCCACGCGAGTTCGAATGGGGTCTGCAATTTTTGGAGCAAGGAAGTAAACAATGCACACAATCCTAAACATCATCTGGCTCATATTCGCAGGTATCGAACTGGCGCTAATGTACGTATTTTTCGGCCTGCTTGCCTTCATTCCGATCATTACGATCCCCGCAGGTGTGGCGTCATTTCGAATGGCTGCCTACGTGATCTGGCCGTTTGGACGCACAGTTGTGGAGAAGCCGGGAGCTGGAGTGGGCTCTGCGCTCATGAACGTCGTGTGGTTCCTGATTGCGGGCCTTTGGCTTGCTATCGGGCATATCGCCACCGCGTTCACCCTTGCTATCACGATCATCGGCATTCCAATGGCAATCGCCAACCTGAAACTCATTCCGGTAACCTGCTTCCCGTTTGGAAAGAAGATCGTGGCAACTGATGGGCAAGACGGAGTGCTTGCCTAATACGCGGGTACTACGGCGGAACAAATGCGCAGCCGACTACCGGGTCTTCCAGTTGAAGATATTCGGTAGCCGGCTGTTCTATGCGCCAAGTTGCCTACCTCGGCCCTACGTCAAGTAGGCGGAAGACGGGCTTATCTTCGTCAGCCGAGAGCTCGGCATCAACCAGAGCCACCAGCCTCCAGTCGCCGTCACCCTGCTCATCCTCGAACGTGTATGTAACCAAAATGTTGCCCGCCTGCAACAAGCCCGCATTAGCCTCAATCAGGCGATCAGTTACACCCGCGCTTGCCAAATCCGCGTCCTGCGGGCTGGCCGTCCACGAGTATCGCGCTTTTGACCGCGCCTCGGGGCCTGCTCCAAGCCAGTCATATTCTGCGTAATAGCGGTCTAAAACGTTTTCCCACCGGGCTTCGCTCCAGGTTTCAATGCCGTCAGAATCGGCAAAATCAGTCAGACTGTCAAGATCGTCGAGGGCAAAACGGTCCACCCGTTTGAACAGTTCGTTTCGGATCTGCTGGTGGAAGAAATGCGGGTTGGCTGTGATTGAGACGCTACCGTCCTCCGCTGCGCCGAATGCTCGTTCAGCCCCGGACTCACCCGACTCCATCACCGCGGCATCTGGGTTAGAAAGCGCTTCCCACTCGTCAATTAACGAGGAGTCAACCGCGCGGATCAACTGGCCGAGCCACTCGATGATCTCACGCATCTCATCATTCATCAACGAGTCTGGAATAATCTGCCGTAATGCCCGGTAAGCATCCATCAAGTAGCGCAGAATAACGCCCTCGGAGCGGGAGACGTCAAAGCGGGAGACCAACTCTGAGAACGTCATCGCATTCTCAATCATCATGCGCACAACCGACTTTGGTGAAAGCTCCAAATCACCCACCCACGGGTTCGATTGCGCAAACGTGTGGAATGCGGGCTCCAGCAGTTCGGCCAGAGGGCGCGGCCAAGTCACGTCCTCCAGCGCCTCCATGCGCTCCTCATATTCCATTCCGGCTGCCTTCATCGCCGCAACCGCTTCCCCTTTTTCTTCATTTTGCTGTGCAAACAGGAGGGGACGCGGGTCCTCCAGCACTGCCTCGACTATCGAGATTGCATCCAACGCAAAACTATCCGATTGCGCATCTAGCAAATCTAAGGCGGCTAGAGCGAAGGGGGAGAGCGGCTGATTAAGCGCAAAATCGTCAGGCAAATCCCGCATCAGGCGAAGTCGATCAACACCGGCCGCGCGAGCATCTTCTGAAGAGAGCTTCTCGACAACTCCGGCTTGGCGTAGCGATGTGTAGATCTGTCCGAGTCGCCGCAAATGCGGATTGGATTCGCCTAGATCATCGTGATTGTGCGTTGCTAGATATAACAGATGCTCGGTGGGAGCCTTCGGATTAGCCAGCACATTTAACGCCATTGAATGCGTGAACTCAAACTGTGAGCGCAGAGCCTCGGGCTCGGCAGACTGCAAACGCTCGAACGTGGACTCGGACCAGCCAACCCGCCCCTCGGGGAGCTTCTTGCGAACAATCTTCTTAAGCTTCTTTGGATCATCTCCAGCGCGAATCTCAGCTTGACGATTCTCAATCACATGGTCGGGTGCCTCGACAACAACCCAACCCACTTCGTCAAAACCCGCGCGGCCCGCGCGCCCGGCAATCTGGTGGAACTCACGTGCACTCAAGTGGCGCTCGCGGCGTCCATCAAACTTGACCAGTGAGGTAATCAGCACGGTGGTGATCGGTACGTTAATGCCGACGCCCAGTGTGTCGGTGCCGCAAATCGCCGCCAGGAGCCCCTGCTGGGTTAGGCGCTCTACCAGCCTGCGGTAACGGGGGAGCATTCCCGCGTGATGAACGCCTACACCCCGGTGCAATAGGCCGCGCAGAATCTGGCCAAACCCCTTTCCGAAACGGAAATCAGCCGTAGCCTCTTTAATGCGCTCTTGGTGACGTTTAGAAATGAGATTTGGAGTGGCCAGATTAGACGCGGTCTGCATGGCTGCTTTTTGCCCAAAATGAACGATGTAAATCGGATACTTGCCAGTTTCGATTAGCTCCGCAACCGAATCTGCCAGCGGCGACTTTGTGTAGGCCATTTCGAGGGGAACGGGGCGTTTCGCATCATCAATCACCGAAACGGAGCGCCCGGTGCGTTCTTCCAGATCCCTCACAAAGAAAGAGACGTCGCCGAGCGTTGCCGACATCAAAACAAACTGCGGTTTCGTCAGCTCTAGTAGGGGTACCTGCCACGCCCATCCGCGCTGTGGGTCCCCGTAAAAATGGAACTCATCCATAATCACCATGTCCGCATCAAGGTCGTCGCCTTCTCGCAGCGCCTGATTGGCCAGAATCTCGGCTGTGCAACAAATGATTGGCGCATCTGCATTGACCGATGCGTCCCCGGTGACCATGCCTACATTTTGTGAACCAAATAGGGATACGAGGTCAAAGAACTTCTCTGACACCAATGCTTTGAGCGGAGCTGTGTAATACGACCTGCCCCCGCGAGCCAGGGAGATGATGTGGCCGGCAAGAGCGATCAATGACTTTCCCGAGCCCGTCGGTGTGGCCGCAATTACGTGGTTGTTTCCAAGTAGCTCAATAAATGCCTCGTCCTGATGCGGATAGAGCGGCCGCCCACCCGACTCTGCCCACGAACAAAACGCCTCGTACAAGGCGTCGGGATCATTAAGCTTCCCACTATCTTCGAGGTCGTCGAGGAGTTCATTCAACACTGGGCTCATGCTGTGATTGTCTCAAAAACCTGGGACAAAAATTTTACCGGACCTAGAAGGGGTAAGTGAGTTGCTCGAAACAGGGTGGAAAAGCATTGAAACGTCCAGCCTCTGGTTTTAATTAGGGGATATTTTGTTGTTTTTACTCAATGCTTAGTAATATCTGTACATATCCCAAATGTTTCTCTTCCGGGAGTCCTGTGATGAAAACTGCCTCGATAGGCATTGCGCTGGAAAACGCGCTTCTTTGGTCTGTAAACATGCTCTACTCGTGGGTGCTTGTATTCCTGCTCATAGGAGTAGGTATAGCAATCACCGTTTATCTTGGTTTCCCGCAGATAAAGAACGCAAGAGACATTTTTCATTCGGTCTCAGGTTCTCGAACTCAAGTTCTGCAGGGCGTGACGTCCTTCCAAGCTTTCGCGGTAGGTATTGGCACGCGCGTTGGCATTGGTAACATCGCGGGCGTTGCCCTCGCTCTTGTTATGGGAGGTCCGGGCGCGATCTTCTGGATGTGGATAGTAGCCCTGGTTGGCATGGCAACTTCGTTCGCGGAATCCGTGCTCGCCCAGGTGTTTAAGGAAAAACACCCCGATGGCGTCTTCCGCGGTGGGCCCGAGTACTACATGCGTAAAGGCCTGGGCTGGAAAAACGCCGGCATTATTTTTGCAGTTATTTCCGTGGTGGCTTCTGGCCTCGCGGTGCCAATGGTGCAAATCAACACTGTAGCGGCAACGTTCAGTGCAAATCATGATATTTCGCCGTATTCCACAATGCTCTTCACGTTCCTACTTCTGGCCCCTGTCATTTTGGGTGGCATTAAGTCAGTGGCACGCGCATCCGAGTACCTGGCTCCGATAATGGCTGCCGTCTACATTCTCGTCGCCATCGTCGTGATTATTCTTAACCCGGCAGCTGCTCTCGCGGCGCTCGTTCTGATCGTCAAATCAGCGTTCGGCTTTGGCCCGATTGCCGGAGGCATACTGGGCGGCATCTTCATTGCCCTCGTAAATGGTGCTAGGCGCGGTCTTTTCTCCAACGAGGCCGGGCTTGGTACGACGCCTCACGCGGCCGGTTCTGCAACCGTGGCTCACCCCGCACAGCAGGGCTTCTTGCAGGCATTTGGCGTATTCATTGACACGATCATCGTGTGTACGGTAACCGCGCTTTTGATCCTCACATCGGGATTGTACGAGGCCGGCATGGATCCTGAATTGGCCGGTTCGCTAACCGCGCAGTCCGTGAGCGTGCAGTTGGGATCCTGGATGGCTCTTCCCATGTCGCTCATCATTTTCATTTTTGGTTACACCACGGCGTACGGTGCCTATTCTTATGGCCAATCCGCGCTCGATCACCTCACTCGCAATAAGTACATCTCTTTCGGATTCAGGGTTGTGGCTGTCATCGTGGCTTCGCTCGGCGCGATCGTGAAGCTCCCGGTGGTGTGGGCGGTGTCGGACCTTCTGTTGGGGCTTGGAGCAATCATTAACCTGCTGGCCCTCATTGCTCTAATGAAAGTTGTACGCACTATATTGCAAGACTGGAACGAGCTGCGTGACAGCGATGACATGAGCTTCAAGATTGCGAAATACCCCGAACTTGAAAAGCAAGCCGACAAGGACATTTGGGTATAGCTACACTGGGGGCGTCAAGGTTTAGGAGGACCCAGTGCGAGTAGCAAGATTTAGTGCGGGCGCAAACCCCAGATATGGAGCCATTGCTGAGGGAGCGGACCGTATCGAAGGACTAAAAGGAGACCCTCTTTTTCAAGGAGTGGAGCCGTCCGGCGAAGTCTTTAAGCTCGACGAGGTACGCCTACTCAGCCCGGTGATTCCTCGCTCAAAAATCGTTGCTGTTGCAAAAAACTACCGCGACCATGCATCTGAAATGGGTGGGGAAGTGCCGGACCATCCGAATATCTTTTTCAAGCCAAACACCGCTGTAATCGGTCCGGATGACCCGATTGTTCTGCCTGAATGGAGCCGTGAAGTCCACTACGAGGCTGAACTGGCCGTGGTTATTCGCACGCTGTGTAAAGACGTAAGCGCAGAAAACGCTCTCGACTACGTGTTTGGTTATACGGTTGCCAACGATGTTTCCGCGCGTGATGCGCAGCGAATCGACGGACAGTGGGCCCGCGCGAAGGGGTTTGACACGTCCGCCCCGTTGGGCCCGTGGATCACGATAGATCCGCAACTAGATATTGATGACCTCAATATTGAAACGCGAGTAAATGGCAAAGTGGTGCAGCAGGGCAATACTCGCGACATGGTTTTTGACGTGCCCTATTTGATTG
This sequence comes from Gleimia europaea, assembly GCA_002871995.1. Lineage (GTDB taxonomy): Bacteria > Actinomycetota > Actinomycetes > Actinomycetales > Actinomycetaceae > Gleimia > Gleimia europaea. Next base: position 28,561 of record PNHW01000005.1, read on the forward strand.
AGTACATTTCGTCGGTTATGACGCTCCTACCCGGTGACGTCATTATGACGGGCACCCCTGCTGGTGTTGGGCCTATTGAAGCAGGAGACCGCGTGGAATGTGAGATCGAGGGCATTGGTAGCCTCGCGAACTTTGTGACGAGGTAACAAACTGAACTTCATCGCGGCGTTCAACAACTCGCGTCTACCCATTACTTCAGCGCAAAACGATATTGCGGCAGCGGTTTTGGACAGGCGCCGCTTCGTGCTATCTGCTAGCCCCGGTTCGGGTAAGACTACGCTGGCGCCGCTGCTCATTCGTCATCTTCTCGATGAGCAAGGTTCGAGTGGGCGCATCCTGATCGCGCAGCCGCGCAGGGTGGCTGTGAGATCAGCGGCAAAATATGTGGCGTCCTTGTTGGAGGAAGAGCTTGGAGGCGCGGTTGGCTGGACGATGCGTTCGGACCGGAAGATCAGCGCACATACGCGGATCGAGTTCACAACTACTGGTAGTTTGCTTCGCCGCCTCCTCGCTGACCCTGATCTAACCGGCGTTGATGCCCTATTGCTAGACGAGGTGCATGAGCGTCACATCGATTCAGACCTCGCCCTCGCATTCGCACTCGACATTGCAGATATGCGCGATGACCTCCTGCTTGGAGTAATGTCCGCAACGGCCGATGCGGATAGGTTCCACGCCTTGCTGGCGAGTTCAGCGCAAACGGACCGGATCGAGGTTGCGGGCGATCCGTATCCGCTAAGCGAAGTGTGGAGGCCAGCGTCTACACCGGCACTTGATGCTACAGGGGCCAGTCCGGAGTTTCTGAACCACCTTGCGGCTACTGCCGTTGAGGCTTTTGAACACCATGGGGCCACCCTCGTTTTTGCCCCGTCGATTCGCAACGTGGAGGACGTGGCCGCAATGATCCGGGGTGCCGGGATCCGCACGTTCGCTCTGCACAGCGGCGTTACAACGCAACAACAGGACGAGGCGCTCGCGCCGGGAGCGCGGGTGATTGTGGCAACTGATATTGCGGAGACGTCGCTAACGGTTGCGGGCATCAACTGCGTGGTTGACTCCGGGCTGACGCGTAGCCCGCGGTTTGATGTGCGTCGCGAGGCCGCTGCGCTGGTAACGGTCAGAGCATCTCGTTCTTCTGCAACCCAACGCGGTGGCCGCGCCAATCGTACAGGTCCCGGCGTGGTGTACCGATGCTACTCGCAAACTGATTTTGCAAGAATGACGCAGTATTCCACCGCACAGATTGAAAGCGGGGACCTAACCGAAGCCGCGCTACTTGCGCATGCCTGGAGCGAGCCGGGGCAGATGCGCTTACCTTCGCCATTCCCCGCGCCCGGGCTGGCGCGAGCGGAAACCACCCTAGAAGGTATCGGCGCTCTAGCCGGCGGGCAGATAACAAACGAGGGACGCATGTTGGCGATGGTTCCGGCAGACCCGCGCATGGGTCGAGCCCTCCTCCTAGCTAGTAGGTGGAGCGGGCAGGAGCAAGCCGTGGCGCGGATCGTTGCAGCGTTAGCCACCGAAACGAGGTCGGAAAGCGCCGATATTACAAAAGTGCTGAATCAGGTGCCGCAAGCCGATGTTCGCAGGTTTCAATCCATCGCTTCCAAGTTTTCGCCCTCGTATGGATCTGCTTCTCCAGACCTTCCACTAAATGAAGTAGATCTGCCCGGTGTCGTGATTGGTCTGGCCTATCCAGGCCGGATTGCGAAACAGCGGGATAAACAAGACGGTCAGAAAAGACGCTTCCTCGCGGCTTCCGGCACAGGATTTAGCGTCGATGCTACGTCCCCGCTCAGTTTTGAACCCTGGATCGCGGTCGGCGGCGTGCTCACAACAGGCGGGGTTACAAACGTGACCGTGGGGGCTCCACTGCAGCTGGAATGGGCGCGTTGGATCGCAAAGCCAATGTTGCGATCCGAGGTTGTGACCGAGCTTACGGGAGGGCGGATTACTGCAAGTTGCATTGAGCGGTTGGGGCAGATCGAGCTTGGACGCCGACGCGTGCAACCGACGATTGAGGAAGCACGAAAAGTGCTCACAGCCGCCCTCGAGGAGAGGGGCCTGGACTTATTCAAGCTAGGCGCAGCGGGCCTTGACCTCGTGAATAAGGCCAGGTACATCAGCGCGCGGGACGCGTCTTGGCCAGAACTTTCTAACCAGCAACTCGCAAACTCGGTAGATGAGCTACTTGGAGAGTGGTGGGAAGACCTACTTGATGGAAAACCGCTGGCGCAAATCGATGTCACTAATGGACTGAAAACCCTGATCGGATGGAACAAGGTAGCAAAGTTAGACGAGCTGGTGCCTAATTCGATCGAACTTCCCTCCGGCAATCGTGCGCGGATCGTTTTTGACCCGGAGCGAGGTCCAACCGTACGTGTAAAACTGCAAGAAACGTTCGGGTTCAAGAAAGTACCAACGGTGATGGGAGAGTCGCTCACATTCGAACTTCTATCGCCCGCCGGACGACCGCTTGCCATCACCTCGAATTTGGAAACATTCTTCAACGAAACCTACTCGCAGGTGCGCGCGGAAATGCGCGGACGCTACCCAAAACACCCGTGGCCCGAAGATCCGTGGACCGCCACCGCCACGCGCAAAACCAACGCGCGTTTGCGGTGAACGGGTCCCTAAGCAGACAGCGCTGTCATGCGTTCGATCGAGCGGCGCACGACCCCAGTGGAGGACGCGAAACCGAACCGCACATACTGCTCAAAACCTTTACCGAGGGCATTGCCAGGCGTCGTACGAACCTTCGCTTCTTCAAGCAGGTACTCCTGCGGATTTTGTACGCCGAGCTTAGATGCGTCAATCAGCCCCATGTAGGTTCCCTGCGGCGTAGCCCAACTGAGCGAGGAACCCTCCAACAAGCCATCGATTAAGGCCACATTCTGCCGCAGGTAGGCATTTAGTTCGCCCAGCCACTCCTCGCCTTCTTCGTATGCGACTGTTGTTGCCAGAGCGCCGAGCGGTGTCGGATGATTCAGCCACGCAGCCGCGGCCTCGAACCTATTAGTCATCTGCCCCGTTGTGATCATTTGCGCGCAGTGCAGCCCCGCCAAGTTAAAACCCTTCGACGCTGCAACCGCGGTGACCGTCCGGTCAGCAAAAGCCTGATCCAGGCCGGCAAAGCAAATATGGGAAGAGGGGGTTGTAACCAGCGGAGCGTGAATCTCGTCATTGAACACAAGCAGGTTGTGACGAGTCGCAATCTCTCCTAAACGCGTTAGTTCAGCGGCGGTAAGAACCCTACCGGTCGGGTTCCACGGGTTGCAAAGAATAAGCAGATCAGCATTCTTAGCCGCGGCCTCAATACCATCAAAATCAAGTTGCCAAACGCCATCGACAATCGCGGAAGGAACCTCGATAACCTCGTGACCAAACTTGCCCGGTAGCGTCAAAAACGGCATGTACGCAGGGGTTGGGACTATCACCCGTGAGCCGGGCTTCAACATGTGGCCAAGGATCGCATTCAAACCATCGAGCACTGATGACGCCAACCGCACATTCTCGGCTTCAACCTCAAGGCCGTAGCGGCGGCCAACTACACTCGCGGTGGCGTCTTTAACCCGGTCGGACAGTTCCTGTGGCATGTAGCCTAGAAAACCCCTCTTAATGGCGCTCACGAGGGCTTCTTCAACTATCGGAGCGGTGCCGAAGTCCATCTCTGCAACCCAATGGCCAGACACGCCCGGCATCTCCCACTTCAAAAGACCGCTGGCGTGGGCGGTGTCCTCGTCAAAAGCATCAAAATCAGTCATTGCAATCCCTTCCGCCTACAACCATAACGACAACGGTGGTTGCGAACGCAAGTGGTACGGGGCAAGGACGGGCTGTGAAATCAAAGACTTGGTGCGTGGCAACCACGTTGAAAAGCCGGCGGATAAACGATGTAGAATCGAGACATCATGGATACTATAAATGGCGGCAAAGTCCGCGTTCGTTTTTGCCCATCACCAACTGGAACCCCTCACGTAGGAATGGTCCGCACCTGCCTGTTTAACTGGGCGTGGGCCAGGCATGTTGGGGGTACGTTTGTGTTCCGCATTGAGGATACCGACGCCCAGCGAGACTCTGAGGAGTCATTCGATCAGATTATTGATTCTCTAACTTGGCTTGGCCTGGACTGGGACGAGGGTGTGCTTAAAGGCGGGCCGCATGAGCCGTACCGGCAGTCGCAGCGCATGGACATTTACAAAGACGTCGCGGCGAAACTGCTAGAAGCTGGTTACGCCTACGAGTCTTTCTCAACGCCAGAGGAGATCGAAGCGCGCCACAAAGCAGCAGGTCGTGATCCAAAGCTTGGCTATGACGGTTTTGACCGCAATCTTACGGAAGATCAGAAAGCTGAGTTTCGCGCACAGGGACGCAAGCCGGTGCTCCGCCTGAGGATGCCGGATGAGGACATTACCTTCACGGACCTCGTTCGCGGTGAAATCACGTTTAAAGCCGGCTCTGTTCCGGACTATGTGATCGTGCGAGGAAATGGTCACCCTCTCTATACCCTCGTGAACCCCGTAGATGATGCGCTCATGGACATTACGCACGTGCTACGTGGTGAAGACCTGCTATCTTCCACCCCGCGTCAGATCGTTTTGTATCGCGCTCTCATCGAGCTCGGAATCGCAAAGCAGATGCCGGAATTTGGCCACCTGCCTTACGTTATGGGTGAAGGCAACAAGAAGCTGTCCAAGCGTGATCCGGAGTCGAACCTGTTGCTCCACCGCGAAAACGGCATGATTCCAGAGGGTCTGCTGAACTACCTAGCCCTACTTGGCTGGGCGATTAGCCCCGATGAAGACATCTTCTCGGCTGAAGAAATGGTGAAGGCGTTTGACATTCACGATGTGAACCCCAACCCGGCGCGTTTCGACCTGAAGAAGGCCATTGCGATTAACGCCGATCACATTCGTATGCTGGAAGAGGATGACTTCAAGCGTCGCATCGTGCCGTTCCTTTACCGCGACGGCTACGTGTCAGCTGAAGAGTTTGATGGGCTTACGGCTCGTGAACAGGAAATCATCACCAAGGGAGCGCCGCTAATTCAAACGCGCATTCGCCTACTTGGCGAGGTTGGCGGCATGCTCGGCCCGTTCTTTGTGGAAACCGAAGTGCTTGAGTTTGAAGATAAAGCTGTGGGCAAGCTCAAGGACAATGCTGGCGAGGTTCTGCGTGCCGGTATAGAGGTCATAGAAGGCCTGCCCGAGTTCACCGTCGAATCTTTGGAAGAGGCGTTACGAGCCCGCCTCATTGATGAAATGCAGGTCAAGCCTAGGCTTGCATTCGGGCCGCTACGCACCGCCATTTCTGGCCGACAGGTGTCTCCGCCACTGTTTGAGTCCATGGAAATTATGGGCAAGGAAGAGGTCTTGGCAAGGTTGCGCCAGCTGGAGGCCAAGCTCGCCCAGTAGCATCCGTGAACGTGAACTAAATAACGATGATCGGATTTTGTAAGGTGATGCTTCGTCGGGTAGAGTTTCTTGTTGGCGCTTCCTAGTGAAGGCTTTCCGTCAGCGGGAAACCGCACGAAGAAGCTACCTTACCTTGGGGTATGGTGTAATTGGCAGCACGAGTGATTCTGGTTCATTTAGTCTAGGTTCGAGTCCTGGTACCCCAGCGAAGCACCTGACCGTAGGTCAGAGGTTTCAAAGCGAGTAATCGCAAGGCCCCCATCGTCTAGCGGCCTAGGACACCGCCCTCTCACGGCGGCGACACCGGTTCAAATCCGGTTGGGGGTGCAGGTTCTAGTAACCAAATTGGCGCGAAAGCGCTTAGGCCCCCATCGTCTAGCGGCCTAGGACACCGCCCTCTCACGGCGGCGACACCGGTTCAAATCCGGTTGGGGGTGCCACAGCACCTGAGAAATCGGGTGCTTTTTTGCTACCGGGTGCCTGTTTCACATAATGTTCAGTGCGCTTAGAGGTGTAAAGATCTAGTTGCGCCAGTCCTCGTACAGCTCCAGGTAGGCCTGCAGGCCGCGGCTCCAAGTGTGGGTAATGCGGTTCTGAAGCGCGTATCCGCGAAGTTTCTTGAGGCGCTGCGGATGTTTAGCGAGCATCGCGAGAGCCGCGGCCATCTCTTTGTCACTCGAGGTTTCTAAGCCGTCGCGGCCATGAGTAATGAACTCTTCAATCCCTGAGCCCTGGCGGTAAATGACGGGCAAACCGCACGCGCGGGCCTCCAGAGCCGCGATTCCGAACGCCTCTTTAACAACCGGGGACACAAAAACCTCTGCGCGCGTATACGCATCAGCCAGTTGCGCGGACATTACCTTTCCATGCAGATGCAGGCGACCACCCGAAAGTCCGGGCCGGGCCAAAGCAGGCCGCAGACCGCCGTCGCCGTACACGTGCACGTCCACGCGCGCCCGCCTTGCGATCTCGGCAAGTTGTAGAACCCGTTTTCTCGGGGCCAGTCGCGTGGCCGTTACTGCTCGGAGGGGAGCAGAAGTAGCCTCCTCGTTGAAATGGGGCAAAGCTGCTTGACGCGCCTGCTCCCAGGGTTCATCAAAAATCAAGTTTGGTAACACCGCTACTTGAGCGTTGCCCCGAGCTGCCGTGGCAACTGCCCGTGCAGCTGGCGCCGATACCGCGGTGAGTCGTATTCCGGCACTCTCCCAAGCGGGCAGGGGATTGACCGCGCCGTACCACCAGGTGCTACCGCCGAGGTGGGAGTGCCAGGTCAAGATCGCCCTCGTACCGGTCTTAATACAGGCATGCACTGCCATGCGCGCGAACGGCGAGACCAACCCCATGTGAATGTGAACGACATCAAACGAGGGCAAAGCCTGCTCCAGGGCCTCACGTGCAAATGGATTCACCGGAAGATCTAGAGGGATATGTGCAGTCAGACGCCGCACCGTAACTTCGCCATCGAGCTCCGTAAAATCACCGCGCGGCGAGGTTGTGGGTGTTGCTGTAATCACCGTGACGCTGTGACCGGCGGCGGCAAGGGCTTGGCCCAGATTGCGCACCTGGGTTTCAATCCCCCCAACGCGCGGGCTGTACGGGTCAGAAACGAGGGCAATCCGCATTTGCTAAGTGCGATCTACAGGCCAAGTTCTTCGGCGCGGCGCAGGAAGTCTGAGAGACGGTTGGCCGCTGCAACTACCGATGGGCCGTGCTGGCGGCCAGGCTGACGTCCCATCCGCTCCACAGGGCCCGAAATAGAGATAGCGGCAAGCACCTTGCCTCCCGGACCGCGAACAGGAGCAGAAACAGACGCCACGCCTATCTCGCGTTCAGACACGGACTGTGCCCAGCCGCGACGGCGAACAGCAGAGAGCATGGTCGCGTTAAACGAAGCGCCGTAGAGGCCGCGGTGAAGCCGGTCCGGCTCCTCCCAAGCGAGGAGCACCTGGGCTGCGGATCCTGCTTTCATGGAAAGCGTGGCGCCAACCGGGATGGAATCGCGCAAACCTATCTGGCGCTCAGCTGCCGCAACGCAAATGCGTTGGTCTCCCTGACGGCGGTAGAGCTGTGTTGATTCCTTCGTGTGATCACGCAATGCGATCAGAACAGGGGTGGCTGATGCGAGAAGGCGATCTTCGCCAGCAGCCGATGCGAGTTCTGATAAGCGAGGGCCCAAAACAAAACGGCCCTGCATGTCGCGAGCAACAAAACGGTGAAACTCAAGAGCGACTGCAAGGCGATGTGCGGTTGGCCGAGCCAATTTAGTGGTTGAGACCAACTGGGCAAGCGTTGCCGGCCCGGCCTCTAACGCGGACAAAACAACCGAGGCTTTATCTAGAACGCCTACGCCACTGGTGGGAGCTTTTTCATCCATACACCGATCTTGCCATCTCAATCATTGAGATGGCAAACTCCTGGATATGATCGCCCGCACAAAAGTGCAGGTAAGGGGCTTTGCGTTGGATGAACGTGCGAGCGGTTGTGCTGAGACACGGGGCTACAGTGGTGTGGGTAATGGAGCGCCTGCATGCCGTGCGTTATAGATTAGTGCAAGGGATAATAATAAATTCAGCTAGCTAGATTAAGCAGAAAGGCTTCCATGGACTCGGTTTTGCGTGTGCAGGGCGGCAAACCTTTGACGGGAGACATCACCGTTCGCGGTGCAAAGAACTTCGTTCCAAAGGCGATGGTGGCAAGCCTACTTGGTACAACCCCCTCGAAGCTCTCAAATGTTCCTCTAATTAGGGATGTGGACCTGGTTTCTGAGCTTCTCGGTCTGCACGGCGTGCATATTAATTTTGACCAGGGTGCCGGTGTCCTCGAACTCGACCCGTCAAACGTCGAGGTCGCCCACGTATCTGAAGTTCAGGCCCTTGCCGGATCATCACGCATTCCGATTCTTTTTTGCGGCCCCCTCCTGCATCGTCTAGGAGAAGCCTTCATTCCTGACCTGGGAGGTTGCCGTATTGGTGACCGTCCAATCGATATGCACCTGGATGCGTTGCGGGCATTTGGTGCGCAGGTAGATAAAGAAGATAACGGCATTCGCATCACCGCTCCAGACGGTTTGCGCGGCGCCAAAATCAAGCTTCCTTTCCCGTCGGTAGGTGCCACCGAGCAAACCCTGCTGACCGCGGTAATGGCTGACGGCATCACAGTGCTGAAGAACGCGGCCATCGAGCCGGAAATCATGGACCTAATAAACGTCCTCCAAAAGATGGGTGCCAGCCTGTCCGTTGATACGGATCGCACGATCCGAATCGAGGGTGTATCGGAGCTACGCGGATTTACGCACACCGCGATCTCTGACCGCATTGAGGCAGCCTCGTGGGCTTCGGCTGCACTGGTAACGCACGGAGATATTTACGTGCGCGGAGCGCATCAGCCAGACATGACGACGTTCCTGAACGTCTTTCGCAAGGTCGGTGGCCAGTTTGAAATTGACGACGCCGGCATCCGTTTCTTCCACCCCGGTGGAGAGTTGCAATCGATTGTGCTCGAGACAAACGTGCACCCCGGTTTTATGACCGACTGGCAGCAGCCGCTGGTTGTTGCCTTGACGCAGGCGAAGGGGCTTTCAATCGTCCATGAGACGGTTTACGAAAACCGTCTTGGATTCACGAAGGCTCTTAACCAGATGGGTGCGGAAATCCAGATTTACCGTGAGTGCTTGGGCGGCACCCCGTGTCGCTTCGGGCAGCGCAACTTCTACCATTCCGCTGTTATCTCTGGACCTACACCGCTACACGGCGCTGAAATTACAGTTCCAGACCTGCGTGGAGGCTTCTCCTACCTCATTTCTGCTCTGGCAGCGGAGGGGGAGTCCATCGTGCATGGCATCGATGTGATTGCCCGCGGATACGAACATTTCCTCAGCAAGCTTGGCCGCTTGGGTGCCGATGCGGAAAGAATGTAGGAGAAGGCGATGAGTAAGCCGGCAACTGGCATCTATAAAGTCGCGGTTGAAGTCCTGCGTCCTGTTGCGAAACTAACCACCAAGCCGCATTGGCGCGGCCGAAACAACCTTCCCAAGGACGGCCCTTTCATTCTCATCATGAATCACGTGACTGAGTATGACGTGGTGGTAGTGGCTCACTTCATTGTTGATGCCGGACATGCCGTGCGCGTTCTTGCTAAAGACAGCCTGTTCCGGGTTCCCGGACTTCGGCGCGTGCTGACCGGAGCAAAAATGGTGCCGGTAAGTCGGGGAACCTCCAGCGCTGGCGACGCCCTCAAGAATGCGAAAATTGCGCTTGCTGAAGGCGAATCCGTAGCTATCTTCCCAGAAGGCACGCTCACCACAGATCCTGATCACTGGCCCATGAAGTTCAAGACGGGAGCCGCTAGGCTTGCCCTCGCAACCGGGGTTCCTGTAATTCCGTTGGCGCACTGGGGAGGCCACGAGATCATGCATCGTTGGAGGAACTCGTTCCCTTTGCGTAGGCGTGACACGTGGGTGATGGCTGGGCCCGCACTCGATTTCTCTGATCTGAACCAGGATGAAAACGATCACGAGGCTGTCAAAGAAGCGACGCGTCGAATGGAGGAAGTCATCACCTCAATGATCGAAGAAATCCGCGGGGAAAAAGCCCCCGAAACCAGGTGGGATCCAAAGCTCAAGGCATACCCTCCCGTTTCGGGTACTTAGAAGCCTTGCCCGTTGGTTGTAGAAACAGCAAGCAAGAGCCAGGAAAGCCTTTTACCTTGCCCTACTTGCGTAGGTCGATCACGAGCCGCTTGGGATCTTCAAGAGTGAACACTCGATATGCGCGCTGTTTATCGCTTGATACCGCAATGTGTGTCTCAGACTCGAACGAGCCGTCAAACCAGGCGATGACATTGTCATCCAGCCGTTTATCAGCGGGGCCGTTGTAGTAGTAGTCGGCAGCTCCGGGAATTGCGGGCCAGGTGGCGCCGTGGATCATGACGTCAAGCACGTTGCCCTGCGGGATTGGTAGTGGCTCGCCGCGCCCGAGCTCAACAGACTTATCGGTCCAACCAATGGTCCAGCCGGGATCGCCCTGGCCCACGAACTCGACCACCACGCGGTAGTAATCATCATGTACACCTACGCGAAAATCGTGGGCCAGCAAGGAAGTGTTTGAAGTGCCTTCAATCTGCTCAGATGGTCCGGAAATCCATTCCGCCTCGTCCATAGGAACAACAGTTTCCGCCGTCGTGTCCGCATACGGTGTGGGCAGGTAGGTTTCGGCCTCAGTAGTTGCCGGCGTAGAGGCATCAGGGGCGCCCTCTTGGCTGCATCCGCTAAATGCCAAGGCCGATAGCAAGGTGGTTAGCGCTACGCTGACTCGTACTTTGTTATTCATGGTGAGTTCCAATCGCTACGTTTTTCTTACTCTAACCCGCCCAAGAGAGGGCTTCATCTACAAGTAGCCTGCTTACCGGCCTCGAAGATGAAAATCGTGGTGAACTGCAAGCAGTGTCTAACGCGCGACATATTTTTGAAGGTGCGTCAGAGTTGATTGAACTTGATTATTTTGAAGTAAAGTCAAGGTCATGAGTGATTCTCCAAAGAAAACCCGCGTAGCCCTGATTTTCGGAGGGCGTAGCGGCGAACACCAGATTTCTTGCGCAACGGCCGCCAGCGTAATGGCGGTTATCGACCCTGCGAGGTACGAGATCTTGGCAATCGGTATCACGCCCGATGGTGAATGGGTACGCGTGCCGGCTAAGCCTGAACTCTACGAAATGATTGATGGGCGAGGTGTGGTGATCGAAGCTGGGGAGTCCTCCGTAGCGCTATGGGCCGGAAATCCGCGGGTAGTGGAGAAACCGCGCGCAGTTGCCGGTGAGCGAATTGAGGCCACTGACCTGGGCGACGTTGATGTAGTGTTCCCCCTGCTTCATGGACCCTACGGTGAAGACGGCACCATTCAAGGACTAATGGAGATGTCTAACGTGCGCTACGTGGGTTGCGGTGTCGCGGCCTCGGCGGTGTCTAATGACAAGCATGTGACCAAAGCGCTCCTGCTTGGCGCCGGCATTTCGGTGGGGCGGTGGACGCTGATCACCGACCGTGAATGGAGGCGGGATCGCTCTCGCGCTCTGGCGCAGGCTGCAAGCGTTGGTCAGGACCTGTACGTGAAGCCCGCACGCGCCGGCTCCTCGTTGGGGATCACCCATGTTGAGGACCTGGACATGCTCGAGGATGCGATCGAAGAAGCTCGCAAGGTTGATCCACGTGTGATTGTTGAGGCTGCGACGGTGGGCCGCGAGATCGAGTGCGGCGTCCTCGACTTTGGGAGCGAGGGGGCAAGAGCCTCCAGGTGTGGCGAGATCGTGGTTGCCTCGCGCGATGGCTTCTATGACTACAAGACTAAGTATCAGGCGCATGATGACGTGACACTTTCTACGCCCGCTGACCTGCCCAAAGCCGTGGAACAGCAGATTCGAGAAACCGCTGTACGTGCGTTTGAGGTGCTTGGTTGCGAGGGGCTTGCCCGCGTGGACTTCTTCTACAACGAAGAATCGGGGAAAATCACGATTAACGAGGTGAATACTATGCCGGGATTCACCCCGTGGTCCATGTATCCAGCGATGTGGCAGGCAACCGGGATGGAATATCCCGCCCTCGTATCGCATCTAATCCAGCAGGCTCTGGCGCGTCCGTTAGGGTTACGCTAGAACGTAGCGTCTCCACTGCTTCGTTTTCAAAATGGTAGGGCCATTAGGCGTAATATCTGCGCCCCGTAGCAAGCAGTGTTCCCATCCGTGCAAACAAATCGATCGAATATGGTTAAAGTATCAACTATGAAGCCACGCGTGACGTTAGTAACCTCTTCTGAATTGCCCAATCTTTATCCTGGTGAGGAAGGCTTGCCGGATGAATTGGCTCAGCGAGGATGTGATCCCCAGGTTAAGCGCTGGGATGACCCAGATGTTGATTGGCAAGATGCTGGTCTCGTAATTGTTCGCTCCGTATGTGATTACGCGACGAGGCGCGATGAGTTCTTGGCATGGACTAAGACGGTGCCGCGCCTGCTGAATCACCCGGACATTCTGGAGTGGAACTCGGACAAGCACTATTTGAAGATTTTGAACGAGGAGTTCGGGCTTCCAATCATTCCCACTACGTGGCTTGATGTTGAGAAGAAGCTTTCAAAGCACCGTGTACACTCGCGTTTCCCAGCCCTTCAGGATTTTGTTATCAAGCCCGCGGTTTCTTCTGGAGCGCGCGATATTGGCCGCTACTGTGCGGTAGAACCCGCTTCGAGAAGGGCTGCCGTTGGCCACGTGATGAGCCTTTTGGATGAGGAGCGTTCCGTGATGTTGCAACGCTACCAGGAGGCGATCGACAAGCACGGCGAGATCACCCTGGTGTTCTTCAATGGGCTCCTCTCGCATGCGGTTCAAAAGCAGCCGATGTTGCACGATGCGTCGATCACGATGGAATCCAAGCAAGAAACGCTGGTTAAAGCCCGTGAGGCAACGCCGGAGGAGTGGCGCTGGGGTGAAACTATTCGCGCTGCCCTCCATGCCTACGTCAAGCAACGTATGGGCCGTGACGAGCAGTTCCTGTTCAACAGGGTGGATATCGTGCCCGATGGGGAAGGCTCATTCATGGTTATGGAAGTTGGCCTGGTGGACGCACAGCTCTACCTGGACTCCTCGCCAGAGGCTCTCGGGAACTTCGCTGACGCGATTTCGGTTCGAGCGCACTGGTAAAAGATAGTTTGGTGGCCCCTGCGGTGTGGTAGAGGCAACGCGGTGCGCGTTTTGTTTAGTGCGTCGTTACTGCTACGATTATCTATCGTTGCATAAGCAATGATGGTGGCTGTAGTTCAGCTGGTAGAGCACCTGGTTGTGGTCCAGGACGTCGCGGGTTCGAGTCCCGTCAGCCACCCGGATAAAGATCCGACCAAACGGTCGGATCTTTTTTATTAGCTGTGTGGTGAATTACACCGGCCCGCTTTCTCATCGGCGTCGCGTGCGGGCTATACTTTCTGGCGAATGGCGATGAATCGGCCGGGCAACCGGGTATCACCGATGAGCCTCCGGAAGAACGGCTTAGCCTAGTAGACCCGGACGGGTAAGCCCGTGATAGCAGTTCGAGCGGCCAAAGCATTTGGCAAGCGAGGTGGTACCGCGCACCAACCCTCCGGGTTGGAGACGTCCTCGAATGATGAACGAGGACGGAACAAATGAGCAACCACTACCCCCGCCACCGTGATGGCGACGTCGTAGCATCCCCTTCTTTCCCCAGCCTTGAAGAAGAGATTTTGGCTTACTGGAAAGAAAATGACACGTTCAAGAAGTCCATTGAGATCCGTCCTTCAGGTGAGGCCGGTTCTAACGAATTCGTGTTTTATGACGGCCCGCCGTTTGCTAATGGTTTGCCGCACTACGGCCACCTTCTAACCGGTTACGTAAAGGACATCGTCGGTAGGTACCAGACGATGCAGGGCAAGCGAGTGGAGCGCCGCTTTGGTTGGGACACGCACGGTCTTCCGGCCGAGCTTGAAGCACAGCGCGTGCTCGGCATTGAGACGAAGGACGAGATCGAAGGTCCGAACGGCATTGGCATCGAGGAGTTCAACGACGCGTGCCGCACTTCCGTTTTGCGCTACACGAACGAGTGGGAAGAATACGTAACTCGTCAGGCTCGCTGGGTTGATTTTGAGAACGACTACAAGACTCTTGACATTGACTTCATGGAGTCGGTCATTTGGGCATTCAAGACCCTGTATGAGAAGGGCCTTGCGTACGAGGGACACCGCGTCCTGCCGTACTGTTGGAACGATGAGACGCCGCTTTCAAACCACGAACTTTCGATGGATGACGACGTCTATCAGATGCGTCAAGACAACACCGTAACGGTTGGCCTGCGTCTAGAGACCGGTGAACTTGCACTTATCTGGACTACGACGCCGTGGACACTTCCGTCGAACCTCGCGGTGGCCGTTGGACCAGACGTTGACTACGTGACCGTGCAGCCCGAAGAAGGGCCGCTTGCCGGTGAACGCGTAATCCTCGCGAAAGATCTCGTTTCTTCCTACGAGCGCGAGCTGGGCGAAGAACCACCGGTTGTTGCCCAGCTGAAGGGCTCAGACCTCGTGGGCCGCGCGTACGCTCCGATCTTCGACTACTTCATCAACGATGAGGATATTCCTGGCCCCAAGGCGTTCCACATCATTGCCGCCGACTTTGTTACCACGAGCGACGGCACCGGCCTGGTGCACCTGGCGCCCGGCTTCGGTGAAGATGACGCAAACGTGTGTAAGGAAGTCGGCATCAAGACGGTTGTGCCGATTGACGACGGTGCGAAGTTTGTGGCCCCAGTTAAAGACTATGAGGGCGTGCATATTTTCGATGCGAACCGCCCCATTATCCAGGATCTGAAGGACGGCAGTGGCCCATTAGCGCGCCGCACTGAAGGTGAGCGTGCGGTGCTGGTTCGCCAACAGTCTTATGAGCACTCTTACCCGCATTGCTGGCGTTGCCGGCAGCCGCTGATCTACAAGGCCGTATCGTCTTGGTTCGTTGAAGTTACGAAGATCCGTGATCGCATGTTGGCCCGAAACGAGGAGATCAACTGGGTTCCAGAGCACGTCAAGGAAGGCCAGTTTGGTAAATGGCTTGAGGGCGCGCGCGACTGGTCGATTTCGCGTAACCGGTTCTGGGGTGCGCCGATTCCCGTGTGGAAGTCGGATAACCCGGAGTATCCGCGCGTGGACGTGTACGGCTCGCGCGCTGAGCTTGAGCGCGATTTTGGAGTGAAGGTCGATAACCTCCACCGCCCCTACATCGATGAGCTGGTGCGTCCAAATCCGGACGACCCAACAGGCAAGTCGATGATGCGCCGCATTTCCGACGTGTTTGACTGCTGGTTCGAGTCTGGTTCAATGTCATTTGCCCAGGTGCACTATCCGTTTGAGAACCAGGAATGGTTCGAGAATCACTACCCGGGCGATTTCATCGTCGAGTACATCGGGCAAACGCGCGGCTGGTTCTACACGATGCACGTGATGGCAACCGCGTTGTTCGACAGGCAGTCATTCCAAAACGTTGTTGCCCATGGCATTGTGCTGGGCGATGATGGCCGCAAGATGTCGAAGTCGCTACGTAACTACCCGAACGTTAATCACGTGTTTGACACGTACGGATCGGACGCGATGCGGTGGTTCCTCATGTCATCTTCCGTGGTTCGCGGTGGCAACCTGATCGTTCGAGAAGAATCGATCCGCGACACGGTTCGCCAGACGATCCTGCCCCTGTGGAATACGTACTACTTCTTCGCTCTCTACACCGGTGCGGCAAACGGAGGAGAGGGATACTTCGCAAAGCCTATTCCGCTGGACTCGGCCGTCGTCGCTGATCTGCCGGTAATGGATCGCTACCTACTTGCACGTACGAGAGATCTCGTGCTCGCGGTAGAGGCAGCGCAGAATGCGTATGATATCCCGGGTGCAACTGCCCATGTACGTGAGTATTTGGATCTGTTGTCAAACTGGTACGTCCGCACTTCTCGCCAGCGTTTTTGGGAGGAGGACGAGGCTGCATTTGACACGATGTACACCGCGCTTGAAGTTATGATGCGCGCAATCGCGCCGCTTTTGCCGCTAATCAGCGAGGAAATCTGGCGCGGCCTCACGGGTGGTGAGTCCGTGCACCTGGAGGATTATCCGAAGCTCGGCGACGCGTGGGCGGATGACGAGCTGGTTGCCACCATGGATGAGGTTCGTTCGGTTGTCTCAGCTGCACACAGCTTGCGTAAGGGCGAGAAGCTGCGCGTGCGTCAGCCGCTGCGTGACCTGACGGTCATCTCGGAGCGGGCGGCTGAGCTTTCGAGCTACGCGGACCTGATCGCGTCGGAGATCAACGTGAAGAACGTGACCTTGAAGACGCCATCTGAATCCGGGTTGCGCGTTGCGCAGGAGCTTAAGTTGAATCCGCGCGAGTTCTCGGCCGAGGTTCGTCGCCACACTTCGAAGCTTTTCGCCGCGCAAAAGCAGGGGCAGTGGCAGGTAGACGGCGACGAGGTTGTCTTCCCCGGAGTCGTAGTTGATGGTGATCCGGTTCGTCTAGGTGGCGAAGCCGTGTCGGTAAGCACGAAGGTTGAGGCTGAAGAAGGCCAGGTCGCAACGGTCCTGTCTTCAGGATCCTTCGTAGTTTTGGATACTCAGATCGACGATGAGCTCGAGGGCGAAGGCTTTGTCCGTGACCTCATCCGCCAAGTTCAGGATGAACGCAAGGCCGCGGGTCTGCACGTTGCAGATCGCATCAAGCTAACCGTGACAGTGCCGGCTGAGCGAGTTAGCGTGGTGGAAAAGCACGCTGACATGTTGAAAGCTGAGACCTTGACGCTGGACCTAACGGTTGAAGCCGGTGACGAGATCAAGATTCACGTGGTGAAAATGCAGTGAAAGATTTCGACATCTTCCACGAGTTTGCTGACACCGAGGGCGGTGGCGAGCGCACTCCTGAACAGGTTGTAGACGAGGTCATGAATCGCGATGTCTCCGCCTCCCTTAAGGAGGTCATGGAGGCTGCGCACATGGCCGCGCCTAACCTCGGTGAAAGTGGCGAGGATACAAGTGAGAGCGACCTAGATGAGGAAGCTACTCACCTGTACCCGACGGCTGATGAGACCGAGGCGGTTTACCACGCGATTGAACGCGAGATTCTCTCGCGCATGCCCGAGCACAAAGTTCAGCCAAGTATTGAACGCGTGCAACTGGCGATGAATATCCTCGGCGATCCGCAAAATCTCTATCGAAGTGTGCACCTCACAGGCACAAATGGAAAGACATCCACGGCGCGCATGATCAGTGCGTTGTTGCGCGCGTCGGGCCGAAAGGTGGGGCGGTTCACCAGCCCGCATCTAACCACAATGCGGGAGCGAATCAGTGTAAATGACGAGCCGATTTCACAGGCTCAGTTTGTTGCGGCGTATGAGGACGTCGCTCCTTACCTCGCGATGGTTGATGAGCACTCGAAGCGTAGCGGTGGCCCCGCGATGTCGTTTTTTGAAGTGCTGACCGTCATGATGCTGGCCGCGTTTGCGGATGTGCCGGTTGATGCCGCAGTGGTTGAGGTTGGTATGGGCGGCAAGTGGGATGCAACGAACGTGATCAATGCGGACGTTGCCGTCATCACGCCCATTGCTCATGACCACGAAAAGTGGCTCGGCTCTACGCTAGCCGAAATAGCAACCGAAAAGGCGGGCATCATCAAGCCCGGTTCATTCGTCATTTCGGCGAAGCAAACCCCTCAGGTCCTTGAGATTTTGCGCGATCGCGCGAACGAGGTTGGAGCGGTGCTACGCGTTGTAGGTGAGGATCTACATCTGGTTTCTTCCCAGCTCGGAGTGGGCGGGCAGGTGGTGTCCATCCAGACGCCAGCAGCTCTCTACAACGACATTTTCATCCCGCTTTTTGGCAAGCATCAGGGTGAGAATGCAGTGCTGGCTCTTGCGGCGTTCGAAGCATTCAACGGTGGCCGCGAAGTGGAGCCGGGCATCGTTGAAGAGGGGTTTAGGATGGCTACGTCCCCCGGGCGCCTCGAGGTTGTGCGATCTTCTCCCTCGATTGTGGTGGATGCGGCGCATAACCCACACGGCGCGCGTGCATTGGCGCAGGCCCTCACTGAGTCGTTTGACTACACGAACATTGCGGCGGTTTACTCCGCGATGGCGGATAAGAACGTCGAGGCCACCCTGGCTGAACTCGAGCCCGTGGTGGGGGATATTGTGATCACCTCGATGGACACGCCGCGTGCAATGGACACGGAAGAAATCGCGCAGATCGCGAGGGACGTGTTTGGCGAGGACCGCGTGTTTGTGGAGCCGTCGCTACTTGATGCGGTTGACCTTGCAGTGGAACGCGCTGAGTTGAATCCTGATCCGGCAGGTTCTAACGGTGTGGTTATTACGGGTTCTGTGGTGCTCGCAGGGGCAGCTCGAGATCTGATCAAGCACTAAACGCTAAACGAAAGCGACCTGCACTCCAAATCTGTGGTGCAGGTCGCTTTTTATATGTAAGAATTGTAGGGACCCAAAGCTAACGACGTGCGTGGAGGAAGTATGAAAAAGCTTGTAAACGACGTGCATGCAGTGGTTCGCGAGTCTCTGGAAGGCTTCCAGCTGGCGCACCCCGATCTGGTTGATGTGCACTTCGACCCAGACTACATTTTGCGTGCACAGCCAAAGGAGCAGGGCAAAGTAGCCCTAGTCTCTGGCGGAGGATCTGGACACGAGCCGTTGCACGGCGGTTTCGTCGGCCATGGGATGTTGGATGCGGCGGTGCCTGGCGCAGTGTTCACCTCGCCAACTCCAGACCCTATCGAGGCTGCCACCCGCGCGGTCGATCGCGGGGCCGGCGTGCTCTACATCGTGAAGAACTACACGGGCGATGTCTTGAATTTTGAAACCGCCGCTGAACTATGCGAAATGGACGACATTGAGGTTCGCACCGTGATCATCAACGATGATGTTGCGGTAGAAGACTCTCTGTACACTGCCGGTAGGCGTGGCGTGGCAGGCACCATGCTGGTTGAGAAAATCGCGGGAGCTGCGGCGGAACGCGGCGACGACCTTGACGAAGTAACTCGAATCGCGAACGAAGTGAATGACAACATGCGCTCCATGGGCCTGGCTCTTGGGCCCTGCACGGTTCCGCACGCGGGTAAGCCATCCTTTGACCTTGGAGATACCGAGGTGGAAATGGGTATCGGTATTCACGGCGAGCCCGGATACCGTCGTACCGAAATGAAGACCGCGGACGAGCTCACCGCAGAGCTGTACGAGAAGGTACGTGCGGACCTGCCGTTTGCGCAAGGAGATCGCGTAATCGCCTTAGTAAATGGGATGGGCGCCACGCCACTGTCTGAGCTATACATTGTGAACCGCAAGGTCCACGAGCTTCTCCAGAATGATGGCATTGTTGCTGAGCGTACGCTGGTTGGAGACTACGTGACCAGCCTGGACATGCCCGGCGCTTCACTTACGCTACTGCGCGTAAATGATGAAATGCTAGAGCTGTTTGACGCGCCCGCGCTAACAGCGGGATACCGAGAAGGGATGTAAGCAAGTGAGCTTAGATGTGAACTGGGCTTTGGCCTGGATCCAAAAGAGCGCCGAGGCGATTGCTGGGGCGCGTCTTGAACTGATTGACCTGGATCGCCAGATTGGCGACGGCGACCACGGTGAAAATATGGATCGAGGTTTTAGCGCGGTTGAAAAAGCGCTCGCCGCTACAGATACGGAAGACATTCAGTCGGTGTTGAAACTAGTTGCCAAAACCTTGATGTCTACCGTTGGAGGAGCTGCCGGGCCCCTGTATGGAACCGCGTTCCTTCGTGCGGCCAAGGCGGCAACCGGCGAGCAGGATCTAGACGCGATTGCTGTTGCAAACCTCCTCGAGGCGGCTTTGCTGGGTGTTCAGACCCGAGGTAAGGCGCAAGAGGGCGAAAAGACCATGGTTGATGCCTGGGCGCCGGCGGCTAAGGCGGCGCGCGCGGTTGCTACCGCGGGCGGGGATGGCGTTGAAGCTCTCCGAGCAGCCGCGTTGGCTGCGCGAGAAGGCGCTGAAGCTACGAAGCCATTGAAGGCAACGAAGGGACGCGCCTCATACCTGGGGGAGCGCTCCATTGGGCACCTTGATCCAGGTGCGATATCGTCTGCGATCATCCTTGAACAGGCCGTGGCGGCGATCGATGTCTACTAAGGTCAGCCTTGTAATCGTTTCGCACTCGGACAAACTTGCGCAGGGCGTCGCTGAAGTTGCGGCACAGATGGCTCCGGACGTCGTAATCCGTGCGGCAGGGGGGCTTCAAGATGGGAACATCGGAACCTCCTTCGACAAGGTAGATGCCGCGGTTCAAGAACTCGTAGCCGATGGTCCCGTAGTATTACTCACCGACCTCGGCTCGGCAACGCTCACGGTTGAGTCGGTGCTCGACTTTCTTGACGACGAGCCGGCATATTTTGCCGACGGCCCACTGGTTGAAGGTGCGGTAGCGGGGGCGGTTGCAGCCCAGCAGGGCGCCGACGCCGAGGGGGTTGTTAAGGCTGTTCGTGACGCTGCTAAAACGTGGGGTACTTTCACTGAGTCGGAGACAAAACCCTTGGGGGAGGACGTGTGTGAGGCCGAGGTAGCAATAGCAGACCCGGATGGACTGCATGCCCGCCCAGCTGCCCTCGTCGCACGTTTTGTTAGCGACTACGATGCGGAGGTCACCATCGATGGGGCAGACGCAGCTTCAGTCATGTCGCTCATGGCACTGGGCGTTCGACAGGGGCAGACCGTAACCGTGCGCGCTAGCGGCGCTGACGCCCAGAGGGCTGTAAGCGACCTCGTGCAAAAACTTGAGTCAATGCCGGAGTGAAACACCGACAAACAGGCCGAGGAACTGCGGTAACAACCCGGTTTCTCTTTACGTCAAGATAAATTGTCGTAGAATCGATTTTGACACGGAAGTCAATGGAAAGGAAGGCAAATGCCTAGTCCGGAACAGCTCGATGCAAATAAAGAGCACACCCTCGTCCTTGTGAAGCCGGATGGTTTCAGGCGCGGCCTCACCGGCGAGGTGATTCGCCGCATCGAAGCTAAGGGATACCAACTAAAGGGTTTGAAGATCAAGCACGCTTCCGAAGAGCTCTTGCAAGATCACTACTTCGAGCATAAGGAAAAGCACTTCTTCAAGGATCTACTGGAGTACATGCAGTCTGATCTCGTTGTTGCGATGGTCGTTGAAGGCGATCGCGTGATTGAAGGCATGCGTAACCTCATGGGTAACACCAACCCGACGCTCGCAGCGCCCGGCACCATCCGCGGTGATCTCGGTCGAGATTGGGGTACCGGTAACGTGGAGAACATTGTTCACGGCTCTGACTCGCCGGCATCCGCAGACCGTGAAATCGCACTGTGGTTCCCCGAACTTGTTTGGAAAGAATAACGTTTTCGCTCATTTTTCGCCTAAACTTTGAGGCGTGCATCTAAAAACTCTTACCATTCGTGGATTCAAGTCGTTTGCCTCGACAACGACCATGAATCTTGAGCCCGGCATCACCTGTGTGGTCGGGCCTAACGGCTCTGGTAAGTCAAACGTTGTAGATGCCCTCGCCTGGGTTATGGGCGAGCAGGGAGCTAAAAACCTTCGCGGCGGTCAGATGGCAGATGTTATCTTCGCCGGAACTTCTGAGCGCGCCCCACTGGGGCGCGCTCAGGTGTCTCTAACTATCGATAACACCGATGGCGCCCTTCCGATCGACTACTCCGAAGTCACCATTTCGCGAACGCTGTTTAGAGGCGGTGGGTCCGAGTATTCGATCAACGGTACTCAAGTGCGTTTGCTAGACATTCAAGAGCTCCTGTCCGACACCGGCATGGGGCGGCAGATGCACGTGATTGTGGGTCAGGGCCAGCTGGATGCGATTTTAGGAGCCGGGCCCGAGGAGAGGCGCGGTTTCATTGAAGAGGCCGCGGGCGTGCTCAAGCATCGCAAGCGCAAAGAGCGGGCGCTGCGCAAGCTGGAGTCGATGGAGGGCAACCTCGTTCGTGTTCGTGATCTTACTAATGAGATTCACCGTCAGTTGCGTCCCCTAGCCAAACAGGCTGAAACTGCCCGTAAGGCCGGTGTGATCCAGGCCGAGGCGCGCGACGCGCAGGCCCGACTATTGGCCGATGACCTCGCGAGTTTGAAAGAACGGCTCGACGCGGGGCGAGCCAGCGAAGAGGCAACGAACGCCCGCAAGAAGGTGCTTAACGAGCAGTTGGATGCCGCTAAAGCACGTCTAAATGAGGCGGAGCAATTGGCTCGCCTCGGTACCCCTCGCACCCAGGAACTCACGCGGTTGTGGCAAGAGCTATCCACCACGCACGCCTCGCTAATGACACTGTCATCGGTCTCTAACGAACGCATGCGAGGCGTTGCGCAGCCGCTACCCGCACCAAACTTCGACCTCGTGGATCTTGATCAAAAATCAGCAAAGGCAAATGAAGAGGACGCGGACCTGCTCGAACAGGTGCAGGCGTCTGGACAGAAGCTTGCCGATGTAATCAAAGCCAGAGAAGAGGCCGAAGCCGCCGCGCGCACCGCGCTCGACGAGGTGCGTCATTTGGAAGCCGAGCAGTCGAACCGACGCGAGCATATTGCAAGGCTGATTGGCGACGTGAATGCGGCAAAACAGGCGCTGGCATCACGCGCTGGCGAAGTTGAACGGATGAAAAATGCGGTTGCGGATGCCGCGGAGCGAACGAAGCTCGCAAGCGCCGAAATGGAAGGCCTTGAAGAGGTTCAGGCTGACGACCAGATGGCAAACGCGCATGAGGACGCGGTGCGGGCCCGAGATGAGGCGCGCGACCTAGTTGATCGTTTGCTCACGCAGGAGCGAGAAGCCCAGTCCGAGCGCGCCACTTGGACGGCTCGGCGCGACACATTGGCACAGTCCCTGCAGCCGGCGGACGAGACCGCGGAGCTACTGGATGCTGAGCATCCGGAGGTCCTCGGATCTTTGGCCAGTTTTATCTCTACCAGTGCGGGTTGGGAAAATGCGATTACCGCACTATTGGATCCATTTACCGATGCCGCGGTGATCACAGACCTGGGTCTTTCTCTACAGTTTGTGGACTCGGGCGGACGCCGCCGAATGGTCGCGGCCTTGGAACAGAGCGTGGAGCCCGTAACCATCGAGGGCTGGACCAGGGCTGTTGACGTGGTTCAGGGTGAGCGCGTGCAAGGTCTCATTAACACGCTGCTAGCCGGAGCGGTGGTGTGCGAGGACGGGAGGGAGGCCATTCGCGCCCTTGAAAATCCGCTGGTGACAAAGGTTGCCACTCGAACGGGAGATGTTTTCACCCCGGTTTCGGTACTTACTTCGGGTTCCGACCACGCGTCGGTTTTGGCCCGCCACGCCGACTACGAGGATGCGAGCCGGCGCGCCGATGCCGCAAGCGAACAGCTGGAGGTTGTCTCGCAAAAACTGAAGGAGGCGCGCGAGCGTTACGACGCTTCGCTCAAGGTTGCAAACGAGCAGTTGCAGGCTCTGCGCAAGGCCGACTCAGAGCGGGCGAAGGCTATGGAGGTGCGGGCGCGTGCCAGTTCTCGTCTGCGGGCTGCGCAGGGGGAACAAGAACGCCTTGCCACCACTTTGAAAAAGATCGAAGAGGGCGTGGAACGAGCCCGTGAGCGCCTCGTTGAAGCCGAAGCTAAGCAGGCGTGGGCGCAGGCGCTCCCACAGGTTGCGGATCCCGCACAGGCTCGGGAAGAAGCAGAACAGCTAGAAGAAGCAGCGCGCGAAGCGCGTGCCAAAGAAACTGCGACCCGCCTCGACATTCGAACACTCGAAGAAACGACGCGCCGAGTGCGTGATCGTGCCCGCTCCCTGCGCCAGCAAGTTGCGAAAGCCCGTTCCGACCTCACTGAATATGAACGACGCGAAGCTGCGCGCAAACGCGAATATCAGCGCCTGAGTGACATTTGTGATCGGATCGCGGCTCCGATCCGCGTTGCCGAAGCCGCACTAGAAGAGGCCAGTCAGCAGCTTCGCGCAGCGGAGAGCGAACGCACCGAAGCATCCGAGGCGGCAGCAAGCGCTCGTCATGAGGTGGACGAGATTCGTGCCAGTCTGCTCGAAATCACGGACGCTGCGCACCGCGATGAGATCGCGCTACAGGAAGTTGCCTTGCGGTACGAGCACACGGTCACGCGAGCACGCGACGAGCTCGCGCTTGAGGCCGAGCAACTTATTGACGAGTTCGGCCCGCACAACCTTGTGGTTGCAGAAGATCCTTACCCGTACGTGCGCGTCGAGCAAGAAAAACGTCTGCGCAGCGCTAAACGCGAATTGGATCGGCTGGGCAAAATCAATCCACTAGCCCTCGAAGAACACGAGGCTCTCTCTAAACGCCACCAGTTCCTAGTTGACCAGCTACGTGATCTTACGGAATCCAAGAACGACCTGCTGGGCATCGTTGACGAAGTGGACCAGCGAGTTGAAGAGGTATTCACCCAGGCTTTCCTCGACACCCAAGAGGCGTTTACGCACGTGTTCGCAACCCTCTTTCCCGGAGGGTCGGGCAAACTCGTCCTCACGGACCCACAGAACATGCTGGAGACAGGCGTTGAGATCGAAGCGCGCCCCGCGGGCAAGAAAATTACGCGCCTATCCCTGCTGTCTGGTGGAGAACGTTCGCTTGCCGCGCTCGCCCTCCTCGTCGCCATTTTCAAGGCGCGTCCGTCCCCGTTCTACGTGCTAGATGAGGTTGAAGCCGCCCTTGATGACGTGAATTTGTCACGCTTGATCACGATCTTCAAGGAATTGCAGCAGGATTCGCAGCTGATTATCATCACGCACCAAAAGAGGACCATGAAGATCGCAGACGCGCTTTACGGTGTGACTATGCGTGCGGGTGTGACGCAGGTGGTTTCATCCAAGCTTGCAGACACGAAGCAGGCGCAAGCAGAGTCAAACGGCTAAGTGGTCGTTACCGACCGCTGGTAGTGTGTTGGTCACAACTGCGTAATAATTCGTGTTTTCTATTGCGTATCTGCTTGGATCTGGCACCCTAGAAGAGTGCTACAACCGGCCTTCTTCATTTTTGTCACGCTGACCGTTATCCTTGCGCTTGCGGTGGGCGTCCTTGTGGTACTTCTGGTTACTCGCAGATCTGTTTCAGACTGGCAGGTTCACCTCGAGAAGACAACGAGTGAGTGGAAGCAGGCTGATAATGAAGGGCAAAAGCCAGATCCGGTGACGCCGCGTAAGTCCTCGCTTGAAGCTGTGATTAAGAAAGAGGGGCGTGAGGGGTCCGCTTATCTGCGGGCAGAGGAACTGCCAAGCCTTGAACAGCGGCCCACTCCCTCTGACGACTAGGTCACTTTTACGTAGCCACGACGGTATTTTGTGGCGCTTATTATTGGTGAACGGCGCTCCGGTGCGTAATCATTAATGCATGGACGCATTTCTAGATTTTCTCGGATCCAACATGTATTTGGTGTGGATCCTCGTTGGACTCCTGGCTGTTGGTGGCGCAGTAGCGGTATCACGTTCGCGCAATAAAGAACTGCCACCAGCGCCACGCAAGCCGCAGATTGAGGCAAAGCCCGAAGCCGAAACTGACCGGGTAGAGACGGAACAACTTGAAAGTGAGGTCCCCGCAGGTCCGCAAACCCAGGGCGAGCCGGAGACTGTTGAGAGCGAACCAGCGGATGCCGCCTCCACGTTGGAACAGGAGCCTGCTCCAGCAGGCGAACTTGATCAACCTGAGTCGGCCCCCAGCCGCATGCATCGCCTGCGCTCACGTCTTGCCGGTTCGGGACGCATCGGTTCTGCCCTCCTCGGTATTCTTTCGCGCGGTGATCTGTCCGAGGAAGACTGGGAGGAACTTGAAGACACGCTCCTCATGGCTGATCTTGGCCTCGACACTACGGATCAGATCATGCAGGGCCTGCGCCAAAAGGTGAAGGTTGAGGACACGTCCGATCCGGAGCGTGTGCGCACGCTACTGCGCGAGGAGCTTCTTGCCGCCGTGGATCCGAGCATGGACCGCTCTTTGAATCTCGCGCCCGTTCAGACTGAGACGGGTACGCACCCGGCCGTGGTGCTCGTGGTTGGTGTTAATGGCACTGGGAAAACCACAACCGTGGGTAAGTTGGCCCGCCTCCTCGTCGCAGAGGATAAGTCCGTCCTCCTCGGTGCGGCCGACACCTTCCGTGCAGCGGCTGCTGAACAGCTCACCACTTGGGGCGAGCGCGTGGGCGTGGGGACTGTTCGCTCTGAACTTGAGGGGGCAGATCCCTCCTCGGTCGCATTTGACGCGATAAAGACCGGACGTGAGGACGCGGTGGACGTGGTTTTGGTGGACACCGCGGGGCGTTTGCAAAATAAGTCCACGTTGATGGACGAGCTCGGCAAGGTGAAGCGAGTCATGGAAAAACAGGGGCCAATCGCTGAAACGCTACTGGTTCTAGACGCCACCACTGGGCAGAACGGTTTGCGCCAGGCGGAGATTTTCGCCCAAGTTGTTGACGTGAGCGGTGTGGTTCTTACCAAGCTGGACGGGTCAGCTAAGGGCGGCATTGTCGTTTCGGTGCAGAAGGCGCTTGGAGTGCCGGTGAAGCTTGTGGGCTTGGGCGAAGGTGCGGACGACCTGGCCCCATTCAGCCCCGAAGATTTCGTGGATGCAATCGTTGGCTAAGCTCCTCATCGGTTAAGGTAGGATGCAGTAACTTTTCGAAAACAGGATCAATAACGTGTTTCAAAACCTCTCTGATCGTCTAACAGATTCTTTCCGCAAACTTCGCGGCAAAGGCGTGATCACCGATGCGGATATTGATGCAACCGCGTCAGAGATTCGCCGCGCCCTTCTTGACGCGGACGTCGCACTGCCCGTAGTTCGCGAGTTCACTAAGAAGGTTCGTGAGGAAGCTCGCGGCATCACCGTGACGAAGGGACTGAATCCGGGCCAGCAGGTTGTGCGCGTTGTTCACGACCAGCTTGTGGAGGTCTTGGGTGGTGAAACGCGTGAGCTTCACTTTGCTCAGCGCGGCCCCACGGTGTTCATGCTCGCTGGTTTGCAGGGTGCTGGTAAAACCACGCTGGCTGGCAAGCTAGGCCACTGGATGAAGGAGGAAGGCAAGCGCGTCCTCCTCGTGGCCTCGGACTTACAGCGTCCAAACGCTGTCACCCAACTTGAGGTTATTGGTAAGCGTGCCGGTGTTGAAGTGTGGGCCCCGGAGCCGGGTAATGGAGTGGGCAACCCTGTGCAGGTTGCTCGTTCGGGCCTCAACTATGCGATTGAGAATGGATTCGACCTCGTAATCGTCGATACGGCGGGCCGCCTGGGCGTTGACGAAGAGATGATGCAGCAGGCGCGCGATATTCGTAACGCCGTGAATCCGCACGAGATCCTGTTCGTTCTGGATGCCATGGTCGGTCAGGATGCGGTACAAACTTCGGTTGCGTTCCGTGACGGTGTTGGATTTACGGGTGTCGTTCTGTCCAAGCTTGATGGCGATGCGCGCGGTGGTGCAGCGCTGTCGGTGCGTGGCGTTACCGGTCAGCCGATCCTATTCGCATCCACTGGCGAAGGGTTGGAGGACTTCGAGCGTTTCCACCCGGACCGCATGGCCGGGCGAATCCTCGATATGGGTGACATTCTCACCCTTATCGAACAGGCTGAGAAGAAGATCGACCAGCGTGAGGCCGAGGATGTTGCTGCCAAGGCAATGTCGGGTGAGCTGACGCTGGATGACTTCCTGAACCAGTTACAGCAGGTGCGCAAACTCGGTTCGATGAAGAAGCTCCTTGGAATGATGCCGGGAGCGGGGCAGATGCGTGAGCAGCTGGAGAACTTTGACGAGCGGGAAGTGTCACGCATTGAAGCGATCGTGAGGTCGATGACGCCTGCTGAGCGTAACAACGTCAAGGTGCTCGATGGTTCTCGCAGGCGTCGCATCGCGGCTGGTTCGGGCACCACAGTTGCGGAAGTCAATTCGTTGGTTAAGCGCTTTGAGGCCGCACGCGAAATGATGAAGCGCATGGGGGCCGGCGGTGGAATGCCCGGTATGGGTGGCTTCCCCGGTATGGGGAACCTGCCGGGTGCGGGCAAGCGGGCCGGCGCTCGTCAGCCAAAGAAGTCTAAGAAGCGCTCGAAGTCTGGAGTATCGGGCAATCCGGCGAAGCGTCGCCAGCAGGAACTGAAGGCGATGCTTCCAAAGGAACAGCGTCAGGGGTCCGCGTTTGGCGTGCAGCAGGAAGCACCTCGTCCCACAATGGATGATCTACCGGATGACGTTAAGCGCATGCTGGGCGGATTTGGCGGCTAATGAGGTTTTCTGGCCACGTGCTTTGGCAAAACTCCCCGAAGGTCGGGGAGTTTTCCCTTACGCCCGGCGATGCGGCATGTTTCGAGCGTGAGATGAGTTCAACCGCTGGCCCTCACGAGTGGGTTAGCGGCACGTTTGAGGTGCGAGATGGGAAGATTCACCGCCTCGGTGGTGAGTTCAGCCGGGCGGGCGTGGCTAATGATTTTGATGACGTATGGGTAACTCCCGGCCTGGTGGATGTTCACTGTCATATTGGGATAGGGCCGCAGGGGCAGACCACGGGCGAGCAGATGCTTGCTCAGGCTCACGCCAACCGCGATGCGGGCGTGCTCCTGGTGCGCGATTGCGGCGTGATTGGTGACAACTCGTGGATCAATGGGCGGCTTGATGCTCTCACCATCTTGCGGGCGGGCAGGCATATCGCTAAGCACAAACGTTACATTCGCGGGTATGCGATCGAGACCTCGGATGCGCAGTTACCCTCCGTGATGGAGGCCCAGGCGCGGGCGGGTACTGGCTGGGTGAAGGTAGTCGCCGACTGGATCGACCGATCAAACGGGGCGGACTCAGATCTAGATCCGTTATGGGATACGCAAGCGCTAAAGGAAGGCGTGATTGCCGCACATGAGGCCGGAGCGAGGGTGACGGCCCATTCGTTTAGCGAAAAGGCGATTGATGGCCTTCTCGAAGCCGGAGTGGACTGTATTGAACATGGCACTGGAATGAGGCCCGAACATGTGCAGGAGGCCTCCCGAATGGGAATCGCGGTTACGCCCACGCTGATGCAGGTGGCGTTGTTCCCGCAGTTCGCGCGAGCAGGGAGCAAGAAATACCCGGTGTACGCGCAAACCATGACGGATTTGTGGGAGCGTCATGAGGCTACTCTGGGGAGTTTTATCGATGCTGGAGTGCAGTTGCTTCCCGGCACGGATGCGGGTGGGTATCAGGCGCACGGCCAGGTAGCAAAAGAGGTTACGATGTGGCGCACGATGGGCCTTGCCCCGTCACAAATTGTCGATTTAGTAACGTGGAAGGCCCGCGAGTACCTTGGCGCGGCTGGACTGCATGAGGGCGCCGACGCTGACCTCGTAATGTTTGATGCTGACCCGTGTAAAAACGTTGAGGTCTTGCAACGACCAACACATGTGTTTTATCGAGGCGTAGAGCGCGTCGAGAGCCTCTAATACTGGGATTGCACTTGATCCAGTAGGTTCGCAAGCATCTCAGATTTGAGACCCGCGGACGTAGCGGCAATGGCCGGTTGCGTGCCCGTTGCTTCGTTTCCGAGGTCACGTTGGTCCACGTGTCCGCCACTTACTCGCACCAGATGGACGCCCGCTGCAATGTCCCACAGTTTGATTCGCGTGGCGAAGACGGCTCCTGCGCGACCAGCGGCAACTTGGGCGAGGTCAAGGGCGCACGCTCCCGGGCGACGCATGGCGCGGAAGGTGGATAGCAGATCAGTTAGTCCCTGCGCTGCTAGGTTCGGGAACTGTTTCACCTCAGATACGGTGGGGAAGTAGGTGAGGAGCAGCGCTTCGCTCTCAGCTGTAATAGTCTTGCTGCCTTGAATGTTGCCGGACTTTAGCGCGTAGAAGTCATCTCCGCGTTCAATCCATCCCTCGGTCTCGTTGGCCCAGAACACTTCATTGTTGTAGGGAACGGTAATGGCTCCGGCTACGATTTCGCCGTCGAGGGAGGCTGCGACGGATGTGCCAAAGTAGGGGAATCCAGCGGCGAAGTTCGCGGTGCCATCAATGGGATCAATTATCCATTTCACGCGCGAGGCCAGTGACCGGGCGTCCACGTGAAAATTGGGCTCTACGATGGGGATCTCATCGAGGAAGTCGGTAGGGGTACCGCCGGGGAGAATCTCTTCACCGTGCTCTTCACCAAGCTTTAGTGAGCCGGGGATGAAGCTACCCAGGAGGGCGCTGATCGCGGTCTCGGCAGCTTTGTCATAGGGCGTGACTGGATCGTGAAAGTTCGCTTTGGTTTCGGTGGTTGCAGCGTCAAGTTTCACCCTTGAGGCCAGCAGGTATGGTCCCACTGCGGTTGCTGCAGCTCGGCACATGAGTGCAAGTTCGTGGGTTAGATCGCCCCGCTGCAGGCTTCGCGTGGTTTCAGGGTCGAGGCCGACGATTCTTGGCGGATTGTCCAACCGGTATTGTTCAGTGCTCATGATGTCCTTTCGCTCATACCCATGCTCTCACTATTTTGGGAAGAGTTCCCTGCGCTATGCGTTGCGACGTAGCTTGCGAGGGAGTGCCGTGACCAATCGCACGATAAATCCTGCCTACTTAGGTCAAATACACTTCCCTTTTTGGCTCGTTTTCTGGCACAATGGAGCGTTGTACTCGAAGTCTGCGGACCCCTCTCTACCGTAGCTCTTCGCGTCCAGGATTCTAACCACTGTTTGTGTAACCCCCGATAGCGGTTTGGGTCCACCCTAATAAATCAAGGAGTGACCACTAAAGTGGCAGTTCGTATTCGACTAAAGCGCATGGGCAAGGTCCACGCACCGTTCTACCGTGTAGTTGTCGTTGATCAGCGCAAGAAGCGCGATGGTCGCGTGATTGAAGAGATCGGTACCTACGATCCGACGCGTACGCCGTCGCACATTTCGATTAAGGGCGAGCGTGCTCAGTACTGGCTCGGTGTCGGTGCTCAGCCGTCCAACCAGGTTCGCAACCTGCTCCGTTTGACCGGTGACCTCGCTGCGCACAAGGGTGTTAAGAACCCGGTTTCGCGCGTGAAGTACGCTTCTGCGGATGAAGAGGCCGCCGCGAAGGCTATTAAGGCTGCGGAGGAAGAAGCGATCAAGCGTAAGGCAGCTATTGCTGAAGCGAAGCAGAAGGCAGAGGCCGAGGCCGCTGCTGCTAAGAAGGCTGAGGAAGAAGCGGCCGCTGAGGCAGCTGCAGCGGAAGCTGCGGAAGAGGCTCCGGCAGAAGCTGAGGCCGCTGCTGAGGCAGAGGAAGCCTAATGCTAGCTGATGCCCTAGAACATCTTGTCAGTGGGATTGTTGATAATCCTGATGATGTCGAGGTGAGCTCGAGGTCTATGCGACGCGGACAGCTTCTGGAGGTTCGCGTTAATCCGGATGATCTGGGTCGCGTCATTGGTAGAAATGGGCGGACGGCTCGCGCACTTCGTGCGGTCATGTCGGCTCTGTCTACTAAGGGCCCGGTCCGGGTTGATGTCATAGATACTGATCGGGATTAGTTATTTCGATTTTGGGGCGGTGTGGCGCTTGTCCACACCGCCCCAAGTCATATTTTGAGCTGAAGCGGTGGGTTTTCATGGAACTTTTGGTTGCGGTTGTAGGGCCGGCGCATGCTCTTAAGGGAGAAGTTGCGCTGGATTTGCGTACGGATTCTCCGCAGGAGCGCTTTTTTGAAGGCGCGCAGTTTGACACGGCCTCGCATGGGGTTCTAACGATGGAGTCGATTCGCGTTCACAAGGGCCGTATGCTGGTCAAGTTTGAAGAGGTACAGGACAGAACGGGCGCGGAAGCGCTTCGTGGCGCTCGATTATTGATTGACGCTGATGATGTGCTGGACGAGGATGATGCGTGGTATCCCCACGAGCTGACGGGTTTGAAGGTGCGCACGGTTGAGGGAGAACCTCGCGGTGTTGTCTCTCGCTTCGTGCCCGGAGCCGCGCAGGACCTGCTGGTGGTGGATTACGGTGGCCGCGAGGTTTTGGTGCCATTTGTGAGGCAGATCGTGCCTGAGGTACTGCTAGACGAGGGCACTATCGTGGTTGATCCGCCGGGCGGCCTCTTTGATGATGAGGAGTGAGCAGCGTGCGGTTTGATTTGGTTTCTATTTTCCCGCAGTTCTTTGATGTGCTCGATCTGTCGCTGATGGGCAAAGCGAAGGATTCGGGTGCGGTACAGATTGTTGCTTACGATTTGCGAGATTGGACGCAGGACCGCCATCGCACGGTTGATGATTCGCCGTATGGTGGCGGCGCGGGCATGGTGATGCGCGCGGATATTTGGGGGAGGGCGCTGGATGAAATCCTCCAGATCCGCGAAGAAGATGCCACTGATGATTCGCCTTTAGATAGTTCTGCCGGCGTAAGTGACAGTGAGGATAATCCGCGCGCAGCTCGCCGAGTTTTGGCAGTTCCGACCCCCTCGGGAAAACCTTTGACACAGCGTGATGTGGAGAGCCTGTGCGCCGCCGATCAGATCGTGGTTGCCTGTGGTCGTTATGAGGGTATTGATCAGCGCGTCGTCGATTATTACGCGGGCACGCCAGGCGTGGAGGTGTTTGAGTATTCCATTGGCGATTACGTGCTGAATGGTGGCGAGGTGGCCGCGATCGTGCTCGTGGAGGCGGTAGCGCGCCTACTCGATGGGTTCATGGGTAATCCGAAATCTTTGGACGAAGAGTCGTTCGAAGGCAACGTCCTCGAATATCCCTCCTATACCAGGCCGCAAGAGTGGCGCGGACTCGAAGTGCCGGACGTGCTGATGGGCGGCAACCATGCACAGATCGAGTCGTGGAGGAGGGGGAAGTCCCTCGCTAAGACAGCGAGGGTGCGGCCCGACCTCATCGATAAAACGAATCCACAAACCCTTTCGGTGGAGGATCGCGAGGTTTTGACTCGGTTTGGATGGATCGCGCCGCGTGACGGTTCAGCTTGGCAGAGGGTGATGATTCGCTCCGCTGTAGCCTCGGAGGCTGATGAGATCGCGAGGGTTGCAGCCGCCACGTTCCCGGATGCGTGCCCGGCATACGTAACTGAGCAGGCTCAGGCTGAGCATATCGCGAATAATTTATCGAGTGAGGTCGTTGCCTCGTGGCTGGCGGACCCGCATAGTCGTGTTTTAGTGGCTGTGATCGATGGGCGGATAGAGGCGTACACCCTGGTCACCATGTACGAGGAAGGCGACTATCCAAGTGATATTCCCGCCGACCAGATTGCGGCTGCCCCCACCTACATTTCGAAGCTTTACGTGACGAAGAAGTGGAGGGGCTCGGGGCTTGCTGGCGGAATTTTTGAGGCCGCGATTGAGGATGCGAAGCCGCTTGTAAAGGGCACTGAGTTCGTGCTGGGCACGGCTAAGGAGAACAAGCGAGCACGGAGCTTTTACCGCAGGCACGGATTCGTGACTTCAGGTAAGCGCGTATTCATGGTCGGCGATATTCGTGACGTTGACGTGGTCATGATCCGAGCCATGTAGAGCGTCTCGCTGGCTTTAGTTGCCTAGTAGGAGGAGATGGCTTGCCTGCACGGTTGCTCCTCTGCGCCCTTATCTGGGGCGGTGAGGTTGGTAACTACCGGCGGCTTCGAGAGAATACAGTGTCGACTGCGTCCTCGTTATATGGCACAATGGAGCGGTTGGAAAATGGCGGTGAAACCTGCCGCAGGGGGACACCGGGGCCAGATTCCACAAATGTAGTCGGCGGCTAGGCCGCTAAATGATCAGGTCTGACCTGCGGCAGTTTTGATCGGGAGATTAACATGCAGAAGCTAGATTTCGTTGACGAGCCTTCGCTACGTAGCGATATTCCGGAATTCAAGGCCGGCGACACCGTCAAGGTGAACGTAAAGGTTACGGAGGGTAACCGTACTCGTATCCAGGTTTTCCAGGGTATTGTCATTGCCCGTCAGGGCGAGGGCATTCGTGAGACGTTTACCGTTCGTAAGATTTCGTTCGGTGTTGGCGTTGAGCGTACGTTCCCGTTGCACGCTCCGACCATTGAGTCCATTGAGGTTGTGACTGTTGGTCGCGTTCGTCGCGCTAAGCTGTACTACCTGCGTGACCGTCACGGCAAGGCCGCTAAGGTCCGTGAGAAGCGCGCTAACTAATTTTAGTGCTTGTGCATGCCCCGGCATTTGCCGGGGCATGACTTTTATTGGGCCTACTCTTGCGTAAGCGTTTGGTGTAGGCACATTGGGCCGGATGTTTTAAGCTAATGCATTGGGAATGGTCTGAGATTTAGGAGAGTTATGCAGGACTTTGATGCGATCGTCCGGCGCGAGGAGCGCTCTTCTGAATCGGAGGCTACATATCAGCCTCGTCATGTGCATCCGGATTCAGAGAATCAGGGTAAGTCTGCCAAGAAGACTACTGTGCGGGGACGTGTGGGCGAGGTATTGTTAATCCTTGTTCTTGCGGTGATCTTGTCCTCGTTATTGCGAGTTTTTTTGGTCCAGGCTTTTTGGATCCCGTCCAGTTCAATGGAGGATACGTTACAGATTGGCGATAACGTCCTCGTGTCTAGACTTACGCCGGGTGTGTTCGAGCTTGAACGTGGTGACGTGGTGGTTTTCCGAGATGCCAATGAATGGCTGCCGCCCGTTGCAGAGCCAGGTGGGGTATCCGGGGCGATTGAGAAAGCGCTGGTATATACGGGTTTGCGGCCGGCCTCGGGCGATCAGCATCTGGTGAAGCGTGTGATCGGTATGGGCGGAGACACGGTTGAGTGCTGTGATGATGGCGGCCGTCTGCTGGTAAATGGTCAGGCGATTTCGGAACCGTATTTGAAGTCGGGTTCGGATAATTCTGTCCAGCCATTTAGAGTGACGGTTCCGCAGGGACACCTTTGGGTGATGGGGGATAATCGCAATAATTCTGCGGATTCGCGCGCACACATGACAATTCCAGACCTTGCTTTTGTTGACGTAAATGACGTGGTGGGCAAGGTGTTTTGGGTTAGTTGGCCTTTGGGGCATTGGTCGAATCCCACGGATAATTCACCTTTTGAGAACGTGCGGTGAGCAGACTTGAAGCTTGCAAGCACACGTGTTGAGCGTGATCTGTCCAGGTTTGGCACTGTTGTTGGCATGGACGAGGTTGGGCGCGGCGCTCTAGCTGGTCCGGTTGCGGTGGGAGTTGCGGTTTCTCCTGGAGTTGAACCAGAAACTGCTTTGGCAGATTCGAAGTTTTTGTCACCGGCCGCTCGAGAGCGCCTGGTTTTGGAGGCCGCAAGGTGGGCGGGGCCTACGGCTGTGGGGATGGCGTCGGCTGCTGAGGTTGATGAGTTGGGCATCACCGCGGCGTTGAGGAGGGCCGGGCTTCGCGCTCTTGGAACGTTGGCATCTGCCGGGGTGCGGCCGGGCGTGGTGCTACTGGATGGGTCACATGATTGGCTGACTCCAACGGAGGATTTGTTTGGTGCCTGTGAGGGCCGGGACGCGTTTGTTGCTGTTGGTCAGCCTAGGGTGCAGACATTGGTCAAGGCCGATGCGTCGTGTTCGGTAGTGGCGGCGGCCTCGATTGTGGCGAAGGTTGTGCGCGACCATTTGATGGTGTCTTTGCCGGATCCTGGGTATGGTTGGTCGGCGAATAAGGGTTATGCGTCGGCGGCGCATCGGGAGGCGTTGGCTAAGATTGGCGTGAGCGCTTATCACCGGCAGTCGTGGCGGCTATTGAAGGATTAATTCGGGCAGGAAGGGGCTTTGGGGATGAATCCTGAGATTGAGAATTACGAGAACAATTTGGAGCTGGATCTGTTCCGCGAGTATCGCGACGTGATCAGCTTGTTTAAGTATGTGGTTGAGTCAGAGCGCCGTTTTTACTTGTGTAATCAGGTGGATTTGCAGGTGCATCCGGTGGGCAATGACGTGTTTTTTGAGTTGCGGCTTGAGGACGCGTGGGTTTGGGATATTTACCGTTCGTCGCGGTTTGTGAAGTCTGTGCGTGTGCTGACGTTTAAGGATGTGAATATCGAGGAGCTCTCCAAGTCGGAGCTAGAGCTCCCATAGCTTGCGTGGGCGGTGTGAATTCCTTTGGGCGGCGTGCTTTCCCCTTTCTGGGCACGCCGTTTTGTGCTCTCTTTGGGCGTAACTTTTTGGCTTAACTAGATGAGGAGCTTTGGTCTGACTGCGTGTAGCGCTTTGGTCTGACTGCGTGTAGCGCTTTGGTCTGACTGCGTGTAGCGCTTTGGTCTGACTGCGTGTAGCGCTGCGTCCGGCCCTTGAATGTGCCCGACCCAAGTTGCCCTCCCTGCATTCCCGCCCCAAACTGCCATACCCACTTTTCCGACCCGAAGCGCCGTCCCCACTTTTCTGACCCAAACTCCCATATCCGTATTCCCGACCTGAACGGCTGTATCCGCATTTCAGTCCTAAAGTGTCGAATTAGGCAGCTCTTTCGGGTAGTTCCCCTCATGGTGGTGTTCTGGCCTGGTGATGAAACAGCGATTCAGACCCAAAGTGCCCATTTATGCAGCAGTTATAGTCAGTTCCCCTCACGGCTGCGACAGCTGCGGGCTTGTAGTTATCGATTCCGACCCGCAATGCCTGAATGAAGGCTGTTTTGTGCCGTTTTAGGTCTCATTCGTGTTCGAGGCCTGATGCGCGCTCGGTTTTGTGAGGGGAAGTGTCGGTTTGAGTAGCTGTTTTTGTCGGTTTCCCTCACTGTTGTGTTCTGGCCTGGTGATGAAACAGCGATTCAGACCCAAAGTGCCCATTTATGCAGCAGTTATAGTCAGTTCCCCTCACAGTCGTGGTGTTTGCGTTGTGCCGCTTCGGTATTCCGACGGGAAATGGCAAAAAGAGGCCCATATTTTGTCACTTTCCCTCACGGTCATGGTTTACGCCTGCCCATCGTCCCCTCAGTGGGAGCGTCCCGCGCCCCGCACCGGCTTTTCCCCAGCGTTACTGTTCCCGGGCCCGTCCACACCCGCACCCGGTTAGTGGCGAGCTTATTTACGCGAGGCAGCAGGATGATGCGCGGGAGGTGTTATGGCTAGGACACATAGGTTGGGCCAGGTTGGTGAGGATTTGGTGGCGGAGTACCTCACCGGCTTGGGCTGGCAGATTTTGGACAGGAATTACAGGAGGCGGGGAGTTGAGCTGGACATTGTGGCGCGTGATCCGAAGCGGGGAATCGTGTTTGTGGAGGTGAAGACTCGTTCGGCTCGAGGGGCGGCAACTGCGTGGGAGTCGATTACGGAACAGAAGATGCGGTTTTTGCGCCGCGGGGCAGCTGTTTGGTTGTCGGAACATGAGCGGAGCGGCTCCGTGTGCATGGATGCGGTGGTCGTGAAAGTGAGGGGAAGGCTGGCTGATATTGAGCATCGGAAAGGAGTGTTATGAGGCCAATTTTGGTGCGCACGCACGCGGTTGCGTGGTCAGGTATTACGGCGCACATTATTGCGGTTGAGACGCACGTGGGTTCAGGCCTGGTGTCGTTCAACTTGGTGGGTATGCCGGATGCGTCGGTGCGGGAGTCGCGCGATCGTGTGCGGGCGGCCCTCCAGTCGTGTGGTGTTGATTGGTTCGAGCATCGGGTAACGGTAAATCTGTCGCCGGCAGGAATTCCGAAGGCTGGATCCGCGTTTGATTTGGCGATAGCGGTGGGACTGTTGGCTGCGCGGGGAGTGGTTTCGCCTAAGGTCGTTGATGGAGCAGTGTTTATGGCGGAGCTCGGTTTGGACGGTTCGCTGCGTCCGATCCGAGGAGTGCTACCGGCGGTGGTTGGGGCGCGCCGTGAGGGGATGGCGCAGGTTGTAGTGGCGGAGGATTCGCTCGCGGAGGCGAGGCTGCTACCCGGAGTGGAGGTTCTTGGTTTCGCTCATTTGCGTGATCTTGTTGCTCATTTCGGAGGCCGTTTGCCCGAGGGGTTGCCAGCTCTTTCCGCGCGCGAGGCCCCAGCTGTGCAGCCGGAGGTTTCGCATGCGCATGATGAGGTTGATTTAGCTGATGTGCGGGGCCAGGCGTTCGCGGCGGAGGGGCTGGTGTTGGCCGCGGCGGGCGGTCACCACTTGTTGTTGGTTGGTGAGCCGGGCGCGGGCAAGACGATGCTTGCTAAACGTTTGCCCACTATTTTGCCGCCTCTCGATGATGAGGATGCGATTGAGGTGACTGCGATCCACTCGATTTGCGGCACGTTCGACCCGTCGCGTGGGTTGATGAGGACTCCGCCAATCGAAACTCCGCATCATAGTGCGACGATGGCGGCGATTATTGGTGGAGGAACCGGGGTTCCGCGGCCGGGAGCGATTTCGCGGGCGCACGCGGGTGTTTTGGTGCTGGATGAGGCAGCTGAGTTTTCGCCCCAGGTGTTGGACGCGATGCGCCAGCCCTTGGAATCGGGGGTTGTGAATTTGCATAGGGCGCGCCATCACGTGGAGTATCCCGCCCGATTCCAATTGGTTCTAGCTTCTAATCCGTGTCCTTGTGGGCATGCGATTAGCCGGCGTAAGTCGTGTATGTGTTCGTCGTTGCAGCGTCGCCGCTACATGAGCCGGTTGTCGGGTCCGTTGCTGGATCGGATGGATATTCAGATCCCGATGATGACACCGTCGCCAGCTGAGTTGTCGGATCCACCGGCGTATACCTCTGCGGATGCGCGCAAGCTCGTTGCGCAAGCGCGTGAGCGGGCACGCGAGCGGTGGCGTGGCACGCCTTGGACGATGAATTCACATGTTCCTTCGCGGCTCCTTCATGACCCGAAGTGCGGGATTGAGCCGGCGGTGTATAGGGGTGTGGAGCGCGCGATTGAGGACGGCACTTTGAGTTTGCGCGGTGCGGATCGAGTGTTGCGTCTTGCACTGACGATCGCGGATGTGCGCGGCGCGCGCAGGGTCGGCCTGTCGGAGCTCGTTAGTTCTTTGAAGTTTAGAAATGGGGTTGATAATGCGAATTCCTGATTTGACTAGTGAAAAAGAGGTTGCGTGCGCGTGGAGTGCCATCGTGGAGCCAGGCGACGTGGCTGCGGGAGTGTTGCGCGAGCAAATGGGTAGCGCCGCAGCGCTGGAATGGCTACTAACCCAACCGGACGTAGAGAAGCTTTCGCCGCAGATTTTATTTGACGAGGAGGGCCGCGAGCGCCCGTGGGTGAAGGCACTGAAGAGGTGGTTGCCTCGTGTGGAGGATTTGGATGTTCAGCGCGATTTGGATGCGTTGGCTCGGGTGGAGGGAACGGTGCTCTGGCCGGAGCATCCTGCTTGGCCCGAGGGGCTTAATGATCTGGGATTGGAGGCTCCGGCTGCGCTTTGGGTGCGTGGGGAGCTGAAGGCGATGCCGCGCGTAGCGATTGTGGGGGCGAGGGCATCAAGTTCGCACGGTAATTCGATTGCGCGTGATGTTGCGTTTGAGCTTGCCCGCAAGGGCGTGTGTGTGGTGTCGGGTGGAGCGTTTGGTATTGATGCGGCTGCTCACGTGGGCGCGTTGAAGGTGGGGCAGACGGTGGCGGTGATGGCCGGAGGAGTGTCGTACCTTTACCCGGCTTCCCACGCGGGCCTGTTTGAGCAGGTCGAGCTGTCGGGCGCGATTGTGGCTGAGTGCCCGCCGGATTGGCGGCCAGCACGGTGGCGTTTTTTGAGTCGGAACAGATTGATTGCGGCGTTATCGCAGGCGAGTGTGGTGGTGGAAGCATCATCGAGGTCAGGGGCTCTGGTGACTATTCGCCGCGCCCGGGAGATGGGTAGGCCGGTGGGGGCGTTTCCCGGTTCGGTGTCGTCGCAAATGTCAGCGGGTTGCAATGAGGCGATCCGTGAGGGCGTGACGTTGGTGACTGGCGTTGATGACATTTTGGAGTTGATGTCCGGCATCGGTGATTTCTTGTTTGATATGCCCGAGGGGAAGAAGCCGCGCCTAGATGCTGATGTGCAGCGCATTTTCGATGCGCTTCCAGCGAAGGGATCTGCAACGGTTCGTTGGGTAGCTCGAGCCGCTGGTTTGGGCGTGGATGAGGTGGAGCAGGGGATGACTACACTACTGTTGAAGAAGCTGGTTACGTGCGAGGGTGATGCTTTCGCGCGTTGCAGGTAGCGCACATACGCGGCGCGCCAGGCAGGACTAAAGTTGTGCCACCAGTGGTTGTAGTTGGTCATAGATTTGGGAGGAACATGGAGT
Organism: Gleimia europaea; assembly: GCA_002871995.1. GTDB lineage: Bacteria > Actinomycetota > Actinomycetes > Actinomycetales > Actinomycetaceae > Gleimia > Gleimia europaea. The sequence continues at coordinate 68,583 of PNHW01000005.1, forward strand.
TGCACGAGTCAACGCTCGATGTTCTGGCCAGATTTGAGCGCTATATGGCGCATAGTCGAGGCATGGCTGACCATTCGGTGCACGCGTACATGAGCGATGTGTCCTCTGCTCTTGATTTTTGCCTGGGTGCGAGGCCATTTGATTCGGCTGAACTGACGCCGCGGGCGTTTCGCGCATGGGTTGCAACCAAGGTTCGCGAGGGGGGGTCGAGGGCATCTGTAGCGCGGTACGTGGCAAGTGTTCGCTTGTTTGGGCGGTGGATGAAGCGTGAGGGAATCGCTCAGGTTGATCCAACTTTGAAGTTGAGGGCTGCGCGAGTGGATGAAACGCTCCCGCAGACGCTAACGGTCGATCAGGCTCGGTCTTTGTTTAACTATTTGCGCCAGCAAACAGAAGGTGGTGATCCGTGCGCTATTCGCGACTGGGCAATGGTTGAGGTCATGTATTCGTGCGGTATTCGTGTTGCGGAACTGACCGGCTTAAACCTGTCGCACTTGAACGCTGCTGAACGCACCTTGCGAGTTCTGGGTAAGGGCAACAAGGAACGTGTGGTGCCGTACGGCAAGCCAGCTCATGATGCGCTCCGCGTTTGGATTGAGACGGGCCGCCCTGGCCTCGTTACTGATAGCGGCGAGCAGGCGTTGTTCTTAGGCGCTCGCGGTGGGCGCATTAGTCAACGCATTGTCCGAGGACGTCTGGAGTCCGCATGCGCCAGGGCCGGTGTTCCGGCGATTTCCCCGCATGGTTTGCGTCATAGCGCGGCAACTCACATGTTGGAAGGTGGCGCTGATTTGCGTGCGGTGCAGGATTTGTTGGGGCACTCGTCGCTACAAACTACGCAGCGATACACACATGTGGATGCGCGCCGTTTGAGCGCGATTATGAACCAGGCTCATCCTCGGGCGTGAGTGGGGGGCATGATCGATCGCCAACGGTCCCAGTAGTTATTTGTCCAGGGGCTTGAGTATGGGCTCTCCTAAGATGAGGGCGAGGGGATTTAAGTACAGGTATTTGTTAACTTTGGCTCCCCAGTGCAGGCAATCTGAATCGTGACCGGCTTCAAGGTGACCAACCACGTCGCCGGCTTGTACAAACGAGTTTTTCGCTACTACGGGAGAGACCGGCTCAAACGTGGAGCGCACGCCGTTGGCATGTCTAATAGAAACTAAGTTCCGGTTGAAGAATTCTCCGGCGTAAACCACTGTGCCGTCGGCAGGAGCGTGAATCGTGGCTCCCACACCAGGGCAGATGTCCACCCCGCGATGTCCTGACACCCAGGGACTATTCGGCGGGTCGAATAGGCGTCCAACAGGTATGGGAGGTGCTACCGGCATTTGCCAGGAGATCACCACGGAGGGGTCGTATCCACTATGCGAGGCTCCGGACACGCTACTGGTCCGAGAATACGTGCCATCCACAGTTTGAAAATGTGTACTTCCCACCCAAGCAGAAGAACTGCAGCCTCCGGCGAATGTCTCACCCCGGGCAGGTGCGCCAACCATGCCGAGTAACGCACTGCCCGCCCCAAGGACGGCCAGCAGAGCCATGAATCGATGCGCTAACTCCATGCAGGGTAGGCTACGAACAGCCTTTAGCAGCGGGCGAATTAGAAGCAAAAAGGTTGTGGATATGCCGGGTTTGTGCTCCCTGTGGAAACACGTATGGGGGCGCGTTGTGTGAGCCGTGAAACATGTGGGCGTAAAAGGAGCCTTCGAAGTTCCTAAACTCCCAGATTTTAGCTAGAATCAACGCGGCACCTGCTTGCAGGTGACTATCGCGCGTCCAAATCCGCGTAAGCGGCGTGGCCAGCTTCGGTCCCTTCGGGGTGTTGGTTCGTGGACGCTAGGGCCTTAGGGCAGTAACTGTAATTTTGAGTGGCTAACGCTGCTCGTGAATGGTGCTTTGCACCGAGAGGAAGAGACATGGCTGTTGTAACCATGCGTCAGCTTCTGGAAAGTGGTGTCCACTTTGGTCACCAGACCCGTCGCTGGAATCCGAAGATGAAGCGCTTCATCCTGACTGAGCGTAACGGCATCTACATCATTGACCTGCAGAAGACCGTCGAGGACATCGACAAGGCTTACGAGTTCGTGAAGGAAATGGTTGCTCACGGTGGCAACATCCTGTTTGTTGGCACGAAGAAGCAGGCTCAGGAAGCTATTGAAGAGCAGGCTGAGCGCGTTGGTATGCCTTACGTGAACCACCGTTGGCTGGGCGGTATGCTGACGAACTTCTCCACGGTTTCTAAGCGTCTTCAGCGCATGAAGGAGCTTGAGGAGATCGATTTTGCGGATGTTGCCGGTTCGGGCCACACCAAGAAGGAACTTCTCATGATGGAGCGTGAGAAGAACAAGCTCCAGCGTTCGCTGGGCGGTATTCGTGACATGGCTAAGCTTCCTTCGGCTATTTGGGTTGTTGACACCAACAAGGAGCACCTTGCGATTGCTGAGGCTCGCAAGCTGAATATCCCGGTTGTGGCTGTGCTTGATACCAACTGTGATCCGGATGAGGTCGATTACGGCATCCCGGGTAACGATGATGCTATTCGCGCTGTTGCGCTTTTGACCCGCGTGGTAGCAGACGCCTGTGCTGCGGGCTTGATGGCTCGTTCGGAGCGTCGTCAGAAGTCGGGCGCTGAGGACGCCAGCGCAGAGCCGATGGCCGAGTGGGAGCGCGAGCTTCTTGAGAGCGCCGAAGGCGAGCAGAAGGCTGAAGACGCCGATAAGGCTGAAGAGGCCGGCAAGGCTGAGGTGGCTGCTGAAGAGCAGGCACCGGAGGCTGAGTAATCGAAGGCTGAGTAAGCCTTTCCACTAATACTTGAAGAGGAAAGATTTTCATGGCGAATTACACTGCTGCCGATGTGAAGGCTCTGCGCGAGCAGACCGGCGCGGGCATGATGGATGTTAAGAAGGCGCTTGACGAGGCCAACGGCGACAAGGAAAAGGCGATGGAGATCATCCGTCTTGCTGGTCTGAAGTCGCTGTCTAAGCGTGAAGATCGTACGGCCGGCGCCGGCCTTATTGCTGGCGAGGTTGTTGATGGCAAGGTCGGCGTTATGGTTGAGGCGAATGCTGAGACCGACTTCGTGGTGAAGAATGAGAAGTTCATTGACTTCGCTTCGAAGGTTTTGGCCGCGGCTGTTAAGAGCGGCGCTACGTCTACGCAGGATCTGCTTGAGCAGCCTGCTGAGGATGGCACGGTTAAGGACCTGGTTGACGGTCTTGGCGCTGTTATTGGCGAGAAGATTGAGGTTGGCAAGGTTGCGCGCATGGAGGGCGAGAACGTTGAGCTGTACCTCCACCACTCGTCGGCTGACCTGCCGGCGCAAGTTGGCGTGCTGGTAGCAACCGATGCGGCTGGTGCTGAGGTTGCACGCGACATCGCGATGCATATTGCTGCGTTCTCCCCGCTCTACTTGGATCGCACGACGGTTCCGGCTGACGTTCTGGAGAAGGAGAAGGAAACCCTCACGAAGCTCACGCTCCAGGAGGGTAAGCCCGAGCACATCGTTCCGAAGATCGTTGAGGGCCGTCTGAACGCGTTCTACGCGGAGAATTGCCTTGTTGATCAGGATTTCGCTCGCGATCCTTCGAAGAAGGTCGGCGACGTCCTAAAGGAGCACGGCGCTAAGGTTACGGACTTCGTTCGTTTCCACGTGGGTGCCTAGTAAGTTCCCGATTGTAGCCCCGACCCTTGTTTGCAAGGGCGGGGCTACGGTCATATATCCGTTAAACTATGTGTTGAGTTAGTGCACTGCGGTTTTATTTGTGGAGGGGTTGCAGCTGATGGCTGAGCAGTCTGGCGCCGGGCGGCGCGTTCTTTTGAAGTTGTCCGGCGAGGTTTTCGGCGGCGGAGAGATCGGTCTTGACCCGTCGGTGGTGAACATGATTGCCGCGCAGATTGCGCAGGCGGTCCGCGAGGGCGTCCAGGTTGCTGTGGTTGTGGGTGGAGGCAATTTCTTCCGCGGCGCTGAGCTCTCTCGACATGGCCTTGATAGGGCTCGGGCCGACTACATGGGCATGCTCGGCACGGTGATGAATGCTCTTGCGCTTCAGGATTTCTTGGAGCAGCAGGGCGTGTCTACGCGCGTGCAGTCCGCGATTTCGATGAGGCAGGTTGCTGAGCCTTACATTCCGCTCCGCGCTATCCGTCATCTGGAAAAGGGACGTGTCGTGGTGTTTGGTGCGGGCGCGGGCTTGCCATATTTCTCAACGGACACGGTGTCGGCGCAGAGGGCGCTGGAGACGCGCTGTTCGGAGCTGTTAGTGGCAAAGAACGGTGTGGATGGAATTTATACCGCTGATCCTCGAGTGGAACCGGATGCACAGCGTCTCGATTATGTGACGTATTCGGATGCACTTACGCGAGGGTTGAAGGTAGTTGATGCGGCGGCCTTCTCGCTGTGTCAGGAAAACAGTCTTAACATGCGCGTGTTCGGCATGAATGAGCCGGGCAATGTTACCGACGCGCTGCTTGGTAAGAAGATCGGTACGTTGGTAACTAATGGAGATTTTGAGAAGGAGAACTAAGAAATGATCGAAGATGCTCTACTTGAGGCCGAAGATGGCATGGAGCGTGCTGTCTCAGCCATAAAGAAAGATTTCGGCAATATTCGTACGGGCCGCGCTAATCCGGAGATGTTTAACTCCATTCTCGTGGAGTACTACGGTGCGATGACGCCGTTGCAGCAACTTGCTTCAGTACAGATTCCGGAGGCTCGCATGGTGCTGGTAAGCCCGTATGATCGCGGTTCGGTGCAGGCCATTATTCAGGCGATTCGTGATGCGGATTTGGGTATTAATCCAACGGACGATGGCAATCTGATTCGTTGCACGTTGCCGGCACTCACTGAGGAACGTCGTCGCGATTACGTGAAGCAGGCTCGTACCCGTGCGGAGGAGGGACGCATTTCGATCCGTAATGAGCGTCGCCGCGCGAAGGAAGAGCTTGAGCGGATTAAGAAGGACGGCGAAGCCGGCGAGGACGAAGTTGAGCGCGGCGAGAAGCAGCTTGAGGATCTGACAAAGAAGTTCGTGGCCCTTGTTGATAGCGAGCTGGAAGCCAAGGAAAAGGATCTGATGACCGTTTAATACGGTAAGTAGGATGTCTGTGGATTTACGACGTATTACCCATCCGGGGCCAACTGAAAACCATAAGCCGTTACCATCGTCGGGGCGGGCAGGGCGTAACCTTCCCGCAGCGATTGGTGTGGGGGTTGGTTTAGCGGCGCTGTTCCTCGCAGTCTTGTTTATTTCGAACGAGGCGTTTGTGGTGCTGGTGTCCGCCGCTGTGGTGTTGGCTCTGTGGGAGCTGGCAGGAGCTTTTGCGCGGAAGAATCGTGAGATCGTGCTACCGCTGGCCTGGGTTGGTGGCGTTGGCATGGTTGTGTGCGCTCATTTTTTGGGCTTGGAGGCCGTGCTGGGCGCGCTGACGGTAACGGTGTTTGCCGTGGCGGTGTGGAAGCTACTGGATGGGCGCAGTCCGCAGGCGGTGCTAGACATCATGGTGACGACATTCGCGCTGATTTACGTGGCGTTGTTGGCGTCGTTCGTGGTGTTAATTTTAGATTCTCCGGGCGCACAGGCCGGTGTGATTACTTGGGTTTTGCTGTGTGTCGCTAACGATACGGGCGGTTGGGCGTTTGGAATCATGTGGGGCAAACACCCGATGGCTCCGAAGATTTCGCCGAAGAAGTCTTGGGAGGGCTTCGCCGGTTCGCTCGTGTTTTCAATCGCTGCTGGTATTGGTGGAATGGTTTGGCTCGGCGGGGCCTGGTGGCTCGGCATACCGCTGGCGTTACTAACTACGGTTGCAGGAACGTTTGGTGATTTGATCGAGTCGCTGATCAAGCGTGATGTTGGCTTGAAAGACATGTCTAACATGCTGCCGGGTCACGGTGGTTTGATGGATCGGCTCGATTCACTGTTGATGACGGCCCCAGTGGTCTATTTCTTCTTGAAGGTGGCTTTGCAGTGGTAGAAGCAAGCAAGCGTTCGGGCCGCCAGGTAATGCCGACGGATCAGGCTCCGGAGGGAGCGAAAACTCCCGATGCGAAGCCGGTCTTGTCGTTTGCTCCACGCAGGCGGGGAAAGCCGCCCGCACATTTGGCAGATTTGGATTTCGAGGAGCGCGGCCAGGTCCTCGTCGAGCAGGGACTACCTAAGTTCCGGGCGGATCAGTTGTCGCGCCACTACTTCCAGCGTCACATAGCGGATCCTGCGTTAATGAGTGACCTGCCAAAGAACATGGCGGAGCATGTTGAGAAGTCGCTCATGCCGAGGCTGATCAAGAAGGTTCACACCCTTGCAACGGATGACGGGATGACGCTGAAGCACCTGTGGGAGCTTTACGATGGGGCACGGGTAGAGTCGGTGCTCATGCGCTATCCGGGCCGCACAACGCTGTGTATTTCGAGCCAGGCTGGTTGCGGTATGGCATGCCCATTTTGCGCAACCGGTCAGATGGGGCTGACACGTAACCTTTCCACCGCAGAGATTATCGAGCAGGTGCGCATGGCGCACGTGGCGTGTGAGAGTGGAGAACTTGAGGGCGGGCCAACCCACCTGTCCAACGTGGTGTTTATGGGGATGGGAGAGCCGCTCGCAAACTACCGTTCCATTGTGCAGGCCCTCAAGCGGATGACTGATGAACCACCGCGTGGATTGGGCATGTCGGCACGAGGAATAACGGTGTCCACGGTTGGCTTGGTACCAGGAATCGATAAGCTTGCACAGCTGGGGCTTCCCGTAACGCTCGCAGTTTCGTTGCACGCGCCTGATGACGAGCTGCGCGATGAGCTGATTCCTATCAACTCGCGTTGGAAGGTCGGTGAGTTGCTGGATGCGGCGCGACGTTATTTCGTGAAGACGGGAAGGCGCGTGTCGATCGAGTACGCGCTAATTAAAGACATGAACGATCACGCGTGGCGGGCGAAACTCCTGGCTGACGAGTTGAATAAACGCGGACACGGCTGGGCGCATGTGAATCCGATCCCGCTAAATCCAACGCCGGGTTCAATTTGGACTGCCTCCACCCCGCGCGCGATGAATGAATTCGTTGAAACACTGCGTGATAACGGGATCGCAACTACCATTCGTGATACACGTGGATCAGATATTGACGGGGCTTGTGGCCAGTTGGCTACCTCGGTGAAGAATAAAGAGGGGCGTCAGTAATGAGTAACTTCTTCCCAACAGTGGGATTTTTCCGCAAGGGTTATAACAAGGACGAGGTAGATGCGTTCTTCAAGCAGGCACGCGCCGTTTATGAGGGCGATCGTGCAAGTTTGGGAATAACGTCCGAACAGGTCCGCCGGACGGTGTTCGCTTTGAAGAGGCGCGGTTACGATCCGGCCGTGGTTGATGCGGCGCTGGATCGTTTGGAGTCGGCTTTTATCTCGAGCGAGCGCGCGAATCACGTGGCGGTTAATGGCGAGGACGTCTGGTTGGATCACGTGGCCGACCGTGCAACGACGCTGTACCCGCGTTTGGTTCGCCCTCTGGGTAGCCGTTTTGCGCATCCGGAGGTAAAGGAGCGCGGATACCGGGTTGAAGAGGTGGACGCGTTCCTGGATCGAATTGCTCGTTTCTTTGATGATGAAGAAAAGCTCACCGCAGATGAGATCCGCCAGGTTACGTTCCCCAGCGCGAAGGGCGCGGATGCTTACCTTGAGGGGCCCGTGGACGCGTACCTGTCACGCGCAATCGATATTCTCTTGTCGATCGAGTAGTCATGTCTCGTCCACTTTCACTTCTTGGTTCTACCGGTTCTATCGGAACGCAGGCACTTGATGTTGTGCGCGCGAATCCTTCGATTGTCCAGGTCGTGGCTCTGGCAGCGGGCGGGTCTAATATTGACCTGTTGCTCAAGCAGGCGCAGGAGTTTCAGCCTCGGGTAGTCGCGGTGGCTTCAGGGGATGAGGCCGCTATTGCTAGCGCGATGAGGCAGCGAGGCATTGAGGCGGAGCTGTGGGTTGGCGCGGATGCGATAGTGAGCGCTGCGGGCATGCTAGATGAGGATGGCATCGTTCTGAACGGCGTGACGGGCGGCGTAGGATTGCAGCCTACCCTTGCAGCGCTTGACTCGGGTGCCCGTTTGGCGCTTGCAAACAAAGAGTCGCTGGTGGTGGGCGCAGCCCTGGTTCGGGCGGCTATGCAAAGACCCGGTCAGATCCTCCCGGTCGATTCTGAGCACTCTGCGATTTTCCAGTGTTTGGTTCCGGGCCGCCACGAGAAGGGGCTGACGTCTGAGGTTGTCACGGGTAGGTCGGAGGTAGATCACCTGGTGCTCACGGCGTCGGGAGGTCCGTTCCGCGGTAAGAAGCGCGCCGATTTGCAAAATGTTAGCCCCGCGCAGGCTCTTAATCACCCAACTTGGGATATGGGCCCGGTGGTGACGATAAATTCGTCCACGCTGATGAATAAAGGCCTGGAACTGATTGAAGCGCATGTCTTGTTTGATATCGATCCGGGCGACATTGAGGCCGTGGTTCACCCACAGTCAATTGTACATTCTATGGTGACGTTTAAGGATGGAGCTACGATTGCGCAGGCTTCGCCTCCCGATATGCGTTTACCGATTGCACTGTCCCTCTCGTGGCCGCAACGTTTGGATCATGTGCAGCAGCCGGTGAGGTGGAATGAGCGTGCGAGCTGGACGTTCGAACCCGTGGATAACGATACTTTCCCAGCGCTCAACTTGGCTCGGGCCGCAGTTAGCGCCTCGCCGACTCATCCGAGCGTCATGAACGCTTCCAACGAGGTGTGTGTGGACGCTTTCATTCACGGTAATCTGCCCTATCTTGACATCGTGGACACGGTTGCGAAGGTAACCGAGGCGCACGAGGGCATTGCCGAGCCTGATCTTGACGATATTTTGAACGCTGAGGCGTGGGCGCGCGAAAAAACGAAGGAACTTATTGGAGGCCGCGTTTGAGTTACGCGATCGGCATTTTGCTCGCGATTGTGGCGCTAATGATCTCGGTTGCCCTGCACGAGCTTGGCCACATGATTCCGGCTAAAAAGTTCGGTGTCTACGTGCCGCAGTACATGGTGGGATTTGGTCCAACTTTGTATTCGAAGCAGGTCGGGGACACCGAATATGGCGTGAAGGCGATTCTGCTTGGCGGCTACGTGCGTTTGGCGGGAATGTATGCTCCGCCGCGCGAGGGAGTGAAGCTGACCAACCGCAAGGGGCAGATGACTCTTGCGCAGGAGGCTCGTTTGTCCTCGGCAGAGGAGTTGCCTGAGGGACGCGAATGTCAAGCGTTCTACAACCTGTCGGTCCCAAAGAAGCTCATAGTAATGCTGGGTGGGCCGGTAACTAACCTGTTACTCGCAGTGGTTCTTTTTGCGGTAATCGTGCTTGGTTTTGGTTTTAATGTGGCCACAACTACGCTGGACCAGGTTCCCCAGTGTATTGGCACTACTTCGCAAACTTGCACTGAGGAGAATCCGAAGTCTCCGGCGTATGAGGCAGGTTTGCGAGCCGGCGATAAGATCGTATCTTGGGGGCCGGTGCAGGCAAGTGCGTGGGCTGACGTTGTGAGTGCTATTGAGCATCAGGACGGCGCGGCAAAGGTAGTTGTGGAACGCGATGGTGCGTTGCAAGAGTTTGATGTGACACCGGTTCAGGTGGGTGAGCGCAAGGTTGCTGGCATCATTTCCAAGGTGGAACGTGAGCGCGGCACCGCCCGCGACGTCGGTGATATTACGTGGCAGACCTTCAAAGGAACGGCCTCTATCGTGGCTGTTTTGCCCCGCGCCGTGTGGGACGTTGGAGTGCAGCTGTTTACGGATGCTCCTCGAGATCCGAATTCTGTGCTGTCAGTGGTGGGCGTTGGCCGGATTGCAGGTGAGGTTTCTGCAGAGCAGGGCGTGGGGATTGCAGACCGGGCAATGCTTTTGCTGAGCCTGTGGGCGTCCTTGAACATGGCGCTGTTCGTGTTTAACTTGATCCCGCTACCGCCGCTTGATGGGGGACACGTGGCAGGCGCTCTCTGGGAGGGCCTGCGCCGGACTTTCAACCGCGTCACGGGAAGGCCGGATCCAGGGCCGGCGGATACGGCCCGCATGGTGCCAGTGTCTTATGTGATTTTTGTTTTGCTGATGGCCATGACGGTGCTCCTCGTTGTAGCCGATATTATTAAGCCGATTAGCCTAGTCTAGGAACTGTTAATAGTTTGCCAGGAATCACCTGGCGCTGATTTTTGGGAGATGTCATCGTGACCGAGATTGCCCTGGGAATGCCAAAGGTGAACGGAGCCCCGTTCCCGCGTAAGAAGACGCGTCTGATACACGTGGGGGATGTTCCAGTGGGCGGTGGTTCACCGATTTCGGTGCAGTCGATGACCACTACGAAGACCACTGATATTGGTGCAACTTTGCAGCAGATTGCTGAGCTCACCGCCGCCGGTTGCGACATCGTGCGCGTCGCGGTGCCATCGGCTGATGATGCGGAGGCGTTGCCCATTATTGCGAAGCAGTCCACGATCCCCGTTATTGCCGACATTCACTTCCAGCCGCGTTACGTTTTCAAAGCGATCGAGGCGGGTTGTGCGGCAGTACGCGTAAACCCGGGCAACATTCGTAAGTTTGATGACCAGGTTAAAGACATCACGAAGGCCGCGGCGGACGCGGGCGTGTCTTTGCGCATTGGCGTAAATGCTGGCTCGCTCGATCCACGCTTGTTGAAGAAGTATGGAAAAGCAACGCCGGAGGCCCTCGCGGAGTCGGCGATGTGGGAGGCGTCTTTGTTTGAGGAGCACGACTTCCACGACTTCAAGATTTCAGTTAAGCACCACGATCCGGTGACGATGATCCGGGCTTACGAGATTCTTTCGGAAAGCGGCGACTGGCCGCTACACCTTGGTGTGACAGAGGCGGGGCCTGAGTTTCAGGGAACGATCAAGTCCGCAACGGCGTTCGGCGCGCTCTTGCGCCAGGGGATTGGCGACACGATTCGCGTTTCGCTGTCCGCTCCTCCGGTTGAGGAGGTCAAGGTGGGTATCGAAATCCTGCAGTCGCTTGGCCTGCGCGAACGTACCCTCGAAATCGTTTCTTGTCCGTCTTGTGGTCGCGCGCAGGTGGACGTTTACACGCTCGCAAATGAAGTTAACGAGGGGTTGAAGGACCTCACGGTTCCTTTGCGCGTGGCGGTAATGGGCTGTGTTGTGAACGGCCCCGGTGAGGCCCGCGAAGCTGATCTTGGCGTGGCGTCTGGCAACGGCAAGGGCCAGATTTTCATCAAGGGTCAGGTGGTTGACACCGTTCCTGAGGCCGAGATTGTGCCTGCCCTTTTGAAGTATGCGAATGAGATTGCGCAAACGATGGGCCTTGAAGAGGGTTCCGGTAGCGTTGACGTGATCAGCTGATTTTACGGCTTCTAATATCTTGTTAATTCGATGAGAGATGGCATCGTTTCCTCTCATCACGCTTTGCAGTTAGGCTGGTAATCGTGCTTACTAACATGTCTGAATTTTTCCTGCGGACGCTTCGTGAAGATCCCGCAGATGCGGAAGTTGCAAGCCACAAGCTGATGGTGCGCGCCGGCTACATTCGTCGTGTGGCTCCGGGCATCTACACGTGGTTGCCTCTTGGTTTGAAGGTTTTGCGTAACATCGAGCAGGTTGTGCGTGAAGAGATGGCTGCGATTGGGGCCCAGGAAGTCCACTTCCCGGCGCTACTGCCGCGCGAACCGTATGAGAAAACCAACCGGTGGGAAGAATACGGACCAAACCTCTTCCGGTTGAAGGACCGCAAGGATGGGGATTACCTGCTTGCGCCAACGCATGAAGAGATGTTTACGCTCGCGGTTAAGGACATGTACTCCTCGTATAAGGATCTGCCGCTTTCGCTGTATCAGATTCAAACGAAGTATCGCGATGAGGCGCGTCCACGTGCGGGCGTGATTCGCGGCCGCGAGTTCGTGATGAAGGACTCTTACAGCTTCGATATTGATGATGAGGGGCTCGCTAAGTCTTATGAGTTGCACCGGAAGGCGTACCAGCGTGTATTTGAGCGCCTCGGTTTGCCGTTTGTGATTGTGGCCGCGCAGTCGGGTGCCATGGGTGGTTCACGTTCAGAGGAGTTCCTCTATCCGAATCCCATGGGTGAGGACACGTTTGTGCGTTCTCCTCGTGGTTACGCAGCGAATGCGGAGGCGGTTGTAACCCCGGTTCCAGATCCCGTGGATTACTCGAATACGCCGGCTAAGGAATTGCGTCATACGCCGGACGCGAAGACCATATCCGCACTTGTCGATCTTTCAAATGAGCTTTACCCGCGTGAGGATCGCCCGTGGGAAGCGGGGGACATGCTGAAGTCGTATGTCGTGACGCTGACGCATCCCGATGGCACGCGCGAGGTTGTAAACATTGGTATCCCGGGTGACCGGGAGGTGGATGAGAAGCGCCTTGAGGCTGCTTTTGCGCCCGCCGAAGTAGAACAGGCAACGCCCGAGGACCTTGCGAAACATCCGGAGTTGGTGGCCGGTTATTTGGGGCCCGAGGTAGTGGGGCCAAACTCGTCGAACCGAACGACTGACGAGGACGGCAACCCGACGGGCTCGGTGCGCTTCTTCGTTGACCCGCGGGTTGTGGAGGGCACGGCTTGGATCGCTGGTGGTAATAAGCCTGATTACCACGTGTACAACCTGGTGATGGGCCGCGACTTCACGGCCGATGGCACGGTTGAGGTTGCTGAGGTGAAGGAGGGAGATCCGGCCCCGGATGGTTCCGGTCCGCTTGAGCTTGCACGCGGTATCGAGGTAGCGCACATCTTCCAGCTCGGTCGCAAGTACGCAAAGGCGTTGGACCTTTCGGTGCTGGATCAAAATGGCAAGTCGCAGGTGGTTACCATGGGCTCGTACGGCCTGGGTATCTCCCGCGTGGTTGCAGCCATGGCGGAGAGCCACCACGATGATCTTGGCTTGTCTTGGCCAATGGTTGTGGCGCCGTTCCACCTGCAGGTGCTTGCGGCGGGTAAGGGCGAACAGATCGCTGATACCGCGGCTGACATTTCTCAGGCTGTGTCGGATGCTGGTTTCGACGTGCTTTACGATGATCGTCCGAAGGTATCGGCGGGCGTGAAGTTTGCTGATGCTGAACTGCTGGGCATGCCGTATGTCCTTGTTGTCGGGCGCGGCTTGAAGAACGGTGTGGTTGAGTTCCGCGACCGTCGCGGCGGTGTCTCAAAGGAGATTCCGGTTGAAGAAGCAAAGCAGATTATTATTGCCGAGCTTGAAGCGAATAGGGGGTCAGCCAAGTGACATACCGTGAGATTAGGGTTATTGGCGACCCGGTTTTGCGCACGCCATGTGAGTGGATCACTGACATTGACGATTCGGTGAAGAGCCTCGTTGAGGACTTGCTAGAGAACGTCGATGAGGAGGGACGCGCAGGTCTTGCTGCCCCTCAAATCGGCGTTGGGTTGCGGGCCTTTTCTTGGAATATCGATGGCGAGATCGGTTATGTGCTCAATCCGAAACTGGTTGAAGTTTCAAAGGACGAGTACCAGGACGGTGACGAGGGGTGCCTCTCGGTTCCCGGCTTGTGGTTCCCAACAAAACGCGCGTGGTATGCCCGTGTTGAGGGGATTGACCTCGATGGTAAGAAGATTACGGTCGAGGGCGAAGAACTAATGGGACGTTGCCTGCAACACGAAACGGACCACCTGGAGGGAATGCTGTACCTAGATCGCTTGGATCGTGCAACGCGCAAGAAGGCATTGCGCAAGGTTCGTGAAATCATGTAATGATGCGCTAGTTGGTAGAAAGCCCCGCTTTGGCGGGGCTTTTGCCATGATTTAGCGAAGTTTTATGCTCTGACGCGTGCTGGCATTGCACTGCGTTGGAGACGCAGACTAGCGTGAGAGAGATTTTTAGGACACAATGGGGAAAGCACCGCTGGATCGGTTAGCCTTTGACGCTTGAGGACGTAGGGGAAGACGAACCTCAAGGAAAAGGGAGGCATCATGTCCGGAAGTTACACCCGCGGTGTTCTTTTCGTACACTCATGTCCGCCAGCACTATGCCCACACGTTGAGTGGAACGTTGCGTCGGTGCTGGATCAGGACGTGCGTTTGGAATGGACCCAGCAGGGCGCTGTGCCCGGCCTTATGCGCGCTGAGTTTTCTTGGGTTGGCCCCGTGGGAACGGGGGCGCAGTTAGCTTCTGCACTTAGAGGTTGGGACGATCTGCGCTACGAGATCACCGAGGAAGCCGTGCGGGGTTCGGACGGTGCAAGGTGGTGTCACACGCCTGATCTTGGTATTTTCCATGCTCCAATGGATGCTTCGGGGAACATGATGGTCCCTGAGGATCGTATTCGCTCGGCGATGGAGGCAACGGATCCAGCAGAGTTGCGCGAGCGCCTTAATCTTGCATTGGGCGCGGCGTGGGATGAAGAGTTGGAGCCGTTTAGGTACGCGGGCGATGGTGTGTCCGTGCGCTGGCTTCACCGAGTTGGTTAGTGAGGATTATCCGTGGGAATCTCGATTGCCGAAATGCTCGGCTATGACCTGTCGGATGAGCAACCCGAAGAATCAAGTAGCGAGTCTGTAAGTGAGAACTCAGACGCGGATGAGGTCGAGGCGGCAGTGGTTGCCGCTCTCCTCGATGAATCAACGGTTGAGGCACAGGATTTTCGCTCCGATATGAGCCTTGCTGATGATTTTGATCTTGATGAGATCGGCCTTTACGCGGTGATTGCGGCTGTAGAGCAAGACCTCAAGATCAGCTTGAAGGATACTGACGTGGCGCAGTTGCAGACCCTGGAAGATCTCGTTGCCCTAGCCCGTGAAACCAGGGGTTGAATCGCCGAAGAAGCTTTGTACTCTATGTGAAGCGTGCCCCTCGATCCACTAAAAACGTGAACTAAGTTACATAGACTGGACTGTAAGTTCAACCGTTAGGGGTGAGCAATGACGGTCCACGGAAGGGTTTGGCAGCCGCGCGAGAAGGCGCAAGTTTTCCCCACTTGGGCGGCGAAGCTTGCGATGTCGATTACCGGGCTTGTGATGCTCGCGTTTGTATTCGTACACATGCTCGGCAATTTGAAAATTTTTGCATCGCACGAAGACTACAACGCATATTCGAAGTGGCTACGCGAGGCGTTTACTCCGCTCTTGCCATACGAGGGATTGCTGTGGATTGCTCGCATTGTGCTCGGCGCCTGCCTGCTCATCCACGTGTTATGTGCGCTACTCGTGTGGAAGAGGTCCCGGGCTAATACTGCAAACGCGCGGCCGAAGGGTTTGAGCGGCTATTTCGCTAAGATGATGCTCCCTACGGGGATCGTGCTTCTGGCTTTCGTGTTTGTGCACATCTTGGATCTGACGGTTGGAGCGCTGGTGCAGCCGGCTTCATTCCAGCACCCAGACGAGCAGTTTTATGCGGCAACCAACATGATCGCCTCGTTGGATCGGCCGGTTATGGCCGTCTTTTACCTGATCGTGCTGCTCGCTCTTGCCATTCATTTGGCGCACGGTTTTGAGCTTGCGATTAATGACCTCGGCGTAACTTCGAGTTCTTGGTGCAAGTGGATGCGGGCAATCGGGATTCTGCTTGCCATATTGATTTTGGTGGGGGACGCGGCCGTGGTTTTGAGCGCGAATCTAGGAGCGGTGTGATGACTATTTTGAAAGGAAACGTTCTGGATGGGAACGTTCCACAGGCAGATGAGCCGGCGTCGCGCTGGGATGAACACAAACAGCGCATGCGCCTGGTTTCCCCATCAAATCGGCGAAAGTTCCGCGTGCTCGTGGTTGGAACTGGGCTCGCGGGAGCGGGCGCGGCGTCCACGCTCGCGGAGCTTGGATACAACGTTACGGCAGTTACCTATCACGATTCGCCAAGGAGGGCGCACTCGGTTGCCGCTCAAGGTGGAATTAATGCGGCGCGGGGTAAGCGCGTGGATGGTGATGGCTTGCTCCGGTTCGTGACGGACACGATAAAAGGCGGTGACTTTCGAGCACGAGAGGCCGAGGCCTGGAGGCTTGCGCAGGAGTCCAACCGGGTGATCGATCACCTCTGCGCACACGGGGTGCCGTTTGCGCGAGAGTACGACGGGGCGTTGTCGAACCGCTCATTCGGTGGCGTGCAGGTGTCGCGCACGTTTTATTCGCGGGGGCAGACGGGACAGCAGTTGCAGATTGCGGCTCATCAGTCGCTATTGCGACAGGTGGCAGCTGGGCGCGTCGAGTTGTGGATTCGCCACGAAATGTTGGATTTGATTGTCGAGGACGGCCGAGCCGTGGGCGCGGTGGTGCGCAGTCTTATCACGGGTGAACTCACCTGCCTCATGGCTGATGCGGTTGTACTTGCTACGGGCGGGTACGGCAACGTGTACAAGTATTCGACGCTAGCTAAGAACTCGAATGCGACTGCCGCGTGGAGGGCGCATCGGCGTGGGGCTGCGATAGCGAATACGTCTTTCATCCAGTTCCACCCAACCGCGCTACCAGTGGAGAATGAATGGCAGTCAAAAACCACCCTAATGAGTGAGTCTTTGCGGAACGACGGCCGTATTTGGGTGCCGAGCCGGGCTGGCGATGATCGGCCTGCCAATGAGATTCCTCAGGCCGAGCGAGACTACTACTTGGAGCGGAAGTATCCGGCATTCGGTAACCTCACTCCGCGTGATGTGGCTTCGCGGGCGGCGCGTGAGCAGATCATTTCTGGCCACGGGGTAGGCCCGAAGAAGAACGCGGTCAACCTGGACTTTTCCGACGCGATCGCACGGCTAGGCAAAGGCGTGTTGAACGAGCGTTACAGCAACCTGTTCGACATGTACTTTGATGTGACGGGGGAGGACCCGCGGGAAACTCCGATGCGTATCGCTCCGGGCGCACACTTCACCATGGGTGGGCTATGGGTGGACTACAACCTGATGTCTACGATTCCGGGTCTGTTTGTTGCCGGCGAGGCATCTTATGCCTACCACGGGGCAAACCGGCTGGGCGCAAACTCGTTGCTCTCAGCGTGCGTGGATGGCTTCTTCGTTATTCCAAACGTGGTGCCCAACTACTTGGCTACGCTATTGGGCACGAAGCGTCCAGATGCTGGCAGTGCGGCCGCCCTGTTCACACTTTCAGAGGTGAAGAGCCGAATACTGAAGTTGAGGGCCGCAACGGGAACCACCCCCGCAATAGATATCCACGCGGAGCTGGGCAACATCATGTACGAACACTGCGGGGTTTCGCGCTCAAAGGAGGGGCTGGAGAAGGGCATAGAGAAGGTAGATTACCTGCGGCGAAACTACTTGAACAACCTTCGGGTCACTGGCTCGCAACTCAAACTGAATCAGGATCTAGAACAGGCTCTGCGCGTGCAAGACTACCTGGAGCTTGCCCAAACCATGTGCGTTGATGCTTGGCACCGCGAAGAATCCTGCGGCGCGCATTTCCGTGAAGAATACAGTTTCGAGGGCGAGGCCGTTAGGAATGACAATCAGTGGATGCACACTACGGCTTGGCGAACTAAGGATTGGGACTCAGATCCGGTATTCATTGAAGACCGCGAGCCCCTGCATTTTGAAGCGGTTCAGCCGACAACGAGGAGCTACAAATGATTAAGCTAAAAGTTTGGCGCCAAGACCGTCCGGGCACTCGCGGCCAGTTTAAAACGTACGAGGTCGAAGCTGACCCCAACATGTCGTGGTTGGAGCTACTTGATCACTTGAACGCTCAACGTTTGCGCGAGGGGAAAGACCCGATCGCGTTTGACTCTGATTGTCGCGAAGGCATTTGCGGCTCCTGCGGGTTGCTAGTAAATGGGCGCCCGCACGGAGACGCAAAGAATTTGCCCGCCTGCCACCAGCGGGTAGGCGAGCGCAAGGAGGGTGAGGTTGTCACTCTCGAACCACTGCGCGCCAAGCAGTTCCCGGTGATCAAAGACCTAGTGGTGGATCGCTCGGCTTTGGATGAAATTATGATGGCTGGAGCGTACTCGCATACGGATGCGGGGACGGCTCCCGATGCGGACGAGGCATTTAACACGCACGAGGTTGCCGAACAGGCGTTGGATATGGCTGCTTGCATCGGGTGCGGGGCGTGCGTTGCGGCATGCCCAAACGGGGCGGCAAACTTGTTTACTGGCGCCAAACTTGCGCATCTAGCTTCGCTGGAGGTGCCGGGGCGAGTCAGGCGAAAGCGCGCCAAAAATATGACGGCCGTTATGGAGGCAAACTTCGGCCCCTGCTCTCTATACGGTGAATGCGAAGCGGTGTGCCCCGCGGGGATCCCGCTACGGGCAGTGGCTACCGTTATGCGCGAGCGAGCGTTTGCGCCGGCTCCGAAATAGGCGGTCACAAAGCGCGGCCTCGAATATGAATCATATATATGCTTGTGGTGGTCGAAGTGAAAGGGGGCCTTGGATGCAAACGCGCACAGAAGTGGATCTGCTTGGTGAACGGGAAGTTCCAGCCGACGTGTATTGGGGTATCCATACCCTTCGAGCCATAGAGAACTTTCAGATTTCGGGTACGCGCCTAGAAAGCTATCCGCATTTCATCATCGCGATGGTGCAGGTGAAGAAGGCGGTGGCTCGGGCGAATAGGCGTCTTAAGGTGCTTCCGGAGGATAAAGCGCGTGCGATTGAGGCGGCTTGCGACAAAATCTTGGGAAGTGAAGATTTTTGCGATCAGTGGCCACTCGATTTGTTCCAAGGCGGTGCGGGAACGTCCGTAAACATGAACACTAATGAGGTGATCGCAAACGTAGCCCTCGAGATGCTGGGCTTCGAAAAGGGGCGTTACGACATTATTCACCCCAATGACGATGTGAATAAGTCGCAGTCCACCAATGACTCGTACCCAACGGGCTTCCACCTGGCGGTGTACCGCGAGCTCGTAGACTTGCGTCTGTCGGCCTCGCGCCTCATGGATGCGTTGGATGAGAAGGCCCACGAGTTCGCTGACGTGCTGAAGATGGGGCGTACCCAGCTTCAAGATGCTGTGCCGATGACTTTAGGGCAGGAGTTTGAGGCGTTCACCGTCTCGCTGCGTGAAGAGTTGCGTGTGATTGATCAGGCGGCAGACCTACTGCTGTCAATCAATCTTGGCGCCACTGCGATTGGCACGGGGCTGAACACGCCGGAGGGATACCCGCAGGTAGCGGTAGAAGAACTGTCCAAGGTGACGGGGCTACCTTTCCGCAGGGCCGCAAACCTGATCGATGCGACATCTGATACTGGCGCTTTCGTGTCGGTGCACGGGGCGCTGAAGCGTTTTGCGGTGAAGCTTTCGAAGATTTGTAATGATCTGAGGCTTTTGTCATCTGGGCCTACGGCGGGTTTGCAGGAGATTAACCTGCCGCCCATGCAGGCTGGGTCGTCTATCATGCCAGCCAAGGTGAACCCGGTGATTCCAGAGGTTGTGAACCAGGTTTGTTTCAAAGTGGTGGGCAACGACATGACCGTCACGATGGCAGCCGAGGCTGCTCAGTTGCAGCTCAATGTGATGGAGCCGGTTATCGCCCAGGTGCTGTTCGAGTCAATGCGTTTGCTGGAGAACGCTACGGTAACACTCGCCGAGCGTTGCATAACGGGCATCACGGCAAACCGGGAGCATTTGCATGAACAGGTGATGGGCTCAATCGGCATTGTTACTTACTTCAATGAGCTGATTGGGCACCAAAACGGCGACATGATCGGTAAGGAAGCCGCGCGCACGGGTCGGCGGGTTTCCGACCTAATAGTTGAGCGGGGTTTGTTGCCGCGCGAGGAGGTTGAGGCAATCTTGACTGCGCAAAACCTCGTGTCGCCCGAGTATGAAGGAAAGATTTGGGAGGCCGGCGAGCGAGGTCTGCCAACTGATGCTAAGGACTTGAGTTCTTAAATATACGGGCCGCCTACGCGGCTTAAAGCAAAAGGGGGCCGGGTATTAGTTATGCCCGGCCCCTTCGGTGCAACGGATTGAAATGTTTTGCAAAGCTTTGGTGAAATGCGCTTAAGGTCGGTAGTTTGCCCCAAAAGCTGGACAAGCTAGGTTGGAAGATGCTGTAATGGTCTGAAATAGTTGCAATATTTTGCAGCACCTGTGACTTTTTACAACTCAATGATGAGGAGAATAATGAGAGTCAAGAGTTTTTGGGCTGGATTGTTAAGCCTGGTCTTGCTATTTGCCGGCTTGGTGGCATTGCCAGTCCAGGCGAATGCTACTGAAACGTCTGTAGACGTAAAGGTGAAACCGCTCGCCAGCGTTTCTGAAAGTGATTACGGGAACTACTCGGTGTGGCTTTGGTACTCGGGTGAGGATGGAAAGTCCGTGCCTTTACACGTGGGAGCGGGCGGCGAGCTTCAAGCAGCGTTTTCGATCCCTGAAGGTGCTACGAATGCGGGTATGCTCGTTCGTCGTGCGCAGGATGGAAATGAGTGGGCTCACCAGTCACAGGATGTGCCATTGGAGGTGGGAAAGAACCTGCAGGTGAGCGTAGTCGAAACCGAGCAGTCAAAGAACTGGCAGGTTGACGTAACCGAACAGGCAGCGCCAAGCCCAGAACCAGGCGAGAATCCGGACCCTTCCTCGTATACTGCGGAGCTCACCGTTCACTACGTGCGTTACACCGGCAACTATGATGGCTGGAACATCTGGACATGGCTACCGAATCAGGATGGTCAAAGCGTTGCATTGACGGATGGGACGGCAACTTGGAGCGTAGAGTCTGACCCGCCGATTACCCGGGTCGGTGTGATATTGCGTCGCTCCACGGCAGACAACGAGTGGGCAGAGAAAAACACGCCCGATGATCTATTCATTACCGAGTTTAAGGACGGCAAAGCCGAGGTGTGGATAGCGCAGGGTGATCCGAACGTTTACTACTCGCAGGACGCCGTTCCAGCTACCCCGGACTTGTCTTGCCATGAACTGCATTCAAAAGAGTTTAATGACAAGTATTTCTACGATGGTGAACTGGGAGCCCTGTACACCCCGGACTCCACGACGTTCCGGTTGTGGGCGCCGACGGCAGCCTCAGTTGGCCTCGTAAATTATTCCAACAGTGGTGAAGTCTTGCCTATGACCAAGGGAGAACGCGGAACCTGGGAGTACATTTTCGAGGGCGATGCGAACATGATGGAATACCGCTACCGCATCGAGTTTGAAGATGGCAAGGTCGATGAATCGCCGGATCCGTATGCGCGTTCGTCAACGGCAAACTCTACACGTTCGGTCGTTATTGATGTTGCAAATGTAAACCCGCAGGGCTGGAACGGCGCGCGTATGAAGCCGTTTAGCGGGATCGAGGACGCGACTATTTACGAGGCGCATGTCCGTGATATGACGATTGCTCCAAACAACGGTATTTCGAACAAGGGGAAGTTCCTGGGACTTACTGAGACCGGTACGAAGACTGAGAAGGGTAACGTGTCAGGGCTGGATTACATCAAGTCGCTTGGCATAACACACGTTCAGTTCCTACCTATGTACGACTTCTACACGGTAGATGAGACGGGCGATCTTGGCTATGACAAGCAGTACAACTGGGGTTACGACCCGGTGAACTACAATGTGCCGGAAGGCTCGTACGCTTCTGATCCCACAGACCCTGCATCGCGCGTGCGCGACATGAAGGCCATGATCGATGCGGTTCATGATGCTGGCATGTATGTGGTGATGGATGTTGTGTATAACCACGTGTATGACACGCAACTGTCGCCGCTACAGCGTACGGTTCCGGGCTACTATTTCCGTCACACGGATGGATGCGCTTTGCAAAACGGCACGGGTGTGGGCAACGAGACCGCCTCGGAGCAGCCTATGATGCGCAAGTACATGATCGATTCGCTCAAGTTCTGGGCGCAGGAGTATTCGATTGACGGTTTCCGATTCGACCTCATGGGTATTCATGATGTTGAAACGATGAATGAGATTCGTTCTGAGCTAAACAAGATTGACGAGAGCATCGTCATGCTTGGCGAAGGCTGGAACATGGGCAATCATCCTGAGGGAGTTAAGGGAGCGAACCAGGATAATGCGACGCTGATGCCGGGTATCTCGTTCTTTAACGACAAGTTCCGTGACACGATGAAGGGAACTCACAACACGCAGGCCGGAACTGGCTATGTGTCTGGAGGTGGCGCAGACAACGTCGCGTGGGACGTGTTCAACCTGATAAAGGGAGCCAACCATGTTCGTAACTACGCGGATGCGTCGCAGTCTGTGAACTATAACGAGGCGCATGACAATCTGACGATGTACGACAAGCTTAGGGGCTCGCTCCCTGGTGCTTCGGAGGAAGACATAGTGCGCAGACATGCGTTTGCAACACAGGTTCAGTTCCTCTCAAATGGCGCCAATTTTGTCCACGCCGGTCAGGAGGCGCTACGAACTAAGGGAGGGGAGGAGAACTCCTATAAGTCGCCTGATAGTGTCAACGCATTTGATTACGATCGTGCCGCAGATTTTGAGGACTCAGTTGCTTACTTCCGTGAGCTCGCGAATTTCCGTGCTGAAAACAGCTGGGTGCGCCTAGTGGACTATTCGAAGATTGAGCAAGCTTATAAGGGAGTGTCGATTACGGACGGTGATAAGCGGTTCTCCTACAAAGTGACGCTTGCGGATCAGCCTGAGCGCATCGTGTTCGTGAACCCAACGGATGCGGACTGGAATGTCACGCTCCCGGACGGCAATTGGAAGCTGCTCCTGTCTGGTCTGAATGATGCGCCAATGGCCCGCATGTCAGACGGTGATACCAGTTTCAGCGGTGACGTTGCGATCGGTCACGTGTCAGCTGTCGTCTTTGAGAAGGCGCCGGATAAACCCGCCGAAACGGAGCCGACGGCCGAGACAGAAGCCACGACCAAAACGGAAGCTACGACCGAAACGGAAGCCACGACCGAAACGGAGCCCAGCACGAAGGGGAGGGAAGTGCCGGCGGATAACGACAAACCCACGGTGACACAGAGTCCCAGCGGTTCGCAGGTTCCTTCGGTAACTTCTCAGCCCACCTATTCGCATGGGCGGGGCGAGTCGAAACCGTTGGCGAAAACGGGTGCGGAAGCCGGACTCCTTGCGTTCTTCGCGTTGGCGTTAGCAGGAGCTGGTGTCCTTGCAATGCAAACATCACGAAGGCACTAACGTGTTGTGACAGTAAAAATGATCCCGACGGCAATTGAAATGGCCGTCGGGATCATTTTTGTGTTCCGAGAGATTTAGGCGTCGCCGCCCTCACCGCCGGAGTGGCCCGCATTCGGGTTGAACAGGTCATACTTGTCAATCGCCTGCTGAAGTACGGAGCGGTCCATCTTACCTTCCTCGACAAGGCCCTGGAGAGCGCGGATTACAACCGACTCAGCGTCTATCTTCAGGTAGCGACGTGCCGCTGCGCGAGTGTCGGAGAATCCAAAACCGTCCGCGCCAAGCGGGTAGTACTTGCCGGGCACCCAGCGAGCGATCTGGTCATGAACGAGGTGCTCGAAGTCAGAAGTCGCAATGGTTGGGCCTTCAGCCTGCTCCAAAACGGAGGTGACGTAAGGCTTGCGAGCCTCCTCGTTCGGGTGTTCGAAGTTGTACTTGTCTACCGCGATCGCTTCGCGGCGTAGCTCGGTCCAAGAGGTCACCGAGTAAACAGCTGCGTCGACGCCCCAGTCTTCGCGCAAAATCTTTCGCGCCTCGCGAACCCATGGCAGGCCCACGCCAGAGGCCAGCAGCTTAACCTTCGGGCCGTTGCCCTCGAAGTTGTCAAGCATGTACATGCCCTTGATCAGGCCGTCGACATCAAGGTTTTCCGGCTCTGCGGGCTGGTGGATCGGCTCGTTGTATACCGTGAGGTAGTACATGACGTCGCGGTCACGGCCAGACTCGTTCGGGCCGTACATGCGCTCGATTCCGTCCCTCACGATGTGGCGAATCTCGTAAGCGTAGCCCGGATCGTAGGTGACCACAGCGGGGTTCGTGGAGGCAATGACTGGCGAGTGGCCGTCCATGTGCTGCAAGCCTTCACCGGCAAGCGTGGTCTTACCCGCAGTAGCGCCAATAATGAATCCGCGCGAGAGCTGGTCGCCCGCAGCCCAGAACTGGTCTGCCGTCCGTTGGAAACCGAACATCGAGTAGAAGATGTAAACGGGAACCATCGGGAAGTTGTGGGTGGCGTAAGAGGTACCCACAACCTGTAGCGCAGCCGCGGAACCGGCCTCGTTAATGCCCGTGTGAAGAACTTGGCCTTCCTTTGCTTCCTTGTAGGAAAGCATCATGGAGGCATCTACGGCCGTGTAGTTCTGCCCGTGCGTGTTGAAGATCTTTGCGGACGGGAAGATCGCGTCCAGGCCGAAGGTACGGGCCTCGTCGGGAATGATCGGCACAATGTACTTGCCGAACTCCTTGTCCCTAATCAGGTCTTTCAAAAGACGCACGAACGCCATGGTGGTGGCAACCTGTTGGGCGCCCGATCCCTTGGCAAGGGCGTTGAAAGGCTTGTCTGCCGGCATTGGCAGGGCCTTGTCATCCCGGTGGCGCGAGGGGAGGAAACCGCCAAGCTTAGCGCGACGCTCAAGCATGTACTGCAATACCGGATCGTCATCGGCCGGCTTGTAGTACGGAGGCAGGTACGGGTTCTTCTCGAGCTCCTCATCCGAAATTGGAATGCGTAGGAGGTCGCGAAGGCCCTTCAGGTCATCAACCGTGAGCTTCTTCATCTGGTGGGTTGCGTTGCGGCCAGCGAAGTGCGGGCCCAGCGCGTAGCCCTTAATGGTGTGCGCCAGAATGACGGTGGGCTGGCCGGTGTGCTCGACAGCGGCCTTGTAGGCGGCGTATACCTTGCGGTAGTCGTGGCCGCCGCGGCGCAGATCCCAGATCTCGTCGTCGGTCCAGTCCTTAACCATTTCCTTGGTGCGCGGGTCGCGGCCAAAGAAGTGCTCGCGCACGTATGCACCATCGTTTGCCTTGAAGGTCTGGTAGTCGCCGTCAAGGGTTTCGTTCATGATGTTTACGAGGGCGTGGTCCTGGTCGGCTTCTAGCAGACGGTCCCAGCCTCGTCCCCACACAACCTTGATTACATTCCAGCCGGCGCCGCGGAAGAACGATTCGAGTTCCTGAATGATCTTGCCGTTACCGCGGACCGGGCCGTCGAGGCGCTGCAGGTTGCAGTTAATAACGAACGTGAGGTTGTCCAGGCCCTGCTGCGCTGCAAGCTGAAGCATGCCGCGTGATTCGGGCTCGTCCATTTCACCGTCACCAAGGAACGCCCACGTGTGCTGCTGCGAAGTGTCTTTGAGGCCGCGCAGTTCTAGGTACTTGTCAAACCAAGCCTGGTAGATCGCCTCGGCGGGGCCAAGACCCATGGACACCGTGGGGTACTCCCAGAAGTCGGGTAGCTGACGCGGGTGCGGGTAGGAGGGGATGCCGTGCTCGGTGGAGACCTGTTGGCGGAATCCGTCCATCTGCTCTTCGGTGAGCCGGCCTTCGAGGAAGGCGCGCGCATAAACGCCGGGGGAGGAGTGGCCTTGGAAGAACACGTGGTCACCGCCGCCTGGGTGATTCTTCCCGCGGAAGAAGTGGTTGAAGCCAACCTCGTACAGGGTCGCTACCGACGCGTAAGAAGAGAGGTGGCCGCCAACGCCAACGCCGGGCCTCTGGGCGCGCATGACCTGAACGGCAGCGTTCCAGCGCATCCAGCGGCGGTACTGGCGCTCGGTCGCCTCATCGCCGGGGAAGTATGGTTCTTGATCAACGGGAATGGTGTTGATGTAGGGGGTGGTGAGTTCTAGAGGAATCTGAACGTCTTTGCGACGAGCTTCTGCAAGCATGTGAAGCAGGATGTAGCGGGTGCGTGGCCCGCCTTTTGCTTCATAGAGGCTTCTTAGAGATTCCAGCCATTCCTCGGTTTCGTGCGGATCATTGTCCGGCACTTGACTCAGCATGCCATTGACTACTGGGCGGTGATCTGCTTCAGCCACGAATCCTCTTTCTCTCGAAACGTATCCACTAGTGGATCGTATAGTTTTCTTTGGTTCTAATCATCCCCGGTTTTGGTAGTTTTTGCACTTGGTACCGGCTTGATTTTTGTCCACGTGTGCCTGAAAACACAGGAAGATCTAAACACGATGAGGACGTGTAGCCTGCTTGGCTCATATGTGGACTATTTGGCACGCGTGTGCATGAAACTTAGGTAGACTGAGCGCGTGATAACAAAATCTGATTCCCGAAAGGTGGATCCGACGGCTCTTTCGAGCCTCGGTTATAAAAGCGGCCAGACTGTTCAAGAGTTTTATTGGGACGAAGATACCGATGACTCTTTGCGCGCCGCAGTTGAAGATGCAACGGGCAACGAGCTCGTAGACGTTGATTATTCAGACGTTGTAGATGGCGTGATTGTTTGGTGGCGTCTGGAGGATTCGGAGGAGGACGACCTAGCAGATGTCCTGCTGGATGCCTCTGCGAATATGGACAATGGTGGCGTTGTCTGGGTGCTAACTCCAAAGTCGGGCACGCCAAATCATGTTCCGCCCGAGGTGGTGGCCGACGCTGCACAGGTTGCGGGCATGAGCGCCACGTCTGCAGCCATGGTCTGCGAGGACTGGTCGGGAATGCGCTTAATCGCTCAGGCTCGCCAGTAGACTGAGACTATTGCCACTGTTTTATGAAATAGTGGTTTGTAAGATGAAATTTGCTCCCGGAGTTGGATATGATCTTTGACGTTCCACTCCGTTGGAGTTGGGCCTATAGCTCAGTTGGCTAGAGCGCCACGTTTACACCGTGGATGTCGGGGGTTCGAGTCCCTCTGGGCCCACAGTTGATATGTCTCGGGACATCGTTCATACGGTGTCCCGAGATTTTTTTATGCTTTGGGGCTTTGATGTGCCCGTCATCGTTCCGGTTTTTGGGCTATAGGACATTTGGTGTTGTTTTTGGCCTGGGTTTTCCTTGTTGTGGTGGGAGGACGCGCTTCGTGAGCACGCGCGCATACCTGCTACGGATTTCCCTACTATTGATCGCTATCTGTTTTAGCAGAATCCTGAATCAACCAGTACTGTTTTATCCTTCGTAATAACGTGCGCTAGTCCTGAACCGCCAACTACACGGCACCAGCTCTCTACTACGAGCCGGTTCCAATGCACTCCCATATGGAAGCCGCCATACATGCCCGGATACGAGAACCACATGTGTTCGAGGGGCTCGAGACCGATCACCTCAGTTGTCACCGGTCGATACTTCACAGGGCCAAGAACTGAGGTTCGTTCCTTTATCAGATCGTCGAGACGCTTGTCCCATGCTGCATACTTTTCAAGTTCATGCTCTGAAGGAGTGCGAACTGTCAAGACATCTTGGAGATGCAGATGATTTCGGCGTAGTGCAATGTCTATGGGTCTGTCTCCATCGGCCGTTCGAAGTGATCGCCATGCTCCAAGTTCGATCAGCTTCTCAGCAACTTCCACCGGAGCCCCATTCCAAGCAACCTGGTGCAGCGGAGCAAACCAAGAAGACCCAGTTACACGCCATTGGTTCGCAGTCATCCAAAAGCTTTCAGTAACCATCTCAATAACCGTGTCCCAGTCTCCATCCCTAGCGGCATTCGCCAGCAGATTTGATAGGTCAACAAACTCAGATTCCAAGTGCTCCGTATCAACGAGTCCCGGCCAGATCGGCGTATCCGACATTCCAATCACCTCTCGACTTAGTTTCCACTCTTTCTGTAGCTTTATCTAAAGAATACGGACGGGGTAGGACATAAATTTGGAAAGCCCAAGGTAGCGCACCCCTTGGTACACTACACGGCGAACAATTATTCCCTGATCAAGGAACAATCTTTTTCATTCAGCCCAAATGACGGTAGAACGCAGAACATCAAAAGGGGGACACTTCAAAATGAACTGTCCCCCTTTATAAGTGGCACGTCGATTCCGTCCTAGTTATTCAGCGACCGAATAAAACTCAACCGTCGCCTTGATCTCAGACGCATCGACCTCGGAGTACGCCTCGAACCGAACTTTCTCACCCGGCTCCCAACTTTGAGTGTGCGCATGTGACTCTTCTGCCTTGACTCCCTCAGCGTCGTAAAGTGCTAGCGTGATTGAGACATCTTCAAAAGCGTATTCGGACGTATTCTCAATAACGGCCACGTAGGTAAAGGAACCGTATCCCTCGTCGACCTGTTCCCACTCAGCAGCGGACACTAATCCATCGATTGCGTCTTTCGCTTGGGAACGCTCCATCGCAGCTTTGCCATTAGCGACCAATTCGTTAAGACTTGCCTGGTACTTTTCCCCGACCTCGAGTCCATAGTTGTCAACAAAGTCTTTCAATAGAGACGTGCGATCGTCATAGACCTTGAGCCACTGCGGCATAAACTCTGGGTCGGACACAGCGTAACTGTCAAGAACCTCTAGAGAGTCATTCAGTGTGTTGACGTAGGCTACTACCTTTTCCTGTAGCTTCGAATCCTCAAACTGACGATCCTTTAGCTCACCTGTGACAGAGAGCTCAGCGTTGACAGCGTCGAGATAGAATTCCTTCTCCTCAGCATTAGTAGTTGGAATACCATTCTTTTCAATGACGTCGGAACGCTTTTCGAATCCGTTTGCGACAACCTCCGTCGCCACGTCATCGGCATAATCCGGTCCTTCTTCCTCCGGCGTCGAGCAAGCAGTCAGACCAAGTGCAAGCAACGCACCCATTATGAAACTTACCGGCTTCCTTAACATCAGTACATTCCCTTTCTCTGATGGTTTTCTTGCTGTATTTGATGAGAAAAATGCTTTTAATAAGAAGAATCTGTCTGTAACCTCTCCTCTTACGATCGGAGAGTCCAAATCAAATCGAGTCTATGTCGTGACACGGACGTTAATTCGATGACTGGTTTGCACGCAAGCCCGTGACATGGAAGAGGCTCCCTAACAACACTGTTTTCCGCTACCAAATATCTGTGGCAGCACTACGCGGTTTTCCTTGGCTAGTACGGAAGCAGTTGAAAATATGTTGGCTCTGTATACAGTCAAGAGGGCGCGAGTTCTTACTAAGATTCCCCTGCC
This sequence comes from Gleimia europaea, assembly GCA_002871995.1. Taxonomy (GTDB): domain Bacteria; phylum Actinomycetota; class Actinomycetes; order Actinomycetales; family Actinomycetaceae; genus Gleimia; species Gleimia europaea. Next base: position 97,542 of record PNHW01000005.1, read on the forward strand.
GCCTTGGCGTAAAGATCGAACAGATGCTTCACGATGTCTTTTTCATCGCATCCAACTGGGAGACCGTAGGCGCGCTCAACCGCGGCGTCAAGTTTGTGATGTGCGGCTACAAGTTTGGGATACATCCAAGCATCGTCTGGATCATAAAGATCTTCAAGCGTCGCTTCCGGGTATTCTTCACGAGCATCAAGAATTCCTTGCCCAGCAACTTCAATCTCTGCACGCTCAGCTTCATTGACATCAGGCCACACCAAAGTGTTATAGATGATCGTGTTGGCGTATCTGTAGTCGCTCTTTAGACGCCCGCCCACAGCACGCATCCATGCGTTGTGGACTCTTGACATTAGGATTCCGAAAACATAAAGAGAGTCGGTAGGCACAAAATACAACTGGTCACCAGGAATCATTCCGTTGGTTACGAACCCCATTGGGATGTAATGACGGCGCTCAGACGACACCTTCGGCACTCCGATGTACGCGTCGTCTTTAAACTTTGAAGTAGGACGAAGGAGATGCGGAGTATCTGCGAGCTTGTACGCGTCTCCGGTCTTCACCTGCTGCAGACGCCATTCTCTGCAGGCTCGGACTCTCTTTAGAACCTCGGGATATCTCTGCAGATCTTGCAAGGTCGTATCTACTAGCCACAGACAGTATCGTCGTTGCCCCTTTATGAATTCTTGTCCCATTGAGAATCGGCGGATCCACTTTTTGGATTCCGGCTCTTTGCTGACCAGCTGATCATATTCTTCGGCTGAGAGTATCAAGTTTTGACCGTCAGCTGGCTTGAATCCCTGCGCCATACTTGGCACTTCTCCCAAAGGTTTGCTTCGTTTCGTCACAAATACATTCGGTGCCGGCGCCAGGTAGGCATTAATGTTTTCGGGATGTTCAACTTCAATCAAGTCATCGCGCTTGTAAGTAAACAGCGTTTTGGTTTTCCATTCGTCATAACTGAAACCGACGATCACCACGTGGACGTTTGCTGCGTTTTGTGATTCGCTGGCCCAAACGAATGTCCGATGAGCGAAGTTAATGAAGAGCCCGTCATCGAACAACGGTTTCCAGAGTGGCTCAACTTGTTGTCCCTGCGTGATTGAGTTAGTTGCAACTAGCGCAGCCTGGATTTGGTTACCTTTCATGTACTCTGCAGAAAGCTTGAACCAACATGCAACATAATCCAGTTTTCCACCGGCCTTGCCCATGATTCGAAGGCGATCGTCCTTCTGGTCTTCTGAGAGTCTGGAGTATCCCGAGAAGGGAGGGTTTCCAATAATGTAATCGCACTTGGATGGATCTACGATCTCCGTCCAATCCAGCTGAAGCGCATTTCCCTGCACAATATTCGCGGAGTCTTCCAACGGAAGATCCTTGATCGTCGAATAAACAATCGACTGGGCTTCAGCGTTTGCCTGCAACTCCGCAATCCACAGCGCGGTATTAGCGACGTTCACAGCGAAGTCATTGATCTCAATCCCGTGGAACTGCTTCAGGGAAACCTTTACCGGCGTGTACTCATCCCCCAGCGCGAGAACAGCCTGATTCCGCAGAAGCTCCGAAAGAATCTTGTTCTCCAACTTGCGCAACTGGATGTACGTCTCAGTAAGGAAGTTTCCACTGCCACATGCCGGATCGAAGAAGTTTAACGAAGCAATATAGTCCTGGAAACGTCTCAAACGACTATGTCGAGCTCGCTCGCCCAAAGATTCATCAGTCAGAATCTGCTCCAACTGATCTTTCAAGTCGTTCAAGAATAGCGGTTCAATTACGCGGTGGATATTCTCCGGAGAGGTATAGTGCATGCCTCCCTGACGGCGAGTTTCCGGATTCAACGTAGACTCAAAGACGCCACCAAATACGGTCGGTGAAATCTGCGACCAATCCGTATTTTCAGAAACCTCATCCAGCAAGAAATCAACGATCTCCTGCGTCAGGCTTGGAATTTCCACTTCAGTTTCAAACAGGCCACCATTGACATATGGAAATGCCTTTAGTGGCTCCGAGGCATAGGGATCACGCTCCGGCTCAGGCGTCCTCAAATATGCGAATAGCTCTTTCAAAGCCGGGCGTACACGATCCGCTGGCAAAGGCTTCAAAAACCGATAGAACGCGTCCTTCTTGAACAAACCTGCGTCCTCGGCAAAAAGAAGGAACACCAAACGAACGCACAAGACGTTCAATGAATGCTGCGAATCGGGTGAATCGGGAGCAATGTATTGCTCGCGAACCATGTCGTAAAGTTTGCCGATCCGAGCGCCCGCATCCAACGAGACCTTTTCTTCACGACGACGCCGTTGCATCTGCGGATCGACAAGGAAGTCCAGCAAGTGCAGTTGTTCCGGAAGTTCATCGAGAATGAACGATTCATAATTATCTGCAGGCCGGTCACTATCGAGGTCATGAATGCGAAACTCATTGAAATCACAGACGATGATCGTGTCTGGCCGCTCCGAGTTACGCAAAGAATCCGCGTAGCGCTTCGCCTGCTCAAACGGCGTGACCATGGAGCCTTGACGCAGTTCAGGCTTATCTAGATCAATACCCAGTGACTTCTGCTCAATGATCGTCTTCGCGTCACGGATAGTTACGTCAATGAATCCGCCAGCAGCCGTAGAATTTTCAAATCGAACGTTGGTCGTAACATCCTGCATTCCTACAACGTCGCGAAGCAACTCGAGCCAAAATGAGCCGGTATCACCCTTTTCGTATCCGCGGCCTTCCCACTTCATCGCGAAATCTTTGGCCGCCTGTCTGCGCTGTAGCTCTTCCTGCCGAGTCACCATCGTCTCCTTGAATCCAACGACACTTCCACTAGCTTAGCCAAAGGCGCGGACAAGTAATCTTGAGATGATTAAGCAGTCCCCGTTCTGCAAATACGAGTCTTACATACGACGATCCAACACGTTACTCTTGATTCGTACAACGAGGATCTACAAATGGCGAGAGTTACTGTACGCGTGGACGAGGAAACTATGAAAGCCGCGTCTGCGATCGCAGAGGATTTCGGTTTTGACCTGTCATCAGTAACTCGCGCGTTCTACAAGCAGATGATCCGAGAAAACCGGATTCCCCTGAATTTAAGCTACGAAGAACCGAATGAGGAATCACTTAAGGCGCTACGCTAGGCCAAAGAAATGGAAGCTTCCGGCACCCAACGATTCTCAAATGCTGAAGAGATGTTCGACTCTCTAGGGATCTAATGGCAGCACTCATTCCTGAATTCACGCTTCGATTCCGAATAGACATCAACAGTCTTCAACGCACTTAGTTTGATATTCTCCTTCACTACTGAATCTCTACGGCATGCTGGAGCAGAGACGTTACTCCCCGTCATTACGGCCATATCAGTGGTCACCGACTTCTAGGGTTGAAGCATGAAGTGTGGAATGAGAAAACCTTCACCCAAGAAGTCATTGAGCGCCCGAACCAAAGGGCAAGCAACACGCGCAGCCAAACAAGCAGTTAATCCGCTGTACGGCAAGAAAGGCATGGGTTTCATTCGGGACCCGAAGCGTGCAGTCAAGAACGACATCTATAAGCGCACCACGTTTGGGATTGGTGACCTCTTTAAGTAGAAACAGTTTTGGGCGCACTGTAGTGCGCCCAAAACTTTATATTCGTATTTGTTTATCTACAGCTAGCAATACACACAAAAACCCCGACACCCTCCACCAACTCGACCGAGTCGCTCAACGCTGAGCTACGTAAAGCTACCCGCAACCAGGGGGGGCAATTCCCTAACGATACGGCAGCGCTGAAAACATTGTGGCTAATGATTTGCAACATCGAAGATAAACGCGCGGCCCAACGCGCGAAGAAAGCCAAGCGCGATATTGAGTGCAACGGCTATATTGAAGGAGTGAAAGCCAACGGTTGGAAACAAGCTATCAACCAACTAGCTGTGGCATACCCCAACCGATTCGCCAACTACTTCTAAACCACGCCCCCCCATACAAACAAACAGGCACTCTCTTGGAATGGTCGTGACCTTCTGTGCGATTGTCCGGCCGGAGAGGCCGGCTGCAGACCCGGTAATTTGGTTTGGTTCGTGCGGTAGTCTCGAGGTATGTGGACTGTTTCTGACGTTATGGAAGCGATGGAGGCCCGCTATCCGCAGCGCCTCCAAGAGTCGTGGGATAAGAACGGCCTAATCGTAGGAGATCCTGGGCAGAAGGTAAGCAAGATCCTCCTGGCTGTTGATCCCGTTGCTGAAACGGTCGCGCAGGCGATTGAGGACGGCTACGACATGCTTATTACGCACCATCCTCTCTACCTGCGCGGCACCAGCTTCGTGTCGCGTTTAGATTACAAGGGCAGGATTGTGCACGACCTCATCAAATCTGACGTGGCCCTTATGAACGCGCACACCAACGCAGATTCGGCGGCGCGCGGCGTGGCATGGGCTCTTGCGCAGGCGGTCGGTATCGAAGGTGAACCGTTTGATCCCATCGACGAGGACGAGGCGGGAACCGCTCGCGGTTTGGGCCGCATCGGCAAGCTCGAAGCGCCGCAAACACTACGCGAGTTCGCTGACCGAGTGGCAAAAGCCCTCCCCGCTGGCCCGCACGGCATCTTCGTGGGTGCGCCCGGCAATGATCTTGAGACGTCGGTAAGCACTGTTGCCGTATCAGGAGGATCAGGCGACTCGTTCCTCGCGCGCGCCCGCGAGCTTGGGGCCGATGTATACGTCACCGCGGACCTGCGTCACCATCCGGCCAGTGAACACCTCGAAGAAGGTGGCCCGGCCCTCATCTGCGGTTCGCATTGGGCAACTGAATGGCTATGGCTACCACACTTGGCAGATGATCTTGAAGAAGCCGCCGCGGATGCGGGCGTGCAACTACAGGTGGATGTTTCGCGATTTGTTACCGAACCGTGGAACCTGCACCTGGAAACCCTTGGATAAACTATTGGGGTAGGGCGCGTCAGCCTAATACACTTTGATTAGAACTAAAAGCACTACCTAGTGAAAGAGCGGGCATAGTGAAAGCTTCAAAAGCGGACCAGGTGAAACTTCTTGAACTACAACAGGTTGACACGCGGATCTTGCAGTTGCGCGCGGCCCGCAGTAAACACCCGGCGGTCAAAGTGCTCGACGCCCTTGAGGGGCGAAAAGCTGACCTGGAGCGCGCAAAAGTAACCGCGCGCTCCGCCGCAACGGACGCAAACCGTGAAGTGAAGCGGGTTGAGAACGATCTGGAGCGCCTCACTTCCCGTCAAGACGTGATGAGCGAGCGCCTCACCGCAGGTGAAGGATCCCACAAGGACCTCACTGCCATGCAGCACGAGCTGAACCAGATGGCCCAGCGCCGCAACGTCCTCGAAAATGAACTGATCGACGTTATGGCTACGTTCGAGGCCACGCAGGACACCGTTTCGGAACTGGACCGCCAGACTGAAGCAGTGGGAACGGATGAGCAGGCCGCAATCGCGCAGCTTCAAGACGCGATGGGCGAGGTCGAAGCTGAGCTTAAAGAAAAGCTTGCAAAACGTGACGAACTTGCAGGCGAAATCGACTCTGAGTTGCTAGATGAATACGAGTACTACCGCGAGCGCACTGGCGGTATCGGCGTGTACGAGGCGAAGGGTCGCCAAATCGTGGGCATGGTTGTGGATCTTCCCGAATCGGAATGGCACGACATCACGATGCTTGCCGAGGATGAAGTGCTCATGTCCGACGAGCTTGAAGCAATCATCGTCAAAACCGAGTAGGGGCTAGTTAGTCACAATCACGAGCTCGAGATGGTCGCGGCGTTGTCTAACTTCGATGCCCGTAAGATCAGCGCCGGTTAGTGAACGTGCGGTATCGAGCACAAAATCGATGGACCCGTCAGCCTCACTCGCGTGCTCCAATAGGGCGCCGGTGAGGATTCCGCGGTATTTCTTCGCATTGTGTGAAACCACGGTGCGTTTCCCGCCGCGCTCGCGCACCGCATTCACTCGGATGAGGTCGCATTCGGCGGAAGTGCCCGGCCAGGCTTTTTGATACGCGCCAGAGCGGGCGTCAACCACTACGCGATGGTGGGCGCGCTGTTCCATGAGGGGCTCGAGGTGTTTCTTCCACCAGGGGGCAAGGTTTCCCAAACCGGGTAGCTTTGTGTCCATTGATAGGCGGTAGGGCGGGATGGGGCAGGCCAGGTCTACCACTCCGAATAGGGCAGATTGAACCCAGATCTCAAAGTCCGGGCTCGCCGTATACTGTGCACCGATCTCGCCAAATCGGCCAGCTTCGTAAAGTACGCCTGAATAGACTTGCCAAGCGGGGCCAGCTTGCGCTGAACGCAGGTGCTTGTTTGCTTCCACCTCGTCTGCAATGGTCTTGCCTACTTTTAGAATTTCCAGGGCGTCGCGTCGCGCGGAAGTTTCAATCAAGCAATCGAGCACGCTCTGGCGTGCATCTGCGAGCTGCGTGGAAAACGGGGCAATCGCGTCGGCATTAAAATCGACGGTCGAGGCGGGAAGGGTCTTGCCTTCAGACGGAGGTAAAAGTACAAGCATGCGTCCAACTCTAGTAGACTTGAGCGGCGGAGAAGATGGCTGGATGGCCGCGACATTGTCGAGGAACGTCCGGACTCCACAGGACACGGTGGTGGCTAACGGCCACCCGGGGTGACTCGCGGGATAGTGCCACAGAAAACAAACCGCCCGTTTTCGGGTAAGGGTGCAAAGGTGGTGTAAGAGACCACCGCAGCCCAGGTGACTGGGCTGGCAGGGTAAACCCCACCGGGAGCAAAACCAAGCAGCGCGCCGGGCTGTCCGTCCAAAGCGCGCGGGTAGGTTGCTAGAGGCCGCTGGTAACAGCGGTCCGAGATAGATGGCCATCGAAGGGGCTTCGCCCTGGAACAGAATCCGGCTTACAGGCCGTCTTCTCCGCACTTAAACCCTTAATATCAGGGATAAGTGGCCGCCTTCACCGTTAGCCGTGACTAGGCTATGACAACCCAAAGCCTTCCGACACTGCGTCCCGTATCGAATCGAAACCATCGTGCCACATATGGGAATACGTCTCGAGCGTCATTGCAGCAGACGAATGCCCCAACGCCCTCTGAACTGTGATCACAGACGCTCCTTGGCTAATCAGAAGTGAAGCGTAAAAGTGCCGGAGGTCGTGAAACGTGTAATCAGTAATCCCAACTCTCTTCAGCGCATTATGCCAGTGGGTGAATAATCTCTTACGATTCCACAACAAGCCGCGAGGCGTTTTGAACACGAACCCCTCTCCCTCTCCGATCAGCTCAAGCACCATGTCGACCGCAGGGATAGAACGGTACGACGCGTCCGTCTTTAATTCGGTGAACGTCAACTCGCCGTTGCGTGGCTGTAGCTGACGATCCACTGTGATCGTTTTGCTTGACGGATTAACACGATCGTAAGTCAACCCAAATAACTCACCTTGTCTCAAACCGGTTAACGCCCCAGTTAAAACGAGCCTTCGCCATTCGGGCGCTCCCGCGTCCGCGATCTCATAAACCTGTTCGACCGTAAGCGGTATGATAATCCGTCTTGGTTCTCGCAAGCGCTGAAGATCTGCAGAAGGGTCCCTAGCGATAAGACCATCTTGAAGCGCCTGCCCCATGATGGTCTTAAAATAGCTCAGCGCGATGTTGACGCGCCCTGCCGACATGCCTGAACTCTTTAAGTCGTTAAACCAAACCTGCGCTGCTTGCTTGCTAATCTCGTTGACCCGCAACCCATGCAACGGCTCCATATACCCGTAGTAATAATCGTGCTGAGTTTTACTCGGCTCTCTAACATCTCTACCGTCGAAGTACTGCTTCGCATATGCTCCGAAACGTTGATTACCGGCTTCGCGGTTACTTAGCTCAGGAGTCAAATACTTCTCTGCTTCGCGGAGATCTAACCATTCCTTAGCCTGCCTACGCTTTGGAAAAGATTTAGACCGCTGCTTCCCTGGAGACACCACGTACCGCGCCCGCCACTTACCTGACGGGAGCTTGTCAATGCTACCCATAGGCCGATTATAAGCATGAAAAAGGCCCCGTTCTGTCAACCGCGTGGGGCCAAACGCGTTGTGCAGGAAAAACAACAACGACATCCAAGACAAAAGTCCGAAAGGATGGATGCCATCAAAACCTGCAACACTCATAGCATACCATCGGGCTCCAGATGGCGCACGATTTCACGATTCGTGTCTTCTGCCCAGCGAAGTATGCGAAAGTAATCCCACAAGGCTACGCGGCCAACCTCGAAATCAGGATCCGGCAATATGCCACGCGATTTCCACATCGTGACCGCGTTGGAATCCTTATCAAATCCGAACATGAATTTTAGATCATCGGTTCCTACAAGAAACGGCTTAGGCCGAAAGTGTCGCTCCCAAGCAATCTTACGTATGAACCAGGCTTCCAAAGCGGCTGCAGGGTCGTCAGGGTTCTCGTCAATGATTCTCTGAATTTCCTCACGCATGGTTCTAGAATATCCTCACCAAGGCTGGCGGGGTACAAGATGACACGAAACACCTCACTGCTCTTCTATCCTGACCCACGCTGGTGTCCCACCTGTCTGGTGGAAGCAATTATTTGGAATGGTCGACCTCCAACGCCTCCCTTCACTATCAGTCACGATGTCGTCATCGGTTTTATGCGGGCCGCCACGCGCCCGGCGTGTCAGGCGCGAAAACGTTAAAACTAATCAAACTCTCAAACCGGTTGCCGTCATACGTGACAATGTCGCCCGCCGCGTACCACGTCTCATATTTTGCGGGGTCTGGCTCACGCCACCTAGCACCCTCCACCTTCGCCGCGTCTTTCAAAGTCACATACTGTGACTGGTAAACGCCGATAAGCTGTGCAAATTGTGCGACGTACTCCAAGTCGCTTTTACGCTCTTGAGCCGCCCGGATAAGCCCATCAAGCTCACTAATCGTAAGCCCTGAAATATCAATCATCACGCGCCCCCATAATTCGTTTTCCTTTCTTACTGGTAGGTGACTGTGCACCGGAAACTCCCGGCGTTGTACTCGGTATATGCGGGCGCGCCGGGGTTGGCTTGAAAGTCCAAATATCCGTTGCGTGATAAGAATCCGCCCGCCGTCGCCCCGAAAGTAAGCTCGACCGCCCCATAATCGCGCACAAAAGCCGATTTATTTTCCCCGCCCAAATGGAAGGGGAACCACTTACCCGCGCCGCCGTCTACGAAATCGAAATTGCACCGGCCCGTAACCCTAATGCTCTGAATCTTCTTGCCTTTAGCGCCCGAAATCCAGAACTTCCCGCCCGACTTATACGAGCCAGACTGAGCAAACGTCGAACCGTACGCGTACCAAATGCCCGATAGTCCCGCGCTTGCGGTGACGATCTTCGGCGCGGGCGGCGCGGGAGGCGCACTCTGGTTGTAAAGCTCGTGGGTGAGCTCTAGGGCGGGATTCAACCGCTCGACCTTGAAAAGGCTAGGCCACGTGCCTAACTTCCATTTACGGTAAGAATGCAAACCAAGCGCGAACCGGTA
>PNHW01000006.1:0-50771 GCA_002871995.1 Gleimia europaea
TGACCCCGAACGAATACCGGAATCATGCCCTCGTAGCCTAAGAACCCCTACTATTAAACTGTCTAACTTTCAGGGGACAGTTCACAGGCGGCGCTCCCCTTTTTGTCCCCAAAAGGCTCAAACCCATCCCCGTCCACACCATCGCTCCCCACGCCTTCGCCTGACTTCCTCGCAGGCTTACTTTTTGCTTGAGAGGAGAAATAATGACTATTCCAAAATGGGCAGACGCTAACGAAGAGACCAGAAGGCACTACAACAACGAGTGGGGACGCCTTCCAGAAAACGACGACGCCGCATTTGAAATGTTAAGCCTGTTAACTTTCCAAGCCGGATTAACTTGGGCTACCGTGCTTTCCAAACGAGAAGCACTTCGCGCAGCGTTTAGCGACTTCAAGGTCGAAACGGTTGCGAAGATGAAGGATGAGGATGTCGCCAGACTATTAAAAGGCGATAGCCCAATTAAGAACGAGCGCAAAATCCGGGCGGTTATCCAAAATGCTAAAGCCATCCAGGAGTATCGCAGCACCGTACAACACGAAAAGCGAAAGAACGCATTTCTAGCCGTGCTTGAAAACTCCGCTGGCAAACCCGGAGTTTGGCCGGTCTACGGCGAGGAGCAAATGACACTGCTTCGCCACTTTTTTAACGACTGGGGATTTACTTTTACCGGCCCAAAACTGATTCGAGCTCTATTGGAATCATTCGACCTCGCCCTTCCCTGGCTACAGGAAGAGCCGACAATCGAGAGCGTTTAAACACTATGCAGATAGTTGTTGATCCTGTTAATAATCATGTCTAGTGCAACCAAATTCTGCACTCCATCAGGAATAATGATGTCGGCCTTACGCTTAGATGGCTCAACGTAGAGGTCATGCATAGGCTTCACAGTTTCTAGATACTGCTTTTCGATTGAATCAATGGTGCGCCCGCGCTCAAGCATGTCGCGGCGTACACGCCGCAGGATGCGCTCATCCGCATCCGTGTCCACAAACAACTTGATATCAAACAGCTCGCAAAGCTCGGGGAATACGAACAACAAAATTCCTTCCACAATCACAACGGGTTGAGGCGCTATTTCTAAAACCTCTTCACTGCGGTTATGGATGGTGTAGTCATACACGGGACATTCAATAGGGTTTCCATCAATGAGCTCGCGAAGCTGCTCGATCATTAAGTCGATATCGAATGCGGTGGGCGCATCGTAATTGAGAGATGCGCGCTGTTCATAAGTAAGACCGGTGTGCGACTTGTAATAATTATCGAGGTATACAACAGCTGTTTTCCCTTGGAATTCCTTCACAAGCGCCTTAGTTAAAGACGTCTTACCGCTTGCAGTTCCACCAGCAATACCGATGACGAGCGCACGCACGTTACTACCCCGATCTTCGAGATTTTTTCTAAGTCTAGTGGATTTGAGCAATAACTCCTGCATCCACAGCGAAACTTTCTCAGTCATTTACGTCCGTACAGTTTCCTATGAAACCAATACGCGAGACCCAATGATCCCGCGCAACATACAACCCCTCGCTACACTGTGAGTTGAGTCACAGTCATGCCCATTAGTCGGCCACTGTTGCCATAATCGTATACGAATATGTGTACGACCGGTTCGGCGGGATGGCCGCCACCCACAAAGTAGTGAGGAATAATCGTGCAATTTCACCACCATGGTTACGTCTCTGAAAATCCCCGAGTCAAAGTTGCTCAGGGTCTGGGAATCGATCGCCGAGCAGAACTCCCCGATGAAGTTGATGTTCTGATTGTTGGCGCTGGTCCTGCAGGCATGCTGATGGCGGCCCAGATGTCCGTTTTCCCAGACATCTCTACTGCGATCATTGACAAGCGCGCGGGTAGACTTCCGCTTGGCCATGCTGATGGCATTCAGGCGCGTTCAGTTGAAACATTTCAGGCTTTCGGTTTTGCACCGGAAATTACCGCGGAAGCATACAAGATTGTTGAGACTGCATTTTGGCAGCCGGATCCGGACAATCCGGATCACATTAAGCGCATGCACCGCACTGAAGACGATCCGCATCGAATCTCTGAGTTCCCCCACCTGATCGTGAACCAAGCGCGCGTACTCGACTACTTCCGCGAGTTTGCATACAACTCGCCGTCGCGTCTAGTTCCAAACTGGGGTTGGGCCTTCACTAGCCTTGAGTTCAAGTACGAAGACGAGTACCCGGTTAAGGTTAGTCTGGTTGGTACTGGCCCAGACAACGAAGGGGTAACTCGCACTGTCGCAGCAAAGTATGTGCACGGTGCTGACGGCGCACACTCTGCGGTTCGCAAGACAATCGGCGCCCGCCACCTCGGTGATGTTCAATACCAGGCGTGGGGTGTCATGGACGTCCTCGCAAACTCGGACTTCCCCGACATTCGTCTTAAGTCCATCATCCAATCCAAGCACGGATCAATCCTGCACATTCCACGTGAAGGCGGATACCTGTTCCGCACGTACGTGGATCTTGGCATCGTTGACGAGAACGACAACCACGCGGTACGTAAGACACCGCTCGAAGAAATCATCCGGCGGATGAATGAGATCGTTGCCCCCTACTCGATTGACGTGAAGGACGTTGCTTGGTGGTCCGTCTACGAAGTTGGCCACCGCGTAACGGATCGATTCGATGAGATTCCCACCGAAGAGGTAGGAACGCGTGACCCGCACGTGTTCATTTCCGGCGATGCCTGCCATACGCATTCGGCTAAGGCTGGACAGGGAATGAACGTATCTATGCAGGATGCATTCAACCTCGGTTGGAAGGTTGCACACGTTTTGAGGGGGTTGGCTCCCGCTTCCCTACTGCAGACCTACACCCAGGAACGCCAGGTTATTGCACAAAACCTGATCGATTTTGATTCCGAATGGTCCGCACGTGTAGCGGGTACATACAAGGGGCCGGGTGCCGACATTCCGATTGAGGACTTCTACTTGGAAACCGGTGAGTTCTCTAACGGGTTCCGCACGGAATACCCCGAAGGGTTACTTGTTGGTTCGAATGCATATCAGGATTTAGCAAAGGGCTACACGCTGGGCAAGCGGTTTAAGTCCGCGAAGGTAGTACGCCGGTCGGATTCAAATCCGATCCACCTCGGCCATACGCACGAGGCTGATGGCCGCTGGCGCATATACGTATTTGCCGACAAGGAACGCGCCGCGCTTGCGGGTACTAAGGTCGCCGACTGGGCTAAGTGGATGGACGAGTCAGTTGACTCCCCCATTAATAGGTTCACCCCGAAGGGTAGCGATCGCGATGCCCTCTTTGATGTGAAGGTGATCTACCAGCAGGATCACCGCGACATTTGTCCGAGCGATGTTCCCGCAATCTTCAAGCCCGAAAATGGTCCGTTTGGACTACAAAACCTGGAGAAGATTTTCGGCAAGCTTCCGAAGGGACTATGGCACGGCTTCGATATGCCAGACACTGATATTTGGGAAGAGCGCGAGCTTTCCGAAGACGGCGTTGTGGTAGTTGTTCGCCCAGACATGTATGTCGCACACGTTCTCCCGCTAGACAAGCCCGAAGAAATCGGCGAGTTCTTCTCGAAGATCTACATCGAACAAAACTAAGCTGTAGAAATTTTCGGGGGAAGCGCATTCGTGCTTCCCCCGAAACCAATTTTGCGAACTGCAACGATCAGTGGAAGGTTATCGAGCTTTGTCCCATGAAATCCAGACTGACTATTACGTCGGCTAGATCCGCAACCTCAAAGCCGAGATCTAACGTGACCTGCTGGCCGGGGAGCACAGGCGTGGGTGGAAGCGGTACGGCTCCAGAATCTTGCGATCCCACAATTGGCGCGCTAATTGCGTCAGAGACTACAGAAACTATGACTTGATCCGTCCAAAACTCTTCCTCTCCCACATTCTCTATGGTTATCGGAAGCGTTACTGGCTGGCCATGATCCCCCGTGTAGGTTCCAAGCGGTTGCGGCTTGCCAACAGCTACCCTCACCCCGCTCCCTGCTTCTACGAACTCACCAAATTTACCTGTTTTTAAAACCGCTCCCCCAGGTTGTAACTGTGAGAGGGCTTGCGCCGAAGCGCTCGTTTGTGGAGTTGAACTTTCTGGGGATGCGTTGTGTCCGCCACAGCCAGCGAGCGCCACTGCTACCGAGGCCGCACATCCTAGCCACAGCGCATGCTTACCCGTTGAAGCCATAATCACCCCTCGTAGAAGTTAACACGCGATTATCTAGTAACAGCGCTATCTGTATCAGATTCTGTCATTATTTACATGAGTTGCTTGTCGATGCTCACTCGTAAGCGTATGGAGGATTTATGTCTGGCGGCATCGTTGCTTTACTTGACGACATCGCTACTCTAGCGAAGATGGCTGCGGCAAGCGTCGATGACGTGGCTGCTGCCACCGGCAGGGCTAGCGCCAAAACTGTTGGGGTTATTGTGGACGACACTGCGGTAACGCCTCAGTATCTACAAGGCCTTAAACCTGAACGCGAGCTTCCCATTATCAAGCGGATTGCTCGTGGATCTTTGACGAACAAGCTACTAATTATCTTGCCTGCCGCGTTAGTGCTCAGTCAGTTTGCGCCGTGGGTACTACCCATTCTTCTGATTGCGGGAGGCTCTTTCTTAGCCTTTGAGGGAATGGAAAAAGTTTGGGAGAAGTTGCGCGGGGGCGGGCATGACGATCCTCTCATCGTTGCAGGACCATCCGGTGAAGAACAGATTGTGAAGAGCGCGGTTAGAACGGACCTGATCTTGTCGGCAGAGATTATGATCATCGCGCTCAACGAAGTGGCGTCCGAGGGATTCGTTGCACGCTCCATAATCTTGATAGCTGTCGGCTTTCTTATCACCTTTGTGGTCTATGGAATGGTTGCCGTTTTGGTGAAAATCGACGACGTTGGCGTTGCCTTGATGAAGCGAGAGAAGGCGTCCTCGCAACGAATTGGCAAACTGCTTTTTAACGCAATGCCGCGCGTATTGGCCACTATTGGGGTGATTGGCACGCTCGCGATGCTTTGGGTTGGTGGGCACATCGTGGTCGTTTCCGCCGCGGATTTGGGGTGGACTGCGCCGCATCAAATCATTGAGAACCTCGCCCACCTGGGCGCGAGCTTCGGCGCCGGAGCTGGCTTTTTGAGTTGGACTATCGAAACGCTTGCCTCTTTGCTGGTGGGCGCAATCCTAGGATCCCTCCTGGTTGGCGCCCACCACGGCCTGAAGGCCCTGGGCAAAAGCCGCAACTAAGAGTGGTACCGACAGGCGTTCTTCGACCCCACCCAAACGGCTGTTTCAGCCTGATAGCATCGTGATCGTGGATCATAGTCAAAGTTTCTCTTAGCACGATCTGTTTTAGCGGGTGTTTTCAAAATGCGTCTCCCACGAGTCCGATCTGTATTCATTGCTCTTTCAACGGTGTTCGCGGTGATGCTAGGCATTCCAGCGACTACTGCCCTTGCTGAAGACGAGTCCGCTCAGGGTAGTGGCGAACCAGAAACCGTTGAATGCGTGTTCCAGTGTTCACGTGAAGAACTCCAAGAGTTCATTACCAACGCCGGTAGCGACCCGACCAAGATAGTGCTGGGTCTTCTCGACACGGATATTGACGAAACGTTAGTCATTCCGGCCGGTGCAGACATAACGATTGTGAATGCCCCTACTACAGACCCCAATTACGTGAATGACACTCGCCTCCTGCGCGAAAACGGTTTTGCTGGCACCCTGATTGAAGTCGAAGAGGGGGCAAAGCTAACTCTTGATAAGAACGAGTCTGGGATCGGTACTCTATCTGTTGGGGCTCGCGGAGAATGGGTAAAAGCAAATTCTCCCGCGATTGAAGTCAAGGGCGAGCTCATTATGAACCACGGCCGCGTCGAGGGAGCTAGGGGCCTCTCTAAGAAAAAAGAAGCTGCTATTACCGTCACGGGGCCGAATGCGAAGTTCGTTCTCAATGAAGGTAAAGTTACCGATAACCAGCGTCTGTTAGGTTCCCCTAGTACTACTCAAGAAGGTGCCGCAAACGTGGCGCTGAGCGACGGCGCAACCATGGTCATGAACGGCGGCGAAATCTCGAAGGGCCGCGCAATGACGGATGAAGGCGCCTACGGAGAAACTGGCGGCATTGGCCTATTCGGAGGCTCCCATCTGACTATCAATGGCGGAACTATTACTGGCAACCACGGTTGGGCAGGCAACATCGGGATTTACAGCTGGCTCTCCGGTGCAAACACAGAAGGTTATGAAACTAAACGTTCCATCGTTGAGATTAATGGCGGCGAGATTTCCAAAGGTTACGCCCAGTTTGGCGGCGGTGGCATAAATGTTTTCGGCAACGGGGCCGTAACCATGAACGCCGGCCAGATAAGCTATAACAAAGCTGCCTACGGAGGCGGCGTCAATGCTATGGACCTCTACGTTAAAGCTGGAGACAATCCCTTCGAGGAGGTCCCAGCTGAAGGTAAGGGGAACGGTTTCACCACCGAAGAGTGGACCGAGATCTCCCCGGCTAGTTTCACCATGCGGGGTGGAACTATTAGCAACAACTGGGCAGCAAATACCGGTGGCGGCGTGAACACCGTGTCCAATGGAGTGTGGCTACTTGGCGGCGAGATTTCGAACAATACAGCAGATAGTCAAGGCGGCGGTCTGTACGTTGCAACCGAGTCATATTCCGCCCATCTTCAAAACGCGTTAGTAACTCAAAACGGATTTTCAGATGCAACCAAGTACGACAGAGGCAAGGGCGGAGGAATTTGGCTGTGCCCTACCGGTTCACTGACTATGCATGTGACCGATGGTGGCGCAATTTTTGACAATACGGCTCCGCGAAACTCAGACGAGATTAGCAACTATTACGGCGACGATATCGCGCACGATAATTACGGCCAATCCAACCCGGCAAAACTCATTCTGGATAAGAATATGCTTGGCGGCGGCGACTCGGCGTATTACAAGGATGGCGGTGTAAATAAGACCCGCTTCGATGACGAGAATCGCGAAAAAGAGCAGATTTTCCAGAACCTTGCAGATGATTCCCCAAATGCGGAGGCTGGCGAAAACGCCGAGTATCAAAGCACTCTGTCCAACGCAGGGCTCAAGAATGTAGCTTCGGATGAAGCGAAGCTACGCGCGAGGGCTTGGGCCAGCTTGATCATCACCGGAAATAAGGCGCCTCGTGGCAGCGGCATTGGTTCCAATGGGAATGTTACGTTCGGTACTCCCGAGTCCACTGAGATTAGTGTGCGAAAGGAATGGACTTACACCACGGGCCAGGAACTCTCCGAAGACCTAAAGGTTCCAGTGACCGTGCAACTCGAAGCTAACTTCGCTGACGAGGCCGAGACGTTCCCCGTCGCAAAACCAGTCGTTTTGGATAGCGATAATAACTGGAGTTATACCTTCCGAGATCTCCCTACTGTAAATAAGGGACGTAGCATAATCTACTCGGTGAAAGAATTGGACTCCGACATACTGAAGAATGGTTTCAGTTCATCGGTTGCTGTTGATCCGGATAAGGAAAAGACCTTCATCGTAAAGAATGAGTTGGATTTTATTTCTATTCCAGTGGAGAAGTTTTGGGAAGGCGGAGAGGTCACCGATCGTCCTAAATCAGTGACAATTCGGCTGCTTCAAAATGGAGAACGAACTGATCAAACGATCACGCTCAATGAAGCCAACCGCTGGAAGGGGCAATTCACTAATCTGCAACCCTACAAAAAATGGGATGGTGAAACAGGGCAGTTTGAAGCGAACGTCTACAGCGTTATCGAAGACAATACCGGCTCTTTCGAGTCTTCTATCTCCGGGAACCAAACCGATGGTTTCAAAATAACCAACAGGTTCATCCCGACGGAGCCGACCACTCAGCCAACTACCCAGCCAACTACCGAACCTGGTGGTACCGAGCCGAGCACAACAGTAATGAGCCCCGTGCCACCCACAAGCACGGAACCTTCACTTCCAGGCCGCCCGCAATTACCGAAGACTGGCACGGACCTACTTATTCTGACCCCGATTGCTATTGCCCTCCTAATAGCTGGTGGCGGGATTCTCATCGCTAGGAGGCAAGCCAAATAGGCCATTGCCGCCTAAACCGCCTAACTTTAGCGGGTAGGTGATCGCACCAATTAGTAGCGGCCGTGAACTATGTGGATCACGGCCGCTACAGTTGCCACTGCGTTTATGCGAAAAGATGGTCTAGTTTGCTCTTGAGCTCTGGGGTGAGACGCTCCAGAGCCGTTAGTGCACCAAGGTTTTCCGCAAGCTGTTTCGCGGACGAGGCTCCAAGGATAACCGTCGAAACATGCGGGTTAGCGGCAACCCAGGCCAGTGCAAGTTGCGCTGGAGAAACCTCAAGTTCCTTCGCCATAGCTACCAGAGCGCGAACACCCTTTTCATGCTTGCGGGCCTCCTCTGCGATCGATTCGCGCCCCTTCAACGTGGCTCGTGACCCTTCGGGAACACCGTCAAGGTACTTACCGGTCAAAATTCCTGAGGCGAGCGGGCTCCAGGTAGTTAGGCCCAGGCCGATATCCTCATATAGGCGGGCAAACTCGCTTTCCACCTTGTGCCTATGGACCAGGTTGTATTGCGGCTGCTCCATGACGGGTTTACGCAAGTTCCTGCGGTCAGCAATTTCGTAGGCCGCGCGAATCTCATCGGCAGACCATTCAGAAGTGCCCCAGTAGAGGGCCTTGCCCTGGCTGATCATGTCTGAAAATGCGTACACAGTTTCTTCAATGGGCGTGTTCGGATCGGGCCTGTGTGCGTAAACGAGGTCCACATAGTCCAAACCAAGACGCTCTAAGGAGCCATCGATTGCCTGCATCAAGTACTTACGGTTAAGCGTGTTCTTCATGTTCACCATGTCGTGGATTCCCCAGAACAGCTTTGTAGAGATGATGTACTCGTGGCGCTTCCAACCGAGCTCGCGGATAGCCTGGCCCATGATTTCTTCAGATTTACCCAACGCATAGGATTCCGCGTTGTCGAAGAAGTTTACGCCGGCTTCTGCGGCGATCTGAAGCTGTTCTTTGGCAATACCCGTGTCTACTTGACTTCCAAACGTAACCCAGGAGCCGAAGCTGAACTGGGAAACCTGTAGGCCCGAGGATCCTAAACGGTTGTACGGCATTGAAGGCAAAGATGTGTTCATACAGCCAATATAACGCGTAAAAGACGGTGGCGCGCCAGCTGCACGCCCCCGTCTTTTGAGGTTTCTGTTAGCGGATGTACGCCCCCGTGGGATCAAAAACGATCTCTTCGGAGGCGCCGAACGCTTCCCCATAGGCCTTGACTGCGGCAATAATCCAGTCCACCAGGCCCCAAATGCCAAGCGTCAGCCAGTTGCAGAAGAACTTGGCTAGGCCGAGCCCCACCTGTCCACGCATAAAGCGGTCAACGCCAAATCCGCCCAGGAGGAATGCTCCAAGCCAAACGAAGAGGTGCTTGTTCACGCGCTTGTACCCAGCAGCCTCGTACGGATCGGCGTACATGCCCGAATACGATCCATAGTTTTGCTGGCCCGAATACTGGCCTCCAGGCTGCTGTGAATACGAAGGAGATGGAGCCTGGTACTGGTTATTGTAGGAGTTATCGCCAGCGCCGGGAACCTGACTCTGGTTGTTGTTTTCTGGATAGCTCATAAGAAGCCTCCCCCCCCCCTGGTAGATTCTGTTGCAACCAAGATACAACACTCGACCTATTTCCTCGGGACACGTGACATGAGACGCCGCATTTTGCAAGTTGGTGTCGCTACACGCCTCGCTCCTTTTTCGTTAATTTTGCCCCTCTCGGGTGACCTCTAGCCAACCAGCGCAAGAACAATTGCGAAGGCTCCCGTGCCTGCCAGCAGAGACCACAGCACCTTGCGGAAAGCCAGGTGCACAGCAAGCGTGGCGATTACCCCTGCGGTTGGCGGCATCCAGGATTCCACACTGGAGAACGAGGTTCCTTGAAGAGTGAAAATCACCAGGACAAGCATGACCCCTGCCGGCATGGCTGCACCAAGGTACGCAAGCGTTTCGGAATCACGCACGCGAGATAAGAACACGAATGGCGCCGCGCGTAGCGAAAACGTTATGACAAAGACGGTGGCGACAACGCCGACGATGTATCCAGTCATGGCATACCATCCCTTCTGGCTCTGCCTAACGCGGGGATAACCGGATGTAAACGCGAGGCAATGAGCAAAGCAGCTGTAAGCGCGGCCAAAGAAACGGGCAGATAAATCGAGTCTGGTAGCACTAGCATGCCCACACCGATCGCTGCGGCAAGCGCAAGATCAAAGCGCGCCCGGTTCGCGAGGTATGCCTCCAACATCAGCACGATGAAAAGCGACGTCAGCACGAAGTTAAGAATGCGCCCGTCAATCGGAACAGCAAGCCCAATTAGAGCGCCGAGCGTACACCCTAAAGTCCAAGTAGCGTGCGCGAAAATCTGCGTCCACAGCACCCTCTCCCCCGTTAGCTCAGACTTTGGTTTCGAAGCGATGACCGCATAGACCTCGTCGGTGAGCGCGTGGATCGAGTAGACTTTCGCCACCTTGTTCTTCACGAGATCAAGCGGGAAGCTAATCCCGTAAAAGACGTGCCGAAACTGAATGAGAAGAGTAGCAAGCGCGATCGCTGCGAGCGGCTCGCGTGCCACGATCATGGGCACGATGAGGTATTGCATCGAACCGGCATACATGAACAACGAGAAGATGGGCGCCCACCACCAGTCCAAGCCCGCACCCGTAAGCGTCATCCCCATTCCCATACCCAGAGGAACATAACCCAGGGCTACGGGAAGGACGTCTCGGGCTCCTAAAGCCAGCGGTGAGTGTACGGTTGTGGACATATAAAAAACCTATGGTGGCTCCAGCAGCCAGACAAAATCAGTCCACCACGTGGGCAACGCTGCCATGAAACTACTCACACACCCTTGGAGGGCGCGGCCCCACATCCGTTAAATAGTCAGAGCAAAAAGCGTGGGGACCAGTTCGATTACGAACCAGTCCCCACGCTACTCAACCCTCAACAATGGGCAATCAAGTTTTAGCAATCACGCCTATCGCGTTACCAACCGCGCTCGGCAAGACGGTGCGGCGCCGGCAAGTCAGCCACATTGATCCCAACCATGGCCTCACCCAAACCGCGCGAGACATCGGCAATAACCTTCGGGTCATCGTAGGAGGCGGTGGCCTTGACAATAGCTGCGGCCCGCGCCTTCGGATCACCAGACTTAAAAATGCCCGAGCCCACAAACACACCATCAGCGCCCAGCTGCATCATCATCGCAGCATCTGCCGGAGTAGCCACGCCACCTGCCACGAAAAGTGGAACGGGAAGCTTACCCTCGCGAGCCACCTGAGCCACTAGGTCATATGGAGCAGCAAGTTCCTTGGCCGCCACGTACAGCTCATCCTCGGTGAGATTCACCAGCGCCGCGATCTCTTTCTTGATCTTCCGAATGTGCTTGGTGGCCTCTGAAACATCACCGGTGCCGGCCTCACCCTTTGAACGGATCATCGCAGCGCCCTCATTGATACGACGCAAGGCTTCACCAAGGTTCGTTGCGCCGCACACGAAAGGAACGGAGTATTCTCGCTTGCTGATGTGGTTCACGTAGTCGGCTGGCGAAAGCACCTCGGACTCATCCACCCAATCAATGCCGAGTGCTTGAAGCACTTGCGCTTCCACGAAATGGCCGATGCGCGCTTTAGCCATGACGGGAATCGACACGGCATTCATAATCCCCTCGATAAGATCAGGGTCTGACATACGCGCAACACCGCCTTCAGCACGAATGTCTGCGGGAACACGTTCAAGCGCCATCACGGCTACGGCACCAGCTTCTTCAGCGATCTTGGCCTGTTCGGCGGTTACGACGTCCATAATGACGCCGCCCTTAAGGCCGTCAGCGAGCACGAGCTTTTCAGGTTCAATCATGTAACTCATAGTTCCTATTCTCGCCCACCTGTGGACTATTATTAATACCAGTTTTGAAATACTTTTTTAGACCACCTGCGAATGCGTCGGAGGATTGCGTGCCATCAATTCCTGCTTCTATCGTTGCAGATATTCGTAAACGCTTGGAAGACGGCTCGCTCACACCAGGTGACCGACTTCCCTCGACGCGCGCGTTAGCTGACGAACTCGGGGTGTCGCGAGGGTCGGTTGTTAGTGCGTACGAGCAACTTTCGGGCGAGGGCATCTTGCTATCAACGCGTTCGGGCAGTCGCATTCACCCGGACCTTGCGATCACTGTGCGGACGAGGCATTCGCGATTATCTAAGCCCGGTGCTACGCCGGTTGTGCCGGCCCCGAGTTTGCTTCGGCCCGGCGCTCCTTTGGAGGCTATCACTACTTCCGCTTGGCGCGGAGCCTGGCGCATGGCCGTTGCTGAGCCGCATGCGTACCCAAGCCCGGGTTCGGACCGCCTGCGTTACCTACTTGCCGAGCATTTCCGGCTCACGCGGGCTGTGTCCATCGACCCTCAATCCATACTCATCACCGCCGGCGCCCGTGATGGGCTACGCGCCACACTCGCCACGCTCGCAGCCATGCGTCGTTCTAACTATGGCTCTCCGTTAGGGTTGCGCAAAGCAAGTTTGCATGAACCATCCCGAAGCAACCGCCTCGCCGTAGAGAATCCGGGGTTTGGCTCTCTTCGCGCAGTGCTGGCTTCGATCAGCTGGGAAACCACTTTTCTGCCAAACAGTGATGAAAGCTTCTTTTCTACAGCGTTGCGCGATCTGTCCCCTGATGCCGTTCTCGTTACGCCTAACCACCAATTTCCATATGGCCTGCAAATGTCGGCCAGAAAGCGGCGCGAGCTAGTGGAGTGGCGCCGCGCCACCCCAGGCGCATTCCTCATCGAGGACGACTACGACTCTGAGCTACGCGCCACTCACCCCGCCCTCGTGGCGCTGGATCCTGCTGGCACGGTCTTGCTTGGCTCTTTTGCGAAGACACTCACTCCCGCGTTGGGGCTGGGATACACCATCGTGCCTGAAGCGCTGCGAGAGGGCATCGCGTCCCGCCTCACCCCCGTTTGTGGAATCGCACAAGATGCGCTTGCCAACTTCCTCGCCGCTGACGGTCTGCGCCTGCATACCGCTCGCATGCGCCGCGAATACAAATATCGCCGAGGCGTTTTTGAGCGGATTTTCCCAGAGGGCCGCACCATGGATGGAAGCCTGGGAGCCATCATCGAGCTTCCCAGCAGCGTCGAAGAGCAAGTTTTGGTTGACGCTCACGAGGCCGGACTAGCTGTAGAATCACTGGGCAAATACTGGTCGGGGCGAGCTGGCACGCCTGGAATAGTTGTTGGCCTGGGCGCAGGAAGTCGCGAAAAACTAACCACGGCGCTAAAGAAGCTACGCCAGATCGTGCCCGAGTGAACCACGCGAGTCTTTTTCTAGCAGACCTTGGCAGGTACCTGGCTATCGCCCGCAGCAATACGCGCAGAATGGCCTTAAAACCAAAATCTCACGACCGGGAACGCCCTGCCGTGAGATGATAGTTTATGAAATTTGGTGGAGCTAAGGGGATTCGAACCCCTGACCTCTTCCATGCCATGGAAGCGCGCTACCAACTGCGCCATAGCCCCTTAAACAAGTAATAACTATACAGAACAACTCTGCCCTAGCCAAACCGGCACCTGTGCGACCGCTCACGCGCAGGCCACTACCGACGAGCGGCTGTCACGCCCCTATGTTGTGCCCTACCAAACGCCAGTACGGGGACCTATCAGCTTGCTCCAGAATCGACCAGTGACAGTTGTCCAGGCCGCGCAGACCAGACCAAGAACCCGGCGCAATCCCGAGCAGATGGGTAATCCCCTGCGTAATAGCCGACCCGTGCGATACAAACACGTACGTGCCGGGGGCAGCGTTAACAACTTCCACAACTACCTCGGCGAAGCGCTGCCCCACATCCTCACGAGACTCGATCTGTGCTCCTGCGCAATCACCCGTTGAGCGCCACTCGCGATACCACTGCGGATGCTCAGCCAGCATCTCATCGCGGCTCAATCCCTCAAAAGCACCAAAGTTGCGTTCACGAATCCGCGGATCCGCAACCACTTCCAAGCCCGAATGCCTCGAGATTTCATGGGCCGTATCCATCGCGCGTGACAAGTCAGATGAAATAATCGCATCTGGTTGAAATGTTGCCACTATAGGCCCCATCTCGGCGGCCTGTGCTCGTCCCACCTCATTTAGCTCAATATCAATCACGCCCTGAACGCGACCTCCGATATTGAAGTCCGTCTGGCCATGGCGTACAAAAATCACACGAGACTTAACAAGGGATGCGTCACTCATAAGCCACTCAACTCCTCAAAGCTCAAGAATCGGGCAATCTGCCCACAAACGCTCCAACGCGTAAAACTCGCGTTGCTCATCCAACTGAACGTGAACCACGAAATCGCCGAAATCCATCAGAATCCAAGAAAGCTCCTCGCCGCTCTCCACGCGCGGACGCCTGCCTCCGGCCTCCAGCACCTTATCGGTGACCTCATTTGCAATAGCCTGCACCTGGCGACCACTCGACGCAGAAACGACCAAGAATACGTCTGTAAATGGAGTGCGCTCGCCTACTAGAATCGCAACCGGGTTAACGCCCAACTTATCTTGCGCAGCCTTAACCGCAACCTGCAGGTACTGCCTCGTAGAATCACTAAGTTCCAAAATCCACCTTCCGGCCTCAAAAACCACTACTGCCTATACAGACCGTACTTATCTATGTACTGCACAACCCCGTCCGGCACCAAATACCACACCGGCTTGCCAGCCTTCACGCGCGCGCGACAATCCGTAGACGAAATTGCCATCGCGGGCACCTCCAGCAAAGACACTGACGCCGGAGGAAGCCCCTTCGCGTTCAGCTCGTGGCCCGGCCTTGTCACGCCAATAAAATGTGCCATCTCAAAAAGCTTGTCTGAATCCTTCCACGTGAGGATCTGTTCCAGCGCATCCGCGCCGGTAATAAAGAAGAGGTCAGCATCCGGCCTCATTGCATGAATATCGCTCAACGTATCAATCGTGTACGTGGTGCCCCCGCGGTCAATATCAACGCGTGAAACCGTGAAGCGATTATTCGAGGCCGTTGCAATCACCGTCATCAAATAGCGATGCTCCGCAGACGTAACCCTGCGGCCCTCCTTGAACGGTTGCATCTGAGTGGGAACGAAAACCACCTGATCCAGATTGAACACGTCCATTACTTCTGAAGCCGCAACGAGGTGCCCATGGTGGATCGGGTCAAACGTACCGCCCATCACCCCAATGGACGGCCTATGATTCAATACCTCGCCCTTCACGTGCCTCACATTCAATCCAAATACCGGCCGCTAACTACTTCCCTATCCTACGGGTTTGAAAGGATGTCGAAAGCGTATAAGCATTACTCGTCCGGATCGGTCCAAACTCCGGCTTCACGGTCCATCCAAAGCTCGTCGCGAGCCGCCTGCTTCGCATCCATACGCTCGTGGAAACGCGCCTTGCGTTCGCGCCTGGTCAGGCGCTCGCCACCCTCAAATCGCATGTCTGAACCGCGCGGGCCAAGCAACTCAGCACCTGTCTCCATGGTCGGCTCCCAATCGAAAATGACACCATCCTCAATGGATCCAATCACCACGGGATCACCCGGCAATGCACCAGCCTGTGCCAAGAGGTCTTCCACTCCCGCCAAACTCAAACGATCTGCCAGGTAGCCAACCGCCTCATCATTTGCGAAATCAGTCTGCAAAATCCAACGCTCCGGCCTGCGGCCTCGAACCTGGAACAAGTCCTGCCCAGCGTGAGAGACCTTGCGAACCGTAATGACCTCATCACGTTCACGTCCGCCAATCGCCTGCGGACGCAATACCGTGGGTGCAGGCTCGATCTCGGGCATCGAGTCACGATGATCCTGCACCATCTTCGCAAGCGCGAAAGACAGCTCCTTCAACCCCTCGTGCGTTACCGCAGAAACCTCAAAAACCGGCCAGCCAAACGCATGTAGCTCCTCGCTTTGCATATGTGCCATATCGCGGCCATCGGGGATGTCGATCTTATTCACCACAATCGCGCGCGGACGCTCCCCCAAAGGCACATAGCCTTCCAACTCGCCCAAATCGGAACGATACTGAGCTAGCTCCTCTTCAATCGTCTTGAGGTCCGAAACCGGATCGCGCTCAGGCTCAAACGTTGCCGCGTCCAAAACGTGCACAATCACAGACGAGCGTTCAATATGACGCAAAAACTCGAGACCAAGTCCCTTACCCTCCGAAGCTCCTGGAATCAGGCCCGGCACATCCGCAATGGTGTAGCGAATCTCGCCCGCCTGCACAACCCCCAGATTAGGAACCAGTGTTGTAAACGGGTAATCCGCAATCTTCGGACGGGCAGCCGACATGGCGGCGATAAGCGAAGATTTACCCGCGGATGGGAAACCAACCAGCGCAACGTCAGCAACCGACTTCAGTTCCAGAATGACCGTGCGTTCCTCGCCCGGCTCACCCTTCAACGCAAAACCCGGAGCCTTGCGTTTACGAGAAGCCAATGCCGCGTTGCCAAGGCCTCCTCTACCACCCTCAGCGATGACCACGCGTGTCCCCACCTCGGTCAGGTCAGCGATGAGGGACCCATCCGCATCCTTAACCACTGTACCCACTGGAACCGGAAGTACTACGTCCTCACCGTTTCGGCCCTCACCGTCTCCACCAAGACCAGGAGTGCCATTCTCAGCCTTGCGGTGTGGAAGATGGTGGTAGTCAAGCAGAGACGTAGTTTGATCCGACACCTCAAGAATCACGTTTCCACCATCGCCGCCATTACCCCCGTCGGGGCCGCCGAGTGGCTTGTACTTCTCACGGCGAATCGATGCGGCGCCGTGACCACCATTGCCACCGGTAACGTACAAAGTCACCCTGTCAACAAAAGACGCCATAGCTACTCCCTACGCGGCAAGCTTTTACAAATTCAGATAATAAAATTTTGAGGGTGATGGGAAACCCCAATCACCCTCAAAGCGTTAAGACTAGTTAGGCAGATACTGCCTCAACCACGTTAACGACGCGACGATTGCGCTTGTTCGCGAACTCAACATCGCCTGCAACGAGTGCGAAAAGCGTGTCATCCTTGCCGCGACCTACGTTCTCACCAGCGTGGTAACGAGTCCCGCGCTGACGAACTAGAATCTCGCCGGCCTGTACAAACTGGCCTCCGAAGCGCTTGATGCCGAGACGCTGGGCATTAGAGTCGCGACCGTTCTTGGAAGAACCGAGTCCCTTCTTACTTGCCATCTTTCAGCTTCTTTCTGTCAGTCCTAAAACGAGTTTAGGAACACTAACTACTTGATGCCAGTTACCTTGATCTTCGTCAGGGGTTGACGATGACCTTGGCGCTTGCGGTAGCCAGTCTTGTTCTTGAACTTGATAATAGAAATCTTCGGACCCTTGGCGGGTTCAACGATTTCAGCGGTTACCTTAACCTTGCCGAGCTTCGACACGTCCGAGGTTACCTTGTCACCGTCGACCACCATTAGGGGCTGGAGTTCGACAGTATCGCCGGGTTCTCCTGCCAACTTGTCGACGACGACGACATCACCGACGGACACCTTCTCCTGTCGGCCGCCGGCCTTGACGATCGCGTAGACCACGTTGCTGCTCATCTCTTAATAGATTACGAATTAATTATGCGTTCAAAGAAACGCACCGACGATCAAGACTACTTGAAACGCGCGTAGCAATCAAACGAATTTGCTCGTTTTGCCACTTGTAGGCGTGTGGGATTCACCACCGGAGCCGCGCGCGTGTCGCCTTGAGTTTACTTATTCTCTTCCCCACCGGCATTAGGTTGCGACATTACCGCTCGCCTAGCCTTTTTAGCAGGACGGGAAGAAGCGTCAGGTAACTGAATGTCATCGAGGCTCACAGCCGCGGGCCTTCCAATCTTTTCAGTTTTCACCGGTTCGGGCAGATCTAGCTTCACCTTGGGGTGTCCAACCTCCATGGTGACCGCTCGCCGTGCTCGTTTGCGGGGTACAACCGCGCCTCCACCCGAATGATCCGGTTCCTCTAAAAGCTTTGCGGCTCGAGGCGCCGAAGACAACTGCTTCCGCTGACTGCTCGAGGACGCCTTCCTGGGGCGCTTGCCTTCCGGCTGAGTCTCGTCCGTAGCCACACCGTGGTTCGCTGTCTTGGCGCCATCCTTCTTCTCTCTCGACTGCTTCGAATCACGCTTGTGACCCGCTCCTCTTCCAGACTTCTTCGAGCTAGCCGCGTCATCGCCGTTATCTTGCTCAGATAAAACATTTACCTCGCCAGCTTCACCTTCACGAGGCTCTGTGGAGTCGCTAGCCGAATTCTTGTCATCGCGCTGCTTGCGATTTCTTTGCCCTCGCTTGCGATCAGAGTTTTTCGAGTTGCTCTGTTTTTCTCCCTCATCTTCGTGATGCTTCGAAGCAGCCGAGGCAGCGATTGCTGAAAGCGCTGCCTTCACTTCTTCATGCTTTTCATCGGATTCCGGCTCGCTTGCCGGTTCCGAATTCTGCTTCTTAGGCGGGATAGCGTGTCCAGACTTATCTTTTTCCACCGGACTGGAATGAACGATGAAGCCCCTGCCCTCACAGCACTCACACGGGGTAGAGAAGGCTTCAACTAACCCTTCACCAACCCGCTTTCGAGTCATTTGTACAAGGCCTAGAGCCGTAATCTCCGTAACCTGATGACGGGTACGATCACGTCCCAAGCACTCCACCAGCCTGCGTAGCACGAGGTCGCGGTTAGACTCGAGCACCATGTCAACAAAGTCAATGACGATGATTCCGCCAATATCGCGAAGCCGCAGCTGCCGAACAATCTCTTCAGCAGCCTCCAGGTTGTTCATGGTGACCGTTTCTTCAAGAGTGCCACCTGAGCCAATAAACTTGCCCGTGTTCACATCGATGACGGTCATTGCCTCCGTGCGGTCAATAATCAAGGAACCACCCGAGGGAAGCCAGACCTTATTATCCATTCCCTTCGCAAGCTGCTCATCAACGCGATGCGAGTGGAACACGTCCTCGCGTTTGGTCCAGTGAATCAAACGATCTTTCAGGTCCGGTGACAGCTTTGACACGTACTCGCTGATGGTCTTCCACGTACCCGATCCCTGCACCGTTAGCGAAGAAAAATCCTCGTTGAAGACATCGCGAACCACGCGAACAGCGAGCTCTGGCTCTGATCGCAGCATCACCGGAGCTTTCTGCCCCTTCTTCTGCTTCTGCACAACCTCGTCCCACTGCGCCTGCAGGCGATTCACATCATCGCGCAACTGCGCTTCCGTCGCCCCCTCCGCAGCAGTACGGACGATTACTCCCGAATCCTTCGGAACGATCTTAGACAGTAGCTTCTTCAGGCGCGCCCGCTCCTTCTCGGGAAGTTTGCGCGAAATACCAGTCATCTGCCCGTCCGGCACCAGCACCAAGAAGCGGCCTGCCAAAGTGATTTGCGAGGTTAGTCGGGCACCCTTGTGCCCGATCGGATCCTTCGTGACCTGCACCAGGACCGTGTCACCCGACTTCAAAGCCTGTTCGATGCGACGCGGCCTGCCTTGGAATCCGAGCGCCTCCCAGTTCACTTCACCGGCATATAAAACCGCGTTACGACCCTTTCCAAGGTCAACGAACGCCGCCTCCATTGACGGCAAAACGTTCTGCACGCGACCGAGGTAAATGTTGCCCACCATTGTCTGCTGGGTACGGCGCGCAACGTAATGCTCCACAAGCAACCCATCTTCAAGAACGGCGATCTGGTTCAAACCATTCTTCTCGCGCACGATCATCTCGCGCTTCACAGACTCACGCCGGGCCAAGAACTCCGATTCAGTTACAACTTGACGGCGACGGTTCTCTCGACGCCCCTCACGCCTACGCTGACGTTTAGCCTCTAGACGCGTTGAACCCTTAACGCCCTCAACCTCGTTAGACAGTTCAGAAGAATCATCTTCTGTCGAAGAACGCCTGCGTCTACGCCTGCGCACCGTAGTGACCTGCTCTTCGTTCGCATCGTCGCGAGTGTCCTGTGACTGTTCACCGACGCTCTCGTCATCATCGAATGAGGACGAGTCCGTGGCCTCTTCTTCCAATTCCTCTACGCGCCTGCGAGACCTCTGTTTACGAGCGGGACGCTCATCATCATTCCCGCTTGTGTCGGGGTGAGAAATCGCCGGAGCTTGGAACAGCAGCGTCGCTGCAGCAGCCACAGGGACCTTTGTCCCTTGCGGGACCTCCTCATTTGCTTTGCGCGCGCCCGAGAAAACGGGGGCGCCTACACCGGGCGAAAACAGATCGGTTTCGACCCCTTTTTCGCCGCGATCAGCCTCATTATTATTTTCTTTTGTCACAAGCCTTCTCCAGTTAGCGCAGGACTTCATACCAAGCTCCTGCAGCAGCCGTCTTACGCAGACGGAAACCTAAACGGTGTAGCCCAAGCGGCTAACACAAGCGCCATACAGGGAGAAAACATCACCTGCTTGCGCCACTTTCACGGTATGGCGAAAGTATCTCCAAGAGGAATTATCGCACAATATACGAAGATCGGACGAATACGTCGGCACAGAGGACGAAAATGCGTCCTTTGACACCATTTTCACCACCTCAAACATGGACCGAAAACAGCCTCGTCAATTATTGAAAAAACCTTTTTGGAAACAATAATTTTGCCTAATTATTTTTTTGTTTACCATTTCGTTATCAAAAACAACCCTTGTGAGCGGTCTAACATGCGCGTTATTACACGCTTTGTCAGATAGAATCTCGATTTGGAGATAAATCTTCCGCGCACACCTTGTATTCATGCATAAAGTGGTGTCTAAGAGGGGTCGTCGAAAGTCGCCGACCTCATTTACCTATCAACTCGGAAAGGCGGAAACATGACCGTCCTCCCAGCAGCACTCGACGCAGTGTTTCTGGCGCGGTGGCAGTTTGCAATCACAACTGTCTACCACTTCCTACAGGTACCCCTAACCATTGGCCTGGGTCTCCTGGTTGCAATCATGCAAACCAAGTGGCACAGAAGCGGTAATGAGGTCTGGCTGCAGGCAACGCGATTCTTCGGAAAACTGTTCCTTATTAACTTCGCGCTAGGCGTCGCCACCGGCATCGTACAGGAGTTCCAGTTCGGCATGAACTGGTCCGAATACTCCCGCTTCGTTGGCGACATCTTCGGCGCACCGCTAGCAGTTGAAGCACTGCTCGCATTCTTTATGGAATCGACCTTCCTTGGCCTATGGATCTTCGGCTGGGGTCGCATCTCAAAGCGGATGCACCTCGTTGCCATCTGGCTTGTAGCCATTGGCTCCACGCTTTCAGCCGTATGGATCCTCGCTGCAAACTCTTGGATGCAGCATCCTGTAGGCGCCTTCTACAACCCGGCCACCGGCCGCGCAGAACTTGACGGAGCCGGCGGCTTCTTCAAGGTCATCTCCAACCCCGTGCTATTCCTTGGATTCACGCACGTCCTCTTCACCTCCCTGTTCGTAGCTGGCACCTTCGTTGCCGGTATCGCAGTGTGGTGGACAGTACGTTCCGCAAACGCTGGTGAGCACGGCGAACGCGAAGCACGCGAAATCTGGAAGCCGATCGCTAAGTTCGGCGCCTGGGCACTCATCATCGCTGGCCTTGGCACCGTAGCAACCGGCCACTTCCAGGGCGTAGAAATGGTCAAACTCCAGCCAATGAAGATGGCTGTTGCTGAAGGTATCTGTATGGATACCGAAGGCGCTGCCTTCACCGTCGCGGGCTTTGGCGAATGCCCCCTCGACGATTCTGGCGATATGACCCGCTTCATCACGGTTCCTGGACTCGCATCGTTCCTGTCGCACAACTCCTTCAATGCTGAAGTAGAAGGCGTGCGCGACATCCAAGACCGCATGGTCGAGATGCTTAACGCCAACGAGTCGTTCACTTCGCGCTACGGTGATGCATCGCAGTACGACTTCCGCCCACCATCGATGCCAGTGTTCTACTCCTTCCGCATCATGGTTACGCTCGGCCTCATTTCGATGCTGCTGGGCCTAGGAATCCTCTACTGGTACCGCGGCGATAAGCTCGCCCGTTCCAAGTGGATGGCTAACTTCGCCCTCTTCTGCCTGCCTTGGCCGTTCATCGGCGCATCCGCAGGTTGGATCTTCACCGAAATTGGCCGCCAGCCATGGGTGGTATACCCGAACATTGCTGGCGCGCTGAACCAAGATCCAGTTGGTGGCGTTCTCCAGCTCACTGAGTTCGCCGCATCGGGTACGGTCCCGGCGGGACAGGTGCTGGTAACCACGGTGCTGTTCACCCTCCTATACGGCGGGCTCGGCGTCATCTGGTTCCTACTGTTGCGTCGCTGGGTACGCGAAGGCATGCATGTGCCCTACTCGAAGACGAATGAAGTAACCCCCGACACGCACCTGTCGTTCGGATACTGAGGAAGGTTGGTATAAACAATGAGTTGGCTCAGTATCGTTTGGTTCATTCTCATCGCCGTCCTCTGGACCGGCTACCTGATTCTGGAAGGCTTCGATCTTGGCGTTGGCGCCCTCCTCCCGTTCGTCGCTAAGAACGACGAAGAACGCTCCCAAGCTGTGAAGACCATTGGCCCTCACTGGGACGGCAACGAAGTTTGGCTCCTCACCGCAGGCGGCGCAACCTTCGCAGCATTCCCAGAGTGGTACGCCACCATGTTCTCCGGCATGTACCTAGCACTGTTCCTCATCCTTGTGCTCCTCATCCTGCGTATCGCAGCGATCGAGTGGCGCAAGATGATTGACTCCGTTAAATGGCGCTCCACTTGGGACACCATCCACACGGTTGCAGGTTTCGGCGTTCCCCTACTGTTCGGCGTTGCATTTGCAAACCTCGTACAGGGCATGAAGATCGAGGTCGTAGACCCGATGACCCTTGAGGCCGTGACGCCCCCGATCACCGATGATGTGCTCGTACACTCCGTACACCACCTGACGGGCGGTTTCTTCTCGCTCCTCACGGTGTTCACACTCCTTGGTGGCGCAGCTGTTCTGCTTCTCGCCCTCTCCCAGGGTGCACAGTTCCTGTCGCTCAAGACTGCTGGCCCGGTGCACGACCGCGCGGAGGCTCTGTCCTCCAAGCTTTCGATCATTGCCGCTGGCGTTACCGCGATCTGGGCACTGTGGGCAGTAATCGCCTACGCCGGATCCGTCTGGGCATGGCTGCCACTCGTGGTTGCCGCGATCGCCCTCATCGTGTCCGCCGCACTATCGCAGAAGGCACTCAACAATTCGATGGGCTCGTTCCTCGCGTCCTCGGTTGGAATTGCCGGCGCTGTCTCCTTCATCTTCGTTGCAATGGCACCGAACGTGATGAAGTCCAGCATCGACCCGGCATACTCTCTCACCATCGCGCAAGCGTCATCTTCACACTCGACGCTCGTCGTGATGTTGACCGTAGCGATCGTGATGGTACCGATCGTCCTCGCATACACGGCATACTCCTACTGGGTATTCCGCAAGCGCGTCTCGCCTGATGACGTCGCAGAGAACCAGGGTCTGCTACCCAAGCAGATCCGTGTTGGAGCGAACTTCCTCAAGGGCTAGATAAAGCACCAAGATGCGGGGCTGACCAATGCACGGTCAGCCCCGCATCTCTAATATAAGATGTGTATTCCACTTGAATCCGTAGGAAAGTGCAGGACGGGTAAGCGTGAAACCCCTGGATAAACGATTGCTGACATACGCTGCAGCGGCCAAAAAATACATCATCTTCATTACTATTTTTGGCACGCTCACGGCAGTCCTCGTACTTGCACAAGCGATCTCAATATCCTCGGCCATCTCCCCCGTCATATCCGAAGGCAAAACCCTTACGGATGTCTTCCCGTGGGTCATTACGCTGCTGGTAATCGTGACCGTGCGAGCCGGCCTGGTCTATCTTCTAAACTCACGCGCACACCGCGCCGCAAATGACGCCATTATTGAACTTCGCGAGCAGGTGCTTGACCACGTCACCAAGCTCGGCCCCCGGTGGCTAGCCCGCAAAGGCACCGACACAATCACGCTCATAACCCGCGGCCTAGATGACCTAGGACCATACTTCGTGTCCTATCTACCGCAACTACTCATGACGATGACGGTAACTCCCGTGGCTCTTGCCGTCATGCTCTACTATGACTTCCTATCTGCCCTCATCGCGGTACTCACCATCCCTCTTATCCCTATCTTCATGATCCTGGTCGGTAAACTCACCCAGGAGTATTCCGACCAAAAACTGAAGACCATGGAGCGGCTTGGGTCCCAGCTTCTTGACCTCATCGCCGGCCTCGCCACCTTAAAAGCCCTCGGCCGCGAGAAAGCGCCTTACAAACACGTGCATCAGCTGGGACAAACCCACGCGAAAACCTCCATGCAAACCCTTCGCGTTGCATTCCTCTCCGGCGCTATCTTGGAGTTCATCGCCACCCTTTCCGTCGCACTCGTTGCCGTTGAGGTTGGCATGCGCCTGGTTTACGGAAACATTTCTCTATACGCCGGACTGATCGTAATCATGCTTGCCCCCGAGGTGTACCTGCCCCTGCGCGAAGTTGGCAAGCAATTCCACAACTCAGCAGACGGTGTAGCTGCGGCAAACGCTGCCTTCGAGATTCTCGAAGAGCCCGTCCAAGCTGAAGGCAGCACGAAGGCCCCCAACCTTGCCCGCGACGACGTTCAGGTTGAAGATCTCCATGTTGCAGCACGTGGCGCATGGGCTCCCGCGGGACTCAACGCATCCATCCAAACCGGTAAGATTACCGCCCTCGTAGGCCCATCAGGAGCTGGGAAAACCACGACCGTTATGGTTCTTCTAGGACTGCTCAAACCCACTCGCGGACGTGTATTAGTGGGAGGGATGGACCTAGCCGGAATCGATCCGTCTTCGTGGTGGAGGCAACATACGTGGGTTCCCCAAGCACCCGCCATACTGCCGGGAACTCTCCGAGAAAACATATCCTTCGGTCTTGACGTCTCACAAGACAAACTTGAAGAAGCAGCGCGCGCAACGGGGTTTCTTGAAGTCGTGGAAAAACTCCCGGCCAAATGGGACACCCCGGTTGGCCAAGGAGGCATCGGACTATCGGTTGGGCAACGCCAGCGCCTTGCCCTCACTCGCGCCCTTCTTGAACAAACTCCCTGGGTAATACTCGACGAGCCAACCGCGCACCTGGACGCCCTCACCGAATCACAGGTCATCGACACAATGATTCGCCTTCGCGACATGGGACGAACAGTTGTCGTCATTGCGCACCGCAAAGCCGTGGTGGATGCCGCCGACTCCATCGTCCAAATCGAGTCACGCCCCGCCACCGAACAAGAGATTCGGGAATACCCACAGCTTGCGGAAAAGACGGTTGAGCAGTTCTTCCTTACCGAACAGCCCCGACTGTTGGAGGAAACCCGATGAGACTCTTCATTACCAAACCAGAACGCGCTGCGCTAAAGCGACTCATGCCCATGCTGCAGGTAAACAAGGCGCAGTTCGCTCTAGCCGTACTACTCGGCGCCCTCGGGCTTGGCGCCACCATCGGCCTGGGAGCCACAGCTGCGTGGCTCATCGCTCGCGCGTCACAAATGCCACCAGTTCTCTTTCTCACCGTGGCCACCGTAGGGGTACGCTTCTTTGGCGTATCCAAAGCAGTTTTGCGCTACGTGCAACGCCTTGCTTCACATACCGTTGCAATCTATGGCATCGCAGACCTTCGCGAAAATGTCTACCGCACACTCTCCACACGCAAAACCGATGCCATCACCAAACTGAAACGAGGTGACCTCTTAGAGCGCACCGGAGCCGACGTGGACGCCTTGGGCGACCTGCTTGTAAAGTCGGTACTCCCCGCTTGGATCGCCGCAGTAGCAGGCATCGGTACCGTGATAGGCATTGCGTTCCTGTCACTTCCCGTAGCGCTAGTGTTAGCTGTCTGCCTACTCCTATCAGGTGTAGTTGGTCCCCTCCTCACCGCCCGGTCCGCCAGAATCGCGCAGCTTGCCGAAGAAAAGGCCCGAACCGAACTAGCCAGTGAGGCCCTGACCCTCACCGACCACTACGCTGAACTTGCCGTATCCGGAAAAATGCAAGGCGTTCGCGACTCCATTCGTAAAACCCAAAACGACCTTACCGTCGCCAAAGATCAGGCCGCGCGTCCCGCAGCATTCGCTGCCGCCATCGATGCAATAGCCATGGGCCTTGCCGTGGCCGGAGCAATAGCGCTTGGCATACCAGAAGTGCATGCCGGCCTCGTCTCCGCCGTTGCACTCGCCGTGCTTGTACTCACGCCGCTATCGTCCTTCGAAGGAACCGCAGAACTTGGCCCTGCAGCCGTTCAACTTATCCGCTCCGCACGCGCGGCTACCCGCATCGACGAAATCCTCAACACCGACGAGACGCCAAGCCGAGTGGACATTCCGAAAGCAGAAGGCCCAGTGTTGAAGGCGGAAAATCTCTCCGTAGGATGGCCGGGCGGCCCGATTGTTGCAACCGACATAAACCTCGAGCTAAAATCCGGCTCTCGCCTGGCACTCGTAGGCCCGTCGGGCATTGGGAAATCCACTATTTTATTCACTCTGGCCGGCATGCTTGAACCAAAGGCTGGACGCGTAACCTTAAATGGCGTGGACATCTACGGTGCCGACCGCGCAGAAGTGGGTAAGCGAGTCTCCCTAACCGCTGAGGACGCGCACATCTTTGCAACCTCAGTACTGGAAAACCTGCGCGTAGCTAACCCCTCGTTAACCGAAGATGACGCGATCGCGCTCCTTGACCGCTCGGGCCTTCACGAATGGAGGACCAATCTACCAGAAGGACTGGAAACTATCCTCGGCTCTGGCGGCACCACCGTTTCTGGAGGTGAAAGGCGACGTCTGCTACTTGCACGGGCCCTTGCCGCACCAGCTCCCCTCCTGCTTATTGATGAGCCGGGCGAACACGTTGACAATCGAACTGCCGACAGACTCATCCGCGACCTTTTGACCGTAGATGGGGAAAGCCAAGACCTGGGGGTTTTGGTAGTGACACACCGCCTAACTCCTCTAGATCACACCCAGCAGGCAATGGTTATTTCCGCAAATGAAGGAGAGCCAGCGACCATATCCGCACGCGGCACGCATGCCGAGCTCGTCGCGGGCAACAACGCTTACCGCTGGGCGCTTACACGCGAAGGCAGTCTGGAAATCTCCAACTAGGACAAGTCGCTATGTTTGATCTCTTCCAAGCGGATTCCCCCGGGGCGATGGTGAGTGCAAACTCGTCCCTTAAAGCCGACCCCGAGCTCAAAGCCACACTCGGAGCACTCGTTCACGAAGTATGCGACCTCACGCAATCTCCCCAGGGACTGTTCGTTATCCAAGACGTGTGGGGAGCTCCCTCACTTCTCATTTCAAATAACGACCGGTTCGAGAACATGGGCGTCCCCGCAAAAACCTTTTTGCGACTCATAGCCGCGAACATTCACCCGAACTCCCCCGTTGTTCTCAATGAGATCAGCCCACAGTTTCTCCAGGCCGGCATCACTTTTGACATTAAGAGAGCCGTTGGCGTGCCCGTACTACAGCGCGGGCAACTGCTTGGCCGCCTCGTGGTTTTTGACAAATCTGAACCTTACAGCGAATACGACCTGCGCATCGCCACTCACTTTGCGAAAATGATCAGCCTTGAAGTAGAAGTTTCTGAACTTTCCAGGCGCGTAAGTCAAGACGAACAGTGGATAGAAACCAGCCAAGGAGTAACCCAAGCTCTCTTCGATGCCACAGATGATGAGGGGCTAGAGCCCGTAGTTAGCGCCATCAAAAGTGGGTTGCAAGTAGACACCGTTTTGGTGATCCTCCCATCTGTTGCGGGCACTTGGGCGTGTGAATTTGCCATTGGCTATTTGGCCGAGGAGCTGCTGGGCGCCGTCTTCCCAGAAGGAGGACGCGCCCGGTTTATAATCGCGGAGAAGGCCGGCATGATCGTTGAGTCCTTCGCTACTGCTCTCAACGTTAAGCTCGCTCCCCTGCGAAACTTCGGCCCCGCCCTATACGCGCCCCTCATGAACCGCAACGAAGCAGTTGGCGTTCTCATGCTACTTCGCAAAAAAGGCGCCATGCCCTTCGATCTGCCCGACCTTCGTTTTGCTGAAAGCGTTTCACTACAAGCGGCAGTCGGCCTAGAAGTATTCGAGGCGCGACACATCATCGAGATGACCGCACTCGCTAACGAACGTGAACGAATCAGCGCTGACCTGCATGACTTCGCTATTCAGGAGCTTTTTGCCGCGGGCATTCAAATAACTGCCGCTAAGAACGAACTTGAGAAAATCAATGCGCCAGATGACGCCAAACAATACCTAGATGGAGCCCTCGATGCCATCGACACCTCCATTGTACAGGTTCGGTCAATCGTGCAAAACCTCAAGGATGATGTTGAAGGCACAAACGTCTTTGAGCGAATCTGCCAGGTGACTTCGGCGGCAAGAAGATCACTCGGCTTCGCCCCCTCTTGCCTTCTGAATATTGACGGCCGCGCGGTAACTGACGTGCAAGATCCAGTCGTAGAACAGGCCCTATCCCTATTTGGCGATGAGCTAGCCAGCGATATTACCGCCTTCGTTCGCGAAGGCCTCTCCAACGTCGCCAGACACGCGCAAGCAGACGTAGTGACCGTTAATATCGACCTAAAAACTCAAGGTGAACCGCAGATCGATATTGAAATCGAGGACGACGGGATTGGGATCGATCCGAACAGGACCCGCAACTCGGGACTCGCCAATCTAGACAAGCGCGTGAAAAAACACGGGGGTACCATGAGCATCGATAAACGCACCGACAAGGGCACCACCCTAAAATGCGAACTACCGATCGCGTAACGCTGCTGCTCGACTTCGGTGCTGACAGTGCCTGGAGCTACGACTGGCTCCGCCACGGAGCTGACTGCTGCCCCGCTGCCCATGCCATCACTTGAGTGCGCCTCTTCAACCCCATTTTAGATAGAAGCGACGTAATGTGATTCTTTACCGTTTTTTCGGAAATCCCTAGTTCGGCGCCAATTTCGGCATTTGACATGCCCTTTGCGATAAGCCCCACCACGCGGCGCTCCGCGGGTGTCAAAGTAGCCATTAAATCGTCTTGACCGCCGGCCTTGCGAGTTATCGTTTTCTCGTCTAAAAGTACCTTGCCATCATGAACGAGACGGATAACGCGGCTTACTTCCGCGCCATGGACAGTCTTAAGGATGAATGCCTTGGCCCCGGCCTTACAAGACTCCGCAAGCGCATCATCATCATCAAAGGACGTAAGAACTATACATTTCGTATCGGGAAGGGATTCCCGCACGTGATTCATAATGTCTATGCCCGTGCCATCTGGTAGTTGCAAATCAACCAACATCACATCTGGAGTGGTCAAGTCTGCCCTGGTTATGGCATCCTGCACGCTCCCGGCTTCCGCAACTACCTCAAATCCTTCGGTACGACCGACGAGCTCTATGATGCCGTAACGGACAATCTCATGGTCATCCACAACCATTACGCGAATATTTGAGTCAGTACTGGAATTCTTCATAGCCACTAAATGATTATATGCGAAACCCGATAGTTTCTCAGTACAGGTTATCCTTCGGACACCCCTCGGTTACGCCGTCCAGAGCGAGGCTGGCACACGGGGCAGTAATGATGTGAGCGGCCACTAATAGTGACCTTAGCGATCGGCGTACCGCAGTTAATACAAGCCTGCCCAACACGTCCATAAACCGCTAAATAACGGGCGAAATAACCTGGCTCCCCAACCGTATTCACATACAGTTCATCGAAAGAGGTGCCTCCCGCCTCAATCGACCTGCGCATAACAGACCGGGCCGCTTCTAAAATCTGATGAACCTCGTAGACACGGACGTTCTTACCCATTCGCTGGCCGTGCACGCCAGCTAGAAACAGAGCCTCATCCGCATAAATATTGCCTATGCCAGACACTATCTCTTGATGCAAAAGCAAGTTTTTAACCGCGCTTCTTGACGCGCGGATCTTTTGCACTACCTGGTCAAGATCAAAGGCTGGATCCAGAGGATCACGCGCAATATGCGCCGCAGACTGCGGAATCGCATCCAAAGTAGCGCCTTGACCGGCTACAGCCCCATCCAAAGTGGGGACGCAATCACACACCTCAATTCGCCCGAAGGTGCGCTGATCTACGAAGGAAAGCACCTGCCCATTACTCAAAATGATTCTGGCATGCTCATGGCGAAAACGTGGACGGTCACCATCACTCAGACGAAGCTGCCCGGACATGCCCAGGTGAAACACGAGGCCTCGGCCACTATCTAACTCAGCCCACAAAAACTTGCCTCGGCGCGCCAGAGCCTCCACTCGTCTGCCTCGGATAGCATCTTCTAGCGCCGCGGGCCCGCCCGGCTGGTTACGTGCCGTACGCTCACCCCAAACGGTTACTCCCGTAGCCGTCTGCCCCACGATATGGGGAGCTAAACCCATGCGGATAGTCTCTACCTCGGGAAGTTCAGGCATTGTTCACTCCAGTCATTCTGCGCTTTTCGGGTCGTCCTCACGCAAGTGGAAATAAGCTGCCTTTGCGGCGCTCGAGTTCGCGGTTTTCTTCGACGTACCTTCCCCCTCGCCCATCACAACGCCGCCGATCGAAACAGTCGCGCTGAAAATACGCGCATGATCCGGGCCACGGCTCGTCGTTTCATACATGGGCTCTCCAAGGCCCGCCTGCGCCGTGTATTCCTGGAGCGTGGTCTTGTAATCAGACGAACGGCCAAGCTCAACCGCATCCTCCAAGAAGGGACGCAAATGCTCCTCAACAACCCTTCGCGTGGGCTCCAGACCATGTGACATGTAAGTCGCTCCAATTAGAGCCTCGACCGTGTCACAAAGAATGGAGTCACGATCGCGCCCACCCGTTAAGTTCTCGCCCTTTCCAAGCAGAATAAAATCGCCCAAGCCGATGCTTCGCCCAACTTTGGCAAGCGTCACCTGCGAAACTATAGCGCCCCTCATTCGCGACAACTGAGCTTCAGTGCACGTGGGAAACTTAACGAAAAGATGCTCCGTAACAATGATCGATAAGACCGAGTCTCCAAGAAACTCCAACCGCTCATTGTGCGGCAGATCGCCCTGCTCATACGCAAACGAACGATGCGTCAAAGCAAGTATTAAAAGTTCAGGATCCAGCTGAATTCGCCAGCGTCCCAAGAGAGCTAGAGGATCAGCTGCCGGCCCACTGGCCTCTCGTGATTTTTGTTTACTCACTTCTCATCTTGCTCGAGCAACGCCGCAAGCTTAGCGAAACGCGGATCAATCACCTCGTGCATGTGGTCGCTCGGCAAATCCTCCCACTTCTTGCCACACACATCGCAAAGCCCCTTGCAATCGGCCCTGCACAGAGGTTGGAACGGGAAGCTCGTTACAATCGCATCCCTAAAGATCGGTTCAAGCTCGATCTCGTCGCCTCCCAAAACCTCGAGGTCTTCGACGCCCTCTTCACCATGCTCCTCTCGCATACGCGCGATCGCTTCAGGAGTGAAGAACATTTGCGATACTTCCGTAGTTTCCACGCCCTCAATTGGCTCGAGGCAACGCACGCACTCTGAACGCACCTGCGAATCAGCGCGCCCTTCAAACAGCACGCCTTCAACGAGGGAACGAACCGTAATATCCACGCTCACAACAGAACCGGGAACCACCTCCATCACAACCGTGCCAAGGTCCTCCGGCGCCACGAGATCAAGGTGAAAGCTACGCTCCTGATTTGGCTCTGCGGGGAGCGTGCGAATATCCAAGATCGCACCATTAAACTGGCGATCAGCCATCGCTAATCCCTCCAAGAAAAGTATCTACAACTAGCTAGTGCGT
Organism: Gleimia europaea; assembly: GCA_002871995.1. Taxonomy (GTDB): domain Bacteria; phylum Actinomycetota; class Actinomycetes; order Actinomycetales; family Actinomycetaceae; genus Gleimia; species Gleimia europaea. The sequence goes on from PNHW01000006.1 coordinate 31,814, forward strand.
CCCTACTGCAAGGCCGCGCAGGAAAATATTTTAACGCCCCGCGCGACGGGCCTCTTGACGAGACTCGATTGCATCCTGACCGGCATGAGTCTGGTGTGCAATACGATCAATCGCAATAGCGAGCGTCTCCAACGAATCCGCGCAGTACTGATCGGCGTCTTCGGCAAGTTCCATGGCCTTTTGATGCGCCGAGCTAACGATTTCCTCAGCGCGCTCGCGAGCCTGCACAGAGATGTTCTCCTGCGCGATCAATCCCTCGGCCTCCGCGCGAGCCTGCTCGACTATCTGCTGTGCCTGCTCCTTGGCATTTGTAACCAAGCGCTCGGCCTCTGCCGCGGCACGCTCACGAACTGCCTCGGCGTCTTCACGCGAACGCTGCGCCAAATCATCAGCCTTTTTACGAGCGTCCTCAACAATGCCATCAGCCCTGGCATTGGCCTCATTAATAGTGGATTCAGCGGCTGAATCCGCGCGCCCCATAACCGCATCCGCATCTGCAACCACAGCATCCGCCGCAACCAAATCATCGGGCAGTGCCTGACGAGCTTGCTCCAACAAGTCAAGCACCTCAGCCTTGTTAACGAGCACCGAAGCACTCATAGGCAGTGCACGCGCAATCTCAACTAGATCTTCAATCTGGTCAAGAGCTGCGATCACCGTGGAAGGGCCGTACACGTCGTCAATAGGCTCCCCCGCCTGCGCGCCCTGCAGATCGTCCGAGTAAATATCGCTCATGATTTGGCCCCCTTAGCCACGAATCTTAATATCCAATGTTTCTTTCACACCTGCACTAACCATAGACGAAACATCACCACCGTTAGCCGCAACTTCCTTAACAATCGTAGAAGAAATGTGAGCAAGCGCCGGGTTGGTAGCAAGCAGAATAGTCTCAATATCGCCTAGCTCGCGGTTAATCGTAGCCTGGGGAAGCTCAAACCCCGCATCAACCGCGGAGCGAAGCCCCTTCACGATCACATCCACGTCATTTTCAACGCACCACTTGGCCAACAGTCCGTCAAGAGCTCTAACCTGCACACCGGGCATCCCCGCCGTGCTTTGTTTAGCAAGCTCCACGCGTTCGTCGATTGAAAACCAGTACTTTTTAGACAGGTTGTCTCCCACTCCAACGATTACTTCGTCAAAGAGGTTCGCGCACCTTTTAACAATGTCGAGGTGACCGTTTGTGAACGGATCAAAGGAGCCTGGAAATACTGCGCGTATCATGCCTCCACGCTACCGGTTTGCCGCGAAAAAGTTAGGAACCACACCATGGTTTCGCCCCATTTCTTACTCGACTCACGCTGGTACGAAGATGGCCACTGCGGTTCGGGGGTGCGGGCTGACAGTTCGACTACTACAAGAGCGTCTTCCTCTAAGAATTTCTCTATATGTTCAAGCACGTTGCGTAGCAGGCCCATATCAATATCGTAAGGAGGGTCTAGGAATGCCAGGCTAAAAGAGTGAATGCTCTCAAACTTCGCTGCGTCAGCTCGAACCACCCGCACATTGGGGAAACCGTTTTTGCTCACGTTGGAGCGCAAAACCTTTAGGGCACCCGTCGAGTTATCTACCAACGTGGCGCTGGCTGCTCCTCTCGAAAGCGCCTCAAACCCCAGCGCACCCGAACCGGCAAAGAGGTCCAGCACTCTGGCTCCGCGAACCTCTCCCCAACTCTCTAAACGCGAGAATAGAGCTTCTCTTACCCGCTCAGACGTTGGTCGCGTACCGGCTGCAGGCACCTCCAGCCTGCGCCCACCAAACGTTCCTGAAACAATCCGTGTCATACGTAAAGCCTACGCGATGTCATGATCGTTCCATCCACTGAGCTGCCTGGTCCATCCGGTTCGCCGCCTGCAGTAGCTGCGGGTAGGCGCTTAGGGACATGTCTTCTTCCAACAGCGTTTCCGCGTACTTGCGAGCAGCTTCAATAATCGCCTCGTCGCGCGTGACCCGCAGTGCCTTCAACGAAGTGCGCACACCCGACTGGCTCTCGCCCAGCACGTTACCTTCCCTACGCAACCTCAAATCCGTCTCCGCTAACGCGAATCCATCCGCAGTGGAAGCAAACGCCTCCAAACGCTTCATCGACTCTAGGGCAAGTCCCGTTCGGTGGTGCGCCATGCAAATCGCTTGCTGACCACCGCGACCAACTCGTCCTCGCAACTGGTGCAACTGCGATAGACCAAACTGTTGCGCATCCAAAATAACCATCATCGAGGCGGCAGAAATATCTACACCTACCTCGATAACCGTTGTTGTTACCAAGATAGGGGTGGTTCCATCATCAAACCGATCGATTGCCTCGGCCTTCTCTTCTGCGCTCATGCGCCCGTGTAGCAAACCAACCTCAATACCCCCTAGCTGCGGAAGGTTGGCCAGCATCTCGCGGCTATCCATCACGTTGGCCAGCTGCGAATCATCACCATCGGCCGAATCTATTCGAGGCGCCACCACAAACACGCGGCCGCCGGCCACAACTTCTTCTTTGGCTCTCTCCCACATACGCTTGTTCCAAGCGTCATTCGCCGCATCAACGAGGAAGGTTTGAACCTCTTTGCGGCCCTTCGGTAGCTCGCGAATAGTGATCGCATCTAGATCCCCAAAAACCGTCATTGCGATTGTGCGCGGAATAGGCGTAGCCGTCATGGTTAGCATGTGTGGAGCTATTTGACCACCTTCGCGAAGTCGATCGCGTTGAGCAACCCCAAAGCGATGCTGCTCATCCACCACCACAAGCCCCAGATTAGAAAACTGGAGCGAATCCTGAATCAGCGCGTGCGTGCCAACGAAAACCGCCGGCTGGCCCGAAGATGCGAGTACAGATACATCACCACGATGTTTGGACTTAGACGAACCCGTAAGGAGCTCCACCGGGACGGGCAGCATTCTTGAAAGCGACACCGCGTGTTGAGCTGCAAGCACCTCCGTGGGAGCCAGTAAGGCTGCCTGATACCCCGCGTCCACGGTAGCCGTCATCGCAAGGCCAGCTACCACCGTCTTACCCGCACCGACATCGGCCTGCAGTAACTTTTGCATGGGATGCCCAGCCGCCATATCTGACAGGATTTGTCCCAAGACCTCTTCCTGGCCGGCTGTCAAGGTGAACGGTAGCGTAGCTTTTGCCGCCGCAAATGCTTCCCCCGCTTCTATGCGAGGCGCCGTAGCATCTTTGCTGCGGGCACGACGGCGAAGCAACGCCGTTTGCAAAGTGAGGGCTTCGGCCCATCTAACGGTTAGTTTGGCACGCGCAATTTCCTCATCAGATTGTGGATCATGTAACTGCCTCAGCGCCTCAACGTACGTCATGAGGTCGCGATCTTCGCGCAGTTTTGGCGGAATCGGATCGAGGACATCACCGGGCTTCAACATCGCCGCAATAATCTTCGCGGACTTAGACGTAAGCCAGCTTGGGCACTTCGAGTTAGCCGAGTAAATCGGGATCGGACGATCCGCGCGATCCTTCGCATCACCCTGCTCAAACCGCTCAAAATCAGGATGGGTCAACTGCAGGCGACCGCGATAGGAAGATACCTTTCCCGCAAATAAATGCGACGACCCGGGAGTAAGCATCCTCTCATGCACCGACAGCGCGCCCGGATGGCGGGCAAAAAAAGTTGCGTTGATACTCTTGTAGCCGTCCGTAAGTTCAACTGATAGACGCACTCCCCCACTGCGGTTGCGCACCAGCTGCGCAGACTCCACCTGCGCGAGCAACGTCACGTCCTCTCCCTCATGAATCGCTGCGAGAGAAGTTAGCTTGCCCCAATGCCCGTAGCGCCGCGGGAAGAACATGAGCAATTCTGACGCCGTCTCCAGCCCTAGGGAGGCAATCTTCGTAGCCGTGCGCGCCCCGAGCAGACGATCCAACGGCGAATCAAGTAACTGCGGCTTGCTAGGAACGGAAGCACTCATCGATTTACCAACACCACCTGGGTGCGATTATCACGCGCATACTCCACGTACTGCATGGCTCCTCGATCATCAAGCGCCATCTCAATCGAATGTCGCAGAAGCATGTCCGGTTCAGGCGCGATCATCACAACTCGTTCCAGCCCGTAACCAACCAATTGCTTAAGAGAGAATGACACCGTTTGCGGGTCCACTTCCTCTAGGACTGCAACGCGTGCCTTCGCAGCCCTCGCTGCTGACTCGAGCAGATCGCGAGTGATATTGGCCGTTCGATCCCCCACCTGCGGCATGAATATGGGCGCTGCCTTCCCCGCAAGTACGCTTACCGCCACGTCCGAATAAGGCGGCGTATCACTCACCACAAAAACTTCGGCAGATTTTAGAGCAAGCCTTTTCGCGCGCATCGCAACCTCAGCGGCGTCCTCATCACCTGCCACCACAAGGCTTACCCGGGAGGGAGCTGACAGCATGAGCTCAGAAATCAAAACCGCGTCCTGACGAATCGGATTCAAAATCACGTGCGCTCCAGTAGAGGCAACCTCCTCCAAGAAATGCTCATTACGCAACAGAGCAATTACGAGCACAGTTTCGGGGCGCTGCCACGTGGGGCGAGAAAGATACAAAACGCCCGACTCTTCTTCTTGCACGGCCAGTTCGTCATATCCAATCAACTCCCCATAGCGGGCATCCTTAACTACGATATGGCGCGTCCACCCAACCTTGGGTAAAACCGCGGCGGGGTCGGATGTGTCAATGTGGAAACGCCACGTACCCATTCCAAGCTGATCCGCGCTACCCTGCATCGAATACCGATAGCCCCGCTCATCCAGACTCGCCCGGAACTCCGCAAGGTCCTCCGCCATGCAATCTACGTGAAAATCAACGGAGAACTGCGCCCCCTCATGCGGAGCCTCGCTACGTTTTGAGATCTTCGTCGACTGCGCGAGCGAACGCATCATGTCACGCGCTACCTCAAGTGGAGCAAGAGAGTTCTCGTAGACCGAATGCAGCGCCGAAATCATCACAGCGAACACGCACGCACCCGGGTTTATCCACCCGCTAGTAGCCTCTATTAGCGCATCCTGGACCACCATCGATGCGCGGCCAACCATCATGTGCGCCGCGTCAATCGGATCCGGCGTATCCAACGCCACCGCTCGTGCCGCCGTAGCCATCTCCATTAGCTCTGGGGCAGGCGTTGAAAAAGCATCCTCCAGCGCGTTTGGAAGAGACGCTAGGAATGCGCGCATATCAATCGGTCTTACCTCGTTTGCCGAGGTAGCCGATGACAATGCCGCAATAATGCTCGTTATCAGTATGCCCACATGGCCCGCGGACCCCGCCCGTGCATACACCGTTAGTGCCTGTAAGAACGTGGACGCCGAATCTACCTCTTCGCCAGAGCGTTGCATTAGCCGTTTTACCGCGGCGAACGAACGAGCCGCGTTAGCTCCCGTATCAAAATCTGACCCGCCCAGAGCATTCAAGTCATCCAAGAATGGGGCGAGGGCATCAAGTGCCTCGCCGCAACGGTCGATAAACTGAACAATGTCTTCCCCGCTCAGTGCGGAACGATACTGGCTGGTCATAGACAAATGGTCTCATAAGACACGGACTAAATGAGGGAGTCTAACTGCCAGCAAAGCCCATACTGTGGTCCACTAGACACAAAAACACGCCCCGATAGTTGGCAAAGGGGCCTTCATTTCGATAGTCTAAACAGGTTGCCTGAGGTGCGCGTATCCGCGTGCCCCAGCAGTGTTCAGAAATGAACAGTTGTATGAGACTTTACTAGGAATCGGAGATAAACCGTGGCTTCTAAGTGCGACGTGTGTGGCAAGGGACCCGGCTTCGGCAAGAGCGTTTCGCACTCCCACGTGCGAACCAACCGTCGTTGGAACCCCAACATTCAGCGTGTGCGTGCAGTCGTTAATGGCACCCCTAAGCGCCTCAACGTATGCACCACCTGCATCAAGAGCGAGCGCGTTACCCGCGCTAAATAACCTACCGCTCTTACTGTGTTCGCCCTCGAAAGAGGGCGAATTTTTTTATACCGCCAGGCCCTGCCCATCTTGAATTCCTTAACAGGACGGCAACATCTTAGCTGTTGACGCAACGAGCTAGTTTGTTATCCTGGCGAATGATGATCCCAAGATTAGGAGGATATTTGGCACACTAATCCGTCATTTCGCGCGTGCTCCCTCGCGTATTCTCTATGGGAATTAAGGAATATTTATGTCTGACCAGAACTCTAATTCGATGGTCTCCCCTTCCACGTCTATTTCTGAAGCGCGCAAACAAGACCGAAATGTTCGCGCCGACACGTCATTTTTTGGCCATCCTCGTGGATTGGCAGCACTTTTCAATCTGGAGCTGTGGGAACGTTTCTCGTATTTAGGTTTCCAAGCTATCTTGGCTCTCTATTTCGCCGACGCTATAGCCTCAGGAGGACTAGGCTACGATCAGCAAACCGCATCTTCTGTGGTAGCAGCATACGGCGCTCTAGTTTATTTGTTGGCCCTCGTTGGTGCTTGGATAGCCGACCGAGTTGTCGGTACGTATCGCTCCGTTCTATGGGGTTCCGTCCTTATTGCCAGCGGACACATTTTTATGGGAATCCCCCGGGAGTTCGCAACCTGGGTCGGTTTAGCTCTGATTATTCTCGGTACGGGCCTATTGAAGCCAAATGTCTCGACAATGGTCGGAGAGCTATACGAGCAAGGCGATAGACGGCGCGACGCAGGGTTTTCAATCTATTATTCCGGAATCAACATCGGCGCTTTCTTGGGCCCACTCGTTGCTGGCTTTCTTGGCCAAACCTACCACTGGCACCTCGGATTCGCAGCGGCCGCAGTGGGGATGATTATCGGAATATTTTTCTTTATCCGCGGACGTTCCTCGTTTGCTGGGAAGGAAAGATCACAACGAATCCAAAACTCCTTCGAATTTGATGCAAATTTTTGGAAAACCACCGCGGCTGCCACAACAGCAATTGTAATTGGCCTCGTTTTTTTCTTCGCCACCGATGCCACTTTGGGAACGCTGGTGAACCTGGTGACCGGAGTTTCTGCGTTAGTTCCTTTTGCTTTTATTATCTGGATGGGACGTTCGGATTCTGTTACCCCTACGGAAAAACGCAATCTTTTGCCTTTTTCCTTGTTGCTTATCGCCCTTGTGGCATACAACCTCACGTACTTCCAGACAGGGAACACTTTGAATTTCCTGGCCCTGGAACAAACCTCAAACACGATCGGAAGTTTTTCCTACCCATCCACCTGGTACATATCTTTAACTGCGATCGTCGAGATCATAATGGGACCTGTTCTTGCCTGGATCTGGGTAAAACTTGGCAAACGGCAGCCTCATGTGGCTTCGAAAGTCGGCATGGGTACGATGCTGGGTGGTGTCGCATTTCTAATGGTCACACTCGGTCAAACCTTAACCCCGCGTGGCGCCCTTATGTCGAGCATTTGGATGGTCTCTTGCTATGTTTTCCTCGGGCTTGGAGATTTGATCTTGCAGACCTCCGGGATGTCCGCAACCACGAAGCTCGCACCGCGCGCATTTGCCTCTCAAACTATGGCACTTTGGTTTGCCGCAATGGCGCTAGCGCAGGGTATCCAGGCACAAATCGTTAAATTGTTTACATACGAAAATGCCGCATTTTATTTCGGTATTCAAGGAATCATCATCGTGGTTTACGCAATACTACTTATGGCTCTAACACCGTGGATGCGTAAACGTATGAAGAACGTTGTCTAGGAGGCGACTCAAACATGAAATACATTGAGCAGTTCCCCTTTGAACACGAAGTGATAGAAGAGTGGATCCCCTTATCTGATGGAACAAAACTTTGGATGAAGCGTTGGATGCCACAGACCAATCATCCAGTACCTGCCATTTTGGAATATCTACCATACAGGGCCGGAGACTGGACAGCCCCACGCGATTACGAACGGCACCCTTTCTACGCCGGGCATGGCTATGCTTCGATCCGAGTCGATATTCGAGGCCACGGCAACTCCGAAGGCGTACCGGGAGACGAGTACAGCCCTCAAGAACACGCCGACGGCGTTGAAGTAATCAACTGGATCGCACAACAGGATTGGTGCACAGGCAATGTGGGGATGTTTGGCATTTCCTGGGGCGGCTTCAACTCGCTTCAGCTGGCTGCACTGCACCCAGAACCGTTGAAAGCAATTGTCACCACCTGCTCGACAGACGATCGTTACGACAACGACGTGCACTACCTTGGTGGCTCGATGCTGGGTGTTGACATGCATGCATGGGCTGCCACCATGTTAGCCTTCGAGTCACGCCCCTTAGACAAACGTGTTTGGGGGGAAAAGTGGCGAGAGAAGTGGGAGTATCGACTAAACCGAATGGAGCCATACATCGACACGTGGCTGAGTCACCAAAGAAGAGACTCCTACTGGGAGCACGGCTCCGTATGCGAAGACTACTCCCAAATAAATGCAGCTGTTATGGCTGTAGGTGGCTGGTACGACCCGTATCGAGACACTGTATTGCGTCTTTGCGAACACCTTTCAGCGCTTGACAAAAATGTTAAAGGGCTACTCGGGCCTTGGTCTCACCAGTATCCCGATCGTGATCTACGTCCTGGACCGCATATAGATTTTCTAAACGAGACCCTACGCTGGTGGGACCACTGGTTAAAAGAAAAGCCCAATGATGTGGTTAATGAGCCGTTGTTGCGTACTTGGATAACAGATCCGATTCCACCTCGGTCCGTCTACGATGAAATGCCCGGACGTTGGGTTGCTGAAACCAGTTGGCCGTCCCCAAACATCGTGCCAACCACACTCAACTTCGAAAAAGGCAGTATAAACACGGTAAAAACTAATGCTGGTCATGTTCTCGTCGATTCTCCTCATGATACGGGACAAGCTGCAGGACGGTATTTCCCCTTTGGAAATGCAGCTGATCTACCTGTAGACCAGCGAGCTGATGATGGCAGATCGGTAACGGTCGACTTCGAAGTAACTGAATCGTTCGAGATCTTGGGAAATGCGAAGTTAAAAATGCGTGTGAAAACCCCAGCTAGCAGGGGGCAACTATACGCGCGTTTGAACGACGTTTCACCCGCGGGTGAATCAACGCTGGTAACTCGTGGAGCACTTAACCTTAGCTCCCGCGAAGGTCGTGACAAGGCAGTTCCAATGCCCACGGATGAATGGGTGGACGTGGAGTTCGCGATGACTGGAATTGGATATCACTTTGCGGCTGGCCATGTCCTGCGCATTGCAATCTCTAACGCGTACTGGCCATGGATCTGGCCACAACCCGATTCGGGTGTGATCACCCTCGATCTAACCGGTTCTCATATCGAGCTACCTGTCCGGCCGATCCCCGCTGCTGGTAGCGAACGCGCGAAACTTGATGCCGCTATTCATTTCGACGAGGCAGCGCAACCCGTGCCATTGGACGTGAAATATCCGGAAGCTGGACTGGCCGGATCGCGCAGGCCAGAACGGCTTATCTGCACCGATGTAGTTGCAAAAACTACCCTACTGCAAGTGGATCCCGCATATGGCGGTACCCGCATTTATCCTGACGGGTTGCACTTTGACGAGGACTCAGTAGAACGATATTGGATACAGTGGGATGACCCCACCACGGCACGTACAGAGTCACAGTGGCGGATCAAGCTAGAACGCCCAGATCTTGACTGGCAAGCGCGGGTGGAAGCCGATACCCGTATTACTTGTGACGACGCCAATTTCTATACTGAATCAGACGTCAAATGTTACGACGGCGACGAAGAGATTTTCGCAAAAGTTTGGAAGCGTACCATTCCAAGAGAAGCTTCCTAGCCCCCTACTGGATTTTAAGTTGAATAACCACCTTAGGTGGTTATTCAACTTAAAACGTGAACGTGAAAACACTGGCACTGGCACTTCGGGAACCGACCACCGTACTTGCTCTGCATGATGATCAGGAGCAAATACATCATCTTTGCAAGTGATCCCATCCACCAACCGGATACGGCTCGTCATCAAGCGTGACCGTTCCTACTTCCCCGCCGGTCACGTCACCGATAATCCTGAACGGGGGCGGCACGTTTATATCCGACGGGAACGTGGCCAGCAGCGCGTGATCCTCTCCGCGGTTGAACAGTCCTATCTTCTCGACCAGTTCCCAAGTATTAAGTTGCCCCACGTCCAGCTGTTTTAAAGCAACATCGAGCCACGGTTGGTGTTCATCGACAATATTTTTCAAAAGTGACCTAGACAATCGCATTGAAACTTTCGATGCTTTCGCAATCCGCGACAGGTCAATACCAAGACCATCTGAAACATCGATCATTGCAGTTGCGCCCGCGCTAGCAGCTACAGGTCCCGCCTGGAGCGGAACCTTAGGAACCCGATAGAACGAGAGCGGATAATGATAGAATCCAAGCGTTTCTGCGCCGCGAAGGGCGGGGTTTACCACACGGTTTTGTAGCAACGCCAATCCAACACCACTAACCCCAATATCGCCCGCGTAAGCGATTACATCACCCGGCTTTGCTTGTGCGCGCGTCACGAGGCGGTCACAATAACCAAATGCAGTAACCGCCAGCGTGAAATCTCTCCCGCTCGTGATATCTCCTCCGATAACTCCTGCACCAGTTTTCGCTACCTCACTACCGAAGCCCGAAACAACCTCGAGGATCCAATCCTCATCGCTTCCAGGAGGGATAACCATTGCGACTACGAGGCCTGAGGCGTAGCCTCCGCACGCTGCGATATCGGCGAGATTTTGGACCGCAGCCCGCGCCCCAATCTCACGAGGAGTAGACCAATCACGTCGAAAATGCTGCCCCTCCACGAGAGCATCTGTAGTAACGAGGAAACTCCCCTCCGGCGCTTCAACCAATGCGCAATCATCACCTGAACCGAGCATCGTTCGCGTCCCTTCGGGGAGCACCTCGCGCATCCGCGCAATCAACTGTCCTTCGCTACTCATACCCGCATTCTATGGCGCGCCTTTGCGGTCGCAAACAGACAAATCGCGGCGGCTGCCGAGACGTTCAACGACTCGGCGTGCCCGCCCAGCGGAATTGACACGGAATGATCAAAAACCGATTCATCGAGCTGAGCGAAACCGTGCGCCTCGTTGCCAAACACCCAGGCCACGGGCGCGGCAAGATCGAGCGATTCCATGCCATCTTGAGCATCAAACAAGTTCACGCTACCGTGTCCATCCGCGGACACTAAAGACATCTTGCGGGACTTCACCCACTCCGAGACCTCATCGAAACCAACGTTCACGATCGAGGGCAAATGAAAAACAGAGCCGGCCGAAGCGCGCACAACTTTTGGAGATGAGACGTCAACCGTTCCCGAACATGCGATCACGGCGTCTGCCCCCGCGGCATCCGCCGCTCGAATGATGTTACCCGCATTACCGGGATCTTGAGTCTGCCCCATGATCACAACGAAATCCCAATCAACCTTGGGAAGACCATCGGTGCGAAAATCCTTTACCACGGCGGCAACACCCTGCGCCGAAGGGGACATAGCCTTGGCTACCTGCTCCGTCATCGGGTGAACCCAACGGGTTGCCTTTAACGCGTCACGCAGAAGCTGCGGATCGCGCTGCTCCACCTCTTGCGAAATATAGACATCCACCAGGTCTTTGCCGCAAAACCGCACGGCCTCGCGCACCGCTTGCGGCCCCTCTACAAGAACTTCACCACTACGCCTACGTGCCGAACGCCCGGCCAATGCTGCAACCTTACGAATGCGATCAGCATTCGGATTGTCCAGCAAAGCCGGGCGTTTGGAACGTGGCTGAAAATCAGCCGACATGTTTAGTTCTTCGGAGCGTTAACGTCTGCCGGAAGAGCGGCCTTCGCGGTCTCAACGAGGGCGGTGAACGCCTTCGGATCCGAAACAGCTAGGTCAGCAAGCATTTTGCGGTCAACCTCTACGCCAGCCAGGTTAAGACCCTGGATGAAGCGGTTGTACGTCATACCGTTCTCACGGACCGCAGCGTTGATGCGCTGGATCCAGAGGCGACGGAAGTCACGCTTGCGAGCGCGACGGTCGCGGTAGGAGTACACCATTGAGTGGGTAACCTGCTCCTTAGCCTTACGGTAAAGGCGGGAGCGCTGACCGCGGTAGCCGGATGCGCGCTCAAGGGTAGTGCGACGCTTCTTGCGCGCGTTTACAGACCTTTTAACTCGTGCCATGAAAGTCTCCTGTTAAATCTAAAACCGCGGGTTACATACCCAGTAGGCGGCGAACGTTCTTCTCATCTGCTTTTGCAACTACCTGGTCGCGCGATAGGCGACGGGTGCGGGTAGAAGGCTTGTGCTCCAGGAGGTGACGCTTACCGGCCCTCTCACGCATAAGCTTTCCGCTTCCCGTAACGCGGAAACGCTTCTTCGCACCGGAGTGCGTCTTCATCTTCGCCATGTTTCTTCCTTTTTCTACTAGTCAAACGCGGGGGCTCTAGCTGCCAGACTTTGCTGATCTCTCAGCTTGGCGATCCCGCTTTGCTTGGCGCTCAGCTTCACGACGGCGACGCTGTTCGCTCTTTGCCTCAGACTTCTTGCGAGTTGGTGCGAGAACCATCGTCATGTTGCGACCATCCTGACGGGGTTTAGACTCGACCACGCCAAGTTCAGCAACATCCTCAGCCAAACGCTCAAGCAAACGAATACCCATTTCCGGGCGAGACTGCTCGCGGCCACGGAACATGATCATGACCTTGACCTTGTCACCACCACCCAGGAACCGCTCAACGTGACCCTTCTTGGTCTCGTAATCGTGATCGTCGATCTTTAGGCGGAAACGGATTTCCTTCAAAACCGTGTTTGCCTGGTTTCGACGAGACTCACGTGCCTTTTGCGCAAGTTCGTACTTGTACTTGCCAAAGTCCATCAGCTTCGCAACCGGTGGACGCGCATTCGGGGCAACCTCAACTAGGTCAAGGCCCGCCTCTTCAGCTAACCGGAGGGCGTCAGCCACACGCACGACGCCGACCTGTTCTCCTTCAGGTCCCACGAGGCGTACCTCTGGGACTCGGATTCGGTCATTAACACGAGGCTCGTTGATAAGTTGCTCCTTCAATAGTTCCCTGGTGACACGAAGAGGGCCTTCGCGCCGTCAGCACACGAAGACCCCGAAAATAACGGCTAAACCGCCGTAGTATTTACCCGGTTCCGGTGGCCGTAAGGTTTACCCTCGAAGAGGTTGGAACCCAGGTGGGATCACTCCGCTTGCTGTTGGCATTCATCTGAACGCCTACTGGTTGAGACTCTCGCTCAACAATCAACAGTTAGTTTAACAAATTTGCCGCGCTAATAGCGAACTGCCGGTATGGAGTCCGTCACGCCTGCGCCACGACGGTTGGTACTATTTCCACCAGTTCTGCTGCCGGACGCAACCTGGGCGTAGCCGCAATCTGTTGTAAATCACGAGTCAGACTCTCTTTAGATGCACCCTGCAAGATACCAACTGCGAGGCGCAAGGTGGCACCCGCACTGGGTAACGGCTTTACAAATGCAATGCGTGGTGTAAGGCGGCCGGCAAGCTCTTCGAGCAGCTCGCCATCCTGCCAGGCAGGAAGCCATCTATCCCCGTGTGCCAAAGCCACCGTGGCCGGCCGCGGAATACGTATGTCAGATCGGCCCTTGTCAATCACGAGGCGCCCCGAGGTTTGGGCAACCGCCAGCATAGCTACCCGGCGAGCAGGCATGGGTACCGGTCTTGCACCCGCATCCCACTCGTTCATAGCATCAGCGCTGGTAAAAGCAACAACAGCAGGCCCCTGCTTCGTTTGCGTAACCGAGACCTCACCTTCCTCACATGCTCCGCCTTCCACTACCGCGGGCACAAGCAGACGCTCATTTTCTAAAGCCTCTACTAAGGTCACCAGGCGCTGCGCCGGATCTTGAAGCGTCAAAGCAGCCGCTGTTTGTGGAAGGGTTTGGCCGGCCTCGCTGGCGTCAACCGACTGGTTTAGCCTTGCCTGCAGGCTCTCGAATGAGTGCTTAGGCACCTGCGACCTCCAGGGCCTGTTCCAAGGTGAAGGCGCCGGAATATATGGCTTTACCAACGATCACGCCCTCCACGCCCTCATCTTGAAGGGGCAAAAGCGCGCGAATGTCATCCAGCTTAGACACGCCGCCCGAAGCGATTACCGCCGCATCGGTATGTGCACACACCTGTTTTAAAAGCTCAATGTTAGGTCCAGTGAGCGTACCGTCCTTGGCAACGTCGGTAACCACGTAGCGCTCGCAACCAGCGCGGTCCAAAAGTTCAATCATCTCGAACAGATCACCACCCTGCTTGGTCCAACCGCGGGTTGCAAGCGTAGTACCACGAACGTCCAATCCCACCGCGATGCGATCGCCGTACTCCCCAATAACGCGCTTGGTCCACTCGGTGTTTTCGATTGCTGCGGTGCCGAGGTTCACGCGTCTTGCTCCGGCCTGAAGCGCCCGGTTAAGCGACTCATCGTCACGAATACCGCCCGAAAGCTCAATGTTAATATCCACACTCCCGGCGATTTCGTGCGCGAGTTCCGCATTAGACCCGCGGCCAAACGCGGCATCCAAATCAACCATGTGGATCCACTGCGCGCCTTTAGCCGCAAAATCGGCGGCAATCTGTGCTGGATCACCGTAGAACGTCTCGGTTCCAGCTTCACCTTGATGCAGGCGCACAGCGCGACCGTCCACAATATCGATGGCAGGTAGAACAATCATTTTTGATTCCTAAGTTCGTTTGGGAAAACCAAAGCCGCGCCCTTTCGGAACCGGACGTTCCGTAGCGTGCACCGCGTCCGGGTAATCTTGCGGGCGAGACCTACCAAGTAGCAGGTCTTCAGCGCGGATATCGATCGAGTTGATCAATAGGCCAGCAGGAATCGCATCCTCCGGCTTGCCGTTCACATAACGCCTGGCATACACCGATCCGGAAACCAGCGAATCTTCCTCCGCGAGCGTAGATACCACAGCTACTGCCCCGAACTTCGAAAGCTTTGAAATAACCTTTGCGAAACGGTCAACCTCTTCGGGCATGGGGCGTTCTTCGCCCAGCAGGCTCGCGAACTCCTCTTCCTCATCATCCGGGTCCAATTCTAGGTAGAGGACGATTTGGTGATCGATTGGAACGATCCACCTGGCGATCTTGTACATGCCAAGCATGCGGGCAACTGCGGAGGCTGGACGCAGGGGCGCGAAGATAAGGCCGATGCGTTGCGCGCCTTCCTCCAGGTGCAGGCTTTCATCAACCGGCTGGTCCGGATCCGCCTGCTCTACCTGATCATCTTGCCGCGCAGTCGTGTCTGGTTCTGAGGCGCCTTCGTTCGCATCCGGCTCTTCCATACCGGCAATGATGCGTTCGAATTCCTCATCAATATTGCGCTCGCTCACAGTGCGCCCTTTGTGGACGGAATGCCAGAAGCTCGCGGATCCATTTCAACAGCTGCGCGCAATGCCCTCGCCAACGCTTTAAACTGCGCTTCAACAATGTGGTGCGGGTCGCGACCGCGAATCAAGTCCACATGCAGACAGATGCCCGCGTTATACGCCAGGGACTCAAAAACATGCCGGGTCATTGCACCTGTAAAGTGACCGCCAATCAGGTGGTAAATCTGCTCGTTTGGCTCTCCCTCATGCACCACGTGCGGGCGGCCCGCAAGGTCTACCACTGCCCGGGCAAGCGCCTCATCGAGTGGCACCGTCGCATCTCCATAACGCCGAATCCCGCTCTTATCGCCCAGCGCTTGCTTCAGTGCCTGACCGATACAGATAGCGGTGTCTTCAACCGTGTGGTGGACGTCTACTTCAACGTCGCCATTTGCCTCAATCGTCAGGTCGATCAGCGAATGCTTACCGAGCGCAGTCAGCATGTGGTCGTAAAAGGGAACGCCCGTATTGATCTGAGTTTTGCCAGTGCCATCCAGGTTCAATTCAACTCGAATCGTGGACTCAAACGTTGAACGCTCCACGACGGCCGTACGCGGATTCGACATTCTCACAAGATCTCCTCTAACGCCGCTCGAAAACGAGCGTCTTCTTCATCAGTACCTACACTAACCCGAAGATACCCTTCCGGGCCCACAACGCGAATCAAAACGCCTCGCTCTAAAAGTTGTTCGAATACGCGCTCACGATCCGCAAACTTACCAAAGAGAACGAAGTTTGCATCAGAATCGGCGACCTCCAGCCCCTTGCCACGCAACCAGATTACGAGATCATCACGGGTAGCGCGCATGTGCGCCACCTGACTCATCAGCTCTTTCGAATGTGACAGTGCCGCGAGCGCCACCGCCTGCGTGGTAGCAGACAGGTGGTACGGAAGGCGAACCCGCATAACGTGGTTAACTATTTCGCGCGAGGCTGCGAAGTAACCCAGACGCAATCCGGCCATCCCAAATGCTTTCGACATGGTACGGCTGACAACGACATGCGGATACTCATCCAGGAGAGTCAGCGCAGAGGGGGTGCCTTCGCGGCGAAACTCGGCGTAGGCCTCGTCGATCACCAAAACCGTGTCGGTTTGGACTCCCCCTATCACGGGGCCACTTCCACGCGTAGCCTCGCCAACCCGGCGTACCTCTTCTAAAGTTAGAGCTGTGCCGGTCGGGTTATTTGGAGAGGCCAGGACCAACACGGAAGGTTTCGTGCGCGCGATCTGAGCCTCAACCTGTTCGAGATCAAGTTTGAAACCAGCGCCGCGCGTGCCAGCAACCCAGTTTGTACCCGTGTCGCGAGCGTACTCGTGATACATCGAATAGGTAGGGGCAAAAGATAGTAGCGTTCTGCCCTGGCCCCCATAGGCCTGCAAAAGGTGCAGCATGACCTCGTTGGAACCGTTCGCAGCCCAAATACGTTCCTTCTCAACCGTTACACCCGCTTCCGCGCGCAAATAGTTAGCCAATCCGGCACGAAGCTCCATGAAGTCGCGATCAGGATAGCGATTCATAGTAGGTAGAATCTTAGCTACTCGCTCCAAAATGGATGCGATTACCGCCGGCGAAGGCGAATACGGATTCTCGTTTACATTTAAGCGCACTGGAACTTCGAGTTGCGGTGCGCCATAGGGCTGCACACTGCCGAGTTCTTCACGAAGAGGTAAAGTCATGGCGTTTATTCCTTCGTTGCAAAGCGTTCGATAGCGGCCTCGCCATGCGCTGGCAAGTCCTCACTATTGGCGAGCGCAACCAGCGGATCGGTTAGATCTCGAAGCGCCTGCTCGTTGTACTCAATCTGCTGCACCGACTTCAAGAAAGCATGCACGTTCAATCCCGACGCGAATCGCGCTGTGCCTCCGGTAGGTAGAACATGGTTAGAACCGGCAATGTAATCACCCAGCGGCACCGGTGAGTACGGGCCCACAAAAATCGCACCCGCATTACGGATCTGCTTGGAATCCTCAAGAGCGTTCTCCGTTTGGATTTCCAAGTGCTCTGCCCCAAACGAATTTGCCACAAAAATCGAGTGTGCAACATCCTTGGTGAGTACTATCGCGGACTGAGGGCCCCCCAGTGCTGTCTCAATACGCTGCGCGTGCTTCGTTTGTGGAACCATCCGCGCCAGCTCTGCTTGGACCGCCTGGGCGTGCGCCACCGAATCCGTAATCAAAACCGAAGCAGCTGCCGGATCGTGTTCGGCCTGCGATATCAGATCGCGCGCCACGAAGCGCGGATTCGCCGCCTCGTCGGCAATAATAGCGATCTCTGTAGTACCTGCCTCCGCATCAATACCAACCACCGACTTCACGGCGCGTTTTGCAGCGGCAACAAAAATATTGCCCGGCCCCGTAACTACATCGACCGGCTCCAAAACACTGTCATCAACCTCGTCGATAAATCCATACGCGAACGCTGCTATCGCCTGCGCCCCGCCCATGGCATAGACCTCATCGATACCCAAAAGCTCGCAAGCCGCCAAAATCGTTGGATGTGGTAGACCGTCGAACTCCCTTTGCGCCGGGCTTGCAATCGCGATCGAATCGACTCCCGCAACCTTCGCGGCAACAACGTTCATGACCACCGAGGATGGGTAAACAGCCAAACCGCCCGGCACGTACAAGCCAACACGTCGCACCGGAATCCAGCGCTGTCGCACAAAACCACCCGGCACTACCTCAACCACGCGCTCCATGGGTAGCTGCGCCTCATGCCCAATCTGATTGTTACGGATTGAGATCTCCAAACCCGCGCGAACCTTTGGATCAAGCCCTGCTAATGCATCTCGCAGAGCCGACCTCGGCACGCGAATATGAGCAGGTTCCACTCCATCAAACTGAGCGGTCCACCTGCGAACAGCTTCCGCCCCGTGAGCGCGTACGTCCGCGATAATCGGCATAACTTTTTCTAAAGCGCCTTCAACGTCGAGAGAAGCGCGCGGCAGTCTTTCAGAAAGCTCTCTCGCGCTAAGCGAAATCTCACGCAGGTCAAGTATGTTCATCATGCCTTCTACTTTAGGGTTTTTACTGCGTAGATGCGCCGGCGGGCGAAAATGTGGAACGCACTTGCACACCCCAACTGGCATAATGAGCTCATGAGTATGAGGCCGCGTCACGCAAAAGACACACCCGAAATCAACTACTGGTGGGCGGGCGTCTTTGCCGTAACGTTTACCGCGCTGTGCTGGGTCCTTTATACACCCGCAGACGGCTCTGCCTCCGGAATCCTAACGACCTTGCTAAACCACGTCAGCGAACTCGTGCCCGCACTGAACCTCACCGACTCAGCCGGATTAGATAAGATTGTTCATTCGAGCGCATTCGCCACGGTCACTGCCGCAGCGCTACTGACCGGATGGCGTAGGGACATTGTCGTTGGGCTCAGCATTATCCACGCAGGCCTGTCCGAAATCATCCAGGCCTACTTCATCCGCGGGCGAACCGGGCAGGCCCTAGACATCGTGGCAGACGTGGCAGGCATCCTCATCGCGTGGCTAATAGTGGCGCTACTAGTTAAGAAAGAGAAAACACATGAATGAGCGCGAAATCCGAGTCCGCGGCGAAATCCGGCTGGGTCAACTGCTAAAACTAGCTGGATTAGTAGAAAACGGTGGAGAAGC
>PNHW01000006.1:51012-77830 GCA_002871995.1 Gleimia europaea
AGCCGCCACCATTTTCTATTAGCGCAATACTCCCGCCCCAAGCGCCGCCTTCAAATCCGCAAAGAAAGACGTATTCGAATCGACGTTGAAGGACGGGTCAAACTGCACCAATGTGGGCTTCTCCCCCGGCCTCAAAATCCTTAGTTGCACCGGACACGGCCCCGGATAGCCCGAAATAATACTCTTCAAATCGGTCAGTACCGGCTCCGTACACCTGTGAACCGGAAGCTCCAAAACTACGGGCGCATTACCGTCCTCACCCAAATCGAGCACGGTCATCGACATGCCATTAATCGTGCGCTCGCGGTCGCGTTCTTTCACCCGTCCCTCCACCTGCACTACAAGATCGGTAGCGAGGATGTGCGAGATCGACTCGTATGAGCGAGGGAAGAACAAGACGTCGATTGATCCGGATAGGTCCTCAACCGTGACTATCGCCCACAGCTCACCCTTGCGAGTGGTCTTTACATCAACTTTTGTCACGAGGCCGGCAACCTTCACGGTCTGGTTATCCATGCTGCCTTCGCCGTGGACGATGCCGCCAATAGTCATGTCCTGGTAGCGAGCAAGCGCTCGGTGAATGCCCGAGAGCGGATGGTCCGAGACGTACAGGCCGAGCATGTCGCGCTCGTACTGGAGCTTCTCGCGCTTGGACCACTGCGGAATGTCGGGGATCTCCACCTGGAGAACTGACGCGCTTTCACCGCCCATCGCACCGAAGAGGTCAAACTGGCCGATGGACTCATTGCGCTTCAGTTTAACGGCCGAGTCCACTGCCTCCTCGTGCACCGCCACAACTGCCCTGCGGTTTTCCTCCAGCGTGTCGAACGCACCCGCCTTGATGAGGGACTCGATAGTGCGCTTGTTACAAACCCGCACCGGAACCTTGTCCAAGAAGTCAGCGAAAGACGTGTATGCGCCCTTCTCATCTCGCGCTTCCTCAATGCCGTCCACCACGTTCGCGCCTACGTTACGGATTGCGGCAAGACCAAAACGAATATCGTTACCGGCTGGGGTGAAGTTCGCAGCCGACTCATTAACGTCCGGCGGCAAAACCGTAATTCCCATGCGGCGGCACTCAGAAAGATACAGCGCGAGCTTATCCTTCTTGTCCCTATTCGAAGTGAGGAGGGCAGCCATGTACTCGGTGGGATAGTTAGCTTTCAGCCAAGCCGTCCAGTACGACACAAGGCCGTATGCGGCCGAGTGAGACTTGTTGAACGCGTAGTTCGAAAACGGAACGAGAATGTCCCACAGGGTCTTCACCGCATCCTCGGAATATCCACGTTCAATCATGCCCTGATGGAACGGACCATATTCCTTATCGAGGATTTCCTTCTTTTTCTTGCCCATCGCGCGGCGCAACAAATCTGCCTGTCCAAGCGAGTAGCCGGCAACGCGCTGCGCGATAGCCATAACCTGCTCTTGATAGACGATGAGGCCGTAAGTAGTGCCCAGGATATCCTCAAGAGGCTCTGCCAGTTCGGGGTGAATCGGCACGATTTGTGCGCGCCCATTCTTACGGTCCGCGTACTTGTTATGCGAGTCCGCACCCATCGGACCGGGACGGTACAGGGCACCCACAGCTGAAATGTCTTCGAAGTTATCCGGATGCATACGCTTAAGTAGCTTTTGCATACCGTCACCATCAAGCTGGAATACACCTAGCGTTTCACCGCGCGAAAGTAGCTTGTACGTCTTTTCATCATCGAGGCCAATATGGTTTAGGTCGGGGCGCTCCTTGCCATTCTTCTCAATATTGTCGAGCGCATCCGAGATCACCGTGAGGTTGGTGAGCCCCAAGAAGTCCATCTTTAGCAGGCCCAGCGTCTCACACGTTGGGTAATCAAACTGGGTGATTATGGCCCCGTCCTGTGGACGCTTCATTAGTGGAATGATCTGTTGCAAAGGCTCCGAGGACATGATCACCGCGCAAGCGTGCACGCCCCACTGGCGAGTCAGGCCCTCAATACCTTTGGCAAGCTGAACCACCTCGTGGGTTTCGGCATTCTCCTGGTGGAATCGGCGGAACTCGGCGGCCTCCTCGTACCGAGGATCTTCCGGGTTGAAAATGCCATTTACCGAAATGTCCTTGCCCATGACCGATGGTGGCAGAGCCTTGGTCAGCTGGTCTCCCAAGTTAAACGGCTTGTCCAAAATACGCGCCGAGTCTTTCAGCGCCTGCTTGGTTTTAATCTTGCCGTAGGTAATAACCTGCGCCACGCGATCCGAACCATACTTCTCAGTCACGTAGTCTATGACCTCACCGCGCCTACGCTCATCAAAATCGACGTCGAAGTCAGGCATTGACACACGTTCAGGGTTCAAGAACCGCTCGAACAGGAGGCCGTGGTTCAGCGGGTTCAGATCGGTGATCTGCATCGCGTATGCCACCATCGAACCTGCGCCGGAGCCACGACCGGGCCCTACCCTAATGCCTTGTTCTTTTGCCCAGCGAATGAAGTCAGAAACGACGAGGAAGTAACCGGGAAAGCCCATTTGAGTGATGATGCCGACCTCGTACTCGGCCTGTTTGCGCACGTCTTCAGGAACACCGCCCGGGAAGCGGTAGTTCAGGCCCCGTTCAACTTCCTTTACAAACCAGGAGGTCTCGTCTTCTCCGGCAGGAACCGGGAACCGGGGCATGTAGTTAGCGCCTTCGCCAACCGTGGTGAAGTGAACGTCGCAACGCTCAGCGATTTCCAACGTGGCATCGCATGCGTCAAGGGCATCTTGCCAGTCCCGACGCATCGATTCGGATGAGCGAATGTAGTAGCCCGAGCCGTCAAACCGGAAGCGATCTGGATCTGCCAACTTCGAACCGGAGTTAATACAAAGCAGCGCATCTTGAATATCGCGATCATCAGCCGTCACGTAGTGCGCGTCATTGGTGACGATCTTCGGAGCCTTCAGATGCTCGGCGAGGCGGAATAAGTCGGTGCGAACACGGCGTTCAATCTCGATGCCGTGATCCATCAACTCGATGTAGAAGTTATCTTTACCGAAGATATCCTGCAACCGCCCAGCTGCGGCAACCGCCTCGTCCCACTGTCCTAGACGAAGACGCACCTGCACCTCGGACGAAGGGCAACCCGAGAATGCGATTAGGCCAGAGTGGTGGCGTTCCAACAGTTCCATGTCCGCGCGCGGCCACTTACCCATCTGGCCGTCAAGCGAAGCACCAGATCCAAGGCGGAAAAGGTTATGCATTCCCTCCGTGGTTTCAGAAATGAGGGTCAGGTGTGTGTAGGCGCCGCGAGCGGAAACATCATCATCCTTCTGCGATTCGTCTCCCCAACGCACACGCGTTTGGTCAAAACGTGACGTGCCCGGCGTCATGTACGCCTCGAGGCCGATAATTGGTTTTACGCCATGCTTCTTCGCCGCAGCGTAAAATTCATAAGCTCCAAACAGATAGCCGTGGTCCGTGATTGCGATTGCGGGCTGACCAAGCCTTGCAGCCTCCTTAACCATGGGAACAATTTTGGAAGCCCCATCGAGCATCGAATACTCGGTGTGATTATGAAGGTGAGCAAACTGTGGAACGGACATAGGGTCAGTCTATGCTAGCTAAACTCTCGAAGAAACTTCAGGACGGGTTGCGAAGTTGCTCTAGGACCTGTTCCAGATCCGGTGGGTACGGTGCGGTAACACTCATTCTTACCGCAGTGCGCGGGTGCGTAAATTTCAGTTCCACCGCGTGCAGCCACTGCCGTCCCAACCCCAGTTCTTGGGCCTTACGCTCATCCGCACCATAAAACGTGTCGCCAATCAAGGGAGCGTTAATTGACGAAAAATGGACACGGATCTGGTGGGTACGTCCCGTCTCCAGCTCCACCTTTACCAACGTTGCACCCGGTAAATACTCCAGCACTTCAAAATGGGTAATCGCGCGGCGGCCCGAAGCCACAATGCCCATCCGCCATTCCTTTGACGGATGGCGTGCGATCGGAGCATCAATCGTTCCTTTAGCCGGTTCCAAATGTCCAGTAACGAGGGCATGGTAGATCTTGTCCACCGTGCGCTCTTTAAATGCGTGCTTCAGCTTGGTATAGGCAAGCTCTGACTTAGCCACCACCATCGCGCCAGAGGTGCCCACATCTAGGCGATGCACAATGCCCTGGCGCTCCGGCGGACCCGAAGTAGAAATACGATAGCCCGCGGCCTCCAGGTTTCCAATCACCGTGGGCCCATCCCAGCCCGGACCCGTGTGCGCGGCGACCCCCACCGGTTTGTTTACAACAACTACGTCCTCGTCATCGTAAAGAACATCCATGCCCACCACCGGCGCAGAAGCCTTCTCCTGCACCTGCATATTGACCGAAATCATTTGGCCAGATTCCAGCCGCTGGCCTTTCTTAGCAGCAACCGAATCGACCTCGATCTCTCCTGCTTCAATCATCTTGCCAACAGCGGAACGCGATAGCCCCAGCATTCGCGAGAGCGAAACATCGATTCGCTCCCCCACAAGGCCGTCCGGAACAGGCAAGAAGCGTGTTTCACTCACTGCCTCTCACCACCGAGATCACGGTTGAACGGCACTTCAAGAACTGCCAGCAAGAACATTGAAGCTGCCGCAACCACGATGTAAATATCGGCAACGTTACCTACAAACCAGCCGTTCCAATTCAGGAAATCAACCACGTGTCCCATTCCAAACGAAGGCGGCTGAATCAGGCGGTCAATCAAGTTTCCAATTGCCCCACCAAAAAGAAGAGCCATCGATAACAACCACGGCGATGAAGAAACCTTGCGAACGTAGTACAAAATCACCACGATTATCGCAATAGCTATGACCGTGAAAACCCACGTAGCGTTATCCAGCAAAGAAAAAGCGGCGCCAGGATTGTGGACGAGTTGAAAACTAATGAACGAACCAATAAAAGGGTCAATCTGATCGGTGGACAGGTTATTCAAAGCCCAGACCTTGCTCACCTGATCCGTAACCACCGCTAGAATGGCAACCACGTAAAAAATGATGCGGGTCTTAAAACTTTGTGTCACCTGTTGCATTCGATAACCCCCAAATAATAAGACAAAGCGGGGGCGACGCACGTCGCCTCCGCTTTGTCGGAACAGTTAAAACTAGTTGGCAACTTCCGAGAGGAAGCTCTGTAGCTGTTCACGCAGACGAGTGCGGTACTCAGCCTCAAAGCTCTTCAACTCGTTGATCTTGCCCTCTAGCATGCCGCGATCAACGTCAAGCTGGTTGAGGATCGAGTCGCGCTTATCTTCAGCCTCCGCCACGATCTTGCTTCCCTCTTCGCGAGCCTCAGCAATAATGCGCTCGCCTTCCTCACGACCATCGCGCACGTACTCATCGTGAACGCGCTGGGCCAGAGCCAACATCGAGGTTGCATCTTCCGGCGTGGAGGTCGGAGCTGCAGCCGTCACGGGGGCGGGAGCTGGTGCCGGCTCCGGTTCGGGCTCCGGCTCGGGTTTGACTTCCTCCACTGGCTCAGCAACAACTGACGCGGGCGCGGAGCCCGACTCAGAACCCTCAAGCTCTTCAACGCGAAGCTGCGCTGCTTCAAGCTTTTGCTTTAGCTCCGTATTCTCAACCTGGAGAGCGTAGATGGTTTCAACTACTTCGTCGAGAAACTCATCAACCTCGACCTGGTCGTATCCCTCACGGAACTTCACCGACTGGAAAGTCTTATTCAAGACATCCTCTGTCGAAAGCAGTGCCATTTCTTCACCTCTATATCTAAATGGGATTTGCACGGCGCTAGCCTCCAGACAATAATTTTGTCCACAGCACGCGCAGTCAAACTTTTTCTATCTCATAGACTACAGAATTTCATTGTAAGTGTGCACCTACATGAGCAATCTCGCAATTTCTCCCAAAATTACTACACCCGCAAACAGGACAATAAATCCCACGTCGAGAGAGATCTCGCCAAGCCGCAATGGAGGAATGAAACGGCGCAAAAAACGCAACGGTGGATCCGTAAGGGCGTAAATAACGTTCAGGAGCACAAGGAGCACACCGCGAGGCTGCCACTGCGGGCTGAAGAACTGAACCCAGTCAAAAACCAGCCTAATGAGTAGCACCAGCGTGTAAATCGAGACTAATAACGATAGCGCCTGCCCGATGTACCAAGACAAGTGTTAAAACCTACCTTTAGAAACCCAAGCCCGACTTGTTTGCGAACAACGGCTCGTTTGCGAACGCGTGCTTTTGCTGACCTTCCTCAACCTTCACAGATTCTGGCGTGAGGAGTATTACTCCCTCCACTACCTGCTCCATCGATCCTCCCAGCGCGAACGCAAGACCAGCGGTGAAATCGACGATTCGCCGGCCTTCCGCATCATTCACCTTCGAAAGGTTGATAATCACGGGAACGCCATCACGTATCGCGTGGCCAATGCCCTCAGCGTCCGCATAGGAAGCGGGAGTCAAAGAAACAATACGGTTGATGTCCAGGCTTGCACTTCTGGAAGAAACGATCTCAGGGCGAGGTAGCGGGGTTACTGACTCCGGCTCCGAAAAAGTCGGTTGCGAGAAATCAGAATCGTCAAACACCTGATCCTCATCCTCGTCGTATCCGCGCCAGCCAAAGCGTTCCATTGCGCGGTTCAGTGCATCACCCATGTCATTCCTCCCAAGGCAACAAAAGTTTGAGCTGCTCTTAAAGTAATCGAGTTGCCGCAAAATATACGGTTTTGAGGCGGCGTGTCACATCCCCACGCGCTTTTCATGCCCGATACTCAACAGTCGCTGTGACGGGCCCCGTCGCGCGGCTAGTCGAGGACCACCCAACCCACCTGTCTGCCGCATTTTGGATTACGCCTATACGAGTTCAAATCATCAGATTCGAGCGTGCATGCATCGTCAATTTTGACATCTCCCACATGCTCCAAGTCGCGTAAAACTGCTGCACGAACGTCGAGTGCCCTAGTGCCCCATCTAGACTGCGTAGCCATTTCCGGCCGTATGGACACCGTCTGGGCAAACACATCCTCGCCCACCTCGTAACACGCACCGCAAATACTCGGGCCCACCACGGCCTTTATATTGCGGGGCGAGCAGCCCATGCTAGTCATCTGCGAGACAGTCTTTGCAACGACGAAAGCCTTCGCACCTGCTCGCCCCGCGTGTACCGCAGCTACCACGCCTGCGGCCTTGTCGAACAGCAGCACAGGAACACAATCTGCTACCTGCACTGCCAGTGCGACACGGTCCCTAGTTATCACCGCATCAGCAGTGACCGAATTGTCCAGGCCGGATTCCTCCTGCCCTACCACACACACGATGTCGGAGTGAATCTGGTTCATCCACACCACCGGCGCACCAATCGAATCTGCAAGTGCCTGCCTGTCGGCCAGCACAAGGCTACGCGGCGCACCCGTATTCAATCCATAGTTGGGACTCGAAAGAGCCCGCCCTACTTGAGTCGGGTTCGTCACGGCCCTCGTAAAGCCATAACGAACCCGACCGAAGGAGCTATTCATTAACGCAAGAAGTCCGGAAGATCTAGCTGATCCTTCGAATCGTCCTCATCAAAAATGCGGGGAACTTCGAAGCGGTCCGAAGATGGCTCTTCTACCGGCTCGCTACGCCGCGGCGTTGCCGAAGGGAAGTTCGATTCACGCGTCGGGGGCTTCACCTCAGCGCGGTGCGCTGGCTGAGCCGGCTGGGCCGACTGCGCCGTGGGCAAAGAACCGAGTGGACGCTCATAAGCGGGCTTTTCTACCGGCTCCGATGTTTGCACAGTGCGAGTCGGCATTGCCGGCGCAGGCTGCGCCGATGCCTCCTCCTCGTCAAAACCAGCGGCGATAACGGTAACGCGCATCTCGTCGCCAAGCGAGTCGTCAATAACCGTACCGAAAATGATGTTGGCTTCCTCGTGGAGAGACTCACCGATGAGCGAGACAGCAGCATTGATCTCGGCAAGACCCATGTCAGAGGCGCCCTGCACGTTGATCAGAGCGCCGTGTGCGCCATCGATACGGGTTTCGAGAAGCGGGGACGAAATCGCAGCCTCAGCTGCACGCAATGCGCGATCTTCGCCCTGCGCTGTACCGATACCCATAAGAGCGGTGCCCGCACCTCGCATAATCGTATTCACGTCGCGGAAGTCTACGTTCATGTCACCGGCAACCTTGATGATGTCGGTGATGCCCTGCACGCCAGAACGGAGCACATCGTCGGCAATGCGGAACGCGTCAAGGTACGAAACATTCTTGTCGGCAATCTGGAGCAGACGATCATTTGGAATGATGATCAGAGCATCAACTTCCTTACGCAGATCCTCAATGCCCTGCTGTGCAACCTGGCCGCGACGAGGCCCCTCAAAAGCAAACGGGCGAGTAACGATACCCACGGTCAAAGCGTCGAGCGAACGCGCAACACGTGCCACAATCGGAGCCGCGCCTGTACCTGTTCCACCGCCCTCACCGGCGGTAACGAAAACCATGTCGGAGCCCTCAAGCGCCTCCCTGATGGTGTCCTCGTTCTCTTCAGCCGCCTTTCGGCCAACCATCGGATCAGAGCCGGCTCCAAGGCCGCGCGTTAGCTCATCTCCCAGGTCAATCTTGACTTCTGCGTCAGACTGCAAAAGTGCCTGCGCATCCGTGTTCATCGTGATGAATTCAGCGCCCTTAACACCGGCGCTAATCATGCGATTAACGGCGTTACAGCCGCCGCCGCCTACGCCCACGACCTTAATAACGGATTGGTAGTGTGCCTCGTTCACTCGTGATCCCCTTACGTCTGTCTCGCCTGCCTAAACCTTAAGTTGAAGGTTTAAGTTTTGGCTCATCGTTGCACGCAGAAGATAAACGCGTTTCACGTCGGTTTCAAACACTGTTATGGGCGTGTCGCAACCTATTTTCCCGGCCGCGCTAAACCCTTGATTATTCACCTTTAATGGTCCAACAATTACCGACCGATAAACCCCCGCTTAAGATCCTTGCAATGTGGGGCTTATAACTACGAAGTTACCGGGCGAGCGGGAGTAGACACGTCGTACACCTGGGCGGGACGCTGGTCCAGCAATAGCTTGAGCACCTGCGCTTTCAGCTGCGAGTCACTCTCATCGCCCCACTTGATGATGCGCCCATCCAACGTGCGCATCTCTACGCTCGTCGGGTACGCGGTATACACCGTGATCTGCTGGGAAAGTTCTGCAGGTAGTTCATCCTTCACCGTAGCCACCCGCGCAACAGCCGCCGCCCGTTGCTCCTGCGACTCGATCTTTACCTCCACGATCGGCAAGCCCTCCGGCACGTCTGACGAGGAGCGCAACACCACGCCCTCGCGATCAATCACGTTGTATCCCTCATCGCTTTTCTCAGCAGCCATGGGCGTGCGCACCGTTATTTTCACGTTGAGTCCGTCCGGCCATGCGCGGGTGATTTCGGCTGCATCCACCTGAGCGATGCTCTCCACCTCACTTCGCGCGGCATTCATCGAAATGCGTGGGAGCGGCACATCCACAAAACCCGCAAGTTTCTCTTCAACGACCTCGGCGGTCACATCTTCATTCAGACCCGAAATCTTGATTTTCGAGGCTGTTAACGCAAAGAACGGCGAGAAGAAAACTGCCCATACTACGGCGGCTACCAACAAAACCGCTGCGAATGCAATGCCCACGCGGGTGAGGATGGCACTACGGCGAGCGCGTTTCATTTCCGCGCGACGCTCATTCAAACTGATTGTGTTTTTCTGGGAACCAAAAACCTCTGTGGCGCGCCGCGACGTGAAGTACTTCTGCAAGCTAGAGCTACGCGAAGGTTTGGATTTGTTTACCGAAGGATCGAACCTGTCTTCATCTGGCGCACCCGAAGATACTTGGTTCGACTTTTTTGCACGAGTAAAGCGCGTAAGGCTTAGACGCGATGAGGACTTCGGTTCTTCTGGCGCGCCTTCTGAAGACTTTTGATTAAAACCCTCAACCGGCTTTGACGTAGCGGGATTGGACCTTCCAAGGCGCTCAGCATCGACGCCTCGGTCCGCGTGTTCCTCGGACCGAGGCGTGTTTGGCAGCCCTGGACGTTTCACTTACTGGCGCCCCAGCG
The DNA here is from genome assembly GCA_002871995.1 of Gleimia europaea. Classification (GTDB taxonomy): domain Bacteria; phylum Actinomycetota; class Actinomycetes; order Actinomycetales; family Actinomycetaceae; genus Gleimia; species Gleimia europaea. The sequence continues at coordinate 61,036 of PNHW01000006.1, forward strand.
GTTTAAAATGACCTCACCCATCGATGTGATGCTACCGGCTCCCATGGTGATAACTAAATCGCCCTCGCGCGCTTCGTTCGCGATCGCTTGCGCAGCCTCACGCATGTCCGGAATGTAGCGGGCCCCGGGAACCTGGTTAGAGATAAGCTGCGATGTTACCCCCTCCACGGGATCTTCGCGCGCCCCAAAAATATCGGTAATATACAGCCGATCAGCCAGTTGGAAAGCTTTAGCAAACTCGGTCGCAAAAGTCTTGGTACGTGAATACAAGTGCGGCTGGAACAGTACCAGCACGCGTCCGCCACCCGACTCCACGCGGGCTTGCCGCAACGCTGCCGCAACCTCGGACGGATGGTGCGCATAATCATCCACCAGGACCTTACCCTGTGCTTTTCCGCGCAGTTCGAAGCGTCTCCCCGTGCCTTTGAACGAGTGCAAGGCGGTTGCCATACGCTCCATCGGAACGCCCAGCTCAATACCCACTAGTAGCGCGCCCGTAGCGTTCTCCAAGTTGTGCGCCCCGCCCACGTTCAACGACAATTCCGTTTCTTGTCCATCGAAGCAAACAGTTGCGCTCGCATGTGCAGGGGCCAGGTTTGCCGCGGAAACCACTGCGTGCTTTTGCCCACGCCAAAGCCCCTCGTCTTCAGTTAGCCCGCCATAGGACCATACGCGCCCGCCCAGTTCCTCATACGCCCTACCGAGCCTTGCCGCCCCCTCGTCATCGCTACACACAACCAGAAGGCCACCCGGCACTATCTTTTGCGCGAACTTCAAGAAAGTTTGTTCAAACTCTTCGCGTGAACCGTAGTTATCCAAATGATCCGGTTCAACATTCGTTACCAGCGCCACCCTGGGGCTGTAATTCAAGAAGGACTTATCGGATTCATCGGCCTCCGCTACAAACACCGAGGAGGCACCCAAGTGTGCGCCCGTGTTGAAACCTGTTACGACCCCTCCCACCGCAAACGATGGGTCCATTCCCGCCTGGGACAGGGCCGCCGCTAGCATTCCCGATGAAGTCGTCTTGCCATGAGCGCCGGCAACAGCAACAAAATCCAATCCCTTAGCCGCCAACGCAAGCGCCTGGGAACGATGGAGCACCTCCTGACCGCGCTCGCGCGCAATCACCAACTCAGGATTTGACTCACGCACCGCCGTGGAAATCACCACGCGGGCGTCAGCCGGCACGTGAGCAGCGTCGTGCCCCACAAAAACCTCAATCCCAAGCGAACGCAAATGATCGAGATTCTTCGAATCCTTCGCATCTGATCCGCCCACTACCTCACCCTTAGCGTGAAGCAGCTCCGCAACCACGGACATACCTGCCCCGCCAATACCGATCAGATAGAAACTCATTTGACCTGCCCCCTGCATAGGACCGATTCAACCAAATCTGCCATGCGATAGGCGGCGTCCACGTGACCGAGCTTCGCGGACTCCTTGGCCATATCCTCCAAGCGCTGGGAAGAATCAAGCAGAGGTACCACAAAGGAGCGGACAATCTTTTCTGAAAAATCACTGTCGTCGAACAGCATTGCCCCACCCTTGCGCACCTGCTCTAGTGCGTTCAGCTTCTGCTCGCCATTTCCAATCGGAAGCGGAACATAAACGGCCGGCAGTCCCAAGGCCGTGAGCTCGGCAACCATACCTGCACCCGCCCTGCCAATAACCAGGTCTGCGGCCGCGAAGTACGTCTCCATATCCATCGCGTATTCGCGCAGGGTCCAAGTACCGGCAAAACCGCTCGCCGCGACTTCATCGGCAATCCCTTCGGATTTTCCCTTGCCCGTCAAATGCAAAACCTGATGATCTGGCCCAAATGCCGAGGCCGCCTGCACCATCACCTGATTCAAATGTAGGGCTCCAAGAGAACCGCCCGTGATCAGCACAGTTGGTTTAGTTGGGTCGAGTCCGAGCTGCGCACAAGCCTGCTCGCGCCGCCTTGCCCTTCCCTCTTGACTAGCCCGATCCTCGGCAAGCTGCCTAATAGCAGGGCGTAGGGGAAGCCCCGTAACTTCCGTTATCCCCCGGCGAGCTTTCAAACTAGTTTGCGAAAATGTCAGAGCAAGTGCCGCCGCAAAACGAGCACCCAGCTTATTTGCTAAACCCGCGCGAGCGTTTTGCTCGTGGATCACCACGGGGATTCCTTGCGCTCGAGCCGCCAAATACGCAGGCGCTGAAACGTAACCGCCAAAACCAACTACGGCCTCGACTCCCCCACTCTTGATCAAACGCTCAACGTCGCGCACCGTCTTTGCTAAGTCCGGCGCAAATGTCAAAGCCGCCTTGTTCGGGCGACGCGGCGCCGCAACCTTCTTAATGGTGTGAAGCGTAATACCAGCTTGTGGCACTAGGTCCATTTCGAGGCCCGAAGCCGTTCCCAGAGCCTGCACTTCGATATCGCGATCACGCAAAACCGAAGCCACAGCCAGCAATGGATTCACGTGCCCCGCGGATCCACCTCCCGCTAAAAGGACTCTTGCACCCGCGTTAACCGAAGTCATCTCTACACCTACTTTTTCGAAGGCCTGCGAAATAGCGTACGCAAACCAAACGCCTTTTCCATACCCGAATCTTTTCGAGCAAAGCTCAATACTATTCCCAGGCCAGCACAAGTGGCCACAAACGCCGAACCGCCCGTTGAAATCAGAGGTAGCGGAACACCAATCACGGGCAAAACCGCCACCACTGCACCCATGTTAATGATTGCCTGCGCCCCGATCCACATGGTTACACCGCCCGACACAATGCGCGAAAAATCATCGGAGTGGTACAGCGACAGGCGCGTGAGGCCATAGATCAGCACTGCAAACGTGACAACAACGAACACCGTGCCAATCAAGCCAAGTTCTTCACCCAAAATCGCAAAGATAAAGTCCGTGTGGGCCTCGGCCAGATAGTTCCATTTCTCTTTCGAAGCACCGGGCCCTACACCGGTTAGACCGCCCGATCCTAGAGCCCACAACGCGTGGTCAATCTGTTCGGGTGCCGCGGGATTAGGAGGCTGCCTAAACCCCGGTATAACGGAAATAACGCGTTGCAAGCGCGACTGGTTCTGAAACACTGCAAATGCGGCAACCGGGATAAAAGCGAGTACCGCAATACCAAACCACTTACCGGGTACACGTGCAGCAGCTAGAGCTCCCGCGGCCAGTGCCACCACGACTAGAGCTGTACCGAGGTCATGACCCGCCATAATGCCACCCAGGCCAACCGCGAGGGGCAAACCCACATTTACCGCGATGTGCGTAAAATTCGTGCGATCCAGATTCAGCCTGATAATGACCCAGCCAATAAACAGTGCCATCCCGACCTTTAACGCTTCTGATGGCTGGATTAGAAAGGATATGCCGGGGATCATGATCCAGTTAGTGTTACCACCGGATTCTACGCCCAGAGGGGTGACAACCAAGAACTGCAGTATTAAGGTCGCTATAAACACCCAGGGAGCAGCGCGATACCAAAACCGGTTTGGTAGCCTCATAGCCACGACCAGGGTGAATACCCCAAACGCCATGATTAGAAGATTGCGAAGGTAGGCAGTATATGGATTCTCTCCCTGCGATATGACACGCACGGTTGAGGCAGAAAACACCATCACGAAACCTATCGCGATGAGGCAAATGACCGGCACCAAAATCAGGTAATACGTGGTGACCGGAGAAGGCTCAGCGCGGCTTCCCGTTCCAAATTGGAGCTTCGGGATGCTTCTGGCGCGGGTCTTCAGCTTTTCAATCACCGGGCAGCTCCTGCGGGGTTTGCCACGCCTCGTCCAAACGTGCAACGGCCTCGCGGAACACGTCACCGCGTTCGGCGTAGCTATTGAATTGGTCCCACGACGCAGCGGCAGGAGCTAATACAACCGTGTCTCCAGGCCGCGACAAAGCCACGGCCTCATTGACCACGGAATACATCCAATCTTCATGCCCATCCACAACCACGTGCGGAATTTGCGGCGCAACGTCAGTAAGCGCACTCGTGATTGGCGTAGGGTCAGCACCTATCACCACCACGCCGCGCAATGCCGGCGCAACAGCCTTCACCAGGGAGTGGAAGTCCTGGCCCTTAGCGTCCCCTCCGGCGATCCAAATGACTGTTCCCGGGGCGAAACCTGACAGGGACGCGGCAGCCGCGTGCGCATTAGTAGCCTTCGAATCATCAATCCAAATCATGTCGGCAACCTCGCCAATCACTTGGCGCCGGTGCCCGGCCGGATGGAATGCACGCAGCCCCGCAACCACAGCACTAGAATCAATGTCCTTCTTCGAATACGCGCCGTAGGCTCGAGCAAGCGCGATTGCGGCCAAAGTGTCTTTGATGATCGCAGCAGAAGGGGATGGACCCGCGAAGTGAGCCACGTCGGCGAGCGTGGCAAGAGCCGCTGCCTGCGTATGCCGGTTAGCTACAAAAGCACGGTCAACGATGAGCACCTCATCCTCATCTTGGGCAAGGCCAATCTGGGACACCGCCGGAACGTCAAGAGCGTAGCCAATTGCTCGTGCCCCTTCGGTCACATCAGCTTGCATCACCATGTTCTCGACAACTAAATCTGCCGCGTCATACACACATGCCACGCGCGTGTTCTCATACACTCGCGCCTTCGCCTTCGCATACTCCTCAACCGTTCCATGCCAATCCAGATGATCAGCATCCACGTTCAGACAGACAGACGCTACGGGCTCCACTGATTGCGTGGAATATAGCTGGAAGCTAGAAAGCTCAACAGCCAGCACGTTCACGTCCTCGTTCATCACAACGCTGACGATCGGCATGCCAACGTTGCCAACCACGCGTACACGCTCAGAAGCCGCCTCTAAAATCGCACCTAAAAGACCAACCGTGGTGGTCTTGCCGTTGGTGCCAGTCACGGTGAGCCAAGCGATGTCTTTACCGAGGTGCTGCTGGATCTGCCAGGCGAGCTCAACCTCGCTCCACACCGGTAAGTTCAGATTCCGCGCCGCTTGAAACACGGGAGAATGCGGGGCAACTCCGGGAGATACCACCACTAGGCCGAAATCATCCGCAAGAGCGCTAGCCTGCTCTGCCTCACCACCAATAACGAACTGCTGGTTACCCGATTCAAACGACGCAAACCCTTCGGGCGCCTTCAAGTCGAAGCCAACCGCCCGTACCCCAAGCTGGCCTAAAGCATCCATAACCGCGCGGCCCGTAGTTCCCAGGCCGATTACCGCGACTTTAGATTCAAGCCAGCTCACAGCCGCGCCACCCATTCCGCGTAGAACAGCGACAGCCCAAGCACGGCAAACAAGCCTGCAATAATCCAGAATCGAATTACGATCGTGATTTCTTTCCAACCCAAAAGTTCAAAATGGTGGTGAAGCGGCGCCATTCGGAACACGCGCTTGCCCGTCAGCTTGAATACGCCAATCTGGATCACGTCAGACATCACGATAATCATGAATAGTCCGCCAATAATGATCGCCAGAAACTCCGTTTGGGTAAGAATCGACATTCCCGCAAACGCGCCACCCAGAGCGAGCGAGCCGGTGTCACCCATAAAAATCTGTGCCGGGGCTGCATTCCACCAGAGGAATCCAAACGCCGCGCCCACTATCGCCGCGGAAGCTACAGCGAGCCCCAGAGAATCCCTCACCTCATAACACAAGGCGGCGTTCGCAACCGTTACCGCACAGGATTGGTAGTACTGCCATATCGCGATCACGGTGTACGCGCCAAAAACAAACATCGATGAGCCCGTTGCCAGGCCATCAAGACCATCCGTTAAGTTCACCGCATTAGACCAAGCGGCCACGAGGAAATTCGCCCACAAAATAAACAGGATCACGCCTAACGCCGTGCCGGCGAAAGCTAAGTTTGCCCAATCCAGATCGCGCACGACCGAAATCTTCATCGAGGCGGGAGTGTTGCCTCTCGCATCGGGGAAGCTCAACGCCAATCCGGCAAAAACCGTGCCGACGGCCAATTGTCCCAGGATCTTTGCCGCCGGATTCAAACCAAGTGAACGGTGTCTCTTAATCTTGATGAAATCATCCAAAAAGCCAACGATGCCAAGTCCAACAAACAAAAACATGAGCAGGCTAGAAGATAAGTCCGGCAACCGCCCAATCGAAATATGCCCTACCAGCCAGCCAATCAACGAAGCAGCAATTATCACGACACCGCCCATAGTTGGCGTGCCGCGCTTCGTAAAGTGCTGGGTTGGCCCGTCCTGACGGATGAACTGCCCGTACTCTTTACGAATCAGCAGCTTAATAAAAGCTTTGGTGCCGAACAGCGCGATGACCAACGATACGGCCGTCGCAACGACAATGGCTACCACGTTTAAGCCCTCCGGTCCTAACTACGCTAAAAACTCGTCGGCGATTTTCCAGACCCCCGAACCATTCGATCCCTTCAAGAATACGAAGTCTCCCGCTTGAACCAAATCGCGCAACTTAGCTCCCGCCTCTTCCGCACTCTCAAAGTGATAAATGTCGGCCTTTCCAACAAGAGGCTCGCCAATTGGTTGAGCACCCTCACCAACCGTGATCAGCACATCCACGCGGGCCTCATCAGCCAGGCGCCCTACCTCCCGGTGCAGAGACGTTGAACTCTTCCCCAGCTCAAGCATCACGCCAAGCACAGCGATGCGCCGCGCCCCATTTTCCCCCAGCTTTCCAAGCACCTCCAGGCCCGCCTTCATAGAATCCGGATTCGCATTATACGAATCGTCGATTATCGTAATGCCGCGCGCACGCGTGACACTCATACGGTGCGGGCTCTGCGCGCGTAGCGAATTTAGCGTCTCGACGATCTTTTGCGGATCCAAACCAAGAGTCAGGCAAACGCTGATGGCCGCGAGCGCGTTGGACACCTGATGACGGCCCACAAGGCCAAGCTTTACCTTCTTCAGAACGTCTCCCGCCTCAAGATCGAAGGTAGCGCAAGACGAGTCATCGAGCTTTACGTTAACGGCGCGCACTTCCGCGTCAGACTTACCTGCAGCAGAAAAGAACAAGACCGCGCCCTTGGCCAACGACTGCATATCGCGAACATTTGGATCATCGCGATTCAAAATTGCTGTGCCGCCCTTGGCTAGACCCTCAACAAGCTCCGCCTTGGCGTGTGCCAATGCCGGAACCGAGCCGAAACCACCCAGGTGCGCCTTGCCCACCGCAAGCTCAACTGCAATATCTGGAGAGGCAATCTTCGCAAGGTACTGCAAATGTCCCGGCCCGGAAGCCCCCATCTCCAATACCAAATAACGCGTGTTCTCATCCGCTCGAAGAACTGTCAGCGGCATGCCAACCTCGTTATTAAACGAAGAAACCGGTGCAACAGTGGGTGCGAACGCACGCAAAATTCCCGCCGTTAGATCCTTCGTGGTGGTCTTACCTACAGAGCCGGTTATCCCTACCACATCGATATCGCCCGCGTCGCGAAGCTTCTTCAGATGGGCCTGCGCCAGCAACCCCAGCGCCTTCGTTGCATCTTTCACCACGATCTTGGTCAGATTCTGCGGCCCCGCGTCCTCCCGCGTCACAATCGCCGCAACAGCGCCACGTTCAACCGCCGACTCAAGGTAATCATGACCATCGGCATGCTCACCTACACGCGCAATGTACAACGATTCCGGGGTCACCTCACGCGAATCCGTGTACACGCCACCGGAAACGACCGTGTTATCACCAACCAGTCGACCGTCGACGACTTTCGCAATCTCGTCTGCTGAGTACCTCATTCGCCTCTCCATCTAAACGCCGCGACACGTCCTTGTATCAGTATTACTGAAAATCTTCCCACGTTTTGCTGATCATCCGTAACTTTGGCAACGCGGTTGTTGCCGGCTCGCCCGCTCCCAGCGACGAAGTGCGTGAAGAACGCTTCGAAAGAGCGGCTCGCGCCTCCACCCGATCGTCCAATACGTGGGGTTTTTCACCAATCATCTGGATCGTCTCATGTCCGCGGCCCGCGATCAGCACCGTGTCATCCGGGCTTGCTGCCAGCACGGCCTCGTAAATCGCACTCTTGCGGTCATCACTTTCCCACGCAGCACGGGCCCGACCTGTTGCGCCTACAAACCCGGCGGCAACCTCAGCGCGAATCTGCGCCGGATCTTCTCCGTAGATGTCGTCATCAGTAAGCACCACAAAATCAGCTGAGGCCAGCGCCACCGCACCCATTTCCGGCCGCTTACCGCGATCTCGCTCTCCCGTTGCACCAAACAGAATCCACAACGCCCCCGGCGTTACCGGGTCTAGAGCCGCGCACGCGCTCGCAATGGCATCGGCTGTGTGAGCGAAGTCCACGATAACGAGTGGCGTGGACGGTGAGCGTTCCGCCACTACCTCCATCCGCCCGGAGACCCCCGGCGTGCGAGCGAGCTCCTCGCACACCCTGGCAGTCTCAAAACCTAAACTGACCAAGATAGCCAGGGCCGTCAGCTCATTTTGCACGTTGATCATTCCCGGCAGTGGGCAATGCACACGCACGTTAGTCTTACCTTCGCGGATCGTCACATCCGTTCCCGCATCCAACTGGTTAAGGGAGTGTGAAATCACGTGCCAATCAGCCTCGGAATTGGTTGAAACCGTCACCGTGGGTATGCGCACCCTTTGCGCCAGCTGTTTTCCCCACTCGTCATCTATACAAATCACTGCTCGCTTCGAAAGACAACCGTCAAACAGGCTGGCTTTTGCCTCGAAGTAGCTCTCCATCGTTTTATGGAAATCCAAATGATCGCGCTGCAGATTCAAGAATGCGCAAACGTCAAACTTCATACCCGCCACGCGGTGCAGACTCAATGCGTGGCTAGAGACCTCCATGACCACGTTCTTTGCGCCGCGCTCCAATGCCCAGGCCAAAACACGATGCAAAACGGGTGCTTCGAGAGACGTGCGTGCAGAAGAAACATGCGTGTCACCGAGGCTCACCCCCACCGTCCCGATCAACAGCGTGGGTCCTGACATCTGCGAAAGCACGTGATGCACAAAGTGTGCAGTTGTGGTCTTACCGTTCGTTCCAGTAATTCCAATAACGCTCATGGACTCGCCGGGATTGCCGTAAACGTGGGCCGCCGCCAACCCCGCGAATGCCCGCGGATCTGCTACCTCCAGAAGCACAAAACCCTCTGTGCCCTCGAGCATAGAGACCCCTGCGGCGTCTGTTACAACTGCGACGACACCCCCCTCAACAGCTTTAGGGGCGAACTCTGCGCCATGACGTTTGAAGCCGGGAATCGCAACGAATAGGTCTCCCGGATGCACATCCGCCGAATCGAGCGTTACCCCGGTAATCAGCGGATCGGAATCCGCACGGCGGATCGTAGCCCCCAGCGCACTCGCAAGATGCTGCGCGCGGATTCCCCTTACCGAGCTAGGACGTAAATCTTTTAGTTCACTCATAGCAGTCCTAAGGCTTCATCGGGTAAAGCACGGCCTCTTCAGACGAGCCTGGAATACCCAGATTTTGCACCGACTCTGTAACAATTGATTTGAACAACGGGCCCGCAGACTGAGCAGCAAGGATTCCGTACTTTGGCAGGTACAAGATAACCGAAACCGCAATAACCGGCTTATCGGCGGGAACAACACCTGCAACTGTCGTGGCCGTACCAATCGTCAGCCCATTCTCGAAAACCTCGGCAGTACCCGTCTTCGCAGCTATGCGATAACCCTCAACGTTAAACGTATAGCCGGTGCCCTCTTCATCAGCCGTCGTTGATTCGAGCATCGTCAAAACCGTCTTAGCTGTATCTGCGTCGAGCGCCCGTTCTGGTTCGCGCTGCGGAGCGGCCTCGTAAATACCGTCCGGACTAGTCCATCCTTCAATCAGGCGGGCAGGCTGATACACACCCCCGTTAGCAAAGGCAGCCATCATTCCAACCTGCTGTAGCTGGGTTACCGCGTAGCCTTGCCCAAACATAGTGGTGTAGCGCTGCCGCCCATCCCATTGTGACGGTTCGGCCAAGATACCCGGAGCCTCCCCCGGTAGACCGATATCAATCGGCTCGCCAAGGTGCATTGCTTTCATAAGCTTATAGCGCTCGTCGTCGGTCACCATCGATCCGACTCGGACGGTAGCGGTGTTAGAAGATTCCGCAAGGACGCCCGTTGCGGTGAGCGTGTAGTCAGGGTGCTCGTGTGAATCCTGAAACTCTTGTCCATCTGGCGTTGTGTACTTGTACTGCGACAGCACCGGGGTGACAGGGGTAATTTTTGCTTCGTCAAGGGCAGTGGCAAATGTCAAAATCTTGCCGATAGAGCCGGGCTCCACCGAGTATTGCACGCTCTTAACCGGCTGTGGCTGGTTGGTAATTGGTTTGTTTCCCGATTCGGCCATGGCCAAGATCTTGCCCGTCGAGATCTCTTGAACAATGGCGCTTCCCCACTGGACTGAATAGGTTTCCACGGCCTTATTTACAATCTCCTCAGCGGAGTGTTGTAGATCCAAACGTAGCGTTGTGTGCACGGTCGCGCCTTGAACAGCTGGTTCCGAGATCGTTTTGCCACCCGGAATGACCTCACCGTAGGGGCCGTACTCTTGGACCATGCGACCAGGCTGCCCCGTTAACTTAGCGTCCTGCGTGAGTTCAAGACCCGATGAGCCCTTTCCTTCGGCATCGATGGTTCCAATAATCGCGGCTGCAACTGTGTCGTTTGGGTACACGCGCTTGTAGGAAGGCTCCCACTCGATGCCGTAAATCTGTAGTGCACGTACCTTCCGCCAGGTCTCAACGTCAACGTCTTTCTTCAGATAGTGGTACGTGGAGTTGCCAATCAGTTGGCCTCCCACCTCGGCCTCATCCATCTGCAAAACCGGAGCAAGTTTTTGCGCAACAAAAACGGGGCCCGCCCCAATTTGGGTTCGGTTACCCTCTTCGTCGATGTCCCACACCTTAGTGTTGGCGATATTCACCTGGTTGACCGCAATGTGGTAGGTCTCCACTGTAGTTGCAAACGTGCTTCCGTTAGCGTCTACAATGTCTCCGCGCCGCGGATCAATCGTTGCCGCATGCATTCGCACCGACCTACCCTGCTCGGCCAGATCAGCTCCTTGAATTATCTGCACATTAATCAGCTGCAACATAATCGCAACGAAAAAGAAGATAGCGATGCCGAAAAACACACGTGTCGCCGTTTGCGAGCCGGCCTGCGATTTACTCACCTGGCCTCCTAACTAACGAACGGCTGCGATTCCGCCCTCTACACTACCTTCACTCAGTTTAATGAAACCCGTCTGACCTGCAGGGACCATGCCCTGCGCGTCCGCTGCCTTCTGCAACGCTGCCGGAGATGAGGCCACCTGCAACTTCTGCCGCAGTGTTTGTGTCTGTTCGGTCAGCTGAACAAGCTCTGCACGGGAGTCGCGAATCTCGTAGGCGGTTTGCGCCATTTGGGTAGTGATAAACAGGTTCACAGCAAGTACTGCGATCAACACCAACGCAACTATAGCAATCACGGGGAAAGCAGCTCGCGGACCCGCCTCGGACGCGATAACGCGAAGAGGAGGACGTGATTGCTCGCGCCTTGGCTGAGCCGGTCGCGTTCTTAGAGCGCTCGACGTCATTGGGAGCTCCTTTTATCTTGCTTGTTGTAGGGAGTGTTAAGTTGGACTGCGCGCAAGCGCACTGATTTAGCCCGCGGATTCACCGCGACTTCAGCCTCCGACGCTTGAATCGCCTTCCTCGTAAGAAGTTCCAAAGGAGCTTGCGGCTGTTCACTAGGCCGGATCGGTACCCCCTTTGGCATTTGCTGGGGTGTAGAGCCTTCTTTGAATAGGTGCTTAACGATGCGATCCTCGAGAGATTGGTACGACTCCACCGCCAAGCGACCCCCAACGCGTAAAGTCGACAGCGCGGAGGGCAACGCCCGTTCCAAAATCGTGAGCTCATCATTTACAGCTATTCGAAGGGCCTGAAACGTCCGTTTCGCGGGGTGTCCACCCGAGCGCCGCGTTGCCGCCGGAATCGTTTCACGAACCAGCTCCGCTAGTTGCACAGAGTCCGTAAGCGGCTGCTCCTCGCGTGTCAAGACAATGCGCCGCGCGATCCGGCTGGCAAACCTCTCTTCGCCATAAACTCGCAGGATTCGAGCAAGCTCAGCTTCACTGGCAGACGCGAGCAAATCCGCAGCACTCATTCCGCCGGTTTGATCCATGCGCATATCTAGGGGTGCCCGGCGCGAATATGAGAAGCCTCGTTCGTCGTCATCGAGCTGAAGGGATGAGACACCCAGATCCATGAACACCGCATCAATCGCTGGTTGACCAGCCCGCGCAATGACACTTTCAATCTGATCATAAGTAGCGAGGAAGGGAGTAAACCGAGTTCCGAAATGTGCAAGGCGCGCACTGGCCAACTCAATAGCACGCGGGTCTCGGTCAATACCGATAACCGAAGCATTTGGGAAGGCCTTGAGAATCGCCTCGGTATGACCGCCCATGCCGAGCGTTCCGTCTACCAGCACGCCACCATCGGCCAAAACTGGTTCCAGCAATTCAAGAACGTTGGATACGAGAACGGGATCGTGTAGCTCACTGATTGCTTCAGGCGAAAGCTCCACGATGCCCCCTCTCATTACCAACTAGTTCAGCCAGGACTCCCACCGCGTCCGCCGCCGGGGAAGTGACTTCGGATTCTCGGTTGGAGACCAGGATGAACTAGAACATTCCCGGAATAATTTCGTCGGCAGTAGACGAGAAGACCTCTTCTTGATTCTCGAGGTACATTGCCCACTGCTCGGCGTCCCAAATCTCCACCCGCGCGCCAGCTCCTATGACAGCTAGATCACGAGTAAGACCCGCATAGGTGCGAAGGTTTTGCGGAATCGTGATTCGGCCCTGCTTGTCCGGCAACTCGTCCGAAGCGCCCGAGAGCATCACGCGAACGTAATCGCGTGCCTGCTTTGAGCTCAGCGGAGCCTGCCGTAGCTGGTCGAACATCCCTTCGAACTCGGACTTCGGAAACGCGTACAGGCACCTGTCTTGACCTCGCGTTAACACCAAGCCTTCTAAAAGCTGTTCACGAAACTTCGCGGGCAAGATCACGCGCCCCTTCGGATCCAGCTTTGGCTCATACGTACCTAGGAACACGTTTCACCTCCCCATCGCTAACCACACCTATTCGGTTATCACCACTTTACCCCACTTCCAACCCCATTGGAACAATATAAGCGCGATTTCCAAATGTTGAACATAAATAAAGCTTGCTAAATAGCCAAAAATCAACCGTGGAGCAAGGTGGAGGGATTCTTGTGTTTTGCATCAATCTTCGGAACCAGGAGGGGCACCATGGACGCGAAAATGGGCTGAGAGGAAAATCTCTCAGCCCAAACAGGATGCGTGGTGGGAAGTGGAGCTACAGCCAGCCGCGATCCCGAGCTATCCTCGACGCCTCGTAACGGTTGTCTGCCCCAACCTTTGCTATAGCCGAGGAAATGTGGTTTCGCACCGTTCCTTGGCTTAAGCCCAACGCCTCGGCTACATGTTTTATCGACCCACCCGCAAGGGCGGCTCGTAACACGTCTGCCTCCCGCTCCGATAGCGGAGAACGCGGCGTAAACAAGGACTCTTCCGCGAGCGCAGGGTCGATCACGCGCAGACCGCGATGGACGCGCCGCACCGCCTCAGCTAGCTGCGACGATGGGGTGTCTTTGACGATAAATCCGAGGGCCCCAGCTTCAAGGGCTCGCTGTAAGTATCCGGGCCGACCGAACGTGGTAACTATAAGGACGCGCGCAGGCAGGTGAAGCTGCGATACTTTCTCGGCAACTTCAAGGCCAGTTAAGGATTCCTCCCCCATTTCAATGTCCAACAAAAGCACGTCCGCTTCCTTGCGGCGCGCGATATCAAGTGCCTCATTACCCGTTGCAACGTCCGCCACAACCTCAATGTCAGCTTCGAGAGCCAGCAGAGCGGCAAGTGCTCCGCGCACGAGATGCTGATCGTCTGCGATTACGACACGGATTGCTTCCATCGCTAGTTCCTCCCCGCCATGCGAACTTCAACCGTTGTACCCTCATCACCCGTGATAGCGACGCTTCCCCCAGCCTCTTCGACTCTACGCTTCATACTGGAAAGACCGGATCCACCTGCGCCGACTTGCTGAAATCCACGCCCATTATCACTAACGGTTATGGATGTAGGCGTGACGTTGATGATGCAAGAAGATGCGCCCGAGTGACGCACCACGTTAGTTACGGCTTCACGAAGCACCCACCCGAACAGGTAGGAGTTCACGCCGGCGATACGAGCTGACTCTTCTGGAGCCGGAGACTGGACTGTGATGCCTGCAGTTTGCAAAGCCCTTCTTGCAGCTTGCATCTCACCCGCAAAGTCGGGCATTCGAGTGCGGGTTACTGCGGCGCGCACTTCTGCGAGGGCAACTCTTGACAGGCCCGCGATCTCATCCAGGCTCTCTTTTACTACCGCGGTATTCTCCGGCTGACGTTCAGCTACCTTCGCCGCCACATCTGCCTTCAGGGAAAGGAGCGTGAGGGTTTGCCCCAGCAAATCATGCAAGTCGGCTGCTATTTCTTCACGTTCATGCGCTATCGCAACCTCGGCTGCGAGGGCATCTTGACGCTCAACTTTTTCCGATACAAGCGCGATTGGAAGCATCAGGATTGGCGACAGTAGTGCGTGGCCGAGCCATACCATCAAAACCGTTTTACTTGGCGCAAAAAGTAACGCAAGAACGGTGCACGCCGCCACCAATATTCCTGCCACCCAAAGCCGCACTGGTCCACGGAGTGTGAACACCGTGATTGCGAACATGTAGGGGAAAAACACGTAGCTGAACAGAGGGCTCACAAAAATACTGAACCCGATTATGGGAATGCAGAGCACCGCCCACCAAAAAGCCACACGTTTGCCAACTGAACCCTGAGGCCAGCTACCCAAATACCCGTTAGCGACGGGATACATCAGCGCAAACATAATGAGGAATACGAATCCAAATGTGCGTTGCGGATTAGGCATGTCATCCGTGGCCAGTGAGACGATTGAGATTCCTAAGAAGATTAGCCAGACAGAAGCATAAGCACTGTCAGTCCAACTAAACTTCGCTGCGTTCTTCATTTTCATTGCCTCTCCAACGTCCTGCTGCGAAGCAGCGCCGTTGCCAAGGCGAACACGGCCGCCCACACCAATATGTTAACTACCCCTATCCACAGATCATGCTGTATAACCCAAGGATCTTGAGAAATCATCTGCTCTCCATCGGTTAGCCAATAACGTGACAGCGCAGCTGGACCGTACATGGGGGTGAACATACCTATCTTCAACATCGTGGGCGATATCGGGGCGAACATATTGCCAAAAAACGCTAACGGAACTAAAGCAGTAGCCGCAATCGAAACAGCTGTTGGAGAACGAAATGCGTATGCCACGGCCGAGCCATAGAACGTGAATGGAATAGATGACAGGCATGCAAACAAGAAGCTAGTAGCCCACGCCTTTGTGCTCATTTCAGATCCCGTCAAGAACCCCGTGAGGAATACGGCGGCAACGGGAAGCACGATACTCACCAAGGCGGGCACGATAAGCCCTGCTATCCTCTTCCCTCGAGTAAGTGGAGTGAGGGCGAGCTGGCGAGACCATCCGGTGTTCGATTCCACCACCACGCTGCCAATCTGCCCAACCGCCCCGGTTATTCCACCGTAAACAGCCATTGAGATCATCACGTAAGCCGCGAAGTTTCCGTGCGCCAAGCGTACATCCATGTCTGTCAAGGTGGCGCCAAAAACCAGGTAGAGAACAACGGGTAAGCCGATGCCAAATGCTAATAGCGACCAATCTGAAAGCAGCCTCTTTACGTTGTAAAACACGTACGCACCTGGGCGCGAAGCTACCAAGTTTGCGCTCATTTTCCACTCCTTTCCGTCAGCTCAAAGAACGTGTCTTCAAGCGAAGCTGAACTAATGCGAAGATTCGTTGCCCCAGCATCTAGCAAGCGCCGTGCAACAGCGTCTGAAAGACCCGTTGAGATAGACACCTTCTGCCCCTCCGGGTGAGCACTTAGCACCTCCGGCCATGCACGCACCTGCTCCAAAGTCAAGGCGCCATCAATATGGGCTTCCACCGTGGTGCCGGCAACCAGACCGCGCACCTCATCAACGGTTCCGTCAGCTACGACCTCGCCCTCATTCATAAAGATGACGCGCTTAGCAAAATGTTCCGCTTCTTCGAGGTAGTGCGTAGCGAAGATGATTGTGCGTCCGCGCTTAGCCTGTGACTCCATGGTGGTCCAGAAGTCGCGCCGGGCACGAGGATCCATGCCAGCCGTAGGCTCATCAAGGATTAGGAGGTCAGGAGCTCCCAGTAGGGCCAACGCAAACCGAATGCGCTGCATTTCGCCGCCCGAGCATTTCCCCACCTTGCGGCTAGCAATCTCGGAAAGGTTAGCCTCTTGCAGCACCTGCGCTACCGGAATGTGCTTCGGGAATGCCGCCGCGACCTCACTAACCGTGTCACGCACAGAAACGTTTGGTAAAAGACCACCCGTTTGCATGACGACTCCCACCAGGGATTTCGCAATGGCTTCGCTTGCGGTAAGGCCAAAAAGGCTAGTACTTCCGCTATCCGGCTTGGAAAGTCCAAGAACAGTGTCTATCAGTGTTGTTTTGCCAGCCCCGTTTGGTCCAAGAATCGCAACTATGTCACCACGTTCAATCTCGAACGACACGCCTTTTAGTGCCTGCACGGATTTGAACGATTTGGCAACTGAAGCAACCGAGACCGCGGGAGCATTCGTTTTTGTTTCCATACTCCAACTACACCAGGGATCGGCTTCTTGGCCCCCTGCCTGTAGTCACAATTTTGGCATTACAAA
>PNHW01000006.1:78126-104968 GCA_002871995.1 Gleimia europaea
ATCCGCGTAGTAAAGCTCGTTCAGTTGCAGAAGCTGACCGCCGCTCTCGCGGGCAATCTCCCGCGCGGTCTGTAAAGCACGGACCGCCGGAGAATGCAGAATCACACCATTGCCTATTAAATTTTTTACTCTACGGGCAAGTTGTCGAGCCTGCTCTTGGCCGGCCCTGGTCAACGGGCGCAACTCGTCCCGCATACCCCCGTGACGCGCCTGGGCGTGACGGACAAGAATCAGTGTTTGCCCCATGCCTCAACTCTAAGAGATCGCGCACTGGTTTTGTAGGGCGAATCGAGGACCTTGCGGGCAAACTATAGTATTGGGGCGTGAGCGAAAAGCATTTCCACGTCTGTTCAGCCCGCCAGTGCACCGAAGTAGCTCGCTGGGCGGTTATCTGGTCTAACCCAAAGATCCATGCTGCGCGCGAAAAAACCTGGCTGGCGTGCGAGAGGCACCGCGATTTCCTCACCGAATTTGTCAGCTTACGGTCTTTCCCCCATCGCGTTGTTCCTATCAGCGAGGTTGAAGCGGCCACCGCACCAGCCCCCAAGCCCGTAGACCCCCGCTCACTCACCGAAGAAGAGCGCGCGAGCCTAGGCGAGGACCCCAACTTTAGGTAAGGGTTACGAGCTCCAAGTAAGAGTCATCCCACAAGTCCTCATCTCCGTCGGGTAGCAATAGCACGCGGTCCGGCTCCAGAGCTTTCACCGCACCCGGGTCGTGCGTTACTAGCACCACCGCCCCCTCATATGTCTTCAACGAATAGAGGATTTCCTCTCGTGAAGCTGGGTCGAGGTTGTTCGTTGGCTCGTCCAATAGCAAAACGTTCGCGGCCGACACCACCAGCGTGGCCAGGGCCAGGCGGGTCTGCTCCCCACCTGACAACACAGCCGTAGGCTTGTCCACGTCCTCACCGGAAAACAGAAACTGGCCGAGGACATTGCGAACCCGCGTGTCATCGAATGCGGGGGCGGCCGCAACCATCGTCTCCAGCACGGTTTTGTTTGGATCTAGCGTCTCGTGTTCCTGCGCGTAGTAACCGAGCTTCAACCCGTAACCGGCTTTAACCTCGCCAGTATCGGGCCTGAGAGCTCCAGCCAGGATCCGAAGAAGCGTAGTTTTACCCGCACCATTCAGCCCAAGTACTACCACTTTCGAGCCGCGGTCAATGGCTAAATCAACGCCTGTAAAGACTTCGAGCGATCCATAGGTTTTCGAAAGCGAAGAGGCACGCAACGGCACCTTTCCGCACGCAGCAGGCTCTGGAAAACGCAGACGCGCAACCTTCTCTACCTGTCGCACCGGCTCGACGCTGGCCTCGAGTTCTTCCGCGCGGCGGAGCATCTGCTGGGCAGCGACCGCCTTGGTTGCTTTCGCCCTCATTTTCTCGCCTTGCGCGCGCAACGCCTCCGCCTTCTTTAAAGCTGTTGCCCGTTGACGCCGGCGTCGGCTCTCATCCTCTTCCCGCTGCTTCAAATACAGATCCCAGCCCATGTTGTACTGGTCCACAACCGCGCGGTCCGCGTCCAAGTGCATCACGTGGTTCACGGTCTCGCGAATCAATGCAACATCGTGAGAGATGATTATCATCCCACCCGGATACGTCTTCAAAAAGTCGCGTAGCCAGATAAGAGAATCATGGTCGAGGTGGTTCGTAGGCTCATCAAGGAGCAGAACTTCAGCCTCGGAAAATAGGACGCGCGCGAGTTCAACGCGGCGACGCTGACCGCCCGAGAGAGTACCGAGGGGGCGCGACAGCTGATCCTCGCTCAAACCGAGCGAGGACGCAATCTGGGAAGCCTGCGCTTTGGCGGCATACCCGCCCTGATTGGTGAACTCTTGATCTAGGCGCACATAGCGCTCCATAGCTTTCTGCTGGCGCGGCCCCTCCAAGGTGCTCATCTGCATTTGCGCCTTCTCAATTTTCGCAAGCAGCTGATCAATGCCTCGCACCGACAAGATCCGATCCAGCCCCTCCTGCTGCGGATCGGCTACACGCGAGTCCTGCGGCAAATAGGCGAGGCTGCCGCGACGCACTACGGTGCCATCAAACTCGGCTTCACCCCGATCCGGCTCGCCGGCCAGCATGCGCATGGTTGTAGTTTTGCCGGCCCCGTTGCGGCCCACCAAACCGATTCGCATTCCCTTATCGACATGGAAGCTAGCGCCTTGCAAAAGCGTGCGCGGACCAATCCGCACAGTAAGGTTCGAAACATTAATCACAATGAACAGTGTAAATGGGAGGCGAATAGAGTCTAAACCGGCCTTGTAGTATGTTTACCGCGTGACTTTAAACAGTGTGAAAACCCGTGAACCGCGCGTCTATGACATCGTCGCGATATCGTTTGTTGCCCTTCTAATCCTTTCAAATATTGCCGCCACCAAATTAATCGGAATCCATATCGGCCCCGCACTTCTAGTGTTCGATGGCGGCGCCGTACTGTTCCCCCTCACCTACATTCTTGGTGACGTGCTGTCGGAAGTTTACGGATTCTCCCGTGCCCGCAGAGCCATACTCGCCGGCTTCGCTTTCTCTATCATTGCCGCTCTCACCTTCCTCGTTGTAGGTGCGGCACCAGCCGGTCCAGGCTATGAAAACCAGGAAGCTTTTGTTGCCGTACTGGGTTTTGTTCCGCGTATTGTGGCGGCATCCATCCTCGGATATTTGGCCGGTCAGTTACTGAACTCCTGGGTTCTAGTACGCATCAAGGCGAAGTGGGGAGAGCGTCACCTGTGGGCGCGCCTGATCGGCTCCACTCTGGTTGGAGAATTTGCCGACACCCTGATTTTCTGCACGGTTGCGTTCTACGGCGTGATTACGGGCGCGGAATTTTTGAACTATCTGTTTGTCGGCTACGTGTATAAAGTCGGTGTTGAGGTCATTCTTTTGCCTGTGACCTACCGAGTGATCGGTTGGATCAAGCGCATCGAAAGCTACGAGGAGTCCCATGTCTAACGCGCCAATCACGCAGGCGCACCGCGAACGCATCGAGGCTTCGCGCGGTTTCAAAGTTGCGGCGTGGTTGGATGAGGTCGAGGTAGAAACCGACGACGGTCCGCGCCCGCTCGGGCGTGTTGGCACGCTTCAAACCGCGCATGGCACCATTGAAACGCCCGCCTTCATCCCGGTTGGTACCCTTGCCAACGTGAAGGGCATGCTTCCCGAAATGATGAAGGAGCTTGGTGCGCAAGCCCTACTTGCAAACGCTTACCACCTTTACCTGCAGCCGGGCGCAGATATTGTGGAGGCCGGGGGCGGCCTGGGCAAGTTCATGAATTGGGCTGGCCCTACGTTCACTGATTCTGGTGGTTTCCAAGTTCTATCGCTTGGATCCAACTACAAGAAGGTTCTCTCGCAAGAGTTTGCCGGCAAGAAGGTAACTGCCGAAGATGAAGCCGCAGAGGCTGTTCGCCGCAACCGCGCAGCCGTGGACGAAGACGGGGTGGTGTTCCGCTCGCACATTGATGGCACTAAACACAGGTTTAACCCCGAGATTTCGCTGAGTATTCAGCATCAACTGGGGGCAGACATCATGTTTGCCTTCGACGAGCTCACTTCCCTGCTCCACCCCTACGACTATCAGGTTGAATCCCTTGCGCGCACGCACCGCTGGGCGCAACGCTCCCTCGATCAACATTGGCGCCTCACCGCCGAGAATCCCGACAAGCCGTACCAGCAACTTTACGGCGTTTTACAAGGAGCACAGTACAAAGATTTGCGTAACGAAGCGGCGCGCACGCTCACCCAAATGCGCACATCGCCTAACTTAGAACAGTTGGGTATTGATGGCGAAGGCTTTGACGGGTTCGGCCTGGGCGGCGCCCTCGAAAAAGAGAATCTTGGGCTTATCGTCTCTTGGCTAACCAGCGCACTACCCGATAATAAGCCTCGTCACCTACTTGGTATCTCTGAACCCGATGACTTCTTTGCCGCGATCGAGGCGGGTGCTGACACGTTCGACTGCGTCAACCCGTCACGCGTGGCGCGCAACGCCGCGATCTACACTCCCGATGGGCGCGTTAACATCACGAACGCAAGGTTCAAACGCGATTTCGGCCCGTTAGCTGACGGATGCGGTTGCTACACGTGCCAAAATTACACAACCGCCTACGTCCATCACCTGTTCAAAGCTCACGAAATACTAGCTTCTACACTTGCAACGATTCATAACGAATGGTTCACCGTTCACCTTGTGGATAGCATCCGCGAATCCATCCGAAACGGTGAGTACACCGAGTACAAGCAAGAAACCCTTGCCCGTTTCTACGGCAACTAGGAGGCCGCTTTGCTTCACCTACCGCAAATCCAACCGCGAGAGCCCGCCGAATATCACAAACTCTCTGCCGGCCCAGACAGACGCTGGTACCGACCTCTTCTAGCGATCGTTATCGCGCTGGTAGTTTTCCTTGCCCTATCAACCGTGGTGACATTACTTCCCCTAGCCGTGCCCGCCCTCCACAGCCCCGGATACGAGCAGCTAATTACCGGCGAGATCGATGCTACTGATCCGGTTGTCTTCGCCGTCTTAATGCTGAGCATCGCCGTTTTAATTCCTGCCGTGTTAGTCGGCGTAGCATTGGGCGCGCGTATGGGCATAGGTTACTTCTTCTCGGTTGAGGGCCGCTTACGCTACAAGTGGCTGGCCACTTGCTTCGCCATTGCCATACCGATTTTCGCACTCGCTTTCATTCCAATGAGTTTGCTTGAGGGCACGGAATTCAAACCCGGACCACAACTGGTCATCCTCCTACTACTCACGCTTGTGTTGGTCCCGTTCCAAAGCGCGGCAGAAGAACTGACATTCCGCGCGGGATTCCTGCAAATGTTCGGATCGTGGATCCCTAACCGTTGGGCTTCTTTGATCGTAGCCACCTTGGCCTCTGCCCCGGTGTTCGCGCTCCTGCACGGTTCGCTGGACGTGTGGATCCTCGCCGACCTGACCGTGTTCTCTTTGTGCGCCGTATTTCTCATGTGGTACACGGGTGGCGTGGAAGCCGCAATTGCCATGCACGCCTCCAATAACATGGTCATCCTTACCATCGAAGCGTTTTCTAACACTTCCGATTCCCTCATCAGTGAGGAAACGACGTCCACGCCTGCTTCATTCCTGGTTTCCACCATCATCATGGGCACAGTTACCGCCGCCCTCGCTTTCGCAGCGAAGAAGACAAAAGTAACCCGCGTTCACGACCCGAGTAAGACGCCCCAGCCCGATGCCGTTTACTTGGCCGGCGAGCTTTCCAAGGGACGTTTCTACCCCGAATGGCAAAGCCTCTATCCGCAATGGGTGCTGGCTCAACGCGGCATCATTCCGCCTACACCGACACCAGCCCAGCCGAGTACGCCAGAGCCGCACGGCCCGGATTACTTCCAGTAAAACCACCTGTTTTATCCCGACGCATTTTGCCCGCCCTTCGAGGCGGGCAAAATGCTACACGAAGGCACTTTGGACGCGATAAATTATGCGAGGGGCAATAACTTACGCTAGCGTAAGATAAGAGCATAGTTCCTTTAGGAGAATCATGTCGACCATCACCGAGATGGCGCGCTCGCACTACGAAAAAGGCGTGCCTTACGAGATCGCGGAGCCAGAAACCTCCCTCTACCAGGTGCTAGAAGAAACGGCACGCTTCTACCCAAATCGACCCGCAACCCAGTACTTTGGGCAGGAACTTACCTACCGTCAGCTAAAGACCGAAGTTGATCGCGCTGCAAACGTCCTTCGCCTCGCGGGAGTTCGCAGAGGAGATGCCATTTCTATCGCGCTACCAAACTGTCCACAACACGTGATCGTCTTCTACGCCCTCATGCGCATTGGAGCGATTGCTGCTGAACACAATCCGCTCGCCCCAATATCAGAGATTGAACAGCAAATTAAACGCCACCGCGGCAAAGTAGCCGTCGTATGGGAAAAGTCAGTCTCCAAGTTTGCCTTTGGCCCCGGCCACCAGCTCCAAACTGTTTTTACCGTCGACATCACTCGCTACATGCCGGTTACTAAGAAGACGATGCTAGCGCTTCCCATCGCCCCGGCCCGCAAAGCTCGCGATCAGATGCGCTTAGCAGCTCCGGCCGGCACCCTATCCTGGGATGACAAGGTGCGTGCAGCCAGCCCAATTGACCCGTCAACGCCGCATGCAATCGGCTCTGACATAGCGGCAATCTTGCACACGGGAGGCACCAACGGCGTACCAAAATCGGTTCCTTTGACCCACAAGAACATCGGGTCAAACGCAAACCAGAACCTGTCGTGGGTATACAGGTTGCACGAGGGTGCAGAGAACTTCTTCTCGTTGCTACCCTACTTCCACTCGTTCGGACTTTGCTTCTTCCTGGTTTGCGCGGTGAAGTACGGAGCCTGCCAGATCATGCTCCCCAAGTTCGACGTTGATATGGCTCTGGCCGCTCACTCGCGAACGCCGGTGACGTTTTTTGTTGGCGTTCCGCCTATGTTCGACCGGATTGAAAAGCGTGCACGCGAAAAGAAGATCGACATTTCTTCGATCCGCTACGCAATCAGCGGCGCCATGCCGCTACCGGCCGACGTTGCTGAGCGCTGGGAGAAATCCACTGGCGGGTACATTATCGAGGGGTACGGAATGACCGAAACCTCGCCCACAATGTGTGGTTCCCCCATGACTAGCCAACGCCGCCGCGGCGCTCTAGGCCTTCCCTTCCCCTCCACGCAAATGCGTCTGGGAGACCTCAACGACCCCGATGTTGAACCAGCTGAGGGAGAGCCGGGCGAGATCCTCGTGAAAGGCCCACAAGTGTTTTCCGGCTACTTGGATGCGGACGAAGAGAACGCGCAGGCATTCACAAAAGATGGGTTCTTCCGCACCGGCGATATAGGCATGGTGGACGACGGGTTCATTTACCTTGCAGATAGGCGCAAAGAGCTAATCCTGTCCGGCGGCTTCAACGTCTACCCCACGCAAGTCGAGGAGGCGATTCGCTCCATGCCCGGAGTTAAAGACGTAGCCATCGTTGGCATGCCTGTTCCCGGAGGGGAAGAGGTTACTGCGGCCCTCGTGCTAGATGAGGGCGTTGAAAACATCACGCTAGAGGACGTACGCGCCTGGGCAGAAAAGAAAATATCCCACTACGCCCTCCCCCGCTCTTTGGCAATAGTCTCTGAACTTCCACACTCCCAGATCGGAAAGATCATGCGCAGAGTTGTGAAAGATCGACTCATGATAGAGCGTGGCGGCAAATAACCCCTAACAATTGGTTTTGGCTCCGCATTTGCGGAGCCAAAACTGTACGTAGCAAGAACTACACGTTGAAGCCGATTGCGCGTAGCTGTTCGCGACCGTCCTCAGTAATACGGTCCGGGCCCCATGGTGGTAGCCACACCCAGTTCAAGGTAACGCCGCTTGCAACACCATTCAGCATCATGCGCACTTGGTTCTCAATCACGTCCGTAAGCGGACAGCCGGCGGATGTTAGCGTCATGTCAATATTCACGTGATCATTTTCGTCAATCATGATGCCGTATAGCAGGCCCAGGTCAACGATGTTGATACCAAGTTCAGGGTCAATAACGTCACGTAGGCAGTCTTCAACTTCCTGCGCGGTAAGTTGTCCGAGGCTCTCGTGATCCACCGTAGCGGCGGCCTCCTCAGGTACTACCTCCTGGAAGCGCTGTTCCACGGGCTCGGGATTAGCCATGGGATTACTCATTGTTGATCCTCCAATGCGACTCCTGCCTTCACCAATGCGTCTTTCAACGCGTACCAGCCCAGCAGTGAGCACTTGATGCGGTTTGGAAACTTAGCGGTGCCCTCAAACGCGGCGCCGTCCTCTAAACGATCAAGGAGTTCGTCAGGAACACCCTTTCCGCGCGAATGCATCATGGTTTCAAAATCTTTGTACAGCTGCGAGATTTCGGCAATCGACTTTCCGTTGATTAGCTCTGCCATCACCGAAATTGAGGCCTGTGAAATCGAGCACCCATCACCTGTCCAGGTGTAGTCAACGAGTTCGCCATCCTTCACGTGAACGCCGAGCGTGATCTCGTCACCGCAGGTGGGATTAACCTGGTAGGACTCTCCATCTACGTCCTCAGGAATCTCCCCCTCGCCAACACGCCTGCGTGAATGATCGAGGATTACCTGCTGATACAACGTCTCCAAGCTTGACACTTACACTCCTCCAAAGAAACCACGAACTCGCGACAAGGCTTCACCGAACCGGTGCACCTCATCCAGCGTAGTTGTTAATGCCGCCGAAGCGCGATTCGATGAGCGCACCCCAAAAAACTTATGCAGAGGGATTGCGCAGTGGTGCCCCACGCGCACGGCAACGGACTCCGAATCGAGGTATTGACCCACATCGTGCGGGTGTACGCCCTCCACGGCGAACGCCACCACCGCTAGACGATTCTTAGTATCTGCTGGTCCGAGTAGTTGCACGCCGTCCGCGTTCTTAACCACATCAAGTAGAGCGGCTGTGATTTGCTCCTCATGCGCCGCAATCCGATCCATGCCTACCTCGCTCAGGAAGTCGAGCGCAGCCGCCCAACCCACCGCT
Organism: Gleimia europaea; assembly: GCA_002871995.1. Classification (GTDB taxonomy): domain Bacteria; phylum Actinomycetota; class Actinomycetes; order Actinomycetales; family Actinomycetaceae; genus Gleimia; species Gleimia europaea. Next base: position 86,657 of record PNHW01000006.1, read on the forward strand.
TGAGCCACCGGCTGCGAGCCAGCTTCAAAACGGTTTGGCGGAGGCAAATAGATCGATTTTTCCATCGTCACGTTAGCAATGACAGAACCGCCCACCAGTACCGGAGGCATCGCCTCAAGCAACTCGTAGCGCCCCCAAAGTGCGCCTACACCGGTTGGCCCAAGCATCTTGTGCGAAGAGAACACGGCGAAGTCAACACCTAGTTCGCGCACGTTTATAGGCATGTGCGCTGATGACTGGCACGTATCAAGCAGAACGAGGGCACCAACGTGGCGCGCTGCAGCCACGATCTGTTCTACCGGGGACACCGCGCCTGTCACGTTTGATGCATGAGTAAAAGCAACCAGTTTCGTGCGCTCATCTATTACGTTCAACGTTTCGAGGTCAATGCGACCGTCTGGAAGCAGGTCGAGGAAGGCGAACTCGGCACCCGTGCGAGCTGCGAGCTCTTGCCAAGGGAGCAGATTCGCGTGGTGCTCGGCGCGTGTGGCAACGATTTTGTCACCGGGCCCAACCCGGAAGCGTTGCGCCTGAGTTCCTCCCATACCGGCGGCTGCGTTAGACATCGCGTAAGCAACAAGGTTGATAGCCTCAGTTGCGTTTTTAGTCCACACAATCTCTCGGGCGTCAGCCCCAACAAAGTTCGCAACCGTTTCGCGCGCAGCCTCAAACGCTCCCGTTGATTCATCGCCCAGCATGTGCGTGCCCCGGTTTACCGCGGCGTTATGGAAACGGTAAAACTCGGCTTCAGCCTCGATCACCCTAACGGGCTTTTGCGATGTAGCCGAAGAATCGAGATAAATGATCGGCTTACCATCGCGTCCAATGCGTCCAAGGATAGGAAACTGCGTGCGCAGATCCTCCACTTCCTGGGCAGAAAGCGCTTTGGTAAGCCGATCAGTTGTCATTAAAATCTCCGGACTAGTTGTTCAGGTAACGGTCGTAACCTTCTTCTTCAAGACGGTCAGCAAGCTCCGGACCGCCCTCGTCAACAATGTGACCATCCACAAACACGTGCACAAAATCCGGCTTAATGTAACGCAGGATTCGCGTGTAGTGCGTGATCAGTAGAACGCCGAGGTTCGACTTGTCGGCCACGCGGTTCACACCTTCAGACACAATGCGCAGAGCATCAATATCTAGGCCAGAGTCCGTCTCATCCAAGATAGCCATCTTCGGATTCAGCATTTCCATCTGCAAAATCTCCAGACGCTTCTTCTCGCCGCCCGAAAAACCTACGTTTACCTCACGCTCCGTGAACGCCGGATCCATACGGAAGTTATCCGTAGCTTCCTTCAGCTCCTTCACCCAAGAGCGGACCTTCGGAGCCTCACCATCAATGGCGGTCTTAGCGGTGCGCAGGAAGTTCGACACGGTCACACCCGGCACTTCAACCGGATACTGCATCGCGAGGAACAGGCCGGCCTGGGCACGCTCGTGCGGATCCATCTCCAGAATATTCACGCCGTCAAGCAGGGCCTCACCGGAATCAATCTGGTACTTCGGGTGGCCCGCGAGCGCATACGCGAGCGTAGACTTACCAGAACCGTTCGGCCCCATGATTGCGTGCTTCTCGCCAGAATTGATAGTCAGGTTTACGCCCTTGAGGATGTGCTTCATTTCCTCGCCGGTATCTACGCTGACGTGTAGATCCTTGATTTCAAGGGTAGTCATTTAAGTTTTCCTTACTCTACTTCCAGATCAACCAGAACGTTCTGGCCTTCAAGCTTCACGGGATAAGTACGCACAGTTTCGGTCACAGGTAGCGTGGCCTCCCCCGTCTTTAAGTTGATTTCAGCGCTGTGTGCCCAACATTCCACACATGCTTGCGAAATGTCTCCCTCGGACAAAGACACGTCCGCGTGGGGGCACGTATCGTAAATCGCGTACCAGTCGCCTACCGTGTCACGAATGATTGCGATCGGGAGCTCCTCTCCCGCCTCATTCGTCAGTTCGACCATGCGAGCCTGGCCCGCTTCTAGGTCTGCGGGGCATGCAACTTGGAAGCTCATCGCGACACCAGCTTGTCCATCGAGCCGCCCTTTTCCAGCTCGGCCTCGATGGTTTCCATAAGGTGTTCCTGGACGGAGGGTACGCCAATCTGGTTTACCAGCTCGCCGAAGAATCCTAGTACCACGAGGCGACGCGCGTCCCGTTCAGAGATGCCGCGGGCCATCAGGTAGAACAGCTGCTCGTCATCAAAACGGCCCGTCGCAGACGCGTGGCCCGCACCCTCAATCTCACCATTTTCGATTTCAAGATTTGGCACGGAATCTGCACGCGCTCCCTCGGAAAGCACGAGGTTGCGGTTCAGCTCGTAAGTGTCCGTTCCGTCAGCGTTTGCGCCAATCAGACAGTCACCCACCCAAACTGCTTGAGCATCCTTGCCTTGAAGCGCACCCTTGTAGGTAACGCGAGAGTAGCAATGCGGCTGCGTATGCGCGATGAACGGGCGATGTTCCAAATGCTGGCCAGCATCAACGAAGTACAGGCCAAGCATTTCAATATTGCCCCGCGGGGACGCGAACTCAGTATCTGCGCTCAGACGAACGAGATCGCCTCCGAGCGTGACGACCACGTGACGCAACTGCGTGTCGCGCCCGGCCCGCATACGGTGGTTCGACGCGTGAGTAGCGGTGTCATCCCACTCTTGGAGGGAAACCACCGTTAGTTTTGCCGCATCAGCCGCATCGATCTCCACGGTCTGGTTCAGCTTTCCCTTACCCTTGTGGTTGATTACTACCACTGCCTCGCTAGCTTCGTTAGCGCGAACGTAGATTCGCTGACTGCGGGGCGTTTCGTCATCGTTTGAGATGTTGATGAACACGGGCTCCGAAAGAGCCTTACCCTTCGGAATCTCAATGAGGTTTATCGAGTTCGCAAGGACCCACGACACAACCGCAGTGCGATCGCCGGGAGCCAAGATCTTATCGAGATCGAAATCCTTAGCATCCACAACGCTCACCGAGACCTCGCTCGGTGCGGTCACGGAAACCGGAAGGTCCGCCTCGGCGTAGCCAGACTCAACGAAAAGCGCCTGGATGCGCTTAATCGGAGTGAAACGCCAATCCTCTTCACGCCCGTTTGGAACCGGAATATCAGCCGGGTTGAAGGAGCTGGGGCGGTCCGCTCGAGACGAGTAAGTCGCCTGGGTGCCCGCGCCATGTGAATGGGCCCTAGCCATTGCGTTCGACATTTAGCCCACCGATCCTTCCATCTGTAGTTCAATGAGGCGGTTAAGCTCGAGCGCGTACTCCATTGGAAGTTCACGCGCAATCGGTTCCACGAATCCGCGGACGATCACCGCCATAGCTTCGTTTTCTTCGAGTCCACGCGACATCAGGTAGAACAACTGATCCTCGGAAACCTTCGTCACAGTTGCCTCGTGGCCCATCTCCACATCGTCATTACGAACGTCCACGTACGGGTAGGTGTCGGTACGCGACTCCTTATCGACAAGGAGGGCGTCACAAAGGACGTTCGACTTCGAGTGGTGCGCCTTCTCATCGATCTCAACGAGACCGCGGTAGGACGCGCGCCCACCGTTACGGGCAACCGACTTCGCAACCACTGTTGAAGAGGTGTAGGGCGCCATGTGATGCATTTTTGCGCCCGTCTCCTGGTGCTGCCCTTCGCCCGCAAAACCGATAGAGAGTGTCTCACCACGAGCGTGCTCACCCATGAGGTAGCAGGCCGGGTACTTCATGGTTACAGCGGAACCGATGTTGCCATCGATCCACTCCATAGTTCCGCCCTCTTCAACGACAGCACGCTGAGTCACAAGGTTCAAAACGTTGTTAGACCAGTTCTGAATGGTGGTATAGCGAACGCGCGCATCCTTCAAGACGAAGATCTCCACGATTGCCGCGTGAAGCGAGTTGGTGTCGTAAATCGGCGCAGTACAACCCTCGACGTAGTGAACGTAAGAGCCCTCATCCGCAATAATTAGCGTTCGCTCAAACTGGCCCATAGCTTCAGTATTGATACGGAAGTAAGCCTGGAGCGGAATCTCCACGTGCACGCCCGGAGGTACGTAGATGAAGGAACCGCCAGACCACGCGGCGGTATTCAACGCAGCGAACTTGTTATCGCCAGCCGGAACGGCCTTACCGAAGAAACGCTCGAACAGCTCCGGGTGTTCTTTCAAGCCCGTATCGGTATCGAGGAAGATAACGCCCTGCTTCTCCAAGTCCTCCTGGATCTGCTGGTACACAACCTCGGACTCGTACTGGGCAGCTACACCTGCGATCAAACGCTTACGCTCCGCATCGGGAATACCGAGACGCTCGTAAGTTTCTTTGATCTCGGGAGGCAGGTCATCCCACGAGCTCACCGGACGATCGGACGGGCGAACGTAGTACTTAAACGAATCGAAATCGATGTCATCGAGGTTTGGACCCCACTTAGGAATGGGTTTACGTTCCCACGCCTTGAATCCCTTGAGCCTACGCTCAAGCATCCACTCAGGCTCTTCCTTAATGCTCGAAATATGACGAACAAGGGCTTCAGTTAAGCCACGCTCCACGTCAGCGCCATACACGTCAGTGTCGCGCCAGCCGTACTGGTACGCACCAATCGAGTCGATGATCTCGTCATCGGTGCGCGGCTTGTCTTCACCTCGTTCAACTTTCGTTGTAGTGGTCATTAGTTCCTTCCTAGTTCGAACGCTCGTGCGCTCGATCTCCACCGTGGCGCCAGCCGTTTCTTCTGGTCAGCGCCGCAACTGGAATGTGCGTTGTACACACGTGCTCGCCCCCCGCCAAAGTGGCAAGTCGCTGCACGTGTACGTCTAGCAGGCGCCCAATCGCCTGTGTCTCCGCCTCGCATAGCTGCGGAAAATCTTCCGCTACCTCCAGGATCGGACAGTGCCCCTGGCACAGCTGGATAGCAAAGTTACCTCCCCCAACGTCGCGCACGCTGGCCGCATAGCCATCCTGAGTAAGGGCGTCTGCAAGCGCCACCGCGCGCGCCCTCGGATCACGACCCGCAGCGCGAACCACGGGTGCATACTTGCGTTCAATTTCGCGCGAACGAACTGCGGCAAAGTTCTCGATTGCTTCCACTCCAGCTGTTTGCGCGAGGTATGACATAGCCCTCGTCGCAATTTCTGAATAGCTATCATGCAAGCGTTCGTGAGCAACGTCCGTGGCAATGTAATGGCGAGCCGGACGGCCCCGCGAGCGCTTCGTCGACTGCGGCTGCTCGCGTTCAGCTATCTCACCGGACTGCTCCAAAGTGGTGATATGACGGCGAACCGCAGCGGTTGTAAGCCCTAGAATTTTAGCGATAACCGATGCTGTTACCGGGCCTTTTTCAACTATGAGGTCGAGGACGAGTTCGCGCGTCCCCTGATCTACTGGTTCTGCCAAGGCGCCCTCCCTTCATGGCCGTATTCACACGTCGGCAACGCTTCTCATAACCGACTTTTGCAAGTCTACCTTCTTTAAGCAACATCTTCATTACGTAATAGCTCAAATGTCGCGTCTGCACCCGAGATCACACCGAAAACAAGCGAAGACAAAGCTCGGCAACGAGAGGATAAGCCGCCATAGTCAGCACCACCAGACGGCCATATACCTGTGGGGGTATTTCTGATATGATTTTGATGACTCCAAAGAAGAGTCTGAAAAGGACGAATCCAACAGGACGCGGTCCCCGAGCTTAGGAGCATGGCATGTGTAGCCCAATTCGTTGCGCAAAGTGTGGCAAGACCACTTGGACCGGTTGCGGACAGCACGTAGATGAGGTTAAGGCAATGGTTGCCGACTCTGACTGGTGCACCTGCAACGAAAACTAATCAACTAAAAAGTGGGTGGTTAGCCGCAAAACGGCTAACCACCCGCTTTATTTTTGCTTCAATAGCGAGCTACGCGCCTAGTCGCATTGCTTGCGGCTGAACGGCGACCTCAGCCACGGAGCGTCCGCGGGACGCAGACAGCTCCATCCTTGCGCCCTAGCCGACTGCGCCGCCAAGATCCCCACCACCGCTGAGGGATTGTGCAATCTTCCGTCATGAATGGCAGCCACCGCCTCACGCATAGGAACCCAACGCAGTTGCATTGTGGCCTCTTCATCAGTGCGTTCAAACCGCTTCCCTGCGGGCACTTCCCTAACGTCGCGCGCCAAGAAAATACGCAGCCCCTCCGTGGTACCTCCCGGCGAAGTGAAATAGTCAACCAGAGTGTGCCAGGTATCTGCCTCGAGATCAGCCTCTTCAAACAGCTCACGTTTAGCAGCATCCACCGGCTCCTCGCCTTCAATATCAAGCAAGCCAGCAGGGATCTCCCATAAAGTCGCCTGCACCGGGTGGCGGTACTGGTCAACCAGGGCGACCTCGAGGTCCCGGGCCCCCTCACGAAGAGCCACAACAGCTACTGCCCCGGTATGCGCCACATAGTGTCGCGTCACCACATTGCCCTCAGTTACTTCAACGCGGTCCTCATCCATGTCGAACACCGCACCCGTCCACACGCGTTCGTGCGAGCGAACCGGCCTTGTATCCCTACGATCGGCTATCATTACCAACTCCTAGCTGTCTTTGTCTTCCATGGATTGCAGCAAGCCGGCCAGCACCGACTTCTTTCCAAGCGTGTACACCACTCCCGCGAGGATCGTTAGCCCCACGAAGCCGGCCGCGATTACCGCCAGCACGTGTCCCAAGCCTTCACCTAGACCGGAAATATGCGTCGTCGCCAATGTTCCAAGCGCAGTTGCTAACCCCAACGGAACTAGCGAACGTGCGACTACAACCAGCATATCGCGCGCGCCGTAGCCATCCGTCACCTTGTGAATCGATACGAGCACTCCGATCGCCGCTACTGTCATCCCCACTGAATGTCCACCCGCGATTGCGCGTAGCGTTGCAACTCCATCACCCTCGGCTCGCACCAACACGGCAACTAATGATACTTGCGCCACCGCGACCGTTACCCACCCAGCGGCCGCCACCAGCCAGGCTAGCCGCGGATGTGAAAGCGCGTAAAGCGCGCGTTGGCCATAGAACAGCAAAGAAAATCCGATTAGGGCTGGAGCCATAATCGTAAGAGCGGAAGCCATCCCCGGAACGGGCGTGAGTAGCTCGAAGAAAGCCTGTGCCACCGGCGCCATGATGACCAACAAAGCAGAGCCGAGCAAGGCCGCAATCAAAACTTTTTGCATCGCCCTCGCGGACGTAACTTTGAACTGATCCGTGCATCCACTCTCTCCCTGCTCGGAAAGGAGGGGGAACGCCGCGGTTGCAACCGGATAGACCGCTACGGCATAGGGCAACCAGTAGACCGCCTGCAGGTACTGAAACACCGCTACCGTTCCTGAAGCACCGTAGGAACGCATAAGCCAAAGCGAGACGACCACAGCAAACTGCTGCGCCACCAATGCGCCCAGGCCGGAGGCTCCCAAACCTACCGCACGACGACGCTCATCGGCCCCAAGGCGCAGAGTGGGGCGAAAGCGGAATCCTGCTCTACGGGCAGGAATGAACAACGGCAACGACAGTGCCGCCACCCCCAGGGTTGTCCCCCAACCCAGCACCTCAACAGCCGTTTGGGGAGGAGCTTGGTCACGCGCCGGGTTCAAAAGCGCATAGCCAACGAACGACGCAACCACGGTCAAGGAAGACAACGCCGGCGCTATGGCCGGCCAGAAGAACTTCTTATATGACTGCAACACACCCGTCAGCACGATAGAGACCCCATACAGCGGGATTTGCCACGCAAAAATCTGTAAGAAGCGGGTCACCAATGCCTGCTGGTCGGCTACGATGGCATCCGCTGGCACGGGAAGCGCCTGCGCAATCCACGGGGCGGCAAGAAACACAACCGCTGCCACCACAGCAAGTATCAAGGTAACCCATGACAACAGTGCAGAAGCTACGCGATTAGCATATTGCGCGCGCCCTTTCGCAAGGGGCGCAGACAGTAGGGGCACCGTTATGCCCGCAAGCGCTCCGCCCACCACTATCTCGAAAATAATGTTTGGAATCTGATTAGCAGAAGCGTAGGCTCCTGCGGTAGCTCCAGATCCCACCAGAGCGGACTGCATGAGCCATCGCAAGAACCCGATAAGCCGTGAGGACAAGGTCGCAATTGCGATTATGCCCACGGCGCCGGTGAGGACGCCTCGCAGTCTTACCAGCCCGCCCGATGCCTTCATCTACTTAGATTTCACGCCCAACTCATCGAGGGTTGAAAGCACCTTCGAACTTTCAATCACCTTCGAAAAAGACACCACTTCGCCTGCCCCAATTACCCCGAGCGTAAGCGCGGCCATTGCCGTTCTAAAGCCGCGAGAAGACGGAACTATCGCGAGCATACCTACCTGCAAGCCAAGCGTATTTGCACCCACGTCACCAAGCATGGTTTTACCCGCCAGATCAGAGGGGGCGCTTCCGGCTATGGTGCCAAGGGTTGCGCCAAACGAGCGCGGACTGACGCGGCTGGAAGACGCTATCAGAGAGCAGACAGCTGCAGCCTTGAGTGCCCTACCTGGACGCAAATCAAACAGGTTTGCGATGTTGGCAGACCCCGCCACAATGATCGAGTCAATCAACCAGTCGTAAAATCCGCGATCATAGCGATTGCAGTGGACCAGCGCGTAGCCGGCAGCAGAAGAACCAATAGCTACTACCTTTACCGCGCCGGTGGTTACCTCGCCACGCCTTAATGCTTCAAAGTGGCCCGCTAGTCCCTTCGCTTTTGGGGCGTCCTCACGCAAATCCTCAATGTCATCAGCGAGGCCCGCATTAGCGGTAGCAGCCAGAGCAGCGGCGGCTGCAAAGTCACGCCGCGCCACGGCAGAACCAATCAAAGCTGTGGCCGCTCCTACGCCTTCCGAAAGACTAACCTGCTCGCCCGCATGATTTGTACGTTGCAAAGACGGCGCGGTGCGAATCACATTTGTGATTATTGCCGTCAGTGCCGCCGCTCCCACACCACCTGCAAAAGCGATAGCAGACCTACTATTCACCAGCCGTTGCCTCCGTCTCGCTCGGTTGCGTAGCCTCGGTCTTGGCCTGCGGTAGAGGCGGTACAAGATCGGTTGCTGTAGAGGCTGTTCCAAATGCGCGAGCCGTGCGATCTGCGCTCAGCAACGCAATCACGGTAGAGGCATGTCCCATGGAGGTACCCACCGAGTCAACCGAAGTCACAGCCACTGCCTGGCCGCGCACTAGCGAAATCAAGGAATCCGAAGCCGAAGCGTCACCAACCACAACACCAGCGGAAGGCGCCTTGGCAACCATACCCGCAACTGCAACCAGCATCTGCGAGTCCGAACTATCTGCCTCGCTGTCCTCCTGGTTGGTCTCATTGTCCGTTTCCTGTGTGGCAGCCGTTGTCGCATCTTCTCCCACCGGGCGGGGACCTACAAAAATAATCGAGTCTGACACAACCTGATCGGCTTCGAACGAAAGCAACGCGTTATCGGCATCAGCCAAGATTTCACGCAACAACTTCGTCTCATCGTTCGTCTTCGTAATAATCTCCAGGAGTGCCTGAGACAAGATGTCTGCGGCGGGTGCCTCCGCCGACACCTCGCCCGACAAGTGCGTAGCAACCGGACCTGCCAACGAATCACGGAACTGCGACATATCCTCCGAATACCACGCATTCGTGAGCACGACTCGCTGGTTTACCACACCGCCAGCAACATCAATGTACTTGGCGATTCCGTCAATATCCTCAGCGGCCGCGTCCTCCGTATATACAATCGCGACCTTGCGGTCCTTCAGCGTACCGGGCAAAACCTGATGCACCGACTGCTCAATCCACGCATTACGATCCGCAACATCAGTGCGCAAACGCTCGATCTCCACGGACGTGCGCGCCTGCGACTCGCGCAAGACCTCGACCTGGCTGGTAAGCCCAGATGCAATTGGCCCCTGCAATGGGCCCGCGCCGAGCACCACTCCAACCGCAAGCGCTAAAAATACTGAAATCAGTGAAACCAAATGGTACCTAAAATCGACCAATGTTCCTCCACTCACGTAAGGGGCGCACCCGGCGCCAAACCAAGCCAGCCGCGCAAGACGTCAACGACGTCAGAAAAATACACTGCCATAATCTGCAAAAAAGTTTGCCCCGCGGGTGTAACCGCAAGCGCAACAATCAAAGCTAAAATGCCCGCAGCTGAAAGCATAAACAACTGGAACGAAGAGATTCGCGTGCGATAAATCCTTGACACACCCTTCGCGTCCACCAACTTTGGCCCCACAACCAAACGCGTAAAGAACGTGGAAGCCATACCGGAACGACCCTTATCCAAGAACTCCACCAGCGTCGTATGCGTGCCGAGAGTTACGATCAGACTTGCCCCCTTAGCATCGCCGAGGAGCATAGCCGCATCCTCTGACGTGCCCGTTGCGGGAAACACCACGTGTTCAACGCCAATGCGTTCCACGCGCTCCAATCCCGGGGCCCTTCCATCACGATATGCGTGCACCACGATCTCAGCGCCACACGTTAATGCCTTATCAGACACCGAATCCATGTCGCCAATGATCATGTCCGGCTTGAACCCGGACTCTAAAATCGCATCCGCACCGCCGTCAACGCCAACTAGAACGGGCCGGTAGTCGCGGATGTATGCCTTCAAAAGAGCAAGGTCTTCCTTGTAGTGGTAGCCGCGCACAACCACCAACATATGGCGGCCCTTGAACTTCGTCTTAACATCGGGAATACCAACCGCGTTGAGCAACAGGTCTCGTTCACGCGCCAGATACTCCATAGTGTTAGCTGCGAACGCCTCAATCTGGCTCGACATTCCATCTCGCGCAAGCGCCATCGCCTGCTCATTCGTCTCTGTGGTTTGACGAATACCCTGCGCCACGAGCTTATCTCCAGCGAATACTGAATCTCCATCAATACTCACCGCCTGCCCCTCGTGAAGGGTCATGATGTCCGGACCAAGATCATCAATCAAAATGATTCCAGACTCAAGCAGGATCGACGGCCCCAAGTTGGGATAGCGACCCGTGGTTGACTTCGCTGCATTCAGCACGGCCACCGGTTTCGCGGCCACCAAAGACTCGGCCGCAACGCGGTCAATATCCTCGTGGTCGATAACCGCGATCTCGCCCTCTTCCAAGCGGCGCGCCAGCTTCTTCGTGCGCTCGTCCACGCGCACTCTTAAGCCTTCGCCCGGTAACTCAACCTGGTTCTTAGCTTTCTTGAAAAAACGCTTCACACTCTTGATTGTGCCACCTTTACCTGCGAACGTAGCTCAGCGGCATGCGCGCGCGCCGTTTGTGACGATTCCGACCCTGAAAGCATGCGCGCAAGTTCCACAATCCGCTCCTCTTCTGTGAGGCGGTTCACTTCGGTAGTGGCGCCCGACTTTGTGATGAGCAAGTGGCTATCCGCCCATGCCGCTACCTGCGCCAAATGGGTCACCACCAGCACCTGCCGATCACGAGCTAGCCGGGCCAACCGCTTCCCTACCTCACGCGCTGCGCGGCCACCAACGCCTGCATCTACCTCGTCAAAGACGTAGGTTAAGTTCGTTGCGGATGCCTCGCTGTGCTCAGCCAGCACCACCTCCAACGCCAACATCACGCGCGATAATTCACCGCCGGATGCTCCATTTCCTAGCGGCGCCGGATTCGCGTCGGGGTGCGCCTGCAGAAGCATCTCAACATCCTCAATACCATTCGGACCCGGTTTTTCACGCTCTTTAAACTCTACGAGTAGACGCGCATCTTTCATCGATAGGCCCGCTAGCTCTGTATCCACCAGCTTCGAAAGCCTGTGTGCTAACTTGTGCCGTTCATTAGAGAGTTTGCGGCCAACCTCAATTACCTGCCCTTGCGCATTTGTGAGTTCACCCTGGAGCTCAGTCATAAGATCATCGCGCCGCTCCAGGTCACCAAGCCTAGCCTCGGCCTCATCGGTCCACTTGAGCAGCGCTGGAATATCAAGAGCACGGCCACGCAGAAGAGAAGTTATGGCGCGGCGACGCTGATGTACATATTCCAAACGAGACGGATCGGCGTTTAATCCCTCCAAATACTCGGCGAGGTCGTCGCGGACCGTTTCTAACTCAACCAGTTGCGCATTCAAACGCCGAGAGAGTTCCGCAAGCTTTGGGTCAAGCCCCTCGAGCTTTGCTACCTGGCCGGCAGCCAATCCAACAGCATCCACAGATCCCGCACCGTCTTCCCCAACAAGTGCGCGATATGCGAGCGCGAGGCCGCTACGCAGCTCCTCCACGTTCGTAATGCGCTCAGCTTCAAGGCGCAGAGCCTCATCCTCGCCCTCAACTAGGTCAAGGGAACGGACCTTTTGCACCACCGGGCGCAACTGCGCAATCTCCGCTTCAGCCTCGTCAAGACCTCGCGCAAACTCATCGAGGGCGCGCTTAGCATTTACCGCCTGGTTCCAGGCGTCCGTATAGTGCTGAACCAGATCAGCGTGGCTTGCTCCTCCAAACTTGTCTAAGAACTCGCGCTGTGCGCGCGGGGAACGCAACTCGATCTGATCGGACTGGCCGTGAATAACCGCCAGATTGGAAGCAAGATCTTCAAGTAGCGACACCGGGGCGGGGCGCCGATCCAAATATGCCCGCGAGCGTGACTGCGACACCTTTCGTGAAACCACAACTGTTTCACTTTCAAGGTCAAACTCATCTAGCACATTCGGATCTATGGTGAACACGCCATCAACCACTGCTTGCGACTGGTCGGCCCGGATCTTAGATGAATCTGCCCTCTGCCCAAGTAGCAGCTGAAGCGACCACAAAACCATCGTCTTGCCAGCCCCCGTCTCGCCTGTAAGCACCGTTAGCCCAGGTGAAAACTCTACGTGCGCTGATTCGAGAACACCCAGGTTCTCAATGTGGAGCTCTTCGATCAAGACTCCTCCAACCCCAGTCGCCGCCAACCCGAGACCGGAAGGTCAAACTTAGCTACCAAACGAGCCGAGAACGGGGTATCCGATAGACGAGCGAGCTTCACCGGAACTTTGGAGGGCCGGCACAGGATTCGAGTACCTGCGGGGGCGGTGATGCGGCGGATACCATCGCACCAAACCTCAATATCTGCCCACTGTTGCTTCAAGATTGAAACCTCAAGCTCTGAGTTTGGGCCAACAACCAAAGGCCTCGTAAACAAGCCGTGAGCGGCCAACGGAACCATCAGCACGGCCTCGGTATCTGGCCACACTACCGGCCCGCCCGCCGAATACGAGTACGCTGTAGATCCCGTAGGAGTGGACAAAATGATCCCGTCCGCCCCGTACGTGGAAACCCCCTGCCCATCCACGCCGATACCAAAGTGTGCCGGATGCGCCAGATCGGTACGCATGATTGCCGCCTCATTAATCGCCCAATCATGTTGCACGCTACCGTCAGGCATCTGCACGTCAAGTTCTAGCGTCATGCGCTCTTCCACCGCATAGTCGGCCGCAGCCACTCGATCTACCAGCGACTCCAACGAACTAACCTCGGCCTCGGCCAAGAATCCCATATGCCCGAGATTCACGCCCAAAAGCGGGATGGACCGCTCGCGTGCTGCCTGCGCCGACCACAAGATAGTGCCATCACCACCGAACACGAGCACCAGTTCGATATCCCGGTCAGACTCCGCGCCCACAACGTCTATTTCGCGCTCTTCGAGCGCCACTTGCACCTGGGAGGCCAGCTTGGCTGCGTCTTCACGCTTCTCGTTCACGACCATCATGATCGAGCGCATTAAGGCTCCTAACTTAGGTGGTTACCGGCCGGACCATCAGCGATTGCCTGTGCAATCCGATCATCCAGATCCGCCTGACTAATTGCGGCCGGATGCTCCGACTTCAACGCCACAAAATATTCAACATTTCCAGCGGGGCCGGGAAGAGGACTAGCCGCCAAACCGTAAGCCTTCAGGCCTAACTCACCGGCTTTGTCTAAGACTTGGCGCACAGCGAAGTGATGCAGTTCCGGATCCCGAACCACGCCTTTTGCCCCTAGCTTATCCTTGCCCACCTCAAACTGCGGTTTCACCATCAACAAGAAATCAGCCTGTGGATGCGCAACGCCTTTCAAAGCTGGAAGCACCAAAGTTAGAGAAATGAAAGAAAGATCCGATACCACAACCGTTGGTGGTGGCGCCACGTCTTCAGGCAACAAATAGCGAACGTTCGTCCGGTCTTTAACCTCAACGCGCGGATCGGACTGCAGGCGCCATATCAGCTGCCCGTAACCCACGTCAACGGCTACTACCTTCGAGGCACCCGCGCGTAGTAGTACGTCTGTAAAACCGCCGGTCGACGCTCCCGCATCCAGGCAACGCTGACCGCGGATCACAGGAGCAAGATCACCGAGAATCTCAAGCGCACCCGCAAGCTTATACGCACCTCTAGACGCGTAATCTGGCGAGGAACTTTCATCTACAATCAACGCCTGCGCCGGATCCATCTGCCTGGCGGGCTTGGTGACAACCTCCCCATCCAGCTTCACAAAACCAGCATGGATCAGTTCTTGCGCCTTCGAGCGAGATGGTGCGAGCGAACGTCGCACCATCTCCGCATCGATACGTCTTAGGCGTGCCACTGCTCGGTCCCGCCCTCAAACTGGGCAGACAGCTCCGCCTCAGCTTGCTTCAGCTTCGCAAGACGCTGGGCTAGAGGCAGGTTGTCAGCCTGCTCCCAATCTTCCTCCCACTGCTCCAGATTCACTCAGACTCCTGCGATTCCTCGTCCTCTTCAGCAAGATGACGAGTCTCTTCAAGTAGCTCCTCCAGGTCTTCCTCACCGGGAAGGAATGCCGCAACGGATTCCACATCCACCTGCGCAAGCTCCTCATCGCTTACATCCGAGGCGGGCATATCGTCCAGATCTGTCGATTCTGCTACTGCAGGCTCTTCCACCTCGGGTTCGACGGGCTTCAAGATTCCTGCAGGATCATCGTTATCCACAACGGTGATCGACGGGCAAAAAACCTTCGAATCGTTTTCCCGCGCGTACTCCCAAGCAGCCGCAATGAGGGCCCGGTAGGAGTCGAGCGTGACGGTGGCGCCGTCTTCCAGAAGCGCTACGCCATCGAGAGTCAGCCTGCCTGCCACGACCTTTGCGATCTGACCGACGCCACAGCTCCAAGTGCCGTCACGGTGGTGACGGGGGCGAGGATGCGGCTCATTCAGGCCGCGCATATCTGTGTGTACGAGCTGGGGACGAAGACCGCGATCCGCAAGGATTACCGAGCGTGCGTCATGGACGCCAGTCAGCACGTGCATAGACGGGATCGAAGCTGAAAGCGCTCCAGCAACATCGGTCTCCAGCCTGTCGCCAATGGCGATAGCATGCTCTCCCCCAACCATCTCAATAGCGCCGCGGAAAATAGCGGGCAACGGTTTGCCCGAAACCTTGGGCTTCTTACCACTCGCGTAGCGCACGGCGCGCACAAGAGCGCCGTTGCCTAGAGCAAAACCACGCTCGGTTGGGAGTGACCCGTCCATGTTGGTGGCATAGTACGCGGCGCCGTTAGTAACCGCATACGCAGCTTCAGACAGCTCTGCCCATCCCAGGCTCTTATCAAGCCCCTGTACTACGGCATCCGGGTTGTCATCGGCGGACTCTACGATCTCAAATCCACCATTCGTGACAGCTTCGCGCAAGCCTTCGCCACCGATTACGAGTACTTTTGCCCCCGGTTCGAGGTCTTCACCCATTAGCTTCACCGCGTCCATCGCGGAAGTCATGACATCCTCAGGCTCCGCCGGGAAACCCAGATCAGCCAGCTGAGCGGCGACAGCTTTTGGCGAGCGCGAGGAGTTGTTCGTTACAAACGCGTGCTTCATGCCCGAATTCACAGCCTGCGAAACACTCTGCGCAGCGTGCGCAACGGGCTGACTACCGTGGTAGCAAACTCCATCAAGGTCAAGCAGGAGAGTGTCGTAGCGCTGTGAAAGCGGCTCATCGGAGCCCTTCAGATCAGAGCGCACGTCATCCACATCGGATTCCGCCAACATCTTAAGGTCAAGAATGTCGTTGTCCTCAGGCAGGGCCGGCATTGAAGCCTCGACTTCGTCAGCTTCGCCGTCGCGACCAAGAGAACGCAAGTGGTCAGCCTGTGCACTCATCAAACGGTTTCGAAGTTCATCGTCGCCGTCTGGGCCGAGCTTAGCCAGAGCATCTTCGACAAGCACCAGTGCGGTGTCGGTCTCCCCCAAATCGGAGCGAGCTCCAGCGGCTACAAGAACCAGCTCAACCTGCTCTGCAACGTCAAGCTGGGAAAGATCGGTTTCATCAATGAGCTCAAGTGCCTTTTCTGGTTTTCCAAGGCCGCGCTCACAATCTGCCTCAACTGCGCGGAGCGAAAAATCGTTACGCATACGACGCACAGCCCGCACTTCACGCAGAGCCTCCTGGTAACGCTCAGTAGCGTAAGCGGTGAGAGCGGCAGCCTCGCGCACAATATCAACGCGGCCAGCACGGCCAACCGCCGCCTGGGCGTACGTGTAGGCACGCTCAGGGTCCATATCAATCAACTGACCGGCCATGACGAGGAGCTTTGCAACCTCTTCCTGGCTGTGTGCACCTAGAGTTGCGAGGGTCTCGTACGCCGCGGCGTCAAGCTCTTGGCCCTCCAATCCTTCGGGGATCGGCAATCCCTCAATCTGGTTGCTACGTTCTGCGAATTCGTCGTCGAATTTGTCGTAAGCTGCAGCTGCTGCATCGTGTTTGTCTTCAAACCGATTGGAGCGCTCATTGCGATACCTGCCGGAATCGAAATTCCGGCGTCCACCGTCTTCACGGTTGAAGCGGTAATGACTATTCTCCCGCTCAGCCCTGCGACCGCCCGAGTTTCCGCGGCCGAAGTCACGTTCGCGCCTGTCATCATGGTCAAACCTGCGGCCCGGGCGGTCTTCACGGTTGAACTGGCGCCCTCCACGGTCATCACGCCGGTAATCCCGTCCGCGTCCCCTAAAGTCACGTTCGCGGCGGTCAAATCTGCGGTCCGAACGACCATCGCCCGAGAAGTTGCGATCATCGCGGTCGAAACGGCGACGTGGGCGGTCCTCATTCTCAAAGCGACGGTTTCCACGGTCATTGCGGCGGAAGTCGCGATCGCCGCGCTCGAACCGTCGTCCTCCTCGATCATCGGAGTCAAAACGACGGCGATTGTCATCACGGCGGTATCCGCGATCGTTGTCGAAGTGCCTTCCGCCACGCCCGTCACGATTAAACTGGCGCGGGCCGCGATCATCCCTGCGGAAACCGCGATCATTGCGGTCAAAATTCCGATCTCGTCGGCCTTCTCCGTTGTCGTCACGGCCGAACCGCCCGCCACGGTTTCCAAAATCCGACCGTTCGCCGTCGAATCTACGTCGGCCGCCCTCGCTCCTATTTTCGAAGCGTCGTCCTCTATTGCCAAAATTATTCTCGCGCCCTCCGCGCCACTGCCTGTTGTCGAAGTTTCGGTCTCTGCCGCGCTGGTTTTCGCTCATTATTCCTCTTGTCTTCCGCAGCCATGTCCTCGGCTGGCACGTCTCCTACCTCAGGATTGTGCAACCTTCATAATACCGCCTAAGAGAGATATTTTGAGAGCACACTTTCGTGAGCTAGCGCGCTATCGAGATACATCATTCCCGAACCCCGACCTGCCCGCCCTTTCCGTGGGAGGGTGCAGTGATTGCAGGCGCGGCGAGGTCTCCCCGGTAGTGTGTGACTACCATGTTGTGTTGCCTAGTGGGGATGGCCTGCTCGAGGGGCCGGCCGGTGGCCTACGACTAGTACTGGTGGCTTGTTGTAGGTGGGGTTTGTTGCGCTGTGTGGTTATAAGGTTAAAGGCCGTTGTATTAGTGGGGTGGGTGTACGTGTTGGGGCCCCACCAAGTGGTGGGGCCCCAACACGTGTTAAAAGAATGATAGCGGTGGTTTCCTACTCTCCCACACCCTACCGGGTGCAGTACCATCGGCGTTCACGGGCTTAGCTTCCAGGTTCGGAATGGGATTCTGGGCGTTTCCCCGTGGCTATGACCACCGCAAAACTATTGCCAACACAGCAAAACACGCTAGTAACGACCAAAATGGTTTACCAGCAGTGTTTGCCTGCACACACACTCACCTTTGGGGTGTTGTGTGTGGGGTTGGTAGTGGTTTGCATAGTAGTTACGAGCAAACAGGATTCCTGCTTGTCATGTTGTTTGGTTGTTTTTAGTTGTTGACTATTAGTACCAGTAAGCTAAACACGTTACCATGCTTACACGCCTGGCCTATCAACCCAATCATCTATTGGGAGTCTCTCCCCCCCCCAAGAGGGGGATGGAAACCTTGTCTTGAAGCAGGCTTCCCGCTTAGATGCTTTCAGCGGTTATCCTTCCCAAGCGTAGCTAACCAGC
>PNHW01000007.1 GCA_002871995.1 Gleimia europaea
GCGGGATTCAACCGCTCGACCTTGAAAAGGCTAGGCCACGTGCCTAACTTCCATTTACGGTAAGAATGCAAACCAAGCGCGAACCGGTATTGCTTGCCCGCCTTGGCTTCGAAGACCTCACTAGGGTGCGACGAAGAATAGGCACCGGTCGGCCACAAATCCTGCCAGCTAGGCGCTTGCGTATTACCCGTGATAAACCGCTCGTCCGTAATAGCGGTACCACCCTCTGGCCGGGACTGATACTTCAAAAACGCGCCTCCCGCGTCTCGGCCCGATCCCGATCCCTCCGGGTAAAACTGAAAAGCGACATTCCATGAAATCGCGTACAAGCCAGGGGGAAAGGTTTGCCACCCCGTTTGGGCGACAACAATCGAGTCGAAGCCCGCCGGGTGCCACAAGTCAGGTATCACCGTGTAAGCGGCGAGCGAGGAGTTCAAGCTAATAACCTCTTGCAAATCTAGGCCGCCCACCTTGAGCGAGTCCACCGCCGCCTGGCCCGTGATCGTCAGTTCACGCCCGGACACTTCGCCCTGCGGGCTCATGTACGCCGTGACCGTGCCTGCCTCGTCAGCTACAGAAATGAAGCGAGCTCCGTCGGAGGTCAAGTTCAAAGCGGTTGCGCGCTTATCCCAATCAGTCGGTTTAATCCCCGCCTGTTTCTGTTCCGGCGTGAGCGGGTGGTAAATCGTCAGCCCGCTAGAAGTCCAGCGTGCGTTATCGCCCGGGATAAGAATATCTACTGACGCGGTGCCCGCCTTGATACGCATGCCGGACAGTTCGCCCACCGTGGCCTTATTAATGTCGATAGCGCTAACAACGCCGTCGCCCGGCTGAACGGATCGCCATGTTTTGCCGTCAAAAAGTTTCGGCACCGAGCCGGGCTTAAACCAAATGATCTTCTGGCCGCTCACCGTGGCGGGCTGATAGTCAGAATAAGCAACCAGCGCTTTACCGTCCGCGCTGGTTTGTGCCTGTTGAGCCGCCGTCATCGCGTCCTGTGCTTGCTTCGCTAACTCGTCCGCTTTAGCGCGGGCCGCGTCCGCCGCAGACTGAGCCATGTTTGCTAAACTAGTCGCCCCGTCAGCAGAAACCTGAGCCTGAGCGGCCGCGTGTGCCGCCTTATCCGCCGCCGCGTTCGCGCCCCCCACTTCACTCCGCATATCGTCCATAGACTGCTGAAAGTCCTGCGACGTGCTTATTAACGCGTCATACGCGCCTTGCGCGTTTTGTGCCGCCTGATCTGCCGCCGCCTTTGCGTCCGCCGCCGTGCCCCTTAGCGCTTCGTTTTCTAATCGTTGTGCTTCCTTAGCCGCATCCAACGCCGCCTGCGTGAGCTGGGCCGCCGTCTCCGCATTCCGCGCCGCCGCCTCTGCCGCCTTGGCAGACGAATCAACCACAACAATGCTTTCGCGCGCCATCTCTAACGCTTCTTGAGTGGCCGCGGTAGACACAGATACGCCCCCCACAGGAATGTCATCGGATTCCATTCCCGCAAGATTACGGATCGCGACATAAATCTCATATCGTCCGGAAGGTACTTCAACCGTCTTTGAACCACCCGTCGGCGCGGTAATACTCCCAAGATAATCGGTGTGGTCACCAACGGTCGCGTAGATACGCAAGCTTTCAAAGTCGTTCGGCAGAGGAGTGGCTGCAGTGCCGTCCCAGGTGACGGTCAACGCGGTCCCGCCCTGTACCGTGACTCCTGTAGGGTCTGGAGGCTGAACACCATCTACCGGCTTCGGCTGCCACGACCCGTCGACCTGACGGCCAAGAACCAGGACTGTCTGACCATCTGCGTCACGCACCTCAACACTGCCTTGGTCAACGCTAGACCACGGTAGCGAAGGTGACGTCTCTAGGTCCGAGACACGCCTAGATAGGTCATCAAATAAGCGTGCCAGCTCCTTATGAGAATTCACGCCAACTCAACCTCCAAACTAACCTCTCCAGTACCCGCAGAACGGTCAACACCCAACACGCGCACCCACTGGTCGAACTCACCCAAAACCCGCAGTTCGTTACCCGGCCTGATAGACGCGACAGGCGCCAAGGGGCTATCTAAAAGCTTGACCTGCTTATAACGAGCGTTCCCATCTTGAGCTGAAAGAACTCTCCGCGCTAAACGCCCCGCAACATCGTGAGACGTCACCTTCTTATCCGTATACCGCACGCACCTACGCAACTTGCCAGTATCTGCCGTAACAGGTCCGGTACGCACCATTTTCGACCCCTCGCCAGCACCCCACACCGTGACAGCCGAAGCGTAATCTTGCCCGTCCATAACCCATGACGGCCTGACGTGAGCATTCACACCAACTTCAACACGCAGGTCATGACGTCTGACGTGAAAGTGATGGTCATAGTCCAGGAACCGTGCGACGCGACCGTTCTGCCACTCGACGCGTTCTAGGAACTCGACACCAGCCTCTTCCTCCATACGATGAATCACACGAGCCAGGTCATCATCTGTGTACGGTTCCAACGTGAAGGGCTTCGCTTCATGATCTCGCTTATCAGTCTCAACCCAACTGACACGCCACTTACCGTCAGACGTCTTAACGGGCGTCCCCTTATTAAGCTTCTGTGCTGCAGCTTTCGTCGCGTAGGTTCGCGACTGGTTCCGCTTCACGGTCTCCGTCCAGGCTTTTTCACCTACTCGCACAGTCGACTTCAGGGACGATACCGATACGTGAAGATTCCCGTCCGGGTAGGACTGCAAGGTGCTCCAAATGTGGCGTACGACGTCCAACGGATCTACTTGGATACGGCTCCACACGTCTTCAACCCAAGGCTGGCCTTTAGGGTAAGCACTGAACCCGGTGCATTCCACTTCAACCCCTTGACGCTGGTTCTCGATTCTTGTGACGATCCCTCCAGTAGTTAAAGCCCCGTTCTCCTCAACCCACACACCGTGGCGCCACGGTTCAAGAGGGGACACGAACTCACCCACAAAGAACCTTAAAGACGCTGGACGACTCAGACTAGTGGACCAGTGAACATCTTGGTAAGGAAACCCTGCCTCCCACGTGGCGCCCGTAAGCAGGTCTTCAACCACTAACCTCATAGGGCAGTACCTCTGAAAGTCCACTTAATAGTTCCGGCACTCTGATAATCCAACTTGACGTTTCCGCCACTTGTGACAAGTCCAGCCAGACCAAGAGTCACGGTGTCGCCCCTGAACTTTGACACGTCCAACGTGCCAGCCATATACAACGATTGACGCAGATTGTAATTAACCCACTCAGATCGTTCATGAATAATGATGCCGTTCTCACTCATATCTGCATCGCGCAGATTGTCCTTATCCCGCGTGGCGAACACTCTGACGCCTGCGACCATTCGAGACGCAGTGACCTCGATACGGACACCATTCATTGCGATTTCCACGATTGCTTCTGACGCCCAATCGGGAACCTTCGCGCTCGTCCACGTGACCGCCTTATAAGAGGTGCCAGCAGCGCCAAACGGCATTTGGTCGCGTGGTGTAGACACCACCAACCCAGTTTCTTCTAGTGGCACAGCAACAGTTCGGAGGTCCGTAACCATTCCTGCTGTCACGCCACCCGACCCTGCTGGAACGTTAAGCCTGGCCAGTACGACATGCGGGTAAGAGACAGGGGCAGTCGTTGCCTTAGCTCCAACACCCTGCACTAACTCCAACCGCGCAAAGTCGCCAGTACCTTGCCCGCCATACTCTGGGTCATCGATACGGATAATGACAAGGTCGGTACGTGCACCCCCACCAGGAGCGGGCACTTCCACCGTTGCATTCGCTACATTCTGAGCAACGTAAGACTGTCCGGCAGCACCCGCATAGGTAGACACGATCACAGCCGCTCCACCTGCTACCGTCACATTGAAAGACCCGTTCGCAGTCACCTTCAGGTCAGTAGGTCGAACCACGCCTTGAGCGCCACTAGTAGCCGCATACGTTGCTGTCCTAGCGACTGCAGCTGAGTGGTAAACGCCATCACCCTGAACCGCCCAGGGCACTGCTTGCATAACCATTAGAACTCCTTAGATAGTCGCGTAAGCGTCGCGCGTCCAAACGTCGACACTTCCAATGTCTGAATTCCCGTCGCCCACCGATATTAAAACCGGATAGTCCCCAGGAGGAAGTAGCAAGTCACTGAACCGCACTCCCGCTCCCAACAACATGTGGGCGGGGCGACCGTCATAGGTTTTGACTGTGCGGGCACGGGAGTCCACCTCTATCCAAGGAGAAGGAACTACGCCAGTGAACGGTACACGCACTTTGCCTATAGTCACCACCGGATCTTTAACCGGCCCATATACGCGTATGCGGACCGGAGATGGCACTTCGCCTTTAACCTGCAGAGTCCCACCTTTAGCAGCGTCCGCCGCGCTTCCTTGCATGACGAGTGGAAACTCTGCTGGAAACACGAACCCGAACTTCACGTTAGGCTTGTGCGACACTGCCGACACTTTTCGCTCCGCACCATAAAACCAGGGGGACGACATTTGGAACGTGGCTCTCACCCGCAGATATCGGAAGTGAATACCCGAATGGAGATCACCTATCTCAAACCCGCGAGGGCGACCAAAAGCAACGACTCTACGGTTCGCAATGTTCAACGTCATCGCAGTTTCGCTAGTACGGTACTTCTCCCATTCGGACCGTAAACGGCGCACCAAGTTGAACGTTTCCTCAGCGGAACTGGTCCTGGAAACGCCGATATGCAGGTCAACTTCGGGAGATGCCACCAGGTCGCGACCGAGGTGCAGTATTGACGTCTGCTCATCTTGAAAATCGTCGTCAAACACGCTGCGACGAGGGACAACCACGTCTTCGAGCGTGTAACTGGTGCCCGTGCCCAACTGGATTTCACCGACTGTGACGTTCACCGTCGCCATTCCATGCTCCTCATTTCACGCCCGAACTCCCGAATAACCTTGTCCACCATTTCTTCAGTTGAAACCCCACCAATATTGAGAGTGTTCACCGTTGGTGCCGGCACGTTGTTCCCGACGTAATGAACAGGCTGCACGCGCCCACCAGTGGCAAACTTTGGTGCCCTACCTTCCCTCACAAGACGCCGCAACCTCTCAAGGTTGGCGTGGCCACCAATCTTCAAAACTTCCTCTGCTGTCCAAACATGCTCACCATTTGACAGCCAGGCGGGGATAGAATCGGAAGTTGCGGTTCCGGGGCCGATCACCGGTCCGCCGGTTGCTAGTCCGATTGCGCTTTTGACTGTGTTCCAGGCAGAGCCGACTTTCTGTGCAAATATCGACACCGTGTGAGCGACGGGCAGGTTCGCCATCCATGTGTTAACAGACCCGGTCATGTTGTCCTTAGCGTTGACCGTGACTGTGCCATTCCGAGTATCTACATAACTCACAGCGCCGTCGGTTTGTTGCATAGCCGGACTGGTATTAGCACCGACAGTGAACGCATACTCGCTTGACGCCTTAGAGGTCACCCCGTCAACCTTCTGGTCAGCAGAACTGGTATCAGCATCAACACCGACCGTTGCAGGAGTGTTCTCAGCGGTCTCTGAGACTTGCGCTTTGAACCGTTCAATAGTCTCGGGCGGCAGTTCAATACCTGCGTGAACTAGAGCTTCCTCAATGCTCATGCCTTCGTTGATTGCAGCAGAGAACTTGCGCGCGGCTTCCGCGCCGTGAGATTGCATAATCTCACCTATAACGCCCATGACTGCTTCCGACTTGAGTGCTTCGGCGAAGGCTTCTGAAGACCCTGTGCCCGCGTCACCAAACAGTGCGTTCAACCTGTCGAATGCAGCCGTGTTACCTTCCGCACCGTCAACGAGGTCCTGCACGATCTGTGCCCCCGCCGGCCCCATCTCCATCAACTCAGCGAAAGCGGCTCCCGACAAGGCGCCAGATTCGACAAAAGACTGCAAGACCAGCATGTTTTCCTGCCAGTTTTTCATTGCTTCGACTTGCTTTTCGATCCCTGACAGCCAGTCTCCAAGACTTGTATACGCTTCGCCCGTGTTCGCTGAGAGGTCAATGAACGAGCGTGATAGCTCGGAGACGTGACCCACCCACTCTGCCATTTCTTCTTGCGTCATGGTCATAGCGCCACCCCAACGATCTACGGTCGCGGCAGCGTCCATCATCGCGGCGTCTTGGAGTTCGACAGCGCCAGTCGCTTCGTCAACCACCGGCACTAGTTCGCCTTGAGCCATTTTCAGAAGCATAGTTTCGTCCGCGTCGAGTCCTGCGGCAGCAGCCTGTCGTTTCAGTTCATCTGACAGCTCCGGCATTGCCCTCAGTAGATCTGTCTTTGCTGCTTCATCGTCACCTAATGTGTCAGCTATAAGGCGGAACTGTCGGGCAACGTCCTCAATGTTGCCTGAGCTTGCCATCTGCGCAAACGTCTTGTCATAGTCTTTGAGCGCGTCGCGAATCTTTGATTCACCAGCGCGAATATCCAGACCAACTAGGCCAGCCAGCCCTTCAGTGAAAGATGCAAGACTACTGGTCGCCTTATTCCACATCGAGTCGTCGTTGATCCAGTCCAAAGCACTCTTAAACGACTCGGTATCAATATCGAACTGTCCACTGAACCAGTCTGTGAACGGATTGCCAGTAGACCTGACCTCCTGAAACAGTGAGGAGAGCGAGTCTCCGGACTGTTCAGCTTCCAACAATCGCCTTGAAAGTTCACCAGCGTCGATACTAGTTTCAACCATTGACTTGCCAACTGCGGACAAGGTGCTTAACAGTGCTAACCAGCCGGCCACTTTGCCAGCTTTTTTACCGACACCAAAAACCTTACTACCCTTCGTTGCAAACGTGTCAAACGTGGCAGAGGAAACTAATCCCAAGGTCTTCAGCGTCTCCATCAGTTCCGCAAACTTGACGACACTGTTCACAGCAAAACCGCCGGCAAGCATGATTCCACCACCAAGCAGGCCGATGCTCGTGAGTGCTCCAGCTACAGGCTCCGGCATGCTGCCTATCAGTTTCGCTAGTTCCGAGATGCCGTCTGCCGCAACTTGCACTGCAGGCAGTAGGGAATCGCCAAACGTGATTGCAGCGTCCCGGATATTATTCATTGCCAGTGTTCTACGTGACGCGGTCGTTTGGAAACGTCTCGACGCTTCTTCTTCGAGTGCAATGTTCTCTTCATACGCTTGCCGCGCAAGCTGCATGTATTCGCCAACCTGGTCGGCCATTAGGGCGGTCGACCCTAAAGTACGCTGCATTTGAGCGTCGGTCATGCCAAGCTGACGCATGATCGACGTCGTATCCTCCCCAGCTTCTTGAAGCTTGCCGAAACCTTGCAGGAAGCTGACCACGGCACCGGAAGCATCTTCCTCCCACGCTCTCCGGAACTGCTCCGCAGTCATTCCGGCAGTCTCAGCAAACGTTTGCAGCTTGTCGTTACCGCTACGCGAAGCGTCACCCATCGTTTGGAAGAGCTTAGAGAACGCTGTACCACCAATCTGTGCGGAAACACCAGCCGAGGTGAGTGCCGCACCCCACGCCAACACGTCGGAAGAACTCATCTGCGCTTGACGGCCAGCGGCAGCCAGACGCAAACCAGTCTCCATGATTTCCGCCTCTGTGGTTGCAGTATTATTGCCCAGTGCCACGATGGTGGCACCTAGCCTGTCAACCTGACTGATAGGGTGCCCCATGATGTTACTGAACCGAGCCATGTCCGTCGCGGCTGATTCAGCAGTCATGTTCGTGGCTTCGCCGAGCATGATGAGCGTCTTCGTGAACTTAGCAACATCTTGACGCTTCACGCCAAGCTGTCCTGCACTCTCCGCGACCGCAGCAATTTCTTGGTGAGTGGCCGGAAGGACGTCACGCGCCAAACTTCGCAACTGATTTTCCAACACGCCACCAAGGTCAGCACCATCTACGGTTTTAGCAACACCAGCCCATGCAGACTCCCAGTCTTCTGCAGCTTTGATTGCCATACCAGACGCTGCTGTGGCAATACCACCCGTCACCATGAGTGTCTTGCCTAATGCCGTCAGGTCCGCCGAATGGTCACGCACCCACTGGGCGTCAGTCAAGTTCTTTCGAGCACCACTAGCAATGACTGAGAAACTATTGACGGCTGTTCTCGCGGTGTTATCAACCTTTGTCCCGAAAGACTGAACGGCAACACCTGCACGTTGGAGTGCTGTCTCCAACCCGGTAGCATTGCCGTCGATCGTCACTGAAAGGTTATAGTCACTCATTAAGCACGTCCTCAATCGGCCTTAGCGTTATGAAGGTGCCCGGCTGCGGCTTGTCCAGCTGCTGTTCCAACAGTCCAACCAGCTCACACCCTCTACATGTGGTCACGTCAGCCACTAGCGCATTCCTATCTTCTTCAAAATCAGACGGGCGTGTTCCACATCTGGAGCACGCCTGTCGTTTCCAAGATGCATACTCAAGCGCTTTGATTCGGTCAAGACCGGTCCAGGTTCCATCGCCACCCAGAAACTGTGAATGGGGGATACCCCACTGGTCACACAGTTCTAATTCGGCTCTAAAAACTGGGTCGGTCTTTATCCTTTTCCCACAGTTTCCCACTTAACTGTCGGAGCGTCGTTGACCTGCAATGCGGCGGCGAACAGTTCGTGCCAGTCTCCCGCAGATAGTGCCTTATGGAGACCTTTAGCATCTTCGACCGTCATGCTGTCACCCGTCTCCACGAAGGCGCCATCTCGTTTCTCAACGTCCACATGACTTGCCGCAACCACGGCAGGCGCGAAGGAATCAACGTTGATTTTTCCGTTCGTGTCTGAATGGTCTAACCGTAGTCGGTCCATCACGTCGGCAGGAAGGCTACGGAAGCGGAGATGAATAGTAGCCTTATCCAACTCCGCTTCCGCAGCTTCTACAGCTTGAACCAGGTCCGTGACACGGTTCGTAACCGCTTCGGGTGTGACGTCCTCACCATCAGTCTCAAGTTCCTTCGCAGCTTCTAATCTGCCCGCTACGAGATTAGTTCTAGCAACCTGAACTTCGTCGACCTTACTCGGGTCAACAATGACACTCACGGTTGCTTGAGCGCGGGGACGTTCCCGCAGTTTGGCAAGCTTATCTTCCCACGTCATGCTGTCGGTACCTTCAGGTCCTCAGCAGGCTCGCCAGTCACTGCGAACGTGACGGTGAAAGTTGCAGGGTCAGACGAGGAAACCGTGATGTTCGCGGAGCGTGAGCCTACACGAACTGGATAGCAGAACCCGGAAGTGTCGCCCTGCTTCTGTCCTCTCGGATAGATCGCGATATACCCCTCCGTGTCACGCTTGAAGATCGTTTCAAGCTCGTTCGAATCAAGGTCCTCATAGAACTCGATAGTCGATTCAGACGTTTCGAGATTGCCCGGAATGCTCGACTCGTGGCGAGAGCCAAGGTCTGGTGTGGGAATGCGTCCGACCGTGGTATTGAATCCGGAAATGTTCCGAATGAAGCCAGACAAGTTTTTACCAGCTTCAAGTTCTGCTTTAGTAGGCCCGGTCGACATGTCTGCAACCGTGGTAAGGAAGTACACTTCTGTGACTCCCGGACGTACGAAGCGGTTCTGCTTAGTGGTCATTTTTTGCCTTCCTCCTTGGCTTCATCCTTCTTATCCTTGGCTTCATCCTTCTTAATTTTCCAACCTTGCTTAGCCCATGCTCGCGCTTGCGCTTCGTCTAGCACATCCGCGTCAGCCTTCAGGTCAGGGTGCGTAATTTTAATCATGATGTCCTCTCATCAGCGCACGGCAACCCTTATTACAAGTGTAGCCCAACCATCTAACGTTTCCCCTACAGGAATACCATAAGAAATAATCTGTACACCCCAGCTCCCAGTTAAAGAGTCCAACACGCGATCATGAAGCTTGTACGCTTCTTCCCAGTCGGTTCCGGTGCACGTGATCTGGATTGAGACTTTGCCCGAAACGCCACCTAGATCCAAAGCTTCTATTATCCCGTTTAACGGACTTAAAACAATGGAAGGAGGAGAGGGAGGGGGAACCTGGGTTGAGACGCTTAGATCATCAGGTAGAGCACGTTTCAGCCGCGTTAAGGCTTGACTAAGAGATGGCATAGCGTTACTCCTCGATAATTTCGCGGATAGACCGCTGAAACACAGGATCAACCGTGTCCACAGCCGGCTGAACGTGTGGGCGCGGATGCTGATTAAAAACCCGCCCAAGTCGATCAGGACCAGTGAAACCATATTCGAGCCGTCGGCCCTGGGGTGCTGCCGTCCCAACCACAGCTTGAACTCGAGCGCCCGACTGTCTCACCTCATGTGTCCACGAAGACTGATAGTGCCCCGTAACAACACGCGGCTTATCGAGACCTACAGGCGAGTCCGCTTTCACCATGTTCGCTTTAACCGCTGTCTCCAAAAGGTTCGCGGCATCAGACACCGCGCGATAAACAGCCGCCACTGTCCGAACCCGTTTCACCTCCAACTCTGCCTGGAGCTGGCCCGAATTATGAGATAGCAACTTCTTTAACCTCCGCCATAATCAAAACCTGGAACGAAGACGCTGGCGGTTGTGAAACTACCCTCCACTCCCGGCCCGAAAGAGCTGGCGGACGAACCGTGGAAAGTCGCGAACCAGTAACCTTTATCCGATCACCGACACGCAAGCCCGGCCCGTCCCAAGGCAAAAGTATTCTCCCAACGTTAGCCGACTGAGAAGGAACAAGCCCAGGGGTGAAAGTGCTCCCTTCGGGGGGTGCAGGAATTAGCGCAGCAGGCCCACTCCACAGCTCCTGCCCGTCTCGAGAAACAGACACCACGTCGGGCAGGAACTCTTCGCCGATAGTGCGTAGCCCAGAAACATCAAATACCACGGTTCTTCAACTCCGAAAGTAGCGCCCTAGTGAACGCGGCGGGGCCTTGCCCTACGCCACGCTGCAGGACTGACTGTTCGATCTCTTCGGGATCAATATCGCCAAGGCGTGACAAAGTCCCGGCTTCAACGTCTCCCTCGACCTCCACGAGGTTAAGGACTGGCGACAGCCAGACCTGGACACCGTCGGGGGTGGCGTCTAACGCAAACGCTTTCAGGTGACTCCTAATATCGTCGCCATCCAATAGGATCTGGGAGACTTTCCCACGTTCCACTTTCAGCACCAAACGACTGAACGAGTTTTCCACAGGCTTACTCATGCTCCACTACTACTTTCTTCTAATTCTAGTTCTAATTCTGTATCCGTGACATAACCGTTACGTAACGGCGTTACGTCAACTTCTTTCTAGCTTTCTCCAACCGATCGGAAACATGGCTTAATCGTTGAGAACTAGAGGAAACCGCTCGACTCGATAGAACCCCCTCAACCCTGCTTAAACGATCCAAATCTTCTTCAAAATCCTCCAAGTTTTCTGGCAAAAATTCCTCAAAATTTTCCCGAAATTTGTCAGGAATAGGCAAGAAACTCCTGCGACAGTTAGGGTGTGCAAGCGGAAACTCCCGCGCCTCTTCTAATGTTCGCAAAGTGCCATTAGGCTTATCTGAATCCTTATGAGACACCCAGCCACAATCCATACCATCCGACACCAAAACCTGGCTCACATTTTCTTCCGAAGCCTTATTCAATGTGCCCATGTTGAATGCGACCTTCCCCTTAGTTCTTGCCGCCATTCGGACATATTCTCCCACCGCATGGTGAGACCCGTCTCGATACACGATCGCGCTAATTCTGTATTTATCCTCAAGGAGACGACGGAAATCCCTTGCAGACTGTTCAGCCGTGCCGCCTAACGCTTGCCAAGAAAGAGTCTCTCGAGCAGCCTTGCGAACAACTCTTGCGAAACGTTGAGACGTGCGGCCCGCAGCTTCACTAGCCGCTAGAAAGTCCGAATAAGTGTCCGTGGCTAAAGCTTCGACTGCGTCTCTATGAAACAAAGTCCAACGAACCGGGCGCCGCAACCTGTTGCCCGCATATATGACACCCGCCCCATACTCGCCCGCGACCAGGGTAGACAAATCAGTAGCACCTACCTCGGCGACATCTTGAAAGTCGGAAACAGCGGCCTGCAATTCGCGCAAACGTTTCAACGCCTGCTCCTTGGGTAAACCCTCTTCGACCAAGGAAAGAACAGCTTGCCGTTCCTTCTCGACGCGATCCCACGCATTTTCCAGAGCCGCTGCGATTCGCTTTGCCTGTAGATCTGGATCAGAAACCGGCAACGGCGGCCACTCATACACGACGCCACCTGTCCGCAATGTGGAAACCAATGCTAGACGAATCCGACTCACCGTCTTGCGGCAGAGCACGCAAACGCGATATCTCGCTATCTATCGCTGCAACGTTATCCCTCATGCTCACACTAAAAGCCCCAGGAATAGAAACCGAAAGGGGCTGCGCAATGAGCTTTTGCCGGCGCTTAACAAGAATCGACACCGCCGCGTCACGCACTGAACCAAACTCTGTAACAACCGTTTCAAACTCGGCTCTATCAATATCGCCCAGAGTACCCTGAGCCCACTTCCACTGACTGTCCGAAATCACTTAAACCCTCCCAATAATAGGTACGAAAAAGGGGAGGAGCGCCAGCAGGACAACGCCCCTCCCCTGCAACCACGGTTCAAGAACTAAGACGGGAGAACCGTGGCGGCTACGATGCCTGGGGTAGCGAGAACAGGCATCGCAACAGCTGATGTCTTCGTCGTGACCGCAACCGGATCGTGCTCAAACTGCCGTGTCGCGACAATGCCCGGCGCGTTAGCTGCCGCAAGACGCGGATTGCCAGACGTTTGTAGCGCAAGAGCTTCCGCAGTTAGACCCATCTGAGTGGTCCCGACTTGCGGCACAGCGTAGACAATCTGATTGTCCGGGAGAACGCGGGTCGGAGATCCGTCTACGAAAACACTCTCGTCATACACCGTAATCCTGGGAAGTCCCCACCGGTCACGAACCGCATTAACCTCAGCAGGAGCCAAGACTCGACCGTCAACAGACTGTCCGAAATAGTCGGCTCTATAAGCTTGCGAAGCCGCAAGCGCATTCATCACGCGCCTAGAAGCAATAGCGACAGACGGGACACCTAGAGAAGCCTGGGCAAGCACGTCCATCCAGCTAAGCTCATCCTTCAGGATCGTCGCTTCCGGCTTGTCCCAAGTAGCAGAAGGCGAAACAATCTGCTTACGCGGAACCTTGAAGTCAACTACAGAGTCAACCCCATTTTCCTTTATCGTGATCTTGCCGGTAGAAAGCAACTGCCCAGCCGCCAGTTCAAGACGAGACTGGATTGCGAGCACCTGATTCTCGATATTGTCGAAAATCGAAGCAATAATCTCGGCAGAGTCCGCACCAGCCGCAGCGTTTTGCAGCAGGATCTGAGACTCCTCGATAGGCTCCTTAGCGCCCAGGGGAGGAAGATACCCCTCAGCTACGGTGCGCTTCCCCGAGGTAGACAGTCGGGGAGTCGGAGCGTTGAAAGCCCGATACTTAGCGACAGAAACTGTCACGTCGTTGCGAGCAATCTTGTACTTAGGTCCGCGCACAGTCTCATAAGGAAGCACGAGACGAGTGAGCACAAATCGATCCGCCAGCGGAACCCTACGAGCAAATTCCGTGGTATCCAGGTCGGAAATCTTATCCAGAAAAGCGTCAATCATGCTAAACCACCCTTACCGATACTCGATCAGCTTCGGTGCTTCAACGCCCTCCACGAGCGCACCACCAGGAAGCTTCTTGGAATCAATAATTCCATGCGTCATCATGGCAGCCACCTGGGCGCCTGACGCTGGAACTGTCGCAAAAAGATGCCCAAGACAGGCGTCTCCAGTAGTAGACGCGGGCACAAATGCTCCATCGGTCCCAACCTTCAATGGAACACCCGCGAGAATATACTTCTTATCCGCCGAGAGGTACTTGGCAGCCGTGAACTTTGCCGTATCCAGCGTGATCGTCCGGTTATGCTCACGATCTACAGCAATCACCCAAGGACGGTCATCTCCGAATTCGACTTCTGTAATAGCGGGATTATAATCAGCCATTACTGTCTCCAATCATTGAAAACTTGCAAAAACCCGCCCTTATTAGGGGCGTCCACCAGTCGTTCAGTCCCGACCGTCAGGACCGCCGAACCTCTGCTTAGCGGCTTCAATTCCGAACGCTCCGGGCACGGTCTCGTGAGACTGTGCTGCCGGAACACCTTTAATCTCCGGTTGAACGTTCTTCGACGTGAACATTCCCGGGTACCGCTTCTGCAGATCCGTAACACTTTCATCAATTGACGTACGGTCAACCAGCTTCAAAGCGTCTTTAACATAACCGTCCTGAACTCCCGCGTGAACGAGAGCTGACTCTAAGCGCACCTCCTCCTTCTCCTTTTCGAACTCGGCACGCTCTTCATCCAAACGCTTACGGTCGGCTGCTAGATCCGCTTCAGCTTGAGTCCTTGCAGACTGCTCTGCATCCCGTCCAGCTTGGACAGCTTTGGTGAGCTCGTGAACGTTGTCAAAACCCAAACTCTCTAGAAGCTCACGACGACCTTTTTCAGCGCCTTTGCCGCGAGCGTCCGCAAACATCTTGTCCAGGTCTTCCTGCTTGAAAGTAACGTCAGTCAATTTCTCTAATCCCATGTAACCTTGAAGTGTAACCCTACAAGACTAGATTACAACACGACGGAGGAAAACAGTGCGACCCGACGAAATAACCGACGAATTCAAAGCGAAGATGGCGTTGATGGACAACCCGGACCTAGACCCGGCAGACGTAGAGGAGACCGACAATGACAACAGCAAGTAAAGTCCTCGAAGTCGCCCGAGGCGAGCTGGGGTATAGCCGTTGGAACGACCCGGCGGCGGGCACGAAGTACGGGCGTTGGATGGCCGAGCTCACCGGCCAGGCATGGTTCGGAACTTCCGGCGTGCCTTATTGCAATATGTTCACCTCATGGGTGCTTGCTAGGGCGGGCGTGAAAGAACCCGCCCCAGGCCATTTCGCCTACGTGCCTTCTACGATTAAGGAATACGCAAGGCAAGGCCGCCGCCTGGGCAACCCGCGCAACGCCGCGCCCGGCGACCTAGTGTGTTTTGACTGGGACGATGACGGGATTGCGGACCATATCGGCATTGTCGAAACCAACAACGGCGAGTATTTGACCTGTATTGAGGGCAACACTTCCGGGTCGTGGCAAGGCTCCCAAAGCAACGGCGGCGGCGTCTACAGGCGCACCAGGTATTGGAATTCGGTTATCGCGATCTTGCGCCCTGCCTACACCGCCACAGCCACACCAACCCACACAAACGCGGTAACAGTGGACGGCTATTGGGGCAGTGACACTACGCGCGCCCTACAACGCATTAACGGCACGCCAGTTGACGGCGTTATCTCTAGCCAGGAGATCGCTAACCGCGACTACATGCCCGCCGCCACGAGCGGATGGGAATGGACAAACCACCCCGTCGGCTCGCAACTAATCGCCCGCATGCAACGCGCGTGGGGCACGTCCGCTGACGGGATCATGGGTCCCGGCACTATTAAGGCCATGCAGAAATACTACGGCGTGACCGTGGACGGCTACATGGGCGTCGAGACAGTCAAGGCCATGCAGCGCGCGATCAACCGCCAACTAGGAAGGTAAAAAATCATGGAAACCGAGCTAACTGTTGCCGCGTTGGCGGGGCTTATCGCCCCGTGGCTAACCGCGATCCTGACGCAGGTTGAACTTCGATCCTCGTACAAGCGACTTATCGCTATCGCAGTGACGCTCCTACTCGTGGGTATCGGCATTTTCGCTACCTACCAGCCAACCACATGGCAGCAGGTCGCCGCAGTCATTGCCGCGTCCATTGGCGTTATGCAGGTCGTATACACCGCCATGAAACCCGTACTCGATGCAGTAGAGCTCAAGATTAATCCGGGGGGTGATGGCGATGGGCATACGCGAAGTGTGGCAGATGAGAAGTAACCCAGTCGCTAAAGTCTGGTCTCACGTACATGAACCAAAATCCATTGCTGTCGCGATGAGCGCCGCATACCTGGCGACGTTTATCGTGGGCGCGGTCACGCTCAAAGGCGAAACTCAAGCAGTGGATTACATTCACGGCCTGTTCCTAGTCACGGGCGGAGCGTTCGGCTGCCCCACAGCCCTGTTCGGGTATTACCAGCTGGAACGCGCCGCGATCATGTCGAGCATCGCCGGCGTCATAACGTGGCTTGCACTGACCGGCCTAACAAGCACCGGCCTGTTGGGATTGATCGTGATCGTCTTCTTCGTTACCCGCTGGATACGGATAAAAGACTTTGATGTCACGCCCGGCGAGCCCGTAGTGAAAGTCAAAGGCATCACGAAATAGCAGAAAGGAAGCCGATAGTTGGACTCTCAAACGGTTTCCGCGATTCTCGGTTCCGGCCTAGTCGTCGCGATCGTGCCTAAACTTTTTTGGGGCATCGTCGAGTGGGTGAAAGGCCGTCCCAAAGCTAAACGCGACATGCAAAAAGAAATCACCGCCGAGTTGGAGCGTGAGCGTGTGGCGCATTTCGACGCGATAACTGCTTTGTATGACGCTCTGCGAGAACTACACAAGGCGGGCGTGGACCCCGCGATTATTGACGCTTTGAAGGATCGAGTCTCGGAGGATAAGCCGCGCAACGATTAATACGCGATAACGGCCCTCACCTGGCTATTTTGGCTGGGTGAGGGCCATTTTCTTGTATGCGCGGACATTACAAAACCTGTCATAATATGACAGGTTTAATAAAATTCTTGTTTTATGACAAACCGCGCCCGTGTTATTATCCTTCGTGTCAGATTGTTTCCCTGCGCTTGCGGGGATGACCCCATTTTCTCAATGTGGTTAGCAGTCTGACGTTATTTCTCCCTGCGGTTGCGGGGATAAAGTGCCCCGGCCTCACGAATGAAAAGGAGAGCCGGGGCACCGTTTTTTAGTCGAAGTTCTGCCACCCTATGGCGTAGCATTCCGCGCGCGGCCCGTGGAATTTCTCGTATGCCGCGTCTTCACCGTACAACGTGTCGAGCACATCGAAAATCCATGCGACTATGTCTTCATCAAAATCAAAGACAATCTGAATCGCACTATCGGGCACCGCGCAACAGCGCAGACCGTGGTAGCACGTAGCAAAAATCGTGAAAGCCTCACGATAAGCCGGATCAGTGTCGATTAGATCATCGTGATTGTCCGCGCCGCTTGTAATGGTCTGGTACGCATCCCGCATATAGCCCAGCTCATCATAATGGCTGTTGGTGATAATAATTCCGCGCTTCGGGTTGAAAAAGTCCGCGATGGTCTCACCCTCATGCTCGGCCACGTAATCGCGAAGCGCGCCCACGTAAGGCCGCTTATATGCGTGTGTCTGATGCTGTGGATCGTAGATTACAAAATCTTGAAGGCTCATCGTATTTTCTCCTTATTTTTATGCGTGGCTACCAGTCGCCGCGCAAAACCTCATTAACCCGCGCCTGAACAGCCGGGTACAAGTGGCCGAGGCGGCGTTGGCGTTCGCGACCGTTGCCGTAACGCCCGCGCATAACGTCGCGCGCATAGTCGTCAATAATCTGGTTTACGCGCTGTTGCACCGCGTCATAGTCTGCGCCTAGCGTGCGCCGCCGGTATTCGTCGTCGCCGTAATAGCCGCGCAAAACCATGTCGGCTTTCTCGTCTATCCGCTGTTTACTGTACGAACGCACGATTACGCCCCGCCGGCTGTAGGTTCGGTTGCTACGGGCACGAACTCGACATGGAGCCCCTCAGCGGCCAGCAGGACACCAACTATTACCGATAACGATTGGTGGTATTCCCAAGACTCGCCAGGATGCGCTTGTTCGTGCGATTCGCGGGTTTCGTAAACATTCACTTCCACGGTTTGCGGTTCATCGTCTGGTAGCGCGTCCAGAATAGTCTCCGCAATTTCAGTGGCTTCACCAACCATCTTGTAATACATGTGGTCGATTTTGGTGGCCACGGGCGGAATAATGTTGTACTCGCCCGTTTCCCACCGCCGCACAGTGCGCTGGTTCACTTCCATAACATCGGCCAGGCCAGTTTGCGGCAGCCCCATGCCTAGCCGCTTATATTTCATGTCGAACCGGTTCAATATTATTGCTCCTCTAGTTCCATAATGTCCACGATTTTAACGCGGTGGGCCCGCACGATTGCAGTTAAGCGCTTCATGAATTCGTATCGTGGCAGGTTCTCATCTAGCCCTAGCCTGTCGGCTAGAGTGTCGCGCTCTGCTTGTAGCTGGGCGCGGATCGCTTGAAACTGGCTGGGGTTTTCGCTGCTGGTCATGATGAAGTCGCAGGAGTAGCACCAAATTTCGTGCTGGTTCGCGTCTAGGCTGGTTGTCCCGCAGGTGGGGCATGTGGTGGTCATTTCAGTATCTCCTCGTGTGGTTAGGTGGTCCGTTTTGTCGTATTAATTCAGGTGTTCGCGTCGCTTGTTGTTCGCCTAGCGTAGGGCCGCGCCGCTATTGGTGCGGCCCTGTTTTGTTTGCTAGTCGAGCGCGTGCCTCATCGCGGCATCCCAGAATTCGCCTTCGTCTTCGGTGATGTAGTAGGGGTCTTCGCCTAGTTGGCGAGTTTCGCGTGTGCGTGCCACGTCGTAGGCGATGGCTTCGATGTCGTATTTGCCGTCTGAGCTGGCGAGGATTAGCTCGACGTCGGTGATGATGTCTTGGATCGAGGTTACGTAGCGCATTTTCTTGTTCCTTTCCGGTTAGGGCTTCTTTTCTTTGCCCTGTTACTTTCATTATATACCCTAATCTAGGGTGCGTCAAGTTATTTAGCGTTTTATTTATAACAAATAGGTAACAAACTACTGCGCTTCCGCGTCACAATCTCAACCACTCCTATCTCAATCGTTCAAGCCTGCGAGAATCTCGTGTACATGTTTCGGGTTTTCCCGGATAGCGTCCACAACATCACCGGGGATGTTGTCGATTAGGACCATGATGTTTGGATCGTCGAACGCGTCGCTCAACAGGTCCCACGTGAGGTGTTCTGCGACTTCTTCCACGTCAAACAAGCCTCCCTCGTTGTAGAACTCGTCGGCCTCTTCCTCAGACATGCCACTGGCAATATAGCGGTCGATAGTCTCCAACAGGTCCGCCCACCTGTACCAGTCCGGGGGATCATAGCGGCCCGCCGCCAGCTGGTTGAGCGTGCCTGCCCAACCGTCGCCCGGCATGTTACTAGCCCACCGGGGGGACACAATCAAACTATTAGGATCAGCCAGCGCCCTCCGCATTGTGCGGCTATCCCTATCCGCCCTTACCAACACCGTGAACGTTCCGTAATCGTTCATGCTTCTTCTCCCGTCTTGTTCTTCTGCCACTCAACATCGCCCGCCGCCCGCTCGCACAGGTCCGCCGCAGTCTCAGCCATGCCGCCTAACGACTTCCACCCGTAATACGGCCCGGCGCTATAACACTCATGCGCGCCCGTCCCTGTGTCCACGGCCACGCAAACCACCTCGAACACGTCGCCCGCCAACCAAGCGTCATAATCATGCTGCAACTGCCCAATGTAGTGATCGATCCCCTCACTGCGAACGCAATCGGCCACCCAAAACAGCCGCTCCGCGTCCTCCGCAACGCCAAGCTTGCACGTCTCCTCAACGGTGAGGAACCGGCCCCGGTTCATACCCACAACATGCTCACGCCCATGGTTGGCCACAAGCTCCTCATAATCTTCTCTAGTGAAGCACCCGGAACCATTACGCACCTCTTCAAACCCGTAAGCGCCTAGCACCTCCGTCACCATCACGCAGTCCAGACGGCCCACCCACCAATAACGTAGGATGCCGTCACGCTCGAACACGTGCACCTCGCCGTCCATCGGCTCCGGCGTGACCGGCAGGCTAATCTCGTCGTCTAGCCCGTCCACGTCAACCATTGTCGTAGTAACCGTTCGCACCGTTCCGGTCTTGTATTCCATGCTCATGACTTTCTTCCCTTCCCTTGTTCTCTCTCACATGCTTTGAATGATTCGCGCGCTCAACATGTCGGCTATGCCACACGCCTCTTCTTCGGACACGTACCCCCATAAGGGCTCACTCTCGCGCCATTCCGCCAGACCGTTCTTCAAGTCCACAACCACCACCATCACGCGGTTAACCCCATCGAGCTCAAACCCGCGATAGTCAGTTAAGAACTCTGCCGCGTTCCTGTATGGCCGTCCCGTCACTTCGCGCATCACCAGGAACCCCCGGCACTGTCCCGCGCCCGCCAGGTCTGTAAGCTCCTCCCAATCTTGAACCGGCTCGATACCGCCCGCGTCACCGAAAACACCCACCGCGCCACGGTCCTCAACAAGTTGATTTAGTTGGTCTAACTGCTCGGCCCCATCCTCGGCCTCGTGATACTCAACGTCCCAAAGATATTCCAAGTCCACCAGGCCCACGTCCGGATGTTCTTCACACCACCACACATACCCATAACGCCCATCCGCACACACTTCCAGCGTGTCCTCACCGTCAACGAATATGTGGGGAATCTCTACCGGTTCGAACCCGTCCACGCGCACAAACGCCCGCGAATAATCGCCCACGTTCTCGTACACGTCAAACCCGTTGTGCCCGAAGAGCGCGTCAACGCTCGCAATAGTCCTAGTAGCCATTTTGTTCACTCTCTTTCTCAACCGCGTTAGTCTGCTTAAGGTAGGTAGCTGTTAACGCTCTGGCAGATATCGGAGCTGAACGGCACCGCCGCAACCTCGCCGCCCTTCGACGCAATCACGCACTCCAAGCGTGTATTAATCGTGAGCGTAACCCCGTACTCATAGTTGTAGAAACGAAGCTCTACCCCCTCGTATCCGCCCGCTTGTGAGCTGATGAGGTACACGGTCCTTGCCGCGTCGATTAGCTCCGCCGTGTCGATCTTTGTGCAATCGTCCGGGCAAAGCTCATCATGCGCGGGAATCCACTCTCCCTCATAAAAGTCGGCGAAGTCCTTAGCGGTTGCAATAAGCTTGTTAGTCATTGTCTTTCTTCCTGTCTCTGGCCCAGCGTCTTTGCCGCGCCCCATGTCTTTAGTGCTCGTGCTGCTCAAGTATCAAAATGAACGAGGGGGGCCAGGCTTTCCAGCCCTCAGCCGCCGCTCTATCGGATCACGTACTGCCAAACCGCTCGCGGGTCGCTCGTAATCTCTTCAAACGCGCTCAAGCTCTGAAAGTCCTTGAAGAACTTTAGCCCCGCCTTAACTGTGCTTTCGTCTAGCTCGTGCCCGCCCTCCAACAGTGCGTCGCGCAACAGTGCGCGCAAGGCCCGCGAACCAGAAAACGCTTTAATCTCAACCACATTCTTAGAGGTAACGCGCCAGTCAAACCCCATGGGTGAAACGCCTAGCTTGTCCAGCATCACCGTCACCACGCCAGTGACATAGTCATTAATCACCTCCTGCATCTCATCATGCAGGCGCGTCTGATCGGGATTCGGGTAAGCCCCGTCGATGAACCTGGGCCACTCGACACGGGGGATAAACTGGTCTGACAACAGCTCTTGGCCCGATTCTGTGCGTGAAGTGATCCGCCCGAAACGGTCAAGCACGGTCTCCGTTTTTCGGGCCTCCATGACCACGGTCAAGCAACCTCGTTTGATCTCTGCCTTGAGGTGCACGCCCTCGCCCACGTAGATCGTTCTCATTTTCTTGCCCTTTCTAGGTGTTTTTTGTTGACAACTTCATCATAACAGAAGAGTTGGAGATGTGCAAGTATTAAAGCTTGACTACTTCCACACTCGTCCCAGCAGCAAAGCAAACTAGATCCAACGACAAAACGTCCACCAGCTCGGTCCCAACCGGAAGCAAACACCTCGACTCTGCAAACTCGTAAGCTCTCGCATACTCATAATCAAACGCCAAAAGGTCGCCTACCGAACAGCGAACCTCCCCAACAACGATTTCAGACGCGACCGACAGGCTTCCCGGAAGCTGGTCCCACTCTGATTGCAGTCTCGCCCGGACAGTATGCGAATCCACAGGGAGGAGCGGCGACCAACCCTCAACATGAACGACCCCCTGCTCGTCAACCCACACAGACACAAGGGGTAGAAAATTTGCGCGGCTGCGCGACATCTCCCGACCTTCAAACCAGGCGCCACATATGGCGCCCTGGCGGTACTCCAGCTCGAACCCAACGACAGCGGGCCAATCCCTAAAATACAGAACTCGCCGAACCTTGCCGTTTACCCTACGCTCCGAAAACTCCATGACACACCTAACTGAAACCCTACGAGACAAACTCAAAGACCAGCCGCGTGACGC
The DNA here is from genome assembly GCA_002871995.1 of Gleimia europaea. GTDB lineage: Bacteria > Actinomycetota > Actinomycetes > Actinomycetales > Actinomycetaceae > Gleimia > Gleimia europaea. The sequence goes on from PNHW01000007.1 coordinate 22,176, forward strand.
TAAGCGAGATCGACACGCTCGGCCTATCCTTTCTTACGTGCACGCACGTCGGTTGCCAGCACAACCCAACTGGAATCAGCACGGGTCGCGGGCAACCTGCCCTCTGTAACCATTAGCCGGACGGCTTCTCGGGTCACTCCTAGATACTCCGCAGCCTGACCCAAACCCCACACTTCTGGAAGATGAGAACTGTATGCGTACTCTCCCGTTCCTACCGCCAAACTTTCGACTTGCCCCACAAGGTTTATGGCTCGCTCTACAGCAGTCAGAATAGTCGGAGCTTCAATGTCTAGTCGCGTACTCCACCCGATGTTCGTCTGGGTCACCTCTCCAACCTTCGGCTCGTCCTTGGTTGAAACAGTCACTGTAAACATTTTGGACCCCCTTCCTGGTTCGCTAGCTATTCTCACCATATCCGACAACTTGGACAACGCCAACCAGCGTTACCGGTTCGCCAACGCTAACAGCCAATCAGCATGACACAGAGCCCCATTCGGACACTCGCAAACCAAATCCTTTCCCCGCAGCGCATACACTGGAAACATGACAACAAACCTCAAATACGCCTGCCGTAACTCCCACGCAGCAAGGCGCTTTGAACCAAATTCTGCAACCCTTCGCGGCCCTCTAGACAAATCAGAAAACATTAACGCCCAAGACCTGACACGCCCACGAGGATCCCTAACGGGACGCAACCAAAACGGACACGCCCACACCGAATGCTTCCCAACATAAACCTGACCGTTCGACTTCTTCGGCAAAGTTCGTGTACATAACCTCTCAGCCACGACGCACCCTCGCTACTTCAGCCTCCAGCCGATACTCGTCACCCTCTATGGAAACCCTCACGCCGCTCGCAAGAACAAACCCTTCTCGCTCGAGTGACTGGACAAACCTCGCCTTAAAAGTGTCGACAATCGCCGGGTGACCCTGCTGGTATTGCTCACCCTTATACATCCAAGTCGCACGCGCAAACCCCATCCAACTAGCAAACTGCATCATTCTCACCCTTCATAAAATTCGAATTTTCAACCTTTGCCGACCGCCACAAATTTCTTGCCACGACCCCTCCGACCTAAAACAGTTCTTGAACTCAGCAAACCGAAAATCGGTGCCCCATATCTGACATCCATCGAAGGTGACGCGATCGAATAGAGTCCAAGAGAACCCCACGTTCTCGAAGAAACAATTCAGAAACGTAACCCTCTCCAGGCTCCGATAATCAAAGCTGACATAGCTGAAAAAACAGCCGTCAAAAACGACATCCTTGAGATTGTCCGACACCTCGCAAAACCGAATCACCTTCCCGCGAACAGTCTCTTTTTCCTCGAATTCAACTGCAGTATGCGGTACTGAAGCTCCACCGATTGAAGGAGCTGGCTTAACGCTCTGAACCCTCACGACCCCTCCAAGCGATCAATCCGATATAAATGCAGATACTTTCGACGTGAAGGAGCCACACGACACCAGCCCAAAACCCTTCCGGTTCGACAAGTACCCACAGAGCCATGCAGCAGACGAGCACCATTGCCGACAAGAACATCCCAACTGCATCCCACTGCACAGAAACCCTACGGGACAACGTTGAAAACATTACTCCAGCCCCCAGTCTTCCCAGCGGTCCTCGCTAAAACCTATCCAGTTGATAAGCTCTCCAACGCACTTAACTAGCTCTGGTGAAAGTGCGTATGCTGCCAACTCGCGGATCTCCGTATCCCACATTGAAGCAACCACGTCTTCCCACTTGATGGACGCAACAATCTCGTCAAACCGCTCCTGTAGCTCGACACCCAGGCCGTAGAGGATGCCCTCTACAAATGTTTCCCGGTCGCCACTGTAGGCGTTCAGGAAATCGTCCCTAACTTTATTCAACTTTTCCTTGCCAACAGCGCTCTCGAGGAACGCAACCGTTTCTTCTGTGTAGTCATAATCAAACACGTCTAACTCCTCCTGTGGAGGTAACGCTCTCGCGTTACCGGTTAAATGTCTTCAAGTATGCCCTTGAATCGCAGGGCGAATGCTTCTGAGATGCCTGTGATCGGGTCCGTAAACAGCTTCCGCATGATCGCGATTTCCGTGTCCTGAAGCTCCGTCCTCTGACGAGCGTCGAGGTAAGACGCAAGTCGCCCGTTGGTTAATGCGGTAGCTACGACATTGGCTGCAAGACGAGAAAAAGCTGTAAGGCTCGTTCCACCGTCGGGCGACAGTAGCGAGTAGTATCCCTCGTTCTCTAAATACATGGCAGCCTTCTCTGGGTCGAAACCAGCATCTTTAATATGCTTTAGCGCGTGAACTATGGTGAAGTCGCGAATTTCCTCCGCAGGGGGGTCTGTTTCTCTCCGTACCGGCCTATTGGCGTCATCTTGGGTGGAAGGTTGGGGGTTCCCTAAACCGTCCTTATACGCCCAAATGACGGCGTCGCGGATAGCGTGCTCAGGGGCTAGGTAGAACCGGCGACTCAGATCCACTACTTCTTCCGTGGATCTATTCCAAACCTCTCTCGGGAATGCTTCGGCCACGGTAGCTTCAGCGAACACTTTCGCCACAGCTCCGATCGTGAACCTGGCAATCGAAGCTCCCGTGCGCTCGCCGGGGGAGAAGTATCCGAGTCTTTGAAGGAGATCCATACTGTCGCGGATATCGAGCCCCTCGCGTTCAATGTGCTCCATAGCTGCGATCAGGTGAGGATCAACATTCGTCTTGTGCATTTGGCATGTCCTTTCGTGTTTTTTGTTGACGGTAAAAGCGCGCATCACGCTAACCTGCAAAAGCTACAACAAGCTGCCCCAACCCTATTTGGGTCGGGGCGGCGCAAGCTCTTAATGCTTGATCAAGTGAATGGCGGGACGGACCTCAACTCTCGTCGCGCGTTCCTCGCTGACCGAAGTCATCCCAGCTATGGTCCAACCGTGACGCACCAGCGCGTCCAGGTAACTCATCACAGAGGCAGACGTGCTGGAGATCGTGACCTCTTTAATTCCGAGCTTGTCCATGCTCTCCAAGACTTTTTCGTCAACATGACTCCCAACGTTCGAATCGAAGTCAAGGACAGGCTTCCCGTAGCGGCGCGATCTCGCGTAAGAGCTCACAAGGAAATGGGGGTACTCCCCGTAGTACTCGGTTTTGTACGCCTCGTCTAGTTCTTGGTATGCCTTCATTTTCGTGCCCTTTCTGGGTGGTGTTTTTTGTTGACAACTTCATCATAACAGAAGGGTTGGAGAAGTGCAAGTTATTGACGGGAGGATATGCTACAAAGTTTCGCCGTCCAAATACTCCAACACGCGCCCCAAGTCACCAGTCGCGTCACCCAACCTGACAGCCCCATCAAAATCAACCGACCGCAGCAACGCAGCTTCATCCGCCGCAACAGACACTCCAGAAGACCTCAAAACGTCAACCGCAGAACCGACAGAAAGCACACCGCCCTCGACAGCCCTAGAAACCCAATCAACAATGCCAGACACGTCCTTCGGCATAAACTCTCCAAACGCCAAAGTCGCGAAAGCAGGCAACTCCTTCCGGCCCCCAAGCATCGCCATACGCTGAACAAACTTAAACAAAAGCGCATACTTCGACCTGCGCGCCAAACGCAACTCCCGCACCGCGTTAGACAACGGCCCATACTGGATCTGCAACGCAACACCGCTCAGAGCCAAATCAGACCCCCAGCCCCCAAGAGCCACCTCCGGAACGCGCGCAGACCGAGCAACACGCCGCTGCAAATCCCTCACCCGCTCACGCATCTCCTGCAACTGAGCCGAAGTGTCAATCGCCCTAACATCCCCCTGCTCGCCCACAGTAAACACGAAACCAGGCTCAACTCGATACTCATTACGACCGAACGCAGACCCACCAGCACCCTTCATCACCAACATTGGCGTACCAGTAGTGCCAGAAGCAGCAGTCGCGTCCGTATCCGCTGCAGCCAGATCGTCAAGCACCTGAACAACGCGCGACAAGGAAGACTCTCCAAAGTGCTCACCGGTTGCCGCGTTAGGCATGTGTACCACGGGGATAAAATCAATCCCCAACGGGTAGCGAACAATCTCTCGCCCAGAATCATCAACACGAGGAATGGCCCGCGAATCGCTCAGCGCATCCACCCTAGTCATATCAGTCAAATCCCAAACCAAATCGGACATGACACACTCTTCGTGTGACACACCCTCGTTCCACGGGTACTTCACAGCTCCGGTAGGCACCATCTCGTAAGTGATCCTGCGAAGCTTCCGCCTGCCGTCCTCCTCAAACTCCCACGCGAGATGAACCTTCCGAGGAAACGGGTCACCATGCAGCGAATCGTCTAATACCGGAAAGTAGAAACCTGGATCAATCCGCGACACCCTGGGTCGAGATCCGTCCCACCGGAGAACCCACACCGCGTCCCCCAAAGCCACGCAGTCCCGTTCCGCACTCATCATGCTAAGAAGGAAGTTCTCTCTTTCCATCCACTCACGCAAGAACTCGAGAGCACCCTCATCCTCACATTCAACATCCTGCCTGTCGCCAAGAACACTAGACACCAGTTGGCTCACGATAAGACCCGCGTCGCCATACTCGCGAAGGTTGGAGAAATCGTTCCCATACTCGGTCGCCAAAGCTCCAGCTCGATTACGAGAATAGGAATCAAGAATCATGTAGGCGGTCAGCCGGCGCCTATCCTCTTCGCGAATCCATGGTGCCTGAAAAGCGTTCAACGCTTTCCCCATAGCCGGATGATGGTCAAGCGCCGAATACTGGTCCAAAATCATAATCAGTCCTCCGTGTCCCTACAAGACAAGTCTACCTTTGAAGCCTTCGATCAGTAACGGTCACTCCGCCCGAAGCCGCGTCTAGCATAAGATCCCAAATCGCCCATACTGCAGCATCTAGCAAGTCAGGCGACTTCTCGCCCGGCGCACCAGTGTAAGTCAACATCTGCTCCTCCAAAGGGGACATCATCTGAACTGGACCAGAATGGTGAACACGTCCCTGCTCGTATAAAGAAGCTACCGGCGCGGCGCGTGCACGCTTATCCCGAGTGGCGTGAACAACACGAACCGGCACGTCAGGCGCAACCATTCTCATAACTGTAGGCAAATACTCTCCACCGTTATTCGCTTCAATAACTACCGCATCCGCCTGGAATTTCCGATACAACTCTGCAGCTCTAAGCATGGCCTGCTGTGGTGTGAACCTGTCTTGCTCAGCGTGCAACACAAAAGCTTCTGGAAGATCCGGAGAATACAAGCCGATTCGAGTATTGCGGCCAGCAACAACCATCGCGGTCAAATCCGACCCTTCCTCACTAGTGACAGCAGGATCAACACCGACCACGAGTCGGTCAAGTGGGGGAGCGGCAGCTCGAAAACCATCACCGTCCAGCATCCATTGCTGCCAGAGTGCGCCTTCAACATCTTCGAGAAGCTGGCCCGCCAACTCCTGGCGCCCTAACCGCGTGCCCTCATAATCACCATAAATCTTACGCAACGCGACAGGGGACAAATTCTCTTTATTCTCATCCGTATGGCCCCTCGTAATAACCACTGTTTCAGGCGTCTCCTGCCCCTTACGGACAAGCTTCTTAATGTGAGCCAACGCCTTCGGAGTAGTGGACAGGACAACCTGGGGGGCGGCAGCTTCACGCAAACAGAACCACAGCATGTCATAAGTCTCTTGCGCCACCCTCTTCGGCCACGCTGCATACTCGTCACACCACGCTTTATCGAACGCCCAACCGCGAATGTTGTCCGGCACCTCCGCAGAAAACCCATAAATAACAGTCCCGTTTCGAAGCGTTAACGCAAGACCTCCAGGGCCACCTCCCGCCGTGTACTTCACCTGCTCCTCCGCAGGAATCACAGCCAACAAACCAGACTTAGGCGACTCAAAACAAATCTCCCGCACAAGCGACGCGCTCTTAGCTAAAACAGCAATCTGCAAACCAGGCGTTTCCGCCCACTTCCGAACCATCTCCGCAGCAGTTCGAGTCTTACCCCAACCACGGCCAGTCATCATAAGCCATTCAGACCATTCGCCTGAAGGTGGACGCTGAGCCGCGCGGGCATGATGATGAAGCCACCCCTCATGGGGCAGTCCATCACATCCAGGCACATCACAATCCCACCGAGAAGCAAGCTGTCGATCCCGCTCCACCAACGCATTAACCACTCTTAAAACCTGCTGGTCAGACATCGCACTCAAAGACCCCAAGGCTCCATAAGTCTGAAGGAGCTTACGACCTACGACACGTTCTGCAACACTGCTCATGGAAGCGTCCCCACACTCCTACTCTGCCCAGGCTCCTTGTCATCCCCCGTAATCCTCAAATCGATCTCCCGCTTAGCTACCTGTAGGAGGTCCCTAGTTTGTTCCGCTGACAAGCTGGAAACATCTCCTGCGATAGTGTTCTCAGAGTCAACCGGGGTAGCGTCGCCACGCCCCGTCAGATTAAATAAAGCCGTCATGTACTTTGAAGAAACTTCAAACATGCGAGCCCACTCCGCAAAAGACATCTGCCCCGAATCCATAGCCCGGTTCAAACGTTCCATCAATTTGCGTTGCGCCGTAAAGGACAGCGCGACGATGTTGTCGAACGCGAGCTCCTTCTGCTCCGCCAGTTTTATTTCACGCTGCGCGTGCTGGTGGTCGTCCCATGCCCTGACTCGAATCACCCATCTCCATTGAGATGACCATTCGGCAATTAGTCGGATGCTTTTACCGAGCTTTTCGGCGGTTTTTGCTGCAGAGCGGGCTGCCCCAAGATCCCTGTAGGTGACGAATGCTTCATACGCTTTAGCGGTTTCTTGGGGTTGCCGTTCCCACGGTTCTCTATCTCTTGCTAGTTCCTGCTTTGGACGTTTCATTGTCCTGCTAGATAGTCAGCTGCCCATAGTTCGAGTGCTTGCCACGCGTTTGCTTGTGTGAGTTCTCCTCGTTGCTGCATGAGTTTGACTGCGTTGGTGATTACTGTTGCTGCTTCGATGGGGATAGACCTGGTGGCGATTATGGTCTCTATCGGAACGTGTAGTCCGCTTAATGGCTTGCCTGAAGCGTCGGTTCTGTATATCGGTTCTCCCGTTTTTTCGTTGTACCAGCGCTTTCTTAAATCTGTGTAGTGGTCTTCGAACACGTCTAGTAGTGCTCTTAGAGCGACCGCCGTGTTGAACACTCCGACTGCCCCGTGGGCTACTTCGAGATCTGAGACTATGCGGTCAAAGTCGTTTAAGCTTGCAACCCAATGTTGGTCTGATGCTCGTGCTTCGGTTGCGGCGCGTTCGAGAACCTTCCGGGCGTGGTCTGCTTCTTCGGGTAGGAACGAGATGCTGACTGTCTCGAAATCGAGGTTGGCTTCTCCGATGGATTCGATGGACACTTTTTCCAGTAAGTCCAGCTGCTGGTCGTCTAAACCCGCATATATTTTTAGGTCAACTTCGTGAATGCTCTCGTATAGCTCTTTCAGGATTGACGGGTCGTCTTCTCCCTCGATAGCGTTGTGGCTCAGCTGAATGGCGACGCGCTGGTTGTGGCTTAGTGGCTCGTCAGTCACCATGACTTCAATTTCGGTTAGGCCCGCGTCCCTCGCTGCCATGACACGATGATTGCCTGACAGTACTAAATACTTACCGTCGTCATCGAGACAGGCGAACGGCACGCTAGTGAGCTTCCCGTCTCGACGAATGTTGTCCACTAACTGCTGGTAGGTCTCGCGTTTCATCATCCGCGCATTGAGCTCCAGCAGTTTCAGATCGTTCGGGTCAAAGGTTCTTATCTCAGTCTTGAACTGTGCGCTGCCCATGGTGCTTCTTCCATTCTTCGAATCCTTCTTCGAGTGTCCACTGTCCGAAGGGTGCCACGTAATTAACTTTGTACCGGTACGGTCCGTTCTTTTCTTCCGTAACGTTGAGCTTCTTGAATAGGCCCCTGTACTTCATGCTCGACGGATTCTTGGTGAATGCTGTCGTTACCACTTCGGTACGGTGCCGGAGGTCGGTTCTTGCTAGTAGACGTTGCGCTTCTTTACTTAAAGCCGCGTACAGGACAAGTTTTGACAACCGCTTGTAGTCAGTAGGGCCTACAGCAAGATCAGTAATCATGTACGCGCCGCGCCCGATGTTTTTGGGGTCGAACGCGAACATTCCGATTAAGTACGGGCCGCAGGTTACTGCGCACTGGATTCGCGCGCCGGTCGCTGTCTTGATACCCCGAGCCAAATACTGTGCTTTCAGCGTGTCCATTTGGCCCATAGTGATCGGGTGGATACGAAGCGGCCCTTCTTCCGGTAGTTCCTCGCCGCGTCTAAGCCGTGGAACCAGAATGTGCTCTAGCTTCCGGAACGGTTGCACTGTCTTAGTCCGCTCAGTGGTGGAATAAACGTAAAACTTCCGCGCTAAGACTGTGGTTTGCACTTCGGCAGTGAGCTTGTCTTCAAACTCTGGGTACTCGCTCATGTCTTTGAGAGTGCCCACCAGGAAATGCTCCCGACGCGCTATAGAGCACGCCAATTCCTCGACACCTGACTGGCTGAGAATCTCATATTCGGGCGGGTCCCAGTCGAACATTAGGTCAAGGCTCTTCCACATGCGTTCATATCCGCCTTCATCGAATGGCGGGAACGAGATAAGCGGATCCGTCTTTGGAGCTTTCTCCACCCATGTGGCGGCGTCTTCAGCATCAAATGACACGATCTGGCCGCTCATGTGATCAATGCTTTTTTCGAGCTTCTCCTTGGTCGCGGCCCAAAGCTTTGGAAACTGCGTTCGATAAGCCTGCACTTGCCGTTCATGGTAGGGGTGCTTTCGTCCTAAGTCAGGAAAAAATCGTGTGCCAAGCTGTATGGTCGCCATGGTTCCTGGACCGTCGTCAAGATAATCCTCTAACCAAGGTGCAAGCTGTCTCCCTGCGTCGCTCAAATGAATACCCAACGGCTGTTGCGTGTACATGCGCCCCAATGCGCAGGAATAAATCGACACGTCATTTGAATGGAGCCTAAACCCCATGTCTGCTAACACGCGCTCGATAGTAAAATTTCCTGAGCACGCAATCCAAACGTCTGACCCTTTAGGCCATTCCCACGCTGCTTCCTTAATAATCTTCTGCAACGGAGTTGGGATAGTCCCTAAAAACATTAAACCCCTCACGTTCCCCGAGGGCAGGAGGTAGCCCCCACTGTTGCTCAGTGGAGCGCCGGCCAGGAATCGAACCCAGCCCTCCACACAGGTTGTGTGGCGTGCTCCCAGCACACTCCCGGCGCATAACTGAGACTCTAGCACAAAATACTGTAACCCTACTGGAGAAACAGAAAATTAAAAGAGCACGTCACCTTCTTCCAACGTTGGCCCCAACTCTCGAACCGGATCGCCAGTCTTCTGCTCCCACCACTTCGCAAACGCTCTTCTATGACACCACTGGCCAGGCTTCGAAATATCCTCAAAACATAGGAGCACTAAGCGGTAATCTCCTTCAGCCTTCGCGATACTTTCGAACAGTTCGGCAAATTTTTTAACTCCAACGCGATCCAAGTCCCGCCAATACGCTTTTCTGAACTGCTCCTCATTAAGTCCGTCAGCTATCAGCTTCCACCTCGGATAAACAGGTCTAGCCTTGTGCTTCAACTCGTACCTGAGCGGAAACTTTGGCGCCCCGTTAGACGTTTGAATTGGCACCCCGCTTGAAGGGGTAAACCTTGCGTATGACGCGGTAAATAGCTGGAAACTCACAGGCCCTTCAACTCTGATTCCCACGGGAAATTGTCTACAAAATGTCCAAACATCGCAGTCTTTTCAAAGATCGGTTTCGTCAAACCGAATCGTTCAATCGTTGCCGCAGGGCGGAAATCAAAATCCTTGTACCGTTCGGTCGCAGCTTGAATATCACCGTCACCTGAAACGCTGAAGGAGACTGGTTCAGGCTTGCCGATTGCGTACGCCAGCTGAATTTCACAGGTGTTCATAACATCGTTCGCAACCAGATCGCGAGCAATGGAACGCGCCAAATACGCGGCTGAACGATCCACCTTAGAAGCATCTTTGCCCGAAAAGGCGCCACCACCATGCCGCGCAGCGCCGCCGTAAGTGTCTGCAATAATCTTGCGCCCCGTAAGCCCAGTGTCAGCCGCAGGGCCGCCAATCGTGAAACGCCCCGAGGGGTTGATTAAAACCTTGCTGGTAGGTGATAGGTGGGAGACGCCTTGAAAGGCCCTTAGGATCGCCGTTTCGATATCATTCGGCGGGATTTCCGGAGAGTGGAGCAGTGACGCAACGATTGTAGTTACTTCACCATCATCGTTCATAGAAACCTGCGTCTTCCCATCTGGTCCGTAAAGGTCAGGGAAACGCAGATGCAGATCGTAAAGCGCGCGCGCCAACTTAACTGCTAGCGAATGCGCAGGGTGAAGAGCGTCTGGCGCATTCGTGGCATACCCAAACATTAGACCCTGGTCGCCAGCACCTTGATCCAGCCCGAGACTCGCATTAGTGCCCATAGCAATGTCAGGAGATTGTCGGGATACGCGTGTTAGCACTTCGGGAGAATACTCCCACTTGTCTTTATAGCCAGTGTTCTCAATGACCTTCCGGGCTACGTTCTCTAAATCCACGTCAGCGCTGGTAGTGATTTCGCCACCAATCAAGAGCGTGTCGCGAGTAGCCATAACTTCGCAGGCAACGCGAGATTTTGGATCTTGCTCCAAGCAGGCATCTAGAATCGCATCACTAATTCGATCACAGAGCTTATCCGGATGCCCTGGTGTTACCGCTTCAGAACTGAAAATCGCCATCATTTAACCTCTTTCTTTCAGGTCTTTAATATCGGGATAAATAACAGAATACTTGGATTTAAGAAACAAAGGGGGCGTCCAGCGCGCCCTCCCCCTTGCGTTAAACAGTCAGTCCCACCAAAGCCACCAACCTTCCCTGGACGGGTTCCAAGAAGGACGTAGCGCACGAATCTCGTCCGGCCTGTCCAAAGCCGAAGAGAGGTTCAACTCCTTCTTTAGACATTCCCAAAGCTCGTTACACTCGCAGGTCACATCGTGGAAATCGGCAACCTTGAACTCGGGATGCCCGTAGTAGACGAACCCCTCAAACGTGACGCGCTCGTCCTGCCTCGCGGGGCCAATGGCATACCCAATGAGATCGACCTGTCCAGCATTTTCAACCGCTGCGCGCAGTAGCTCTTCGGCGACGGGTGAGCAGTTCTGGCGATCCCGTAGGTTCCGCTCCGGTAGTACATTCAGTAGCTTCTCTGCCGTTTCGGCGCCGACTCCATGGAATGGCTCGAAGTTGCCAACCACGTCTGGCTGCATGTCGTCGGTTGGAAGTGCTGACCCTACTAGGTGTGGAGAGAGAATCTTCTTGATCTCTTTTCTAGTCGACCATCCTCGCATACCGTAGTATCCAACGGTTTGCTGAGCTGTCACAGTACTCAATTTCTTGCCCTTTCAGTTGTTTTTGTTGACAGTTTAAGCATAACCCGTAACTTGTAGTTATGCAAGTTATTTAGAATGGGGGTTCCAAGGGCTGAGACTCGAACGGATCCGCGTCAACGTCACCCACAGAACCCTCGCCAAAACGCTCGCCCGGATTAGACCGAACCGCAGATACTCTGGCAAACCGTGTCGATACTCCAACTTCCTCCACCTGCATTTCAATAACCGAGCGACGCTCGCCCGAGCGCGTCTCAAAATCTCTCTGCACGAGACGTCCGTAGACAATAACGCGCGTCCCCTTCTGCAAAGAATCTGCTGAATGCTCAGCAGCTTCCCGCCACAAGGAACACCTCAAAAACAAGGTCTCGCCATCAACCCAACGCCGCTCGTTCTTGTCAAACGTGCGTGGCGTAGACGCGACAGTAAAATTAACGACAGGCGTGCCCGTCGCTGTATAACGCAACTCTGGATCGGCAGTTAAATTTCCGATCACCGTAACTAACGTTTCTCCAGCCATCTCTCCTCCTTTAGGCTGATATTGACTTCGGGTGACAAGCGGGGCAACGCGCCAACACGAGACGCCCCTCTTGCATAACCTCAACTAGCCGTGAACGCTCATCACACTCGCCGCACCAAGCTGGTGGAGGTGCTTTCACGTTCCTAAATAACGGCAAATAACCTGCCACGTGTCGCGGCGACCCCCTTGCGTGATCCCAACCCGATACGGCTGCTTTAACCAACGCAGGAACGCCACGGGTCTTAATCAACTCCACCAGCTCGTCATGTATGGACATGTCCAAAGTAGAAAAAGACGTCCCGACACCCGCCTCTGAAAGCCCCTTCATAAGATCGTCCAAAGGCGACTGCGACTCGGCCTTCCGTCGCCTAAAACGTCGCTGGCGTTCACGATTAGACGCACGCTCTTTCTCTAACGACGACTGTCCAGAATCCCAATCAGCCAGCAACCATCCACCCGGTGCGACTTCAAGAAGACCCGCGTTGATCAACTTTCCAGTAACTCGCCGCACCCTAGCGGCAGTCGGCTTGCGCATAAGTAACGGGACCGCTTCTGCAGGAACAAACCCATTCGTCTCTTGGTCGCCTGAGTACTGATAAGCGCGATACAGAAACACTTCCGCTTCGTCATCCAAAGTCAGCACAGCAGGCGACCTATACACATCCGTGTACAGTTTCACCCAACGCATCTCGTGCCGTCACTGCTAAGCAAGTACTGGTTACCGTCCCAATAAGACACCGGAACCTCAGAGGGGTCAGCGTGGCGCGAGACAAGCCACCCCTCTTCCCGAGCCTTCCTACGATTCGACTCAACCCATCCATGGCAGCCCGTAGTGCCAGTCCCGCACAGGAGAACCAAATTAGACATATCCTCTGCTAAGCTCCGATTCGCCCCACCCATACCTCGAGGTACGCGATGGTGAATCGAATACTGCGCAACAGGGATCGCGTTCCAGACAACACGTCCGCATTTCACGCACTTACCATGATCCCGATCGATCACTCGCTGCCGAACCATCATCAAACAGCCCTCCCTACGCTAATGCTTCGCGAACCATAGCGCGGTTCCGTCAACGGAACCTCGTAACCAAGATCCTCAATCAGCGCCTGCATAGCGCTCGCATCGGGCTTAGCACGATAAAATGCCGGCTTGCTCCAGTCAAGAACAAACCCTCCGTACTGTCCGTTCTCAGTATCCGACAACACGGCGCGCGCCTTCTTCTTCATGTCGCGCCCCTGCTTCTCAAGCTGGAATCCCTCGAAATATTTTTCTAACTCTTGCTCCACGTCAGTCTGCCCTTCATGGATCAACAGCGCCTGAGGATCACCGTCACCCGAGTATCCCCAACACTCTGTCCGGAAAGGACAAAAATCGCAGCCCGCCGATAGTCCAGGGCCGTCAAGCTCTCGCGGCAAATCTTCAGGTCTTGCCGAATCGCACACTAAAGAAATCCTCTCAAAAGCTTCCGCAAGCCTTGCCGGATCAACAGGCTCCTCCCAAACCCATTCAGCGCCAGACTCTCGAGACAAATACCGGATTCTGACTACATCGGCATTAATAGGTCCTAGCTTAGTAACGGCACGCTGTAACCCTACGTGAGGACGGGACTCATTAACCTGCGTCCCAAACTTGCTTAGCAAAGCTACATAAGTGTAAACCTGTCTGACGTGACTCTCTCTAGGCCCCTCATCGATTCGGGTCTGAAGAGTCCTCTCATTACGTATCGTCTTAAGGTCTTCAACAATTGTCTGTTCGTGGGACTTCGGGCGATACCGCGAGCGGATGCGCTTCGCATAGTCGTGAGATAGGTAAATCAGGTCAACATTGCCCGATACTGGCGTGCCGTAACCCACCTGGGTTTCAACCAAAGCGCCTTCTGTTAACCGCATGGCTTCCAATGCTCCCTCATGCAACCAGGTGCCGAGAATGGCGCTCATGCCGGTTTCCGTCACGTCAGACTCTTGAACGCCGTGATGAACATATCCCGCCCTTCTTACACACATTGAGAGAGTCGAAGCTCCCAGCGTTGACTGAACTGACCTAGGACGCACCTCGTCAACCGCAATCGCTGCTTCTTCTAGACTCACGCCACTACCTCAACCTTCTGATAGTTCACTTTCAGGAACCGCTCAACGTCGGCCTTCCTATAGCGCCGTTGCCCACCGACCTTTATGAACGGAACGTTTTGCTTCCTGTATGCCCACTGATTAAGCGTAGAAACAGTCACGTTTAACAGTTCGGCTACTTCCTTGCTGCTCATCAGCTGGTTCTCCATCACTCTCCTCCTTCAAAGTTCGGAGCGCCTTCGCCACGTAAATCCGCTAGACGCTCGGTGATAGCCACGTTCAATTCGGCGCGATCCCGAGCCAAAAGAGCCCCAGAGTGCTCGTCCCAAATGCTCTTCAGAACTGTCTCATCTCGCGTCATCTCAACCCTGTCCAAAAGCACGGTGAGCGATGAACCAGTCAAATGTGGCATGTCACGGCCCACTGTGTCCCTACGGGAACATCCGAGCATGTCAAACACTACGCGCTCTAAATCTAGGCCACCCTCAATTGGAATTGGGTTCCCGTCGCTAGTCGAAAGATTCAAGGAGCGCGCTTTCACGATCTCTGCCTTACGGCCCTGCAAGTACAGATAGATCACGATGGTCGCGTCATACGGTAAATCCTTGTGAACGTGCGCTTTCCATTCAGTGCCACCGGTAGGGCGCCCCTGATTAAATACTGAGACTTCCTTAAGTCTCGCAGTAGCAACGACTATAGCGGGCATCGTCATAAGCGCTTCCACAATCAACTTGTGTCGTTTTTTCGCTTCGTTCCAGACAAGAGGAGGGACAATCGGCTCAGCATCCGGATCCCGACGTAAAAGCTCCTTATTGCTCTTAAGCCTTGCAGCCCGAGTCGTAGCCCACTGCGACAGCATCTCCCAAAGCGCGCTCATAGAGTCAATGCCTAACATTACAGGCGGCTCTCCTGCTTCTTGAGCGCGAAACGCTTCGTTACGCACCGCGTACACCTGCTCAAGAATGCTCTCGTATGTTCCGTCATGGACAACGACCTCATACTTGGCGCCTTTTAGCGCAGCATATTCGTCTGCACTTCCCTCGCCAAGGTCTAACCAAAAGCAACGACCCAACTGCTTTGACGCGGAGAACTTGGCGATCGCGTAACTCTTGCCGGCTCCAGTCTCTCCTGCGAGAAGTATGAGCGGCCAGGGCGCCTTGCCTGTCGGCTTTCTAGTAACTAAGTTCGGTGGCATAACTGTTCCTTTCTTCTACGTGTTTTTATTGACGTTATAAAGTCTAACATGTGTTTCAATCGTTTGCAAATGTTGCATAACGATTCAATGCCGCAACCTTGCTGCTATTACGTGGAGATCCTTGGGTCTCCATACGTGAACTTCAATTCCCGAATCCTGCAACTCAGAGAGAACCTGCACCTGATCCTTGGACAGTCGCCCAGTATTCGTCTTTAGCTCCGCGCAAAAGAACTCAGGCGGCCTAACAAAAACCAAATCAGGCCACCCCGGTTGAGTAACCCTACGAGAATCTGGCCAATGAAACACCTTCCATCCACACCACTTCGCCAAGTCAACAACTTGACTCTGAAACGCAGCCTCATTCACCGTCAGATAACTCCAGTGCTATAAACACTGCCTGCTCAACAGGAAACGGTTCCGAACTTTCAGATAACTCTCTAATCCGCTCGACACTAATAGTGTCACAATCCAAAGTAGCCATACAGGAAGAATAACCAAAAAAACCCACTTCAACCCTTTTTTAACTTATTCCCGCCAAATGACAGAGGTTCGGCGCGGATCATACAATTTGCTACCTCTAACTAACGCAGGCCCCACCTCGACCCGGTCGACCGTCACAGAAAGCAGGTCACGTCGCAATTCTGGAGACGCCCTCAACCACCAATCAGTAACCTCCTCGGCTTCAACAGAGAGCAGCTGCGCACGTTTCCACTTCTCAACGATTGCCTTAGCCTTTCCGATATCGTCATGGAGCGTCTGGGACACCGCTTCCAGCTCAGGCATACGTAAATTGCCCCGCGCATAACTAGCCCCTGCTTCTCGCAGTTTCGCTTCGCCCTCTTCGATAGACTTAATGGCCACTTCGGCCTGGAGAGAGAACCGACTCATCACACTATCCAAATCGGTAACCACTAAGCGCGCCAAAAACCTCTCAGCCACATCGTTCTCAAGCGGCTGCGCTTGACACCGAAGACGGCCACACCCACCATCGCCCTTCATGCAGACGTACGACCGGCGCCCCGTGTCTGTCGGACCAGGACTAAGCTCCGAGCCGCAAAGTCCGCACACGGCAATGCCTGAAAGCATGTACTTGAGACGCCTGCTCTTAGGCTGAGAAGGCTTCTCTAACTTTGCGCGAACAGCGTCCCACATTCCACCGCTAAGAATCGCGGGCCAAGGCGCTTCGACCAGTTCCACGCCACGTTCTATCTTGCCCGCAACCCGTGGGGAGGTAAGTACACGCTTGAGAGAGGTGGGCGACCAAGAGTTTCCCGCCGTGGTTTTAATTGGCATCGATCGAGCGGTCGCGCGTAGACTTTTCCCGTCAATAACTTCCTGGGCGGCATCTTTGATAGCTCTTGCTTCTTCTTCAACGACATTAAGCCCCATGTCGTCATATCCAAATGGTCGCATAACCCCTCCAGTCGTCCCGTACGGTACACTGTAACATGACTGGAGCCGTGACACTATATGACAAAATAAATCGAGAAACATAGCGAAACATATCGAACCGTGTCAACCTCTTTAGGCGTCAATATCCGCGACAAATCAAGCAAAACCCATAGATACCGGATCTAACCGTTACAGAATCCGGCTTACAGGCCGTCTTCTCCGCCTTTACTTAAACTCGCCGCCCTCATTTATCAATGAATGAGGGCGGCGCAAAACCTAAGCGATCTATGCGGTTAGATAACGTTTGGCTAGAGCCGCGGCGCCTACGATGCCCGCAGTGTTGAATAGCTTGGCGGGAACCATGGGTGTTTTGATGTCGATGAGCGGCATGAACCGGTCATGCTTCTTAGACACGCCACCACCCACAACAAATAGGTCGGGGGTGAACAGCATCTCCAGGTGGGAGTAGTACTTGGTGAGCCGCTTCGCCCACTTCTTAAACGACAGGCCTTCAGCCGTGCGCACTCCCGATGAGGCGCGAGATTCCGCATCGTAGCCATCAATCTCAACGTGGCCGAGCTCCGTATTGGGTTGCAACTGTCCGTTGTAGATCATCGCGGTACCTATGCCGGTGCCGAGCGTGGTAACAATAACCAGACCGTCAACGCCCTTGGCTGCGCCGTAAACAACTTCGGCGTAGCCGGCAGCGTCAGCATCATTGACCGGGTAGACCTTGCGACCAAGTTCTGCTTCCATGAGCTCGATGACGTTCACACCCTTCCACGACTTATGCAAGTTGGCTATGAACAGAACCACGCCGTGCGAGACAGGAGCGGGGAACGTGATGCCAACAGGCATGTCAGAAGGCAAATCAAACTGGTCGATCAGTTCTTTACAGGTTTGCGCCACGGCTTTGGGCGTGGACTTTTTTGGCGTAGGAATGCGCACGCGTTCCGTGGCGAACTCGCCGGTGTCAAGGTTGACCACGGCTCCCTTGATGCCGGATCCGCCAATGTCTATGCCAAAAGCAAGGTTTTGTTCCACTGCTTGTTCCATGGTGTGCTCCTTAGTTCTAGCGCAGGGTGAGGATCTCGGCGCCGTCCTCGGTAACTGCGATCGTGTGTTCAAACTGGGCGGTGCGAGATCGGTCTTTGGTGACAACCGTCCAGTCGTCGTCCCACTGCTCCCATTCGATAGAACCGAGAGTGAGCATTGGCTCAACGGTGAAGACCATGCCAACTTCCATTATTTCGGTTGCGCGCGGTGAATCGTAGTGAGGAATGATGAGGCCGGAATGAAAGGCTTCACCAACGCCGTGCCCCGTGTAGTCGCGCACCACGCCGTAGTCGAAGCGCTTGGCATACTTTTCAATGACCCGACCAATCACGTTGATTTCACGGCCGGGCGCTATTGCCTTAATCCCGCGATACATAGCTTTTTCGGTGCGCTCGCAAAGCAGGCGAGATTCCTCGTCAACCTCACCAACGGTAAACATGGCGCAAGTGTCGCCGTGTACCCCGTCGATGTAGGCAGTTACGTCGATGTTGACAATGTCGCCCTCTTCTAGGGGACGCGAGTCGGGGATCCCGTGACAAATCACTTCATTGATAGAGGTGCAACACGATTTCTTGAAGCCCATGTAGTCAAGGCAGGAAGGGTAGGCGTCTTGCCCGATGATGTAGTCGTGAACTATTTGATCCAAGTAATCAGTGGTTACGCCAGGTGCTACAGCCTCGCCAGCTTTAGCTAGCGCATCGGCCGCGATTTTGCCGGCCCGGCGGATCTTCGCAATGGTTTCAGGCGTTTTGATATCAGAGGTGGTGACTACCTCGGGCCCGTCATGAAACATGTATTCGGGTCGCTCAATGTGGTCTGGGACGTGACGTTTAGGAGAGATGAGTCCCGGTTTTGTGTTACCGAGCGGGGCGCGAAGCGCTAGCTGTGATGCGGAGGTCATGAATCTTGCTCTCTAGTTGGTTTTGTAATGGTCTGGGCCGGGGAAGGATCCGTCCTTCACTTCTTTGGTGTAGGCAGAAACTGCGTCTTTTAGGCTTTCGCGAAGGTTCGCGAACTTCTTGACGAAGCTCGGCACCCACTCGTACATGCCGGCCATGTCTGCCCAGACAAGTACCTGCCCATCCGTGTCCGGTCCCGCTCCAATCCCAATAGTAGGAACGTGCAGTGCGTCGGTCACGGCTTTGGCAACCGGGGAGGGGACGAGTTCGAGGACGATGGCAACCGCGCCAGCTGCTTGTAGGGCAAGTGCGTCGTCAATCATCTTCTGCTTTGCTTCGCCGCGCCCTTGCATTCGCGGGCCTCCCAGGGCGTTTTCGGACTGCGGTGTGAATCCAAGATGCCCCACAACGGGGATTCCCGCTTGGGTTAGTAGTGCAACGGTGTGAGCGATTTCAGCGCCCCCCTCGAGCTTGACGGCATTGGCTCCAACACGGATTAGGCGAACAGCATTATCGAATGCTTCCTTCGAGTCCGCCTCATACGCTCCAAACGGCAGGTCGGCCACAACGATTGGCCGGTTTACGGAGCGAGCCACAGCCGCGGTTGCTCGTTCCATGTCTTCCATGAGGACGGGAATGGTTGAACCGTAGCCCAGCTGAACGTTGCCGTAACTGTCTCCAACGAGGATCATGTCCACACCTGCCTCTTCAAAAATGGGCGCGGTGAGGGCATCGTAAGCGGTTATCATCGTAAGTTTGCGACCGGCACTTTTAGCCATCGCAAGGTGATGCATGCGCCACTTCTTCGGTTCTTTGAATGATCCTTGGGCTGTATCTACACTCGTCATGTTTCCAATTATGCGCGGTAGCGCGCAAAAGTCACTTCATGTGTTTTGCAAGCTATGGGTTTATCTAGAAAATTGGAACAATTCCGCAGTTAGAGGCCTTAGGCGTTAGTCTGGTAGTCGTTGATAAGCGACAAGGATTGATATGTCGAACATTGATGAGAATGTAGAAGTAAACCCTTTGGACGCTGAGCAAATGGATGCGGCTGTGCAGCGTGCTTTGGAGGCTATTGGTAGTGCTTCGACTCTGGAGGAATTGGCGCAGGCCAAGCGGGAGCATTTTGGTGACGGATCTGCGGTGGTGCTTGCGAGCCGTGCCATCGGTGGACTACCGGGTTCACAAAAGGCAACCGCGGGTAAGGCGGTTGGAAAGGCGCGCGGCGCAATCACCGCTGCTCTCGATGAGCGAAAGGCCTTGTTGGAGGCTGAAGAAGAAGCTCGCGTTTTGGCCATGGAGGCCGTGGATGTAACCGCTCCGGTAAAGCGCCAGCCCGAGGGGGCGCGTCATCCGCTTCAAGTTTTGATTGAAGAGGTGGCGGATTTCTTTACTTCGATGGGCTGGGAGATAGGCGAGGGACCGGAGGTTGAACACGAGTGGTTCAACTTCGACGCGTTGAACTTTGACATTGATCACCCTGCAAGGCAGATGCAGGACACGTTCTATATCGATGGTCGCTCGGTTGGCGGCGAGACTGAGGGTGATGCGAATCTAGTGCTTCGCACGCACACGTCGCCCGTCCAGGCACGTTTGTTGCTTTCGCACGATTTGCCCCTGTACGTAGCGGTGCCGGGCAAGGTGTTTCGTTCCGATGAGCTTGACGCCACGCACACTCCCGTATTTCACCAGGTGGAGGGCCTCGCGGTGGATAAGGGGCTAACTATGGCGCACTTGAAGGGCACTTTGGATCACTTCGCGAAGGCGATGTTTGGTCCCGAGGCCAAGACTCGTCTACGCCCGTCGTTCTTCCCATTTACGGAGCCGTCTGCGGAGATGGATCTTTGGTTCCCGCAGAAGAAGGGCGGCGCCGGTTGGATCGAGTGGGGCGGTTGCGGCATGGTCAATCCGAACGTGTTGCGCGCCTGCGGTATCGATCCCGATGAGTACACGGGCTTCGCTTTTGGCATGGGTCTTGAGCGCACCTTGATGTTGCGCCATGAGATCGCTGACATGCATGACATTGTGGAGGGCGATCAAAGATTCTCCCTCCAGTTCGGAACAACGGGGAAGGGGAACTAAGCATGCCAAACGTACCGATTTCTTGGCTTCGCGATCACGTGGAGGTTCTCCCTGGCACTGATGCGCAGCGCCTCGCCTCCGATCTAGTGAAGGTCGGTTTGGAAGAAGAGACGATTCACCGTGCAGCTGTGCAAGGCCCGCTGGTGGTTGGTCGCGTCCTCACGTTGGAGGCGAAAGAACAGTCCAACGGCAAGGTTATTAACTACTGCCGCGTGGATGTTGGCATTCACAATGATGCTCCTGGTGAGGGCAAAGAGCCTTCGGATCTGCCCTCACGTGGCATCATTTGCGGTGCCCATAACTTCAAAGTGGGAGACCTGGTTGTAGTTGTCCTTCCGGGCGGCGTCCTTCCAGGTGATTTCGTTATCTCTGCACGCAAGACCTACGGGCACATTTCTGACGGCATGATTTGTTCCGAACGCGAACTGGGCCTGTCGGATGAGCATGATGGAATTATCGTGCTCACAGAAAAATTTGATGAAAGCGAGATTCCTGCACCAGGTGAGGACGTTATTGGTCTTCTCGGACTTGGTGAGGAACTGTTGGAAATCAATGTCACGCCAGATCGAGGCTACTGTTTTTCCATGCGCGGGGTCGCAAGGGAATACTCGCATTCGACAGGAGCGAAGTTCACAGACCCAGGTCTTGCTCAAAACCTAAAGACACAGCCTCCGGCTGCTAACGCTGAAGGTTTCAAGATCGAGGTTGATGATAACTCTCCGATTCATGGCAGGGTAGGTTGCGATAGGTTCGTTACCCGCATCGTGCGTGGTATCAACCCAAATGCGCCGACGCCAGCATGGATGGTTAAGCGTCTGGAAGCGATGGGCATGCGCTCCATATCGCTACCAGTCGACATTACTAACTACGTGATGTTGGATCTTGGTCAACCGCTGCACGCATACGATTTGGCGGCGCTCGCGGAGCCTATCGTGGTGCGGCGCGCGAACGCTGGCGAGACCCTCGTGACCCTCGATGAGGTCGAGCGCAAGCTCGATTCGGAGGACCTTCTGATTACCGATAGCCCTAACGGCCAGCGCGGTAGCCGGATTCTTGGTCTGGCTGGCGTGATGGGTGGCCAGTATTCAGAAGTTGAGGAGGCCACTACTGACGTTTTGGTTGAGGCCGCGCACTTTCACGCTGTCTCTATTGCGCGTACATCGCGGCGCCACAAGATTCCTTCGGAGGCTGCAAAACGCTTTGAACGAGGGGTGGATCCAGAGCTTCCACCGGTTGCAGCGCAACGCGTGGTTGATTTGCTGGTTGAGTACGGCGGTGGAGTAGCGGATTCTCCGGTTACCGATTACAACGAGGTTCCCAGGCGCGAAGCTATCGAGATGAAGCTGTCTGAACCGGCTCGCTTGACGGGCGTGGAGTATGGTGAGCAGCGGGTTATCGAGCTTCTCGAAACGATTGGTGCAACGGTCGAACGCCGTGAAAATGTGCTTTCCGTGACGGCCCCCTCCTGGAGGCCAGATTTGACTGAGCCTTGTGACCTTGTGGAAGAGATTGCGCGCCTTGACGGCTACGACAATATCGAACCGGTACTGCCTAAGGCACCAGCCGGTGTTGGATTGCCCAAGGCGCAGGTGGCTCGCCGGTTCGCGGCGCGCACGCTTGCAGACCGCGGTTTTGTCGAGGTGGGATCCTACCCATTTATTGGTGACGCGCACGATCGCCAGCGCATTCTGGATGGCGATGAGCGTAGAGAGGTGGTTACTCTTCGTAACCCGCTAGTGGATGGCGCGCCAAATATGCGCTCTTCCATCATCGATACGTTACTTGAAACGGCGCAGCGCAACGCTGCCCGCGGCGCTGAATCAGTTCGCGTTTTCGAGCTGGGCATGGTTACGCGCCCGCAGGGTACGAAGCCTTCTCCTATTCCTTCGGCAGAGCAGCGCCCGAGTGGCCGTGAGATCGGAGCTCTCCATCGCGGAACTCCTAAACAGCCGTGGCACCTTGGTCTCGTTGCCGGTGGATCAGCAGTTGGCAGTGCCATTCGCGCAGGGGCTCGGGACTTTGATTGGGCTGATGTTTTAGAAGCGGCCCTCGCCGTCGGTTCTGCTTTGGGCGTGCAGGTAGAGGTTGCGCCGCTGTACCGCGATCCGCAGGTTCAGTTGCCCCACGGAAAGCCTGCTCCGAAGCCAGTTGCTACCCCGGAGGAAGCCGCTCCGTGGCACCCGGGCCGCAGTGCAGTGCTGTTCGTCAGGCAGAAAAAGAATTTGGTTGAAGTTGGTCGCGCGGGCGAGCTTCATCCGGCCGTGGTTAAGGAATACGGTTTGCCTAAGCGGTCGGGCGCACTTGAGCTAGATCTTGATGCGCTGATCAAGGCAATGCCGGCCAACCCGATTACAGTTTTTGCCGTTTCCACTTTCCCCGTGGTGAAGGAAGATATTGCCGTTGTGCTGGATGCGGATATTCCCGTCTCGATGGTGGTTGATGCGATCTACGCGGCCGGGTCCGATCTTCTTGAAGGCGTGGAGTTGTTTGACGAATACCGTGGTTCGCAAATCGATGAAGGCAAGCGATCGTTGGCGTTTGCATTGCGTATGCGCGCAGCCGATCACACGCTGAAGTCAGATGAGACGGCGAAGGTTAGAGAAGCGATAATCACGCGTCTTTCTAACCAGCTTGGCGCAAAACTGCGCGCCTAACTGGTTGAGCGGGAGTTCGCACTTCGATTTGTGGTGTGAACTCCCTGTCTCAAACTGTGCTATCGGTAATAAATAGGGCAAACTAGAGCTATGAAGATTTTGGTTGTATGGGCATCTCGCCACGGATCTACCCGTGACATCGCCAATGCGATTTACGAGGAACTACGTAGCGAAGGTGTTGACGTAGACATTGTCAATGCTGCGGACGCAAAGGATATTTCTGAGTACGGCGGTGTTGTGCTCGGTTCTTCCGTTCACATGACGCAGTGGGAAGAGTCGATGCGTACCTTCATGAAGGAGCATCAAGCGGAGCTGTTTGAGAAGCACCTGTGGACGTTCTCTGCGGGGCTGTCTTCAGTTCCCACAGGGCTTGTGAAGGATCCGGCTCGCGTTGGCGCCACCCAGATCGGTGTGCAACCGCGGATGAACAAGCAATTCTCAGGATGTCTCGACCCGTCCAAGCTGACGTTGCGTGAGCGCACGATTGCTCGTCTTGGCGGCGCAGTTGAAGGCGACTTCCGCGATTGGGATGACATTCGTGGGTGGGCGCGCTCTGTTGCTAAAGATGTAAAGTCTCTGGGCTGAGACTATCCCCGGCTCATTTTCGGGTCGGGGATTCACTATATAAACACTTAGTTGATAACTATTCATAGCATGTTATAGTTATTCGCATGAGTGTTTCTGTTGGCATTGTTGGCGCATCGGGCTTTGCGGGTAGCGAGATCGCCCGTATTCTGAGTGAACATCCGCATTTCGATGTCCGCGTGCTTGTTGCCGCTTCTTCTGCGGGCACTCGGTTTGGTGATTTGAACCCGCATATTCCAGCTTTAGCCGACAAGATTATTCAACCGTTTGAAGTTGATGCTCTGTCGTCTCTCGATCTGGTTTTTGTGGCCCTTCCGCATGGTAAATCTGCAGAGATTACTAGCGCACTGGAAGGTGGCCCAGTGGTGATCGATGCGGGCGCGGATCATCGCCTCAAGTCGAAGGAGTCATGGCAGAAGTTCTACGGCGGCCCGCACATGCGGGCGTGGGACTATGCGATGCCCGAACTTGTCCACGCTGATGAGGCGGACGCAATTCTCTCCGGGAAGCAGAAAAAGGCGGATACTCAACGCAAAATCCTCAAAAACTCACGCGCCGTGGCAGTGCCCGGTTGTAACGTTACTGCGGTGACGCTTGCAATGATGCCGGCTGTGGCGGCGGGATTTGTTAGCTCCGGGTCACTTGTGGCTACGCTTGCCGTTGGCTATTCCGGCGCGGGGCGCAGCGCCAAGCCACATTTGATGGCAACCAGTGCACTTTCCAACATTGCGCCGTACTCAGCAGTTGGAAAGCACCGCCATATTCCCGAGATTGTGCAAAATCTACAGGTTTGCGGAGCGGGCGAAATTGAGGTGGAGATGACTCCCGTCCTCGTTCCCACTTCGCGAGGGATCGTTGCAGTGGTGAACGCTGCCACGGATGGCGTGTCGACTTCCGAATTGCAAGAGGCGTACTCGGCCGTCTACGGCGCAGAGAAACTGATCGATCTTTCCCCGGCTTACCCTCAATCTGGTCCGGTGGTAGGAACCGGCCGCGCGCAGGTGTGGGCGGGAGTGAACCCGAATACGGGTGTTCTCACGGCGATGACAGCGATCGACAATCTGGGCAAGGGAACTGCAGCTGCCGCGGTTCAAGCGGCTAATTTGGCGTTTGGTTTCGACGAGTGCCTCGGCATCTACATGAACGGAGTGTTGTGATGGTCACGGGTGTTTGTTTCCCAAAGGGCTTTGCGGCGGCCGGAATCGCAGCGGGTTTAAAAGCATCCGGAGGTAAAGATCTCGCTCTGGTAGTAAACGAGGGGATTTTACCGGCAGCGGCCGCAGTTTTTACATCGAACCGTGTAGAGGCAGAGCCCGTTAAATTCTCGCGCGCACAGATGCGAAACGGCGTGGTTACACACGTATTGCTCAATTCGGGTAACGCTAACGCCTGTACGGGAGAGCAAGGCCGAAAGGATGTGGAAGCTTGCGTGAATGAGCTTTCCCTTGCGGCGGGTGTGGACCAGGCAAAAATCGTGGTTTGCTCCACAGGAGTGATCGGAGAGTACCTTGATACGGCGGCTATCACCCGGGCGATTCCAGGCCTGGTGGGCGGCCTTGACATATCGGGCGCAACCAGCGCGGCCTCTGCAATAATGACAACCGATACCGTTCCCAAAGAGGTCCAGATAGAGGTGGACGGGTGGCGCGTTGGAGGTATGGCCAAGGGGGCGGGGATGCTCGCTCCTGCGCTTGCCACCATGCTGTGCGTGATAACGACCGACGCAGTTGTTGATAGTGAAGCCCTTGATAGCGCGCTGCGTCACGCCGTCCAGGTGAGTTTCAATCGCCTCGATACGGACGGATGCATGTCCACTAACGACACGGTGGTAGTCCTCGCTTCAGGAGAATCGGGGGTTACGCCAGATGAGGCTACTTTTGCTGCTGCATTGGAGCATGCTTGTGCAAAGCTTGCGAAAATGCTTCGTGATGATGCGGAGGGAGCCGAGCATTTCGTTGACATCACGGTTATTGGTGCGAGCAGTGAGGCGGCCGCAGTGGAAGTGGCACGCGCGGTGTCTCGCTCAAACTTGGTGAAGACCGCAATTTTTGGAAATGACCCAAATTGGGGGCGCATTTTGTCGCAGATAGGTACGGTTCCAAGCTGGGTAGCTCCGTTTGACGTGGGCAAGGTAAATGTTTCAATCAATGGCGTGATGATTTGTAAGAACGGCGGTATAGGTGAGCCGAAGGAATCGCTTGATTTGGCGGCATCCCAGGAGGTCAAGATTGAGATCGACCTGTGTGCTGGCAATAGTTCAGCAACCGTTTACACAACGGACTTGACTCACGCGTACGTACACGAGAACGGCGCATATACATCATGAGTGATCTTTCAGCATTGGATAAGACCAAGATTTTGCTTGAGTCCGAGCCATGGCTGCGGCGTTATTCGGGTCGCAAAGTCGTGATCAAATATGGCGGTAATGCAATGATTTCGCCGCAGCTGCAACGCGCTTTTGCGGTGGACGTGTCGTTCTTACATACGTGGGGTGTGCATCCAATAGTGGTGCATGGGGGCGGCCCACAAATCAACGAAATGCTGGATCGTCTAGGGCTGCAGGCCCCGTTTGCGGGTGGCTTTCGCGTGACAACGCCTGAAGTGATGGAGGTGGTGCGCATGGTTCTGGCTGGAAAAGTGCAGCGCGAACTCGTATCACTCTTGAATGAACGCTCGATCGCCGCCGTGGGGTTGTCTGGTGAGGACGCCGCACTGTTACACGCACGGCGCAAGGTGCAGGTCGTTGATGGTAAACCGGTAGATTTGGGGCAGGTCGGTGACGTGGCGGGGGTAAACCCAGCGCCTGTAGAGGATCTTGTTAGTCATGGCCGTATCCCGGTGACCTCGTCGATTGCGATTGATGAAGATTCCCCAGGCGATGTGCTTAACGTGAATGCTGACGCGGCTGCGGCGGCGATCGCGGTGGCCGTGGGAGCGCAAAAACTCATTATGCTCACGGACGTGGAGGGGATTTACCAAGACTTCGAAGATAAATCCTCGCTGCTTAATCGGATGAGCCGCGCGCAACTCGAAGAGTTGATGCCATCGCTTGCTGCGGGAATGATCCCGAAGGCGCAGGCCGCTTTGGCTGCGCTTGGAGGCGGCGTTGAGCAGGTGCATGTGATTGACGGACGTGTTCCCCACTCGATGCTCCTAGAGGTTTTCACCGACGAGGGCGTGGGCACGATGATTACCGAGGAGGGGTAGCTGTGGATTCAAACTGGCTTGCCCGCTATGAGGAATCTATGCTCGGCGTGTTTGGTACTCCTGCGATGGTGTTGACCCGTGGGGAGGGCGTGTACGTGGAAGATGCGGATGGCAACACGTACATGGACTTGCTGGGCGGAATCGCTGTGAATGCACTCGGCCACGCCCATCCGGCTATTGCGCAGGCGGTTGAAAAGCAGGTGCGCACGCTGGTGCACGCCTCGAATTTCTTCGCAACGATGCCCCAAATCGAACTGGGCGAAGCGCTGCGCGAGATCGTGGGCGGATCTGGCCAAGCCAAAGTGTTTCTTTCAAACTCGGGAACAGAGGCGAACGAGGCCGTCTTGAAGATCATAAAGGCGCACGGTAACGCTACTGGTAAGAATCGCATTCTTGCGTTAAAAAACGCATTCCATGGCCGATCTCTCGGGGCGCTGTCCCTTACGTACAAGCCGGCTTATAGGGAGCCTTTCGCGCCCCTCATCTCGAATATAGAGTGGATCGAGCCTACAACCATTGCTTTGGATGAGGCATTCGCCGCAGGTGATGTTGCGGGTATCTTTGTCGAGCCAATTCAGGGTGAGGCGGGAGTAATCGAGGTTCCGCCTAATTTCTTGACGTGGGCGCGCACACTGTGTGATCAAAACGACGCACTCCTCGCTGTAGACGAGGTGCAAACCGGCATGGGACGTACAGGACAGTGGATGGCCCATCATGGCGCCGGGGTAGTTCCAGACGTTGTGACCCTCGCAAAAGCACTCGGTGGAGGAGTTCCAATCGGCGCAACGATTACTTTATCTTCCGTTGCAAGCGCAGTTTTGAAGCCGGGTATGCACGGAACCACGTTTGGAGGTAACCCCGTTGCCGCGGCTGCGGCGCTCGCGGTGATTCGTACGATCAAGTCCGATGGCCTCCTCGAACATGCACGAATCTTGGGGGATCAGTGGATGGATAGCATCCGCGCTCTCAAAAATCCACATATTAAACAGGTTAGAGGCCGCGGCTTGCTGATCGGGATTGAGCTTGATGAACCGCGTGCCGGCATGGCTGTTAAGGTGGCGCAAGAAAGCGGGTTTATCATTAACGCGGCCAATCCCGCAACCATCCGGTTAGCGCCACCACTGATACTTACCGGGGAGCAGGCGGATGCGTTCACGGCGGCCTTGCCCGACATTATTTCAAGAAGCTATAGCGAAGGAGAGCTGTGAAAGATTCGGATAACACCCGCACGCCAGCCTCGAAGGCTGGGCGGCACGCGGCGATTGAACAGATCCTCGCAACCCGGCAGATCGCATCCCAGTCGGATTTGCGCGAAGCATTAGAAGAAGTCGGCATTTTCGTTGCTCAAGCAACGCTTTCGCGTGATCTTTTGGAAGTGCGGGCAACAAAGGTTAGAGGCGTGGACGGACGCCAGATCTATGCGCTGGCTAACCCGGAGCGACCGGTGGAATGGGGCGAGGAAGGTGCGGAACAGAAGTTGCAGCGCTGGTGCCAGGATCTGCTGGTAGGAGGAGCCACAGCAAACAACTTGGTGGTGCTTCGCACCCCGGCGGGAGCTGCTAACCTCCTCGGCTCGGCTATCGACTTTTCTAGGGATGAAACGGTACTCGGATCCGTTGCGGGAGATGACACGATTATCGTCGTATGCGTATCAGATGAGGCCGCGCAGGCGTACTGCGACAAGCTACTCAAATATGCGGAAGGCGTCAAAACTTCCAGCCAAGAGCTACAGAAAGAAGAAAATAAATGAGTAAGAAAAACCGGATTGTTCTTGCCTACTCGGGCGGTCTAGATACCTCTGTTGCGATCGGTTGGATCGGGGAGCGTACAGGCGCGGAAGTTATCGCCGTTGCCGTTGACGTGGGCCAGGGCGGTGAGGATCTTGAGGTGATTCGCCAGCGTGCTCTAGACTGCGGTGCCGTTGAGGCCTACGTAGCTGATGCGCGTGACGAGTTCGCTAACGATTACTGTATGCCAGCGCTGAAGGCAAACGGCCTCTACCAGGGTGAATATCCTCTGGTTTCTGCGCTTTCTCGCCCGCTGATTTCCCGCCACCTGGTGAAGGCGGCCCGCGAATTTGGGGCCACTACGATGGCACACGGGTGTACGGGTAAGGGCAATGATCAGGTTCGTTTCGAAGTGTCGTTTACCTCGATCGCGCCGGACTTGGATTGTATTGCTCCGGTTCGTGACCTCGCACTTACTCGCGACGTGGCAATCGACTACGCCAACAAGCACAAGCTACCCATTGAGACCACCAAGTCAAACCCGTTCTCTATTGACCAAAACGTTTGGGGTCGCGCCATCGAGACAGGCTTCCTTGAGGATCTGTGGAACGCGCCCACCAAGGACGTCTACTCTTACACGGATGATCCCACTTACCCCCCGCTTCCAGACGAACTCGTCTTGACTTTCGAAAAGGGCATCCCCGTGGCGATTGATGGCCGCAAGCTCACGCCCCTGCAGATTATTCAAGAGCTCAACACGCGCGCCGGCGCTCAGGGCGTTGGCCGTATTGACATCGTTGAAGACCGCATGGTTGGTATCAAGTCTCGTGAGATTTACGAGGCCCCGGGTGCGGTTACGTTAATTAAGGCGCACCAGGAGCTGGAGAATGTCACTCTTGAGCGTGAGCAGCACCGCTACAAGCGTCGCGTAGACATGCGCTGGGGTGAACTCGTTTACGAGGCACAGTGGTTCTCGCCGCTCAAGCAGTCTCTCGACGCTTTCATTGATCACACGCAAAGCTACGTGTCCGGCGATGTGCGTATCGTCCTGCACGGTGGCCGCGTGACGGTAACGGGACGCAAGTCTGATACCTCGCTGTATGACTTTAACTTGGCCACCTATGAAACGGGTGACACATTTGACCAGTCCCACGCTCGCGGATTCATTGAGATCTACGGTCTAAGCTCTAAGCTCGCCGCCGCCCGCGACGTTCGTTTTGAGCACGGTGACGCGTTCGAGGCAACCAAGTAGGGGATATGTCAAACGACAACGTTAGTCTTTGGGGCGGTAGGTTCACCGGCGCGCCCGCGCAGGCGTTGGATGCGCTTTCGGTTTCTACCCATTTTGATTGGCGATTAGCCCGAGTGGATATTGCTGGTTCGAAAGCACATGCGAGGGAGCTTGGCCGAGTCGGCCTGCTCACCGAAGCAGAGCTTGACGCCATGCTAGCGGCGCTTTCCTCACTCGATGAGGACGTGGCGAGCGGCAAGTTTGCGCCGCAGCCCGGTGATGAGGACGTGCATACCGCACTGGAGCGTGGCTTACTCGAACGCGCCGGAAGTGAACTGGGTGGCAAGTTGCGTGCGGGGCGTTCTCGAAATGACCAGATCGCCACACTAATCCGCATGTACTTGCGTGATGAGGCAAAGCACCTGTCGGGCCGAGTGCTCGACCTCGTGGATGCTATTTTGCATCAAGTTGGTGAGGCGGGTGAGGCAATCATGCCGGGACGTACCCACATGCAACACGCCCAGCCCGTCCTCGTCGCCCATCATCTGATGGCGCATGCGTGGCCACTGATCCGGGATTTAGAGCGCCTTTCTGACTGGGATAAGCGCGCTGCGAAGTCCCCTTACGGTGCGGGTGCGCTTGCGGGTAATACGCTGGGGATGGATCCGGCCAATATTGCCGCAGAACTTGGGTTTGACGAGGTTTGTGAGAACTCGATTGACGCCACGTCCGCGCGTGACGTGGCCGCCGAATTTTCTTTCATCGCGGCGATGATTGGTGTGAACCTGTCGCGTTTGGCGGAAGAAATCATCATCTGGAACACGGTCGAGTTTGGGTACGTGACACTCGATGATTCATTTTCGACAGGATCGTCGATTATGCCGCAGAAGAAGAATCCGGATATTGCAGAACTTGCGCGCGGTAAGTCGGGCCGGATGATTGGTGACCTCACTGGCTTGATGACTGTCTTGAAGGGGCTTCCGCTCGCTTATGATCGCGACCTGCAAGAAGATAAGGAGCCGGTTTTCGATCAGATCGATACACTCGATGTCCTCTTGCCAGCAATGACCGGGATGATCCAGACCATGACGCTGCACACCGATCGTATGGAGTATCTGGCTCCCCGCGGTTTTTCACTGGCAACCGATATCGCGGAATGGTTGGTGAAGAAGGGCGTGCCCTTCCGCGATGCGCATGAGATCTCGGGGCGCTGCGTGGCGCTTGCAGATGCAACTGATCGTGAACTGTGGGATCTATCGGATGAAGAGTTCTGCGGGATTCATGAGGCTTTAACGGCTGATGTCCGGAGTGTACTTTCCGCGCAGGGCTCGGTTGCGGCCCGTGCCGGTCGGGGAGGTACGGCTCCAAGCCGGGTGCGCGAGCAGAAGGCCGAGTTGGAGCAAAAGGTTACGCAGCTCCGGCGCCGCCTCGCATCTAGCTAATGATGTTCTAAGAGTCGGGCGGGCTTGCGGTATTTTCGCAGGCCCGCCCGATTCGTTTTACCTAATGGAAGTAGAACTTTGCAGTTGCTCCTGCAGGATCTCGTCCTTGAACTGGAAGCCCGCTTCAAGAAGTCTTGTTGGTACAGCGTATTGTGAAGAAGTGGCAAGCACGGCCATGTCGCCAAGTACCATGCGCAGGGCGAACGCAGGCACAGGTGGGCCGGGAACGCGACGGTAGTGGGCGGCTGCCCCGGCTGTGAACTCTTCGTTCGTGCATGGATTTGGCCCGGTCAGGTTGAACGCGCCTTCCAGCTGCGGATTCTCTAACAGGAACCGCACCGCGCGCACGTGGTCGCGTAGTGAAATAGTGGGCATCCATTGTCGCCCATCGCCCAGGCGACCGCCGAGGAATGTTTTGAACAGGGGTTCAAGGGCGTGGAGCATACCTCCGCCATCCTCCAGAACCAGGCCAGTACGAATGTTGACAACGCGGTTCACCTTGGCGCGCTGAGATTCTCGCTCCCACACTTGGCATAGTCCGCCAAGAAAGTCATTGGCTGCCTGCGAGTCTTCTTCCAACACTTCGTTGTCGCGCGAACCGTAGTAGCCAACTGCGGAGCCGGTAAGGAATGTTTTGGGGCGCTGAGATTCTGGTAGGGAGTTAATAGCGTCGGCCAGAGTTTTGACTGATTTTAGCCGCGAGTTCACCAGCTCATGCTTGTATGCGTGGGTCCAGGGCCAGCGCGCGAGTGGCGCGCCGTTAAGACAAACCACAGCATCGACTCCCGCGAGGTTCCGAGGGTCGATGTCGTCGGCGTCGGGGTGCCAGCGGGCTTCGCCAGGCCCCGGTTCACTACGCGTTAAGCGAATGATTTCCCAATCGCTGTTCTTGAGTTCATTTTGTAGCGCGGTGCCCACAAAGCCACTTGCGCCGCCTATAACAATCCTTTTACGCATGCTTCATTGTTACACCTGCCCGCACGGGTGCGCATTAGGGCAGCTTCATTTGCCCGGGTTTAATCCACCCTCGTTTACGCATGATTTCGGAAATGCCTAGCGTTAGTAGCGCGGGAGCAACAAAGTGGAGTCCAACGATTAGTGCCAGAAGTGTCGCAGGGTTCGTGGTTTCGGACATGACGGTCCAAGTCATGATTTGGCCGACTAGGCCGGAGGTGCCCATGCCTGCGCCGGCAGCGTTGCTTTCCATGTGGAAGACAGTTGTGGCGATGGGGCCGAGAATGGCCGAGGTCAGGATCGGCGGGATCCAGATTTGGGGGTGGCGCAAGATGTTGGGTACTTGCAACATCGATGTTCCAAGTCCTTGGGCGATGAGGCCAGAAATCTTGTTTTCGCGGTAGGAGGCCACGGCGAACCCAACCATTTGTGCGGAGGTTCCAACGGTTGCGGCTCCGGCTGCGAGGCCGGATAGTCCAAGAATGATCGATAGCGCGGCGGACGAGATGGGCAGAGTGAGGATGATGCCCATGACCACGGAAACGATGATTCCCATTGTGAAGGGGCGATGCATGGTGCCCCAGTTGATGATGTCTCCAAGGCTTAGCATCATGGCTGAGATTGGAGGACCAATTAGAAGTCCAAGTAGTGATCCGGAAACGATTGTTACAAACGGTGTCACGAGGATGTCCACGGGAGTTTTCCCGGACACTGCTCGGCCGATTTCAACGGCTACGAACGAGGCAAGAAAGGCTCCGAGGGGCTCGCCGGGGCCGAGCAGTTGCATGGTCAGGCCGTCTACTACTCCAGCGTCGAGGATTTTGCCCGCGTGGGCGCCAACCATGCCCGCAACTCCGGTGCCTGCGAGTACGTAGGTGCTGGCTTCTAGCCGGTGTGCGACACCAATACCGATGCCTGCCCCAGTCAGAACGGAGGCGATGGATCCCATCAGCACCAGTGGTTTTCCAACAACGTCGGGGAGCAGGTTTCCAATTGAAACCATAATTGTGCCAATGATTAGTGTGGCAAAAAGGCCATGTGCCATGCCGGTTAGGCCGTCGATAAAGAATCGGTTTGCCGAGGTTTTTACTCTATTTGGGATTTTCATCGCCCATCTCCAAAGCGCTACTGTATATACACTCAGGTAGACGTTATCAGAGCGTTGAGTTATCCCAAATTCGGATTATTGCTTGGGCTCGGACAAGAAGCCGTGTTCGCCTAACGCCGCCTCAATCGCGTCGAGTGTTTCTTCACTATCGGCTTCGACCGTATGCTTGTGGTAGCCGTCAGTGAGTCGAGAGAGACGTTGGGGCCGTTCAAAGCTTTCCAGGAAGTTTTTCAAACTCTTGGGTGATATCACGTTTAGATCGGCGCTGATTTCTCCGTACTGCGGGTGATCGATCTTGATGTCCAGCACGCGTCCGCCATGCTCGATAATTAGCGCCAGTTCGGTTTTGGTTTCGCCGTAGTCGTGGCGAACTTTAAATTCGCGTCGAGGTAGCTGGACCGGGCGAATCAGCAGGTATCCACGATTGGTTGAAAAGATGGGGACGCCTTCGGCGCGCAAGAGGGCAATATCTTTGACGATGACTTGCCTGGTCACGCCAAGCAGGTCTCCAAATGCGGTGGCGGAAATAGGAGCGTCCGAGCTTTCTAGCTTTCTCAGAATCGTGCTACGCCTGTCGTTGCTAATACAGCGATTTCCCTTTCTCACCATAGGAACACGTTAGCCAAAAGATGATAAATAGTGAAAAATTGTGGCGGTGGCTTAGAATGCCATCGGAAAATGTTGTTATTTGGAAGGAATAGAAGTGGCCGATCTAATTGATGATCTGCAGTGGCGGGGTTTGATCCGTCAGCACACCGATCTAGATAAGTTGCGTAAGGAACTGTCTTCGGGGCCGGTCACTTTCTATTGCGGTTTTGATCCAACTGCACCTTCGTTGCATCACGGGCATTTGGTCCAGTTGATTTTAATGCGTCACCTACAGCTTGCGGGGCACCGTCCTTTGGCTTTGGTTGGCGGTGCAACTGGCCTCATTGGCGATCCGCGCATGTCGGGCGAGCGCACATTGCAGCCTCGTGAGGTTGTTGAAGGCTGGGTAGAGAGCCTGAAGAAGCAGATTTCGCGCTTCCTTGATTTCGAGGGCGAGAACGCCGCACTAATGGTGAATAACTTGGATTGGACGTCAGAGCTATCCGCTATCGACTTGCTCCGTGATTTGGGTAAGTTCTTCCGGATGGGAACGATGCTCTCCAAAGACGCGGTTGCCCGGCGCCTGAGCTCTAAGGAAGGCATTTCTTACACGGAGTTTTCGTACCAGATCCTCCAAGCTAATGACTACCTGCAGCTTTACCGTCGTTACGGTTGCACGCTTGAGACTGGCGGCGATGATCAGTGGGGCAACCTGGTTGGCGGCCTCGACTTGATTCGCAAGGTGGAGGACGTGGAGGTCAGCGTAATGACCACGCCTCTCATCACGAAGGCGGATGGCACGAAGTTTGGTAAATCAGAGGGCGGGGCCGTCTGGCTGAATCCGGACATGTTGTCGCCGTACGCGTTCTACCAGTTCTGGCTGAATGTGGATGATGCTGATGTGGTGCGTTTCTTGAAGGTTTTCACATTCCTAGATCGCCCGCAGATTGAGCGTCTTGAAAAAACGGTAGAGGATGCCCCGTATAAGCGTGAGGCGCAAAAAGCTCTTGCAGCTGAGGTGACCAAGTTGGTTCACGGTGAAGAAACTCTGCAGCGCGTGCTGGAGGCCACCAACGCTCTGTGGGGTAGTGGCGACCTGAAGAAGGTTGATGCAGCGACTTTGTCTGCGGCTACGTCGGAGTTGCCGGCCGGTGAGGTCGCATTTGGTGAGGCAACGATCGTGGATGCTCTGGTTGCAGCCGGTTTAGAAAAGGGCAAGCGTGCCGCGCGCACAACTGTATCCTCGGGCGGCGCGTACCTAAACAATGAGCGTGTTGAGAGTGAAGACCAGATTATTAGCGCCGAGGACGCCTTGGCAGATGGAACCGTTTTGATCCGTAAGGGAAGGCGGAATCTAGCAGTAGTGCGTCCTGCCAAGTAGGGCAGTCTAGCCTGGTGGCCGGGAATGTAGGGGCACGTATGCCCGCACACTCCCGGCCCAAACTATGCGTGTGGTGGGAGTCACCGCAGATTCGTTTGACCGGCTAAAAGTGAATGTGTAAAGTTGAAACTCGTTGCGAGACAGACGGCAAAGCCCAAAAGTTTCGCGGCCTGCTTCTAGGAAGTGTGATCCGAGTCAGGAATCTTGACAAGTGATTGCAACCTGGTAAGCTAGAGAAGCTGTTTCAGGCAGTGAAAACTCAGAAACAGCGTTACACCTCACTTCTTTCCCTACTAGATTTTGTTGGGATGAGTGTGTGTGGGTGTTGTTTGTGAACTCGATAGTGTGTTTTTTGTTTTGTCCTTTTTTGTTTTGTTTTTGTTTTTTGGTTGGGATCGCT
>PNHW01000008.1 GCA_002871995.1 Gleimia europaea
AGCGATCCCAACCAAAAAACAAAAACAAAACAAAAAAGGACAAAACAAAAAACACACTATCGAGTTCACAAACAACACCCACACGAAGCTGAACTCTCAATGCTTTGGAGGTTCTCGCTAAGGTGCCTTTCCGGATTTTTAACCGGACTTCCTAGTCTAATGTTTCTATCTGGTTTGTCAACTCAGTGACTTCGCCGCCTGAAACTTTCTAGGTTTTGTTCCTCCGCTTTCGCGGGGCAACGAATAGAAACTCTACACACGTGGATTTGCAGGGTCAAATCTATTCGCGGTGACTCCCACCACACCCAGTTTTCCGCACGGTTACCAGGTATTAACTCCACCTCGTGTGCAGTAGAATAAGAAGGCGGTGATCCCCTAAGCGGCGCACACCAGCCGCGCTACGAGAGGTAGTTTATGCACCGGCCAATCGGGTTTGACCGCAAACGATACATCGAACTTCAGTCGAAGCACATTAACGAACGTCGAAACCAGATCGGCGGAAAGCTCTACCTTGAAATGGGTGGAAAGCTCTTCGACGATTTCCACGCCTCTCGAGTACTTCCGGGCTTCACCCCCGACAACAAGATTGCGATGCTTGAGACCTTTAAAGATCGCATCGAGATTCTCGTTACGATCAACGCCAAGAATCTTGAGCACACCAAAGTTCGCGCAGACACCGGGATCCCCTATGAAGAGGACGCGCTTCGCCTCATAGACGTATTTCGCGAGCGTGGCTTTCTAGTTGAGAACGTCGTCCTCACCCAAATGGATGAGGGAAACAAGGAAGCGAAAGCGTTTCGCACCCGCGTAGAAAAGCTCGGATTGAAAGTCGCGCGGCATCGCACCATCAAGGGGTATCCGGCGGACATTGAGCACATCGTGTCGCCCAAGGGATTCGGCCACAATGACTTTGTGGAAACCTCGAGGGACGTAGTACTTGTAACCGCTCCCGGACCCGGATCAGGCAAGCTTGCCACATGCCTGTCGCAGATTTACCACGAATTCCAACGGGGTAACCAGGCCGGCTACGCCAAGTTTGAGACCTTCCCCATCTGGGATCTGCCGCTCGACCATCCCGTGAACATGGCGTATGAGGCTGCCACTGCCGACCTCGACGATGTAAACATGATCGACCACTTCCACCTCGCCGCATATGGCACGAGGGCGGTCAACTACAACCGCGACCTAGAAGTGTTCCCCCTGCTCTCGGCACTGCTTGAAAAACTCACCGGGTCATGCCCCTACAAGTCGCCAACCGACATGGGAGTGAATATGGTTGGTAGCTGCATCAGCAACGATGATGTATGCCGTGAGGCCGCTAAGCAGGAAGTGATACGTCGATACTTCAAAGCGCTCGTTGAAGAAAAGCGTGCCGGTACAGACAGTCACGAATCCGACCACATTGCCATCATCATGGGCAAGCTGGGCATAGACCGCAACTATCGGCCAGTTGTACGCCCCGCCCTCGAAATTGAGCGCAAAACTAAGAATCCAGGTTCAGCCATTGAACTGCAGGACGGAACCATCGTTACCGGTAAAACATCAGCCCTGCTGGGCCCGTCGGCTGCGATGCTCCTAAATGCGCTCAAACTACTCGCTGGGATCCCTCCGAAGATGCACCTGCTTGCGCCCGAATCCATTGAGCCCATTCAGAAGCTCAAAACGGAGCACCTCGGGTCTCGCAACCCGCGGCTGCACACCGATGAAGTACTCATCGCGCTATCGGTTTCAGCAAACACCAACGAGTATGCGCGCCGCGCCCTCGAACAACTACAAGCGCTCCAAGGTTGCGACGTACACACCACCACGATCCTAGGCTCCGTTGATGAGGGGATCTTCAGAAACCTGGGGATTAATGTGACTTGCGAACCGAAATATTGGCGCAAGGGCGTCTACCAAAAGCGGTGAAAGCCACGCGCTAGTATCCGGTTATGCGAAACGAGGCAACGCGCTTACTCAACTGGAGTGCGCGCAGGTAAACTAGGCTGGCAAGAGGTGGGTCACTCGATCTGGAGTGGCCCGCCAACCACATAGAAAGCAGATTCGTGAACATCATTACCTCTCACTCAGCACTAAGCATCCCGCTGTTGAAAGAGGTAGCAATCGATCCTACAGCGTTCAAAGAAGCTTCCCAGATCGATCGCCTTGGCAATCTAGCGCCGCGAAACATTACCGTCACTACCCTGTTTTCTTCCGTAGCCAACCACGCGCGTCAATCTGGTTCCAACGATGCAATCAGTATTGTCCTCGAAAATCTGCCGCGCCCCTTGCTTCGTGAAATGGCTGAGACCCTTCGGTCTATGATCGTCGGCCGCCAACAGGTGCTTATTGACCTTGTGCCCGAAAGTAGCCTCACCGCATTGCAGCAACTTCTTGGCGAGGACACGAGTGGCAAAGAGCCTAAACCGCTACTGCACCAGGTTGGGCCCAGCTTCACGTTTGCTGGCAATACGGAACTAACGCAGATGATCGACTCCATTGGATTCGACATAAGTCCCCTCGAAAAAGTTGTCCCCATCGCTGTTAACCCATCCGCGTGGTGTCAAACCTGGTGTGATAGCAAAGGAGCGCGCCTCGACTTTATTCACCGAGCGTTTGACTGGGTTGAGAGCGTTACGATCAGCTCCAAGAATTACCGGGCTCTCAAGGCCTCGGGAGCGAAAATAATTCCGTCCTCGAAGGCCTATCGAATGCTACGCAGCCCAAAGTTCTGGGCCTACGCGGTAGTGTTCATCTACTCTTCTCTTCGTGCCCTGCCCGTAACATTCGTTAAGCATTTCCACGGCAACCTGTGGATCCTGTGGGGTATGGATGTGATCACCGCAATTCCGTATACATGGGGTTTGCTGGCATTTGTTACCGCTCACAAATTGTGGGTTCGATACACCGGTCTGCTGGTCACCCTAGTTACGTTTATTTCTCCCTATGTGTACTTCTGGACGCACGGGCGCGGCTACCCTCCCAGTGTGAACGCAATAGTCATCGGCATGATCGCCTTCGCTTTCCTCTACGAACTGCGCAACTACCTGCGCGACCGCTACGTTGCGGACGGGCTACGCGGCCAGGGTGTGTGAGGGCTCGGAGATGTCCTCGAAAATAAGAGAGTGCGCGAGGACAATCTCGCGCACTCTTTACTAGAAATCTGAATGGAAGGTCTACCCTAAGCGGTAGTGCTTGCCTTGCGGCTGGCGCGATCCGGCCCGGTGAACATGCGGGCGATTCCCGTAAGCAGGAACCAACCTCCCGACACGTAGAACAAGACCAACATCCACACCGGCTGCGCCGGGTAAATAGCCACCAGGACGCCCGTAACACTAATCCACACCGCGATGGAGATCAGGTTCACAACCATGAACTTCTTAACTCGGAACGGGTGTGTCCAATAGCTCGGGACAACTGTAAGCACAATGCAGGCCACAACCGCGATAATGTTCACAACCTCGCTTGTCTGCAAAACATACAAGCAAAGAGCCACAATGTTCCACGCCGCAGGGAAACCGTAGAAATAGAAATCCGACGACTTCCAGTTCTCATTTGCATAACACAGCGTGGAAGTGGCAAGAATCAAAACCGTGAGTACCGCCGCCAAGTATGGTTGGCCCATTTCGATGTGACGATACATGAAAATCGCGGGGATGAACGTCCACGTCAAATAGTCAATGATGATGTCCAGAATGCCACCATCAAACCACGGGAGTACTTCGCGCACGCGGAACTTGCGAGCCATAGTGCCATCCACACCATCCACCACCAGCGCGATGAAAAGCCACAGCCACATCATGCCGATATCCTCATGAATGAGCGACAATGTAGCTAGGGCCGCAAGCGCCACGCCTGACATGGTGAACAGGTGTACCATCCACGCGCTAACTCGCTGCGACAAAGGCGCCAAGTTTTCTGGCGCGATTGTTTTTAGCTTTTTAGGCATTCGTTTGTACTTCGTTTTGAGGTCAAAATCCATGGGTTTCTTTCACATTCATCAATGAGATTTTCGAGGAATCCTCGGCGATGATTCTACCTTACCCGCACATTATTGCGGCTATCCGAAATCCCATGTTTCCGCACATTCTGTGCTTTTCCTGGGCAATGACTGAGCATCCCTGGTTCCTAAGAGTGTGCCGGGATACTTCTCCGGCGTGGGAGCGCAACAAGAACAAAAATCTCGGGACACCGTATGAACGATGTCCCGAGACATAACAATCGTGGAGCTAGGGGGATTCGAACCCCCGACCTTCTCATTGCGAACGAGACGCGCTACCAACTGCGCCATAGCCCCAAGTGCGAAAACCAGCCTAGCACCACATCGCCAAAACCGTTAATTCAGCGGCGTCGGGGGCTCACACGTTGTAACGCTCCAATGCGCGTAGCCTTCACAGGACATTACTGCGCGCGGCGGAACTCGAGGATGTCCTCCAGGTCGAACGCGGTCTCAGCCATCTCAGCGGCCTCTTCGGACGTCATAGCGTCAAGCGAACGCGGCTTCGCAACCACTGGGCGCAGCGGGCTGACAGTTTGGGTCTCGGACCTATTCTCCTCCGAGCTTTCAGCAGAAGCGACTCCCTCACCATTATTTTCGAGGACGCTCGGATCAACCACTACGCGCCTACGCGGAGCCTTGGCGGCGCGAGCGTAAGCAGGGGCGGGAAGCTCGCGAGGAGTCCACTCGGCGGGTTCAGCGGCGGCCGCTACCTGCTCCTCATCAACCGATTCCTGGACGGAAGACGCTGAGGGGGCAACGCTCTCGCTGGCTGGCGCGGTAGCCGCAATACGCTGTTCAACGGATGAGCGCAAGCGGTTGTAACGAGATTGCTCGAGCCTGCGTTCCTCACGCAACTGCTTCAAAAGCTCGGTTTCAGCGCGAGCCTTCTCGATGGAACGGCGATACGCCAAACGCCCCTCCGCTAGTACTGCTCCCATAACGGCCGCCGGAATCAATAGGAACCACCAGGAGAACGTCGAAAAAGTAGCCGCAACCACGAACGCCACCAGCAGTGTCAACGCCACTGCGAAAACGGCGAAACGGCGCTTACCCGCAGCGTTCTCCTTCGCAACACGAGCTGCGCGGGACGCGCGAAGCTTCGCCATCTGCCGGGAAGTCGAAGAAACAAACTCACCCGAAATACGCTGCGAATCAGCCATTGAAATTCCCCCTATCGATTCTGCCTCCACGGCCTGAACCCTCCGTTCGGGTCCACAAACCGCCACGTGAGGCAAAATACGCGGCTGGTTCCTGCCCACCTCGCCTCGAACAACAAGACCAGGCTGTTCCTTAGCCAAAGGAACAAGTTTGAGGTCCGTCGAAAACCTATCTTCAACAGGCGTTTCGATAACCTCATTGCGGTTCTTTATGAGCGCAGGCGTCCAATACGCAGCCACCAACACGGCCAACGCACCGATAATCCACCCAGAAAAGCTCACGTACCCATAATTACATCATTGTTATTCCATCTCGGGCAGAGCTTCGGCGTGTCTGTTTCGTGACATTCGACGCCCCACGGTTTCACGAGGGAGGACCGGGCGAACGCTTTACTGGCCGGCGCCTGGCGTAGCCGCTTTGGATGACTGGCAAGGCCGGTTGTATTTGGGTGATCCCCGCGGGAATAGGCGCTACTCCCCCAGCAGATTCACGCCCCAGATTGCTTCCACTAGGCCGCCGTTTGGTAGCGACTCGCGGTCAATTGAAAAAGCCAAATGGTCTGCCCACTGGCCAGCAATGGCCATGTACCGCGGCCTGTAGCCTTCGTGAGTGAGCCCAAGTTTTCGCGCGATACCAAGAGAAGGCTCATTCTCGGGGCGAATGTTGATCTCCACGCGGTGAATTCCCAGCTTCAAAATGAGCAGATCAATAAACGCCGCCACAGCCAAGCTCGCAATGCCTCGATCTGCATACTCGGACACAATCCAGTAGCCAACCGTCGTGGAATACAGCGCGCCCCTCACCGTGTTTGCCGCTGTTACCACCCCGATCACTCGCCCATCCGCCTCAATCATCATGGGAAGAGTGATACCCGACTCCACCTCGGCATCGGTTTTCCGTTGATAATCCGCAAGTGAAGGCAGATTCTCATCAACGCCCGGAGCAAGCGTGGCCTCCCATGGCTCCAGCCAGTCTCGGTCTGCCCAGCGAACGCGCTCAACCTCGCGATGCGCCTGCCCCAAAACCGGGCGAATCGTGAGCCTACGGATTTCGGTCGACGTTGCCCCACTGGGACGACGCGGTCCGAACACGTTTTCCCCAGGGCGCGCAAAAACGTCCTCGTCCACATTCAAACGTGGCGTTGCATGAATGAGGCCCCGACTAACGGGATCCTCAATATCGATACGAACCTGCGACTCGCTAAGCCCCCACACGCGAGGGGCGGAGAAGAATCGCCTGAAGAAACTCATCAACTAATCGAGCACCATGCAACGCAGAGCATCACCCGCGCGCACATCCGTCACATTCTCCGGCACAACCGCGAGCGCGTTCGACTCTGCAAACGCGGAAAGGAGGAGCGCATCCGTTGGGCCCATCACTGTGGCCGTGTAGCCCGACGACGGCTTACCCAGCAGTTTCACGCGCACAAACTCGCGCCTGCCCATCGGCGAACGCCACCCGCGGTCCACTCGCGCCTGCACGGTTGGGCGGTTCAGCGAACTCCAGCCTTGCATTGCGCGCACAGCGGGACGCACGTAAACCTCGTAACACACCTGGGCCGAGACTGGGTCACCCGGCAAACAGAAAATCGGGGTTCCCGACTCAACGTGCCCAACACCAAGGATGTGGCCTGGGAAAGCCGCCACCGAGTCAAAGCGGATCGTGCCGAGCGAGCCCAGCACCTCGCGAACTGTATCGCCCGAACCATAAGAGATACCTCCGGTCGTGATGATCAAATCCGCACGCACCAGCTGGTCCTCAATAGTTTGTCGCAGTGTTGCCCGCTCATCTGGAACGGCAGCCACGCGGAAAGTCTGCGCACCCGCATCTGTCAAAGCGGTAGCCAGAGCGTGACCATTCGCATCAAACACCGCGCCCGGGCGGGCCTGTTCACCAGGTTCGATCAGCTCATCACCAATCGAAATGATCACCACACGAGGGCGCGGGTGCACCTGAATACGGTTACGACCAACACCCGCGATCAGCGCGATCTGGCGCGATCCCACGCGCGTACCGCGGCTAATCAGCACGTCGCCCGCACGAACATCCTGCGCCTTAGGGCGAATGTTCTCACCGGGCATCGGGCTATGGGACACCTCCACCTGAGCCACCCCGTGATCCGTGTGCTCCAGAGCAACCACCGCATCAGCACCCGTCGGAATCGGCGCGCCAGAAGCAATCCGGACCGCCCCTCCCGCAATATTCGCCATCGGCTCAACATCGCCAGCGCGAAGCTCCGCTGTAACGTTGAGCTTCACCGGATGATCCGCAGAGGCCCCCTCCAAATCCTCCGACCTCACCGCATAACCATCAAGCGCGGCCAAATCCGCAACCGGAAGGTCGAAGGGCGCCATCACGTCCTCCGCAAGCACGCAACCCATCGAATCAGGCAACATCACATCCAACGGAGGCTGCGGGCCAACCGCATCCTGACAATCGCGATAAAAATTCGCAACCGACCTCATCACATCTCCCCTTCAAACGGGCAAAACCAGTGGCCTGCGCGCACCATCAAGGCACGTCGCTAAACACTACAGGTCAAGTCCTTTAACAAGTCCTTTAAGTAGCGCCCGGAACTCGCCGCCAAGCTGAGGATCTTCAATCCCCATCTCCACCACAGCCTGCAGGTAACCCAACTTGTCACCCGTATCAAACCTACGCCCGCGAATCACAACGCCCGTCACGCCGCCGCCCTGGTCTTCAGGGGTCTCAATCAGAGACTGGAACGAGTCAGTCAGCTGAATCTCGCCTCCACGACCCGGAGGGAGCGTCTCCAAAATCTCAAACACCTTCGGGTCAAGCACGTAGCGTCCAACCGACGCGTACTCAGACAACACCTCGTCAATCGGAGGCTTCTCCACAATCTTGTTGAGCCGGAAGACATCCCCGTCATTCAGCCCCTCAATACCATCCAGCCCATTTGAAGCGAGCGGAATGGTAGTCACATCAGCCGAGCCATAAGCCGTTGCCTGCTGCGGAGTTACCTCTAGCAGCGCCACCACGGAGCCGCCAATCTGCTCGCGCACCGCGATCATTTTCTCCAGCACCGGGTCCTCCGGATGCATCAAATCATCCGGCAACAGCACCGCAAACGGGGCGTCACCCACATGGTGGCGAGCCTGATACACCGCGTGACCAAGCCCGCGCGGATGTCCCTGCCGCACCGAATGAATCCTCGCGAAATCTTGGTAGCGCTCG
The DNA here is from genome assembly GCA_002871995.1 of Gleimia europaea. Lineage (GTDB taxonomy): Bacteria > Actinomycetota > Actinomycetes > Actinomycetales > Actinomycetaceae > Gleimia > Gleimia europaea. The sequence goes on from PNHW01000008.1 coordinate 8,336, forward strand.
ATTGACGCAAGCAGCTCCCACTTCTCACCCTCGCGCAATGCCGCCTCGAGGTCGGGTACAGCATCAAAATGATCCTCGATCATCTGCTTCTGCGCGGCCGAAATCAGTAGCAAATCATCCAGACCCGCCTGAGTTGCCTCCTCAACCACCAGCTCAATCGCCGGACGGTCAACAATCGGCAACATCTCCTTCGGGATCGCCTTCGTCATCGGTAAGAAGCGCGTGCCTCGCCCCGCCGCCGGGATCACACCATGACGCACCGAAGCATTCTTCAACAAACTGCTCATAGTCCAAGCCTAACCGAGGAACCCCGCAAACGCGGGTATGCCACAAGCGGTGCGCGAACCGGCGAACCACTTTAAGCTCCTCCCCTCGGCACCTTGCCCCCTCGTCTTTCCCTTTGCCTTCTCTCACGATTCAGACCCGAGGTGCCGTGGCGCTGGCCCTCTCATCAACGAGTCCGACCCAAACTGGTGAAAAGGCGTCCAAAATGCCACTTCCCTTCTGAATACCGATTGGTCACGCCTGCTCAAACAGCATTCAGACCCAAAGCGGCAGGAAAGGGCCTCCAAAACGGCAGTTCCCGTCTGAATCGTGAATTCGCTCTGCGAGCGTTGGGAGCGCGCGGCCTGATCGCGGCAATTTCCGGCACTCGTCCCGAGGTGCGTGTGCAAAAATGGGCACATGGGGTCTGAATCAAGAAAGCGAGTGTCACCGTACCGCAACCAGTCCGCCGCTGCTCAGATTGCGCGCGACGAGATGCTACACGCACTGCGTAGAGTCAGCCACACCGTGCCAGCCCCAACACCCACCCAGGAATTCATTGACGAGGCCATACGCGTAAGTAAGGAATCCTCGCAAATCGAAATCCTGCGAACCCTCCTAGAACCAATCCGGACGGAAAAACACAAAGTAGCCAAGCGCGCCCTTCGAACCAGCCTTAGAGAACAACGCAAGGCGACGCATAAGCGGCTTGACGGATCGCATGCCGCCACCGAAATCTGGAATGCTCTCAATCCGGTGCTACAAAAGCAGGATCTGCCGCGCGGAATTGCGGCATATGAAGCACTCCCCGGGGAACTGTCGATCAGCAAATTCGTTGCATCCTCCAAAGCTTCTGGAACAGAAGTTTGGCTCCCTGTTGTCTCCAGCGCAAAAGGCATGCCACTTTCGGAACTTCCCATCGGATTCGTTGCCGGCGGCCAGCCAACACCAGCCGGAAGTGCGACACGGATCGATCCGCCAGTTAGCCTCGTGCTAGTACCCGCAATGGCCGTGGACGAGGATGGCGTAAGACTCGGACAGGGCGGCGGTTGGTATGACCGAGCCCTCGCCGCAATCAAACAAGCGCAACCCACGGCCCTCTTTTTCGCTGCAGTACCGCAAAACACCTACGTGAATCGCGGCCTGCTCCCCGCCGAACCGCACGACATCCACATGGACGGCGTCATAACAGAGGCAGGTTGGACGCTCCTCTAGCCTCTTGGGACCTCATCCTCAGAGCGGATACAAAGCTCTACACAGCCAAGGCCAATATCCACAGGCTCACCACGCTATCGCGCATCCACATCTTTTCTTACAGTCCTATCCCTGCCTCGACAATCTTGAAATCATCGAGCCCGTGAAAGAAAAACTCCGAACCGTAGCGCACTGGATCAGCGAGAAACAGGTGGTCATCGCAATCACAGTGGCGGCCATCGCAGTATTTCTAACACTCACCGCAGTCATACAACCGCTTGGAACCAACGCGGTTGTAGCAACAAAACGCATACCTGCAGGCGAAATCATTACAGCGGAGGACGTTCAGATGCGGTCCAACGTAACCGGAGCTCCTCCGGACGTGGCAATCGATTCCACCCTCGTAGTCGGCCTGCGAACAAGCGTCACCATCGAACCCGAAACACCAATAAGAACCGCGTACGTCGCAACCACCGAACAGAGCATGGAAGGGAGGGATACGGTAGCTCTTCCGGTACCCGTCGACGTCGCAACACTATTCACGCAAGGAGACACCCTAGACATCTACTCACCCGCAATATGCGAAGACGAGACGCACAACTGCCCCGCTAAATTGCTAACGCAAGGAGCAATTGTAACCAAAGTCGCAACACCCGCAGCAACCCAATGGAATGCGACACAAACAGCGACTCTGGTGCTAGCAATCACGCGCAAAGACACTCCCGTAGTTGCTGGAGTTACAGACTCCGCTACAATCACCCTGGTGAACACCAGCCAAAACTAGGTTCCACGCATGCTTCAAACAAGCCTGCCAAATCCTCGTTAACGCTGGCCACTAATCCCTATCGATTAGGATTCACCAGCACGGTTCTCGCCATCGGCGTACACACCGTTGCAACCGATACGTAGCATGCGCCTACAAGGTAGCAAGCCCACAACTACAAGGAGCAGTCTTGATTCAAGGCTTCAAGGATTTCATCTCACGAGGTAGCGCCATTGACCTCGCAGTCGGCATGGTCATTGGTGCGGCATTCACGCAGATCGTCACCGCGCTAACGGACAACATCATCAATCCGCTTATCGGCGGCATTTTTGGCCAGCCGCGCTTTGACAACGTCGGACAGTTCACCATCGGTATCGGTGGAGACCCCGCCGTCGTCCAGCCTGGCATGCTTCTCAATGCGATCATCAACTTCCTGCTAGTTGCCATCGCACTGTACTTCTTCATCGTTATGCCCATGAACAAGTGGGCCGAGCACAAGCAGAAGGCTGCCGACGAGGTAGCTGAAGAGCCGCAGCCCGACGCGCAGCTCACCCTGCTCGAAGAAATCCGCGATGAGCTACGAGCATCCAACAAGTAGAAACGCCCGTCTTCCGGCGGCCAGCGCACGTTAGCTGACCGAGGAAGACGAAGTCGGCGAGCCCTCTAGGGTTCGCCGACTTTCTTTTTTCTTCATCCTTCCACCCCATCTGTCTAACCGCCCCCTCATCCGCTCGCCCTTCACATATGCGACCAGCCTCATCTGCCTGCCCGCCACGCCTTTCCGGCCAGCCTCTCTTTCCCAGCCTCACTCCGCGCAACGATTCAGACCCAAACTGGCTAAAACACCTATCCGAATCGGCGCTTCCCCTCACAATCGCGGATGGCAGCGCCCCCGCCTGCAGTATTCAGACCCAAACTGGCAAAATCGGCCTCCAAAATGGCAGTTTCACTCACGGATGCGGTTTTGGCGGCTGGGCCAACCAGTATTCAGAGCCAAACCGGCGAAAACAGGAGTAAAAACAGCACTTCTTCTCTGCATACTCGTCACTGGAAGCAGCCTGCAACGGCATTCCGACTCAAACTGGCAAAAACCGGGGGCAGAAACGGCAGTTCCCGTCTGAATACCGGGTGGAGAAGCAGACACGGGCAATTATGATGCGGTTTCCGACGCGAGGAAGCTGCTGAGCGACAGTTTGGGTCTCGCACGCGTATTTGGATGGTACTTTGGGTCTCGCACACAAAATGGAGGGACGGTAGTCAGTAGCGCAACCTACAGCAATCCGAGCAGGCTGGCTGCAGGTCCAGCACGCGCCTTACCAGTGAGGAGGCTTGTTCTCCCGAAACTCACGATCGCGAGCCGACTCCGCCACTGGCTCACCATGTTTGCCATCCCAAGCCGGAGGTTCAAGCGGGCGAATCTGCTCCCACGATGGGCTTCCGCCGTCCTCAATAATCTGCTGGTCAGCTCGTGAAATCCGCTCAGCCCGGCGCCGCCTGTGCACATGCGCGGGGCGAGCACTCACAGCCGGTGAGGCTGGCAGTCCTTCCCCCGTTGCGTTCGCGGATTCAGTTGTCATCGCGAGCGATCCTGCGTGCAACATTTCGCAACACGGCATCAACTTGAGCGCCGCGACGGGTCAGGCCAAGCGCACTTTGGATCTCGTTCACGATCTGATCTTCACTGCGCTCCACACCATTCGACACAATCCACATCGCGATCTCATCCAGCTGGTCATCCGAATAAGCCGCGAGCGGCAAGCCTACCGCGACCTCCGGCCGACGTCCCCGCTCGGCGCCGCTTGGCCTCCAAACGGTCTCTTCTGCGCTACCGTGAATATCCCGATCAGCCTGCAACCTCACAAGTTTCTGAGCCGCCGTTTCCGTGCCAAGCATCTCTTCATTTGAGTCGGCAGGACCCTCGTCTGAATCGGCAGACTCGCCGGTGTCATTCGTGAGGTCGGGGCCGTTCTCACCCAGATCAATATCCCCATCAGTATTAGCAGGCTGTGCAGGAACTTCGTCAATCGCAGATACAGCCATTGCTTCAGCCTCAGCTTGGGCCCTCGCAGCCATGCGCTCATCCACGGCGTCAAGGACTAGGTCAATGATCGCATCGGCTTCCTTCTGCGGGTCAATGAAGACAGCCATTGCGAGCTCTGTTCGCGTCTTCCACCCGTTTGCTTCCAGTAGTTCTGGCCAGTAACGGTCACGGCGGCGCAAGGATCGCTCCGCAACGTACGTGTCGTCATCGGTCAAGATCGCAACCAGTAACTCGTCTGGAAACTCCGGGTGCCCGATGGCCAGTGGAACGCGGAGCGCCCCTTCAACCCCAAGGTTAGGGATGACCGTCAAACCAATCGAGTACAACCGATCCGCGAGGTCGATCAAAAGCTGATCCGGTTTCGCTTCAAACGTTGGCCACTGCGTGCCGTTTTGGGTCTGAATCGTAGAAGACGACGAGGCCGTTACTTCCTCATCGGAGGGGTCGGCAGTATCGTCTGCCGTAGCAGGCTCCAGGTTCGCCGCCCCGGTGTCGACAGGCTCTCCCGCCTGGGAGGCCGCCTGGTAGTCTGCGGTCGCGCCGCTTGATTGAGCGGTAGCATCGCGATCCTCGGAGGAAATACCGCTGGCTACTTCGGCACTGCTCATGAGGTCCAGTAGCAGTTTGGGCCCGTCGTTCGAGAACCTGTCTTTATCAAACAGCGCGGGATGCACAGCCGCGACGATATTCAGTTCGTCGCCGGCACAACCTAGCACACGGGCCAGAAGCTCCAAGCCGCCGGCCTGCGAGATCTCTCCAAAGTCGTGTAGCACTCGACCGTGCGGCGTTTTCGCGTACCCAATCGACAAGATCGCACGATCGCGCATGACATCCGTGTTCGAGTTCGGTGTGACAATCACGAATGGATCCGGTCGTTCTTGCTCAAAGAAAGATTCAAGGGCTGGCGAGGTGGCAACCATCGCATCCAAGTTCGCGCGCAACCGCTCAGCGTGCACATCGTTGAGGGTGAGCACAGCGAGCGATTTCTCGGGGTACAGCAGTGCGTGCTCGATGATCATTTCCGTGACAGTCTCAACTTCGGCAGCGGAGGACTCAACGGCAGCTTTGTCGGGCGCGGGCATGCCCCGGCCGTCAACATAGGAGATAGTGAGCTTCGACCCCGCCCTCGGAACCGGCACGGGCACGCCCGTGTGTGCAACGCGGTAGCGGTTGAATAGACGCCCTACATACTCGTTAACGCGCACGGGTTCAGGGTGAATCTGCGCGGTTACGGTCACCTGTTGGAGCGCATCCACAGTTGGCGTCGGGTCCGTCAAGTCCGCACTGATTACAACCTGGCGTGCGCGTGCAAGCAGAGGCACCAGCTCAGCCAGAGGCAGATGGTTCACGTCCTCAAGAACCAGAAGGTCAACCGTTTGCCCCAGTGGTAGCAACTGTGGAACCATCACGGGCACGGTCAGAAGAATCGGGAACATTGCGCGCACGAGCGGCGACGATGCATAAAGGGATGCCGCTGCGTCGGGCGCAAGCGTTCCATTGCCGAGGGCGGTGCGTAGCTGCGCTTCTTCTTCAAAGTAGCGGGCCATCTGGTCTACGCGCCTGCGGCGGATTTTGTCGGAGGCAACTGCGGCAAGCGACTGCACTTGCTGGCGGTCAAGTTGCTGCAACTCGCCGATCAGGTTTTGCAGGTTCGCGGGGTCGAAGCCGCCCAGGCTTGGCACGCGGGTTAGCATGACGCCCAGCGCGGACGCCCACCATGCGAGGTCTAGCTCTTTGTCGATCAAGGAGTCTGGCACATTGCGCTCGCGCAGATCTTTGACGAGGGCATCGAGGCCAAACTTGTGGAGCGTCTTCATGATTTCGAGACGTTCCGGTAGCTCGCGCGCCCCGTTCGGGTCGGCGTGGAGGCGGTCGATCAACAGGGAGAGCTCACCAATGTCGATGCGTTGCAGGGGCCCGTGCGCGGTGGCGAGGTGCGTGTCGAGGAGTTTCAAGTCTTCGCGTACGCCAGCGGCCTGTTGTTTAAGCTCGTCGAGGTTGGTGGGAACTTTTGGCCACCCGTCAACGGCTTGGTGTTTGCGCCATACGTCGCGTTGGCGCTGCACTTTGCGCAATTCGTCGTTGAGGTCCTCAACATAACGGCCGGGACGCAGCATGTCTTTCGCGGATTTGACCAAGTACTTGCGCTGCCTGCGCTTCATTGGATAACCGTGGTCGCGCCTCCATTGTTTGGAGGCGGTTGCGATCACCATGTCGGCAATGGGGCGCTCAAAGATGGCGGGTTGGAATACATCCAGAGCCTCGCGTACGCCCTCCAGCATGACTAGCTGGTCTTCCCATTCCTTGAATGTTGTTGCGGGATGTAGCCCGGTTTGTCCGGCAGTTGTTGACATGGCCACGCGTAGTTTTGGTAGCGATTCCGTGGAGAGTCGTGCAACGATTTCGAGGACGGGACCTACCTGCTCGGGCGAGGAGATGACGGCACCAAACCACGCGTCATGGGCGTCGCTCTTGGTGAACATGCCCTGGGTAGAGGCTGTCCGCAAGGCGTCTTTAGCTTGGTCGTCGGTGTCTTGCGCGAGGGCGGTGAGAGTGTCGGCGGAGAGACGCACTTTGGTGCGCGGACCGGGCCGCGTGGAAGTGAGGTCAGTGAGCACTTGAAGCGCGTCGTATGCGGATACGCCCCATTCGGCCACGGGCCGGTGTAACTCTTCGGTGTGCTCCGCTAGCGATTCGCGTACGCGTCGCAATTGCGTGCGCATGAGCTCAATGGATTCGCGGTCCACGAAGGGAGATTCGTCGCGGAAGATCCGCTCGAGTTCCATGACGAGGTTGGATTTCGTGTCCTTACTGCTATCGACTCGCGCCACGGCGTGCGATAAGCCGGACTCGTCCATGTACCGCCAGAAGGCTTCACCGCTGTGCTTGCTTGCACCGACAACGAGGACTTTACGTCCGTTTGCGGCGGCATCCGCGGCGATCGAGGCGAGCACTGGCGTGGGGTTTGCTCCACCGCGAGTGTCGAACATGACGTTGGAGCCGGAAACCACCGTTTCAACCAGGTCCAGCGTCTCTGGTAACTGGTCTCCAATACCGCGTTCCTTCCACGGATCGCGGTCGTACGGGTTGGGCTCAGCGAGTTCTTTCTTGATCGCGCTAACGGCCCGTTTGTTGCCTGCGAGCGCGAGCACGAAGTTGGATTGCAGTAGCGCGTCAGCGTTTTGAAGTTCTGCTTGCAGGCCTGATGCGGGGTGCAGGAATAGTGATAGTTCCATGCGTTCATCGGACTTGAATCCGGGTAGGAGGCCAGATAGGGCGCTGCGTAGCCGCGTGATTGCGGGGGCGGCGGTGAAACCGTGAGATTGCCGGGCCGTGTTCTCGATGAAAGTGGTGTCTAGTTCGACGCCGCAGGCGGCAGCGGCTTCGATGAGGCCAGGAGCAACGGTAAGCATGTTGGAGATGCGCACGGTAGGTTCGCCCGCGTCATCGAGTTTAAGTTCGGCGGGGCACAGCAGCATGGGGCTGGTGCGCGGGCCGGTTTCAGACTGCCAGGCGGCATGCCCGAAGGCCATGTGGATGGGGGCCATGCCGTGCGCGGCGGCAACGTCGCGAGATTGATTCATGAGGGAGCGCACGACTGCCCGGGCCCGTTCGGCCTCGCTGGGTTCGCGTATGAGTAGAGATAGTGGCGTTGTACGAAGTGCGAAGAGTTGCGCCATGCCACCGGGGTGCGCATAGGTGAGGTCGAGTGTTGACCTCTTCGGGTTCTGCAGGAACTCCCGGGTGACTTCGTCTAGCTCGCGCGCCCATTTAGCAACCGCATGCCGCATGTCTACTTCGTGGGCGCTGGGTGTTACCTCTTCGACGTCCACCCAGTGCGTGTCAGCTCCGCTGGCTGCGTCATGCGCACGGTCTTCCCTATTTTGGAGTCCGTTGTTCGACTTCCCATTTGGGGGCGTTTCGTCGGACCGGGTCTTCTTGGACCGGTCCGGGTCTTGCGATTTTGGGCGAGAGAAAAAACTAGATACCACGGTGTCAACACTATCGAAGAGGACGGACATGAAGATGTAGGCGCGGCGGCACCGTTTCATTTCTGTGCTTCTCGCTTTTCTGTAACGTGACTACCACCACCAACATTTCTTGACATCGAGAGACTTAAGAGTGAGATACTTATTTTGAATGCGCAAAATACCGTGGTTTTGTTCGTTATTCTCGTGATGAACCCAATGGAGAGGAAACCCTGATGGCTACCATCATTTACACTCACACTGATGAAGCCCCCATGCTTGCAACACACTCACTTCTTCCTATTATTGAGGCGTTTGCGCGGGCCGCTGGAGTCGATGTTGAGACTCGCGATATTTCTCTTGCGGGCCGCATCCTCGCCGCATTTTCGGATCGTTTACCACCGGAGCAACAGGTTGAAGACGCACTTGCAGAGCTCGGCGCTTTGGCGAAGAAGCCAGAAGCTAACATCATCAAGCTTCCTAACATTTCGGCGTCCATCCCCCAGTTGAAGGCGGCGGTGAAGGAGCTTCAAGAGCTTGGTTTTGCCCTCCCGGATTATCCGGATTCTCCCGCGAACAGCGATGAGCAGGATGTGAAAGCTCGTTACGATTCCGTGAAGGGTTCAGCGGTGAATCCGGTGTTGCGTGAGGGCAACTCGGATCGTCGTGCTCCTATCGCAGTGAAGAATTACGCGCGCAAAAATCCACACCGCATGAGCGAGTGGAGCACCAGCTCGGCCACCGAGGTCGCCACGATGGGCGCGAATGACTTCAAATCCAACGAGAAGTCGATTGTGCTGGACAAGGCTGATACTCTTCAGATTCGTTTGCGTAGCCGCGATGGACAAACCACTGTGCTGAAGGATTCCCTACCGGTTCTAGAGGGTGAGGTTGTTGACGGCACTTTCATGTCGGTTGCAGCGCTTGAGGAGTTCATCGCAAAAGAGATTGCGCGCGCCAAGGAGAAGGATGTCCTCTTCTCGGTGCATCTGAAGGCAACGATGATGAAGGTGTCTGATCCGATCATCTTCGGCCACGTGGTTCGCGTTTTCTTCAAAGATGTGTTCGATAAGTTTGGCGCGCAGTTGCGGGCAGCTGGCTTGTCTCCCAATGATGGCCTCGGAACGATTTTCACTGCGCTTGACGAGGGCAAGGTGGAGGACGCCGCCGAGATCCGCAAGGCGTTTGCGGACGCGATTACAGCTGGCCCTCGCCTGTCAATGGTTGATTCTGATCGAGGAATCACTAATCTGCACGTGCCCTCCGATGTGATTATTGATGCGTCAATGCCCGCGATGATCCGCAATGGCGGAAAGCTGTGGGGCCCAAGCGGCGAGGAGGACGACACGATTGCCGTGATCCCCGATTCGTCTTACGCGGGCGTCTACCAGGCGGTGATCGAGGATTGTCAGGCCAACGGAGCGCTAGACCCCCGCACGATGGGAACGGTTCCGAACGTGGGCCTAATGGCGCAAAAGGCTGAAGAGTACGGCTCGCACGACAAGACCTTCGAGATTCCCACCGATGGCACTGTAGAGGTTGTGAACGCAGCGGGCGAGGTACTGATGTCGCACGAGGTGCAGGCCGGCGATATTTGGCGCGCGTGCCAGACAAAGGACGAACCGATCCGTGATTGGGTGAAGCTTGCGGTAACTCGCGCTCGCCTCTCCTCCACCCCGGCTGTGTTCTGGCTGGATCCTGAGCGCGCACACGACGCTGCTCTCATTGAGAAGGTTGAGAAATACCTGCCGGAGCACGACACCGAAGGCCTATCGATTTCGATCCTCGACCCGGTTGAGGCAGCGAAGCTATCGGTTGCGCGCATGCGCGATGGTTTGGACACGATTGGCGTGACGGGCAACGTGCTTCGCGATTACAACACGGACCTGTTCCCCATCCTTGAGCTCGGCACGTCCGCGAAGATGCTTTCGGTGGTACCGCTTATGAATGGTGGCGGCCTGTTCGAAACGGGTGCGGGAGGTTCTGCTCCCAAGCACGTGCAGCAGTTGCTCAAGGAGAACTACCTGCGTTGGGATTCGCTGGGCGAGTTCCTTGCCTTGGCCGAGTCGCTACGCCACCTGTCGCGGTTTGATGACAACCCGCGAGCGCAGATCCTCGCTTCTGCGCTAGATGAGGCAACGGAGCTGGTACTTAGTGAGGGCAAGTCTCCGGCCCGCAAGCTCGGTCAGATTGATAATCGCGGTTCACACATGTGGCTGGCGGTGTATTGGGCGGAGGCTCTGGCCAACCAGACTGAGGACGTGGACCTAGCCCGTACTTTCGCGCCGGTTGCGATTGCGCTGCGTGAGAATGCGGACAAGATTAACGACGAGCTTATCGCCGCGCAGGGACACCCTGCGGATATTGGAGGCTACTACCGTCCGAACACGGAAAAGACCTCCGCCGTAATGCGTCCGTCGCAGACGCTGAATCAGATTATTGATCAGCTACGCAAGTAGCCGGCTTCAGTCTCGCACTCGTACCATTGCCACGAGGCTGTAGTTAACCGACTAAGGGGGGGGGTGGGGAACCCTAAACATGGTTCCCCACCCCTTCGTCATATGCGCACTTGCGCTTCACGGCCTGCACGCACCCTTCGGGATTGACTTTCCCATCACAGCCTTCAGTTCAACTGCACATAAGCCCGGAGTTGACCTAATGTTTCTACCGAGTTGGAACTTCCACTACCGGGCATTTGGAGAGCACATCGATCATGGCTTGTCGCTCTTTTTCTTTCACGCTAAGCCCCCACACGTATTTGACGTGTACTTGCCTGGCCACATACGCACAGTGGTAGTCGGAGTTTTCGGGTAGCCACTTATCGGCCGTCAGATTCGCTTTATCTTCGTTGGCTGGCCCATCCACGGCTAGGAGGTTTTGCGGGTCGTTCGCAAACTGTTCCCGTTTGGCCACATCCCACTGCCAGGCGCCTGCAAACCACGCGTTAGAAAGCGGCACAACGTGGTCTATTTGAACCAGTGGGGACGTTTTATCTCCGCGCTCAAAATACAGCTCTCTTCCCGTGTACGGGTCATTCAAGATCCCAGCTGCCACCACGCATCTGGAGTTGGGTCGAAAAACCACGCGTTCCATGTCCCGCGCCAAAATATCGTTTCGAGTGTCGCACCCGTTCATGTCCACGTCAGCCCACGGCTCCCCGAATTCCGCGCGTTCGTAGGGCGGAGCGTCCACCCACCCGCTAACTTCAAGCGCCATGAGTTCGTCGCGCACTTTCGACATGGGCACGTCCTCAGCTTGCGCCCCATCAAAGCGCAACAAGCCAGCCCAAATGGCTACGGTTACACCAATTGCAAGCACTAAAAAGAGCACGAGGACATCGCCGGGTTTTGCTTTCTTCACATAGATCACCATGCCTAGCTTTGCCTTGAAAAGCCACTTGGACCAGCCGGGATGTGTACGAACCCTGTTACAAGGATGGTGTGGACGGGCCCTGGCAGGGCCTAATCCTCAAGCAGAACCAAGCCGTTAATTGGTGGTTGCGGATCAGAAGCGAGCCGCCCATACGTGTCAACGTCAATCCGCTGCCCGCCGATGAGGAACTTCTGGCGCTCCGTTCCCTCTTTAATAAAACCCGCTCTACGAGCCACCGCGCCTGATGCCGGGTTATTCACCCGGTGGCCCAGCTCGAGACGCTCCAGGCCGCGCGTTGTCAGAGCCCAGTTAGCAACCGTCGCGGCGGCCCGGCTCATCCACCCGCGAGCGCGGGCATCCTCTGTCATCCAGTACCAAAACCAGCCGTTCAGGTTTTCCTCGTCGACGGATACGCACACGAGGCCAACAAGCGTGTCTTCCTCTGCCACGGCCCATGGCTCATGCGGTGATTGCGTAGCTATCAGCGCATCGATATAAGCCTGCGCCTGGGCGAGAGTCGAGACATCTCCCTGCCGCGCCATATCAGCATTAGACGCAAAAGCTTGGTAGACCTGTGGAGCGTCGGATGAGCGGAGTCGGCGTAGCCCCACGGCCAGAACTTCGCAGTTTTCTTCCATCAAAACCTCGCCGATTCTCGCCGTTTTCATTGGGGCAAAGCCGCTTTAGTGCCCTCGAGACGATTCGAACGTCCGACACCCGCTTTAGGAGAGCGGTGCTCTATCCCCTGAGCTACGAGGGCTTAACCTGAAAAAGCCTACCACGAGCGGGCGCTGGCGCGTGAATGCGCAAACACCTGGTAGTTACAGTTCAGTGTCAGCGCCGCTCCCACGGCGTGCTGACACTATCAGACTCGGCGCCGCGCGCGGATGGCACGGTCATAACCGGGCACGTGGAGTGAGTTAGCACGATTTGCGAAGTCGATCCGAGTAATAGGCCAGCAAATCCACCTCGTCCTCTTGTGCCTACAACCACGAGGTCAACAGCGGTTGAAAACTCTGTCAAAAGCTCCGCCGGCGATCCGTCAATAATGTGCCGTTTAACCGTCACATCACGGTCCCCCACAACTTTGGCGCATGCCGCGGCAAGTTCCTCTTCCATTTCTTCATAAAGGCGCTCGCGGTCAATGGTTGTGGGTACCCAAGAGAGCATGCCCGCACCCGTGGCAATTGGAACAGCGGCGATCGCATCAACTTGCGCGCCCCATAGCGCAGCCTCGTCAACTGCTTTTTCGAGAGCGGTGTGAGCGGTACGCGAGCCGTCAACGCCAGCGACGATGCGCTTAATCGGCCAGAAGGGAGAGCCGGACGTGTGACGCGGAACCACAACTACGGGGCATTTCGCATGGGCAGGAAGTGCCGAGGAGACGGTGCCAAGAAGCCTGTCTGCTATGCCTCCACCCCCGCGCGATCCAACAACAATCAGGTCTACTTCTTCCGATAGTTGCACGAGGACGCTGGTGGCATCGCCCGGCTCAGTGGTGCCGGTAACTTCGGTGAGGCCGTGGCTACGAAGCCTTTCCAACCCGTGATCAACTGCTTTTTGTGCGCCCTGTTGCAGGGCGTCATCGTCAAGGGCGGCGTACCCTCCGTCAAGGGCGGCTGCCGAATATGAGGCGAGGGCGTAGGTGCATACCACGTGAACGAGAGAGCCGTCCTCTTTTGCTCGGGCTGCTGCCCAATCGAGTGCCATGTTGGCCTCTGCAGACCCGTCTACCCCAACGAGGATTACTTTCTGCCCAGCCATTGTTGCCTCCCTTATAGCTTTCACCTCTATTTTGCACACAGTTGACAAAAAATGTGAGCTGTACTGAATGGATTTACACTTTGGGTACAAAAAAGTCCCAGCGAGAAGCTGGGACTTTTTCGTTAAACCTTAGAGGCGAACGTAGCTCGGAGCGCCGTAAACCGGAGCGTATTCAACGCCGCGGCCGGGAGCCGGCGAGTGAATCATCATGCCGTTGCCCGCGTAGATGCCAACGTGGCCGCCGTAGTAGACAATGTCTCCGGGAGCTGCTTCAGATGCCGGAACGTAGGTGCCGGAAGCACCAATTCCATAAGAGGAGTGTGGGAGGCTGTAGCCCAGCTGCCCGTACACGTAGGACACGAGACCGGAGCAGTCAAAACCGCTCGGGGAAGCACCTGCCCAAACGTAAGGAACACCAATGTACTGCGCGGCAACGCCAACCGCTGAAGAAGCGCTCGCTGACGGGATCGAGACCGGAGATGCCTGGCCCTGCTGGAGCGATTCGCGTTCGTAACCACGGTCCGCAGCTTCGCCACGACCGGCAAGATCGCCGTCTGCAACCTCTTCTTCGACAATCTCAACGCTTACCGATAGGTCGTCACCAGATGCCCATGCGACGTCTGCCGGAGCGGTGAGGACGGGGTTTGCTTGCGCAATACGACCTTCCTGAATGGTAGGAGGCGCTTTGGGGGCGAGGTCGAGCGCCGAGTCAGGGGCTGCAGTTGCGATGCCGCTACCAAGAACGGTTAGTGCAAGTCCGGTTGCGGAAACCGTTGCAACGCCGCGGACGGGGCTGATGGATTCAGTAATGTCCGTCAGAGGCGTCACGGGACGGCATGCTCGGCGGTGCCGTGCCTCGATCTTCTTAGCCAAAATATTCTCCCTTAGAAGGTGCCTTATTTAGGTTCCTTGAATAACAAGTTCACTCTAGCCAACATGCACACGAAATGTCACGTAACGATAACGAAGTTGTGAACAGTTCCACTCATAAAGTGGTCATTAAAATGAATATATGCGGCTCGGCCCAGTCTGGAATCGCCACAGATCCCTCACTTTTCGCGGATTTGCCACTTTGGGATAGCATCAGCTCCCCATCGCGCAGGGTGATTGAGATCTCATCTCCTGGTCTCATTTTGATATCGTCGAGGGCGCTCAGAGCATTCACTTCAGACTGAACGGGCTCGCCAAGGCGGGCAAGTTCCGCGATCAAATACTCGCCTTCCGCGAGGCTGGCATGAACGTCTAAGAGGGATATGAGACCTTCAGGCAGTTCCCATTCCCCCGGTACCGGATTGCCGTAGGGGTCTTTCTTAGTGCAGTCCAGTATCTCTTTGAGCTTATGCTCAACTCTGTCCGACATTACGTGCTCCCACCGACACGCCTCTTCGTGCGCAAGCGTCCAATCAAAACCGATGACATCAACCAGCAGGCGTTCAGCCAGGCGATGCTTGCGCATAACCTCGATTGCCAGCCCCTTTCCTTCATCGGTCAAAGTTAAGGTGCGGTCCTCTTCGACTATAACGAGGCCGTCACGCTCCATTCGCGCAATGGTTTGCGACACGGTGGGCCCGGAATGCCCGAGGCGCTCAACGATGCGCGCCCGCAAAGGAGTGATGCCATCTTCTTCAAGCTCGTAGATGGTTTTCAGGTACATCTCGGTCGTGTCGATCAAGTCACGCATTGTTTCCCGTCTTTTCGTATCCGCGCCAAAACGCGGGCACGCGTCGTGCCCCTTTTTATTTTCGGTCCATTTATTGACCTGTTGCCATAAATGAACCATATTCGACTAGATTCTTCAGTATGGCGACCAAAATACAGATTCCATTTGATCTTTTACCGAAAGACGGGCGTTTCGGCTCCGGCCCTTCGCTTGTACGCAGGGAACAAATTGACCGTTTAGCTGATGGGAATACGCCAAGGTCCCCTCACCTAATTATGGGTACGAGCCATCGCAAGCCGCCGGTGCGCAACGTTGTTGGCGAGGTGCGCGAGATGATTGCGCGCCTGTTCGACATCCCCGACGGTTATGAAGTTGTGTTGGGAAATGGTGGTTCCACGGCATTTTGGGCGGTGGCCACCACATCGCTGATTAAGAACCGTTCCGCACACGCAACGTTTGGTGAGTTCGGTTCAAAATTTTTCGAGGAGGCCGCCCGCGCCCCGTTCTTGGACGAGCCTGCGCGCTTTGATGCTCCTGCCGGGCAGCTTGCAACGGTTGAGGAGGTTGCGGACGTGGACGTGTACGCTTGGCCGCACCACGAGACGTCCACTGGCGTCATTTCTCCCGTGAAGCGCACTCCGGGAGGTCTGTGCTTGGTAGATGCAACTTCGGTTGCCGGCGGGGCCGGCGTAGACATTTCCCAAACTGACGCCTACTATTTTGCGCCGCAAAAGTGTTTTGGCTCCGACGGCGGTATTTGGTTTGCGATTCTCTCCCCCGCGGCCATTGAACGCGCTCAGCAGTTGCACGCTGATTCTGGCAGGTGGATGCCCCAGTTCTTAGACCTTTCGATAGCGATTGATAACTCGCGCAAGGACCAAACGTTGAATACGCCCGCTCTGGCAACGCTACTTATGATGCACGCTCAGCTTGAGTGGATGCTGGCCCTCGGCGGTTTGGATGCAACGGCGAAGCGCTCGAAGACGTCAACGGATTTGATTTACATGTGGGCTGAGCACAGCAAGTTCGCCGCGCCCTTCGTGGTTGACCCGGCGCTACGTTCACCGGTTGTGGCAACCATTGATTTTGAGGGCGTGGATGCATCCGCAGTTTCGCAAGTTTTGCGCGATAACGGAGTAGTTGATGTGGACCCGTACCGCAAGCTGGGCCGCAATCAGCTACGTATTGGTGCGTTCCCATCGGTGGATCCGCAAGACGTTTCAGCCCTGTTGCGTTGCATCGACTTTGTGGCCAGCCGCCTATAGCGCCCTGCCGAGCACTTGACGTTTGATTTACGAGGCCAAGCCGACTCCGCTAACAGCCGTCCAATCAGGTGGCCTCGACAATTATTTGTCGAGGCAACCTGATTGTTGTAAAGAGCGTTCTAATCCGTGGGCTGGTCTCCGCCAGCTTCGAGGTCGCGTGCACGCTCACGCGGGCCGTAGGTGGTGATGGGCCGGCGAGACCAGCTGGCTTTAATACGTACGTCCCAAGACTTGATGGCCCAGATGGCGGCGGCAACCGAGACGATGACTGCCGAAATTCCTCCTACTGCCAGCGACCAGGGCCCTCCCCAGGTGTCAGCAACCCAGCCGATTATGGGAGCACCAATGGGCGTAGACCCCATGTAAACCATGAGGTAGAGCGACATGACGCGCCCTCGCATGGCAGGATCGGTGGAGATCTGGATGGCGGCGTTAGCAGACGTGATCATCGTGAGCATGGCCAGGCCGGTGGGGATGGCAATGAGGGCAAACAACTCGTAGGTGGGCGCTAACGCGAGCGCAATGTCGCACAGTCCGAAGAGGAACGCGGAAACAACCACGAGGCGCACGCGCGGGAACTTGCGGCGCGCAGCAAGAAGCGCACCCGTGAGCGACCCGATGGCCATGAATGATCCGAGGATGCCGTATTCGCCAGCACCCTTCCCATAAACCTCGGTGGCCATGACCGCGGAGGTGAGCTGGAAGTTCATTGCGAATGCAGACACGGTTCCGGCCACGATCATGATGACCACAATGTCGGTGCGCCCCATAACGTAGCGCACGCCTTCGCGAATCTGCCCGCTTTCACGCTTCACCCGGCTGGCGGGGGTAAGCAGGTTCTTATTCATCAAAGCTACCGCGGTTACGGGCGCGGCAAATAGAAGCAGGTTGACGATGAATACCCATCCTGGCCCTACCCATTCGATGACGAGGCCGGCAAGGGCAGGCCCAATTAGGCGCGCAACGTTGAATGCTGCCGAGTTGAGGCCCACTGCGTTAGGTAGGGATCCAAGTGGAACGAGTTCGGATACAAACGTTTGGCGGGCGGGCGCATCAATGGTGGAGAGTATCCCTGCGAGGAATGCAAGGACGTACACGTGCCACAGTTGTGCCGTGTTGGTCAGAATAAGGACACCCAAAATGAGTGACATGAGGCCGATCATGCCCTGCGTGAACTGGATCAGGTTTCTGCGGTTCACGCGGTCTACGATCACACCAGCCCACGGGCTGAACAAGAGAATGGGCAGGAATTGGAGGGCGGTGGTAATACCGATTGCGGTGCCGGAACCTTGAGTGAGGACGGTGAGCACCACCCAGTCTTGCGCGATGCGCTGCATCCACATGCCGGTGGAGGAGATGATGTTGGCGCCGAACCATAGTCTGTAGTTGAAGTACTTTAATGATTCGAACGTTTTTGACACCTCGCATACCTCCTTTTTCAATAATGCCAGCATCGTTTACGCGCCGCCACGTCAGACCAGGCGCTTAGGGATCCATCTTGATCTGTGAACATCTGGACCTCTGCCGCCATGCACGAGGAGTCTTATTTCTCCCCCTGCCCCGCGGGTTTTGCATGACAATTCTAATGCGGCTCGCGAAGAGGTTATCTTCGCGAGCCGCGCCGAATATTGGGTTGTAGCTACGGGCTTAGCCCAGGATCAGTCTGGCAAAGCTGCCCGTGGCGGGCGCTTAGACTCCCAGTGCAGCCTGGATTGGGCCGAGCACGAAGTAAACCGCAAACAGGATGGAAACGATCCACATGAGCGGCTTAACCTGCTTTGCCTTGCCAACTGCTACCGCGGCGATCACGTAAGTGATGAAGCCGGTGCCGATACCTACCGAAATGGAGTAGGCGAACGGCATGAACGCGATGGTGAGGAAGGCCGGGATTGCGATCTCTGGCCTCTTCCATTCGATGTCCAGAACCTGCGTCATCATCAAGAAGCCAACGAACACGAGGGCGGTAGACGCTGCCTCGGTTGGGACGAGCTCCACGACGGGCGCGAGGAAAATGGACAGTAGGAACAGGATGCCGGTTACAACGGAAGCTAGACCGGTGCGCGCACCTTCACCAACACCCGCTGAAGATTCAACGTAGGAAGTGTTGGAGGAAGTGCCTGCCAGGCCGCCGGCAATAGCCGCAAGAGAGTCAATGACGAGGATCTGTCGTGAACGCGGCGGAGTGCCGTTCTCGTCCAGCAGATCACCTTCAGCACCGATCGCAACCATGGTGCCCATGGTGTCGAAGAAGTCGGCAAGCATGAGCGAGAAAATCAGCAGTACAACGGCTAGCGGACCGAGCTTACCGAACGCGCCGAACAGGTCGAATGCACCTAGCGACGAGAAATCGGGAAGCGAGACCGGAGAGCCGGAAAGCTCTGGAACGGTAACGCCCCAGCCGGTCGGGTTCTCATCACTCTTCGGCCCAATCGCTACGATGGCCTGAATGATGACGGCAAGCACGGTGGAAGAAATGATGCCTATTAGGATCGCACCGCGAACCTTACGCACGTAAAGCACGATGGTTAGCAGAAGGCCAACGACAAACACGAGGGCTGGCCAGCCGGCAAGCGATCCGTCAATGCCCAGCTGAACGGGGGTGCCGCCGGGACGGATAATGCCCGCGTTGATAAGGCCAACGAACGCAATGAACAGGCCGATACCAACCGAAATAGCCACCTTGAGCTGGTTAGGCACCGCATTGAAGACGGCCTCACGGAATCCGGTTAGAACCAGGATTGTGATGAGGATGCCTTCCCAGACGATCAGACCCATTGCCTCTTGGAAGGTGAGGCCCGAACCGAGGACGAGGGTGAACGCAACCATGGCGTTCAAACCCATGCCGGCCGCGAGCGCCATCGGGTAGTTGGCAACTAGGCCCATGAGGATTGTCATGACGCCTGCTACGAGTGCCGTTGCCGCCGCGATGGTTGGGATCGTTAGGGATCCATCTTCGGGGAATGCTGCGGATAGGATGATGGGATTAAGAACGAGGATGTAGGCCATTGCGAAGAAGGTGACAAAGCCACCTCGTACTTCGCGACCAATTGTGGAACCGCGTTCAGTAATGTGAAAGAAACTATCTAGCTTTGAGCGCTGTGCAGTATTGGTATTCACAGGTAAATGGTCTCACTGCACGCGTTTTTGTGATTGTGCTACCACCATGTGGACATCGGGTAGCGGGCGTCACATTTCCTGCGTGTTTTAGGGTTTTAGAGGTCACTGATGATCTCTAGGTCCAGTTCGTTCACGCGCGGAGGCACCACGTTCCATTGGCTACCGGTTTCTTGCACGTCGGTTTCAGAGTGGGCACCGCACGCGTAGGTGAGGGGAACGAGGCGGCCGTCGTGGCCAGACCACTCGTTGGAGCACACGCCAAAGCTCTGCCCCAGTTCGGAGCGAAGGGCAACGAGGAAGCCGCAGGATGCGCACGTGGACTTCGAGTCGGTTTTGTTCACTTTGGCGCGCGAGCGCCTGTGCCACCTGGTGCGTGCGCTTTCAATGCCTTCTTGTGAGAGGGTACGCACGCGCGAAAGGGGCGGCTCGTCTGATCCGTACTTGGAGTCGCGAATCAGCGTGAGGCGAGAATCTTCCTGACGGTACGGAAGTACATCTGAGGGGGACACGTCCGATGGACGCAGGCGCTCTTCCCAGGGCACCCATTCGGGTGCAAGCAGGGCGCCTTTGCCAGGTAGAAGGTCGATTTCGGATACGGTTACTCTCCGCGCCCGTGGAACTCTGGACACGGTTACGGCCCAGTGCCAGCCTTGGTAGCCCTCTTTGTTCGCGGCAAAAAAGTGCGTGAGCAGGCGCTCACCTTCAACGCGGTAGCCCAGGTGCTCACCGATTTCGTTTGGTTCGACAACCTCAAGGACGATTTCAAGGGTCTCTTTTACCGCGTCTTTGAGGATCTTGTCGGCAGCCACAGCGGGTTCAGTCTTTTCGTTTTCAGGCATCAAAATCATCCGCTACAGCGCGGAGTAGGTCCGCGATCTTGTCTGAGTTATTCGGGTATTTTCCGTGGCGAAGCGATCCGGATGCGGAGTCAAGTACCTTAATTAGGTCTTCAACTAACCCAACCATTTGTTGGGGTTTCCGACGGTTTAGCTTGCTTATGGAGGGCGAGGCCTGCAGGATCTCTACGAACATTGCCTGCGCACCTTTGCGGCCGTCAACTACAGAGTATTCAACGCGAGTGCCACCCTTCGGCGCGCGAACGCCTTCGGGCAGTGCGGATGCATGGAGGAAGACGGATTCGCCGTCGTCTCCTTCGATAAATCCGAATCCCCGATCCGCGTCGAAGAATTTCACCTTGCCGGTGGGCACTGGGGCCTCCTAAGTCTGTTTTTCTCGCTTTGATTGTTACGTCTAACCCCTATGATAGTGCGAGAGACAATGTCATCGCCAAGGGTGGCGCATTTGCGCTGGGAGTTGGTTGGTGTGGCGCATCGCAAAATTGGTGAGGGAGGCCGCGTGAGCACGGTAGTTTGGTTGTTTGGCGCGGGCGCGGCGCTGGTGGTTGTCGCGGTTGCTGTTGCTATTATTGCGCGGCGTTCCCAGGCTCGAAAGAACGGCGAGGACGGCCTAGATTCGCAAAGAGTGGATGCGGCTGCGCCAGCTGAACCCGCAGATGAAGACCAGGGCGCCCCCACAGACGAAGCCGCGAGCGTCACTGCGAATCATGAGGCGAGTGAGGACGCAGGTAACGACTCGGAGGAATTACCGGCCGAGGCTAACGAGGTGTTGTCTCCGGCCGCAGATCCGCTTAACGCGTTCGACTTGGATGGCGCGATTCGCGAGATGCGCCGTGAGTACTGGGCTTCGCGCTGGATGTTTGGAGAGGATGCCTGCGCGGATTTACGGTTTGAGCTGGGCAGGGCTCGCGCACTGGCAGCTTCCTGTCTGGCTGATGCAACCGTGGTGGAAGGAAAAGCCAAGCTCCCCGCCGGTTGCACTCGAATGAACGCCGCAGTATCTGCTCTTAGAGAACCGGCCGAGCCTCTGCGTAGCCTGCGCGCAAACAAGTACGCGCATGCCTTAGCCGCATACAGGGCGGAAGATCCCGCTTCGGTCAATACGCATCGTGCCGCGGTTCGCGCGGGCCGCTACGTAAGCCCAGATCCAACGTTTGGATTGACCCGACTCGCCAGCGAAATCGAGGAGGGACTTGCCACGGCACGCCTGGAGGTGGCAAGGGTGTCCCCCACCGCAGGCTCGGAGGTTTCCGCACGCATGCGTGCTGGCCTGGCGCAGGCACAAAAGATCGTGTCTAAATCCGTGAAAACGTTGGCCTTACTACAAGAACCAACTGCTACGGACTTGTTTCAGATTGAGGCTGACTTACTTCGGACAGTGTGGATTCGCCGCGCGATTGACCTGACGAGCAAATACTTGCCAGCCAAAGAGTGGGCGCGCGTGTCGGGCAGCGAGGTGGAGTGGACGCGCCTAGCGGTCCTATCTACTCGCCTTGCCGAAATCCTGATCGATCTACGCCAAAACGTAGAAGCTGAAGACCTAGCAAAGCTCGCGGGCTGCCTCGTGCTACTCGATCCTGGTCCACAAGATGAACGGCCCAACTTGCCGGTTCGCACATGCGAGCAGATCACTAGAACATGTGAGCAGATCGCGCTTACCGTGAGCGAAGTTTGAGCTTTGACCTGACACAGGCCGGCTTTTACGCGAAACTAAGGGTATGAAGAAGCGCTCTGTACTGGTAGCTCTAGCCACTGCCCTACTGATGTTTTTGCCGTCAATGGCAAGCGCAGCGGTGCGCATCGATGATTCTCACGTGATTGACGAGGTTGGGGTTCTCGATGCTGACACCAAGGCGCAGCTCGAAACGATGACCACAACCGCGGTGGATTTCCCGTTCTACATGGTTATTACACAGGATTGGGAAGGTACTTCCCCATCGTCGTGGTGTTCCAGGCTGGGTGATGACAACCCCTCATTGCCGGCATCCGCGGTGGTGTACGCGATTGCAACCGAGCTTGGCGAGTACAACATCTGCCTGGGCCCTGCCGCGCCTGTTAGTTCGTCACAGGCGAACTCTGCGGCGGCCGCGGGCTCTTCAAACTTGCGCGGGGGAATAACGCCCGAGCATCTGGTAGAGGCGCTGTCGGATACCTCCAGGCTCTTGTCCGATAGCGAGAACGGTTCAAGCGGCGCCTCGGATGACGGTTACGACAGCGATTTAGCGGACGGAATCTTCCTCATCATAGTTTTCTTAGGTGTTATCGGCTTCGTTCTCATCGTTGTAGCAGCTCAACGAAGCAAGAAGAAGCACCTACGTCAGGCCAGTAAGCACCGCACGGAACAACTTGAAAATCGCATTAAGAAGCTGAATGTTTCAATGATGCAAACTGATGACGCGGTTCGTGCGGCCAGGGAAGACTTGGCATTCGCACAGGCTCAGTTTGGCGAGCTGGAAACCACCGAGTTTGCGCAGGCATTGGATGAAGCCACGGCAATCATGACGCAGGCCTTCAAGAAGCAGCCCGAGATGGAGTCGGAAACCAACCCCGATACGCAGACCAAGCTGGTTGACGAGCTAGAAGACGATGTAACTCGCGTTAGCGCGATTTTGGACGCGCAGGCCAAGCGTTTTAGCGAGCTTCGAGACGTCGAATCTAATATCGATTCGAATATTTCCAGCATCGACCAGCGCATAAGCGAGGCGCGCGAGCGGGTGGAGCACGCGAAGTTGGAGATCAAGTCGCTTCGTCTCACCTACTCCGATCAGGTTTTGCAATCCATTTTGGATAATCCAGACGAGGCCAACCGCCTGCTCGACGCGGCAAGCCAGGCGCTCGCGGAAGCAAAGGCGAAGAAGGATTCGGATCGTAAGACGGGTGTTTTCCACGTGAATCTTGCAATGCGCGCGCTCACGCAGGCGCTTGCTCAGATCAAGGAGGTCATGAGCGCTGAGGCGAACTTGCAAGATGCAAAGAATAAGCTGGCCCAAGCTATCGGTTCGATCTCTTCAGATCTTGAGGACGTTTCGCGTCTAGCCCACAACCAGGCGTCGTTCAATCCGCTGGTTGAGGATGCTCACCGCGCGATCGAGCACGGTAACGCGGCCCGGCGTGGCGGCGCGGATCCACTGAGTGCTCTGACCGAACTTCATGAAGCCGAGGACGCCCTCGACAACGCATTGTTACCGCTACGTAACGCAGAAGAGAAGCAGCTTCGTACCAATGCTCGCCTGGATCGCAGGTTCGCAGAGGTAGATGCCGCGATCGTCCGGGCCGATTCACACGTGTCAGCCCACCCGTTCAGCGCTAGTTCGCAGGCGCGAACTCTCATCGCGCGGGCGAAGGCGAAGCGGGCAGAGGCCGCGAAGGTTGCGCCGTCTTCCCCCATGGAAGCCCTCGATTTGCTCGCTGACGCGCTTGTGCTTGCCAACCGTGCCGTCGATTTGTCGTCCGGCCCCACGCCACCGCGCGGTTCGGGAGGTTCGAGTAGCGGAATTGACCTCACCTCACTGATCTTGGGCGGACTTTTGTTTGGCGGCGGTGGCTCTAGCGGCAGCTCTAGGGGCGGCTTTGGCTCCGGCGGATCGGGCGATTTCGGCGGCGGCTTCGACTTCGGCGGATCGGGTGGTTTTAGCGGCGGATTCAGCTCCGGCGGCTCCGGAGGTTTTGGCGGCGGATTCAGCTCGGGAGGATCCGGAAAGTTCTGATTTAACGCGCCGTGAGTGTCGCGTCACATATATAATGAAAACGCACGTCTGTGCGCGTCTTGGGCGCCTTCGCCCTGGCGTTTTCCTTGAAAGGAGATCACATGGCAGAGAAGCAGTCGATCCTAGGCCGCATTTCCCAACTTGCTAAGGCGAACATCAACGCACTCTTGGACCGCGCTGAGGATCCAAAGAAGATGCTTGATCAGCTTGTTCGCGACTACACGAACTCGATCGCGGAGGCCGAGGAGGCCGTCGCACAGACCATTGGAAACCTCCGTCTTGCACAAGCCGATTACGGCTCCGATGTCGCGGCCGCCAAGGAATGGGGCGAGAAGGCTGTAGCTGCATCTGCTCGCGCTGACTCCGCTACCGATCCGGCAGAGGTTGACAAGTGGAATAACCTGGCAAAGGTTGCTCTTGGCAAACAGCTTAGCTACGAGAAGTCGGCTGAGAATGCAAAGCCGATGATTGCAAGCCAGACCGAGGTTGTTGACAAACTCAAGCTTGGTCTTGCTCAGTCGAAGGAAAAGCTCGAGGATTTGAAGCGCCGCCGCGATGAGCTTGTGGCCCGTCAGAAGACGGCAGCCGCTCAGGCGAAGTTGCAGGATACGGTTAGCTCGATCAACGTGCTTGACCCCACTTCGGAGCTTTCCCGCTTTGAGGATCAGATTCGCCGTGAAGAAGCGATGGCTCAAGGCCGCGCAGAACTCGCAGCTGATTCTTTCGCGTCCCAGTTCGACGAACTGGATAACTTGGACGAGCAGTCTGAAATTGAGGCTCGCTTGGCCGCTCTAAAGAAGAAGCCTTAAATCGCTTAGGCGCAAGGCTTCAACTACAAATTTCAACTACATGGGTGGGGCTTTTTGCCCCACCCATTGAAAGTATCAAAATGGATCCGCTTACTTATTTAATTATTGATGGCGAAAATATTGACACCACGCTTGGTGTCTCGGTGCTGGATCGAAAGCCAGCGTCGGAAGAGCGTCCCCGGTGGGACCGCGTTCTAACTTCCACTGAGGAGCTTTGGGACCAGCCGGTGAAGGGCCTGTTCTTCCTAAATGCTTCGTCGGGCTACATGCCGATGAACTTCGTGCAGGCACTGCTTGCAATGCGTTACCGCCCAATTCCGCTTTCGGGCGTACCGGATGACCAGGTGGTGGATCAGGGCATTAAGAAGACGCTGGACGCGATTGGCGAACGCGGGTCTGGTGACGTGATTTTGGCCAGCCATGATGGCGATTACGAGCCAGAAATCAAGCGCCTCCTTGAGGCCGGCCGCCGCGTTGGCATTCTCGGTTTCCCCGAGTTCATCTCGTCGGGCCTGCATGATCTAACAGACGAGGGCTTGGAGATCATCGACATTGAGCACGGCATTGACGCGTTCCAGGTGCGTCTGCCTCGCTTGCGCATCATCGATCTGGAGGATTTCGACCCGTACGAGTTCATCTAGGTTTACGCGGCGAATAACATCTAGCGAGAGCGGCTTTCAACCGTGGTTGAGGGCCGCTTTTGCTTTGCGTCTCCGGCGCGGGGCGACCGCAGGTAGTGCAGTTTCCTAAAGGTGCAAGATCATGCGGGTGTTGCCCAGGGTGTTGGGTTTGACGGAGGCCAGTTCAAGAAATTCGCGCACGCCGTCATCGTGGGTGCGCAGCATTTTTTGGTACACGTCTACGCCCACGGCCATGCCTTCAAAAGCTTCGAAACCGTGCCGGGCAAAGAAATCAACTGCGAACGTTAGGCAAAAGACGCGCTTTAGTTGCAGGTCACGCGCCCGCTCGACAAGGGCATTCAAGATGAGTGAGCCCACGCCACTTCCACGCACAGCGGGGGAAGCGGCAAGGGTGCGCACTTCCGCAATGTCATCCCAGAGGACGTGGAGGGCACCGCACGCCAAAACTTCACCATCTCTTTCAGCGACGATGAACTCTTGAATGTCCTCAAAGTAGGCGATGAGGGGTTTGTCCACGAGTATCTTTTGCTGAACGTAGGGTTTGGTGAGGTTCCAGATCGCGCGAGCATCAGCCGGGCGGGCAAAGCGCAACTGCACTTGCCCCGCAGCGGTCTGAATGGTTTGGTTAAGCATCCCCTCCAGTATGGCTAACGCAGGCCGGTGGTGCGTGCACGTTCCAACACTCGGCGGGCGGTGCGGTCATCAACCACCAGGTCGGTGACAACGCCGGCGCGTAGCGCGCCAATGAGGGGGATTGCTTTGGCCTCTCCTGCTACCACGCACAGGCGCGTGGGAATAGTTTTCAATAGCTTCGGGGTGGGGCCGGACGCGCGCCGGTTAATGGCCATGTCTTCATAAGAGCCATCTTCGCGAATGAGGACGGTGCAAATGTCTCCCACCACTCCCTCGTTACGTGCTTCCGCCATTTCAGCTGGGTCGAGGAATCCCGCGGAGTACACGTGCGAGGGCACGTCTCCCCCAAAGGCACCTACGCCGAACATCGCCACATCAACCTTCGAGATGAGGTCTACTACGCTCTTCACCGAGCGTTCCCGCCACATCGCTTCTTTTGTTTCTTCATAGTCGAAGAATGCGGGCACCGGGAAATGCACCATGGATGCCCCAAGAGCGTCTGCCGCCCGCGAGATGGTGGTATCGATGTAGTTCACGCCCGTGCCTGATGCGCTTGCCGCACCATTCATTTGCACAACCGTTGTGTTGTCGATGTTCACCGGCGTGAGGTTGCGGGCAACCTCGGCGGTGGTATTACCCCATGCGATACCGATCTTACTGCCGGGGTGGATGAAGTCGAGCAGGCGTTCGGCCGCAACTTTAGCTACCGAGTCGAGGCGGTTTACGCCGGTGTCGTGGTCGCGCACACGCACCACGGTTGAGCGGATGCCGAAAATCTGGTTGAGCTCGCCAGCTAGGGTGCCGCGCTCGCCGGGCGCCGGCGCTACGGTAATGCGGACCAGGCCGGATTCGCGGGCATATGCCAGCAGTCGCGAAACAGAGGACCGCGAAACCCCGAGGTGACGCGCAATCATCTCCATGGTTTCGCCCTGTAGGTAGTACATTGATGCGGCCTCGTGCGCATCGTTATCACGTATGCTCATTCTTCATAGTTTGCCATGCACGGCTGTTCAATTCAGGAGGTTAGGGGTTCATACCTGCAATCTAGACCACAGTATTGGGATACAACTAGCTATCGATGTCGCTTACTGATGACCAGACAGCGCATTCAAGGAGCCTAACTGCAAACCGGTGACCTGATCGGTTTGTAGTGCAAGTCTCAACGATGAGCGATAGACTTCGTGATGCATGGCACAAAGGTGCAGCGACGCAGGTCAACGCTTGTTGATTCGCCCATTCATTCAACTGTTTGCACAAGGAAGTGAAGGTAAACATGAGCGAAAAGAAGTACGTACTTGCCATTGATCAGGGCACTACGTCATCTCGCGCAATTGTGTTCGACCACGACGGTGAGATTGTTTCGGTAGGACAGCTCGAGCACGAGCAGATTTTCCCGAAGGCCGGCTGGGTAGAGCACAATCCGATTGAGATTCGCGACAACATCCATCAGGCCATTGGCTCCGCATTGGCAGGTGCGGCTATCAACCGCCACAGCCTCGCCGCTGTCGGCATCACCAACCAGCGTGAGACCACGATCGTTTGGGATAAGAACACTGGTGAGCCGGTTTACAACGCAATCGTTTGGCAGGACACGCGTACGGCTGAGATCGTTCGCGAGCTCGCCGGTGATGAGGGCAACGATCGTTTCCGCGATCGTTGTGGCCTCCCGCTTTCCACCTACTTCTCCGGCCCGAAGATCAAGTGGATTCTTGACAACGTAGAGGGCGCTCGCGAGCGCGCCGAGGCTGGAGACCTACTGTTTGGCAACACGGACACCTGGACGTTGTGGAACCTCACTGGCGGTCCGGATGGCGGTGTTCACGTCACTGACGTGACGAACGCTTCTCGTACGATGCTCATGGACATCGAGACCCTGAAGTGGCGCGAGGACACCTGCGCTGACATGGGCATCCCGATGTCGATGCTTCCGGAGATCCGCTCCTCTGCGGAGGTCTACGGCTATGGTTCGAAGAACTCGCTGATCATCGACACCCCGATCGCGGGTATCCTCGGTGACCAGCAGGCTGCAACGTTCGGCCAGGCTTGCTTCGAAAAGGGCATGGCTAAGAACACCTACGGCACCGGTTGCTTCATGCTTATCAACACCGGCGAAGAGCCCGTTCAGTCCGAGAATGGCCTTCTGACCACCGTTTGCTACAAGATTGGCGACCAGCCAACCAAGTACGCACTCGAGGGTTCGATTGCTGTTACCGGCTCGCTCGTACAGTGGATCCGCGACAACCTGCACATGATCCACACCGCTCCGGAAATCGAGCCGCTTGCTAAGTCCGTTAAGGACAACGGTGGCGTCTACTTTGTTCCGGCATTCTCCGGCCTCTTCGCCCCGTACTGGAAGGACGAGGCGCGTGGCGCCATCGTTGGCCTCACGCGCTACAACACCGCTGGCCACATCGCCCGCGCTGTCCTTGAGGCTACCGCGTTCCAGACCCGCGAAGTTCTTGACGCTATGAACGCTGACTCGGGCGTTGACCTGACCGAGCTTCGCGTTGACGGCGGCATGGTTGCTAACGAGCTGCTCATGCAGTTCCAGGCTGACGTGCTTGGCGTAGACGTTGTTGCTCCGAAGGTTACGGAGACCACCGCTCTTGGCGCTGCATACGCAGCTGGTATTGCGGTTGGCTTCTGGCAGGGTGAGCAGGACGTTATCGACAACTGGTCTGAGGGCAAGCGCTGGACGCCGAAGATGGATGCGGAAGAGCGCGAGCGCACTTACCGCCTCTGGAAGAAGGCAGTAACCCGCACCTTCGACTGGGTTGACGAGGACGTTCGCAACGCGTAACTCCTAGTTCCCAAAAAGCTGTGGCCCCGATTTTTCGGGGCCACAGCTTTTTGCACATTCGTTCGAGCAGGTTTTTTTTTGACCTCTCAAGAGACAGCGATCACGATTTATCTAAGTCATTCGTTTCATAAATAGCCGCTCTTGGCCGTTCACAAACGTGCACGACGAGACACGAAAACCTCACCCATGTGTGCACAGCCGAGTTTCACAAAGTTCAAAATCCCCGTAAATACAGGGAAAACACAAGAACTAACTTGCACATATTTTCAGTGATAGCAGGCAGCATTGAGAATCCGAAAATCGGCAATTAGCGAATGCTTTTCGTCCTAGCCTTGAGGTGAGATGAGTGGCCGCGGGTGCGGCCACTCCCTGATGACCAGGAGTGATCAATGAAGAAACTCGACACAGAAGTTGTTGTTATCGGTGGTGGAGCAACCGGTGTCGGCGTGCTGAGGGACCTCGTAATGCGTGGTTTCAAAGCAGTTTTGGTAGAACGCGCCGATATTGGCCAAGGCACCACGGGCCGTTACCACGGACTCCTCCACTCCGGTGGCCGATACGTCGTATCAGACCCGATTTCGGCAGCCGAGTGCGCTGAAGAAAACGAGATTATTGCTAACCTGCACCCGGATGCAGTGGAGGACACGGGCGGCCTCTTCGTTGTAACGCCGGAGGATGATCCCGAGTTTGGCGACAAGTTCCTTGCCGGCGCTCAGTCTACCGGCGTGTGGACCGAAGAAATCGAACCGTCCGAGGCGCTTGCGCAAGAACCCCGCCTAAACCCGGGTTTGCTTCGCGCTTTCAAGGTGAAGGACAAGACGGTTGATGGTTGGGCGATGCTGTGGGGCGCAATCCGCTCCGCAAAGCAGTACGGCGCCGAGGTCCTCACCTACCACCGCGTGGAGAAGATCGAGACCGCATACAACCAGGTGATCGCGGTTCACGCCCACGGCATGAAGACCGGTGAGGACGTTCGCATCAACTGTAAGTTTGTGATCAACGCTGGTGGCCCCTGGTCTGGTCAGATTGCGGCGATGGCTGGCGCGCACGGCGTGGACGTGGTTCCGGGCCGCGGCATCATGATCGCTATGAACCACCGCTTGGTAAACCAGGTTGTGAACCGCTGTATCTACCCCTCAGACGGCGACATCATCGTTCCGGTCCACACGGTTTCGATTATTGGCACCACGGATGTCAAGGTGGAAGACCCGGATCACCTGGAGATTCCACGCAACGAAGTTCAGCAGATGCTGGACGCTGGTGAAGCTCTTATTCCAGGATTCCGCGAGGCACGTGCGGTGCACGCATGGGCGGGCGCTCGTCCGCTCGTTAGGGATAGCCGCGTGGATGCTTCGGACACTCGTCACATGTCGCGCACCATGTCGATCATCGACCACTCCACTCGCGACGGCATCGGCGGCCTGCTTACGATTGCTGGCGGCAAGCTCACCACGTACCGCTTGATGGCTAAGAACGTTGTTGACGTGATGTGCCGCCAGATGGACGACTGGCGTCCTTGCCGCACGGCGGAAGAGATCATGCCGGGCACGGAACGCGGTGACAACTACGAGGTCACTCACCGCCTCGAAGAGCGTGAGGGTGACCGCTTTGACGCGCAGATTGTTTGCGAGTGTGAGCTCATGAACCGCAAGATGTTTGAAACCTTGCTTGAGTCGCAGCCGGATGCAACGTTTGACGATTTGCGTCGCCAGCTTCGCCTAGGCATGGGCCCATGTCAGGGCGGTTTCTGCTCTATGCGCGCAGCGGGTATCACCCAGCAGATGGGGCGCGGCGATGCCGCTCATGTTACGGAGCTTATGCGCTTGTTCTTGAAGAATAGGTGGATTGGTTTGTGGCCGATCCTGTACGGGCGTCAGGCTCGACAGACGGCGCTCGATGACTGGATTTTCCAGGGCATTTACGACATTGAGCACCTTCCCACGGCGGACGATTCGAACAACAGTAAGGCAGTGCGATGACAACGGTAGTTATTGGCGCGGGTATCGCGGGACTTACCGCAGCAATCCGGCTTCGCGAGGCCGGCGAACCCGTCATTTTGGCCTCGAAAGGTATCGGCGGCCTGCAGCTTTCACAGGGCACGATTGACGTTCTCGGATACGCTCCGGATCGTCTTGAAAAGCCGCTTGAAACAATCGCGGAGAATAAGTTCGAAAAGGGCGCCCCGGAAGGCGATCACCCGTACTCCATTATTGGCGCAGATGCGGTTCGCGAGGGCGTTAAGTTCGTGATGGACGAGGTTGGCGAAGGCCTACTGGTTGGTGACGTTGAAAAGAACGTGTTACTGCCCTCGGCTATTGGCGCAATGCGTCCCACCTGCATCGTGCAGCCTTCAATGATGGAGGGAGCGATCGAGCCGGGCAAACGTTACCTGGTGGTTGGCTTCCGACAGATGAAGGATTTCTTCCCCGAGTTTGTGGCGGGCAACCTGGAGCGCCAAGAGATTGGCGGCCAGCAGATCAAGGCACGCACGCTAATGCTGGACTTCGAGGTCCGCGAAGGTGAAATCGATTCAACGGCGCTCACGTTTGCACGTGCGCTGGAAGACCCGGTTTTGCTCCGCAAGCTTGCCGACACAATCCGCCCGCACGTTGAAGATGGTGAGGTCGTAGCGCTTCCAGCAATCCTCGGCGTAAACGGCGAGGGCGTGTGGAAGCAGTTCCGCGAACTCCTGGGACACCCGGTGTTTGAGATCGCTCTACAGCCCCCGTCGGTTCCTGGAATGAGGCTGAACCAGAAGCTCACGCAGCGGGTCAAGGATCTGCGTATTCGCCTGATGCTCGGCGCTGAAGTTACCGGCGTTAAGACGGATGGCAAGCGTGTCACCCACGTGATCACCGACAGCGCTGGTGGCGGCCGTGAGATTGCTTGCGACAACGTGGTCCTGGCTGGCGGCGGGTTCGAGTCCGGTGCAATCACGCTGGATTCTTACGGCAAGATTTTTGAGCGCGCGCTGGGTCTGCCCGTGACGGGTGGTGAACTGCCAGACCTCGTACATGGTAACTACTGGGGCGAGGAGCAGAACCTGTTCAA
Organism: Gleimia europaea; assembly: GCA_002871995.1. Taxonomy (GTDB): domain Bacteria; phylum Actinomycetota; class Actinomycetes; order Actinomycetales; family Actinomycetaceae; genus Gleimia; species Gleimia europaea. Next base: position 40,242 of record PNHW01000008.1, read on the forward strand.
GGTAGGCGTTGCGGTTGATAGCGATATGAGGCCGGTTGACCACGACGGCAAGGTTGTGTACGACAACGTACGCGTAATTGGTGGAACGATTGCTGGCGCTAAGCGTTGGCGAGAGAAGTCGGGCGAAGGCATTGCTCTTGGTTCGATGATTCGGGCAACCGATTCGATTCTCGGAGGTAAGTAATGAGTGACGCATTGAAGTTCGCACAGCAAAACTTTGCGCGCGCAACCCTAGATAACTGCGTTAAGTGCACGATCTGTGAGACGCAGTGCCCGGTGGCCCGTGTAACTCCGCTGTTCCCCGGACCTAAGTTTGTGGGTCCGCAGGCCGAGCGTTTCCGCCACGGCCAGTCGGTGGACCACTCGCTGGACTACTGCTCGGGTTGCGGTATTTGCACCATGGTTTGCCCGCAGGGCGTGAAGATCGCAGAGATCAACGCGCAGGCCCGCGCGGTTATGAAGGCACAGAACGGCATGCCGATTCGCGACCGCCTAATCACGCAGACCGACCTTATGGGCAAGGTAATGACCCCGTTCGCCCCGATTGCGAATGCCGCGCTTGGCATCAAACCGCTGCGCAAGGTTGTTTCCGCTGTTGTTGGCGTTTCCGAGGGAGCGCCTATGCCTACCGCGCACAACCAGTCGCTTCGCGGATGGTTGAAGAAGCGCAAGGCTCCAACTGGCCCGGCGCCGCGCGGTCCGATCGTGTTCTTCCACGGCTGTGCGGGCGGCTACTTTGAGGTCCAGACTTCGAAGCACACCATCGAGCTGCTAGAACACCTCGGCTACGAGGTTCTGGTGCCAGAGCAGGGATGCTGCGGCTTGGCTGAGCAGTCCAACGGCATTTTCGGCGGCGCAACCAAGAAGGTCCTGCGCCTGTGTGACGCCCTCCTTTCGGAAGGTAAGGACCTCACCATCGTGTCTTCGTCCGGCTCGTGCGCGGGCATGCTGAAGCACGAGGCTAAGGAAATCATGGGTCTTGATGATCCTCGTCTTGAAGAAGTTGCGGTACGCACCGTGGAAACTTCTGAGTTCCTCCTTGACCTGTACTACAAGGGTGAGCTCCCCGTTGAGGACCTGCGCCGCCTGGATATGACGATTCCTTACCACCAGCCATGCCAGGTTAAGAGCCAGGCTATGGGTATGCCGGCCGTGGAGCTCATGGAGCTCGTCCCGGGCGTCAAGGTAGTAGAGTCCAACCAGCCTTGTTGCGGTATTGCGGGCACGTACGGCATGAAGTCGGAGAAGCGCGAGATTGCCGAGGCTGTTGGCAAGCCCGTGTTTGACTTCATTCGCCGCAACAACCCCGACCTTGCAGCTTGTGACACGGAAACGTGCCGCTGGCAGCTGGCAAAGGGATCCGGTGCGAAGATGATTCACCCGGTTTCTCTTCTGCACTGGGCTTACGGCCTCTCTGACGATTTGCTTGAAGGCGCAATCGACGCCTCCGCAGCGGCGCAGAAGTAGCCAGATTTTCCTCCCAATATGAGACGCGGCCCCGAGTAATTGAACTGTCCCCTGAAAGTTAGACAGTTTAATAGTAGGGGTTCTTAGGCTACGAGGGCATGATTCCGGTATTCGTTCGGGGTCATGC
>PNHW01000009.1 GCA_002871995.1 Gleimia europaea
TGAACTGTCCCCTGAAAGTTAGACAGTTTAATAGTAGGGGTTCTTAGGCTACGAGGGCATGATTCCGGTATTCGTTCGGGGTCATGCCCTCGAGTCGTTGTTGGATGCGTTGGTTGTTGTACCAGTGGATGTAGTCCTGTATTTGATTGGCTAGGTCTTCGGTGTTGGTGAACGCTTGTTGGTAGAGCAGTTCTGCTTTGAGGTGAGCGAAGAAGTTTTCTGCCATTGCGTTGTCATGGCAGTTACCTTTTCTGGACATGGATTGAGTAGCGTTGTAGTTGGCTAGTAGGGCTTTCCAACTGTGGTGTTGGTATTGGAATCCTTGATCCGTATGCATGATCATGCCCGGTCCTGGCTGCGCCTGGTGTAAGGCTTTGCGCAGGCTAGAGTTGGTGAGTTCTAGGTTTGGTGAGGCGCTAATCGAGTAGGAGATGACGCTGTGGTCGTACAGGTCAATGATTGGTGACAGGTACAGTTTTTGGTTTCCTACTCTGAACTCAGTGACGTCTGAGACCCATTTCTGGTTCGGCTTGGTAGCTGTGAAATCACGATTAAGAACGTTGCCAGCCGCGTTGGATTGGTTGGATCTGTAAGAGTTGTAACGCTTTTTCTTACGTACCTGGCACACTAGGTGTTCTTGTTTCATTAGTTTGGCTACCAGTTTTCTAGATACGCAAATGCCTTGACGTTTCAAAGCTAGCCTGACGCGGCGGTGACCATAGCGTGCGTGGGACTGGTCAAACACGGTCTTGATCTCACGTTTGAGCCCAGCGTGCTTATCAGGAGCATCAAGGCGGGCTTGGTGATAGTAAAACGTTGACCTGGCAAGGCCAGCAGCTTGGAGTAAATCCGCAAGACGATACTGGGACTTGAGACTTGCAACCACTCGGGTGCGAGTTATTGCTCTTTGCGCATCAAGTCCCTTAATGCTTTTAGGTAAGCATTCTCCGCCTGTAAATACTCCACCTGACGGCGTAACTGCTCAGTCTCAGACAAAGGCTTACTCGGTTTAGACCCAGACTTAGCAGGCCTGCCTTTAGGTTTAGGACGTAACCCGTCCTCACCTTGCTGCTCATAAATCCGAGCCCAGAGCCTCACTAAATCTGGCCTGGATAGTCCAAGATCTTTAGCAATACTCCCACGAGATTCACCAGCAAGGAAACGCAACACTGCATCACGCTTGACTTCAAAAGGATAAACACTAGTGTTTGGTTTTCTCACAAGTACAACACTGCCACGAATCTGCCAGCGATCATACAAATTCCTGGCCGGCTTTTTACCAACACCAACCTGCCTAGCCGCACTCTTGTAACCAAAACCCTGCTCAAACAAACCCACCAGCGCCGCGCGCTGCTCACGAGTCAACGTAGATCTCGGATGCATACAAATCCCCCGGAAGAAAAACTGAATAAATCAGTCCAACTTCCGGGGGACAGTTCA